>NZ_JBEPMC010000004.1:0-627553 GCF_040545535.1 Mesorhizobium robiniae
AGAGCTGCTTCCGCATCAATGCCTCCACTCGATTCGGAAGCCTTGAATCACAACTCTGCGCTGGCGGGAATCCTAATTGAGTACAGACCCTAGTCAGCAAGGATTTTTTTCTTCCTTGCTTCCTCCAACTTAAAATCAACCTGCTTTGTCGCGTTTTCCGCCTCTGTGATGGTAATATGAGGCTTAAGCTTATTGAGAAGCAGGGCACGGCTATCGACCGGTTGTGACGGGTTATCTCTAGCAATCATCAAAGCTGTCGAAATTCGTTCGAGAGATTTCACGTCTCGATCCCCAACCCACTCAACTACAAAATCGATCTGTTTCTTATTCTTTCTAATTCTTTCTTGATGTTTTTCAAGGAAGCGTTTTCCCCATATTTCTGTTACCTCAAAAGAAGGCCCATATCGATCCTGCAAAACAACAAGAGAAATTAAATTAGCGTTACGCACTATCGCCAGTTCGCTATGAAGATCGAAAGAATAAGGTCCGTGCTTATACAGAATGAATTCATAATCGAGATCATCCACACCAAAATTTCTCAAGATGAAGGCCGTTTTTTGGATATGGGTTTCCCCACACCAGCTACCTCTCGACTTTAGTCGATTTGTTAGCTCTAGTATGATCGATACCCTGTCATCTTGGCCATTGTGCTTCATAGCAGTTCCGTCTGTTTGACTAAATCTAGAGCTTCAGCGCGAGTTTCATCGCGCCACTTTAAGGCATCCCGCAAGATTGATTTACAACAAAAGAGAGAATCCACCTCGATAGAGGGAAGCCCAATAAGGACTGGTGACACTTTCAACGAGGACTGAATGGAATTATCATACATCTTTACAGGAAAATCGGGGGCGGCTGCCTTGGGCGGTATGTAGTCATGTCTAATTAAATTTGAATCAAACTTATTTTTGGCAAGATCATATAGTTTTTCACCTGGGCGAAGAACCCCGCCTATCTTGTCGCCAGGGCTAGTTGCATAAAAAAGTCGAAAATGCTCCCGCTTCTCAATCCTGCAGGCATGTAGGTGAGATGGGTTCGACGCATCGATCGAAGCTTTTCGAATCGCTGAAATTACCTCAGCATCGCACATTGCAAGGTGATCCTCCAAGGCGGTGGAAAAAAGGCCGCCTTCCAACCAGGAGTTTAGAAAATCAATCAGATGAAGATCATAAACTCGCCGAATTGGATGGAGATAGACCTGCTTATACATAAAATGCCGCGCGAGCATTAGCGCTTCCGACGATTCCAGGCCTCCGTTTTCCAGTCCTAGGGCTGGCTCGTCTGACCCTTGATCTTGTCTCGGCAATATTCTTAGCGTGTTAATAAGTCTATTGTGGTCAAAATTGCCGTACTTTACCCCTGCATGATAGGAATCTCTAAGGAGATAATCTATCCGGTCAGCCCCAAAAGCGTCGCCGATGATAATTTCTGATATAGTATAGTTTCCCAGGTTGAGAAGGATAAGTCTTTGGCCTTCTTTGGGCCGACTGCCAACCTAACGATATCGTCGGCACGGAGGGGAGGGGTCATTCTTTCCCAAATGGCTTGCATCTCAGCAGACCTAATCAATGAAACAGTTATCTGCTCATGGTCAAAGCCCTTTGGTAGAAGTTTGTGTTCTGCCGCATGTGAAAAAGGGAGATGACCTACATCATGACAGAGCGCTGCCATGCGCAGAACAGACCGCCAATAGCGAAGAGCATCCGTGTCGGGCACGATGTCTCTCACTACGGAATGAACAATGTTTTCAGAACTTGTCACAATATCGAATATTCTTGACGCCAAATCCATGACGCCGAGCGAATGCTCGAATCGGCGATGGGTAGCTCCCGGGTAAACCAAATATGTAAGAGCGAGCTGATGAATGTTGCGCAGGCGTTGGAATGGCCGTGAATCTATGACGCTCCGCTCATCTGTGCGAACGCTGATAAAAGTATGAATAGGATCGCGAAACTCGTGGTGATGTTTCATTGTTTGCCGACGCGGATGTGCGAGAGAATCGCACAAGTTCGTATGATAGCCGCGTTCATGGTTTGTTTCACTAAGCAAATCAAGATGGTGAAAAAACCGTTCTAAACTGTTGCTGAAACGCAACCATGCGGGTCACACCGCCGCGACAAACCCATCCAGCACGCGTTTTTGGCCGGCCTTGTCGAAGTCGATGGTCAGCTTGTTGCCTTCGATGGCCGAGATGTTGCCGTTGCCGAATTTTTGGTGGAAGACGCGGTCGCCGACGCTGAAGGCGGACGGCGTGTCGGCGACGGATTTGGCGACCAGTTCGCCGTCGATGGTACGGCCTTTGACGCTAGTGCGGCCGGCGCCATAGCCGGAGTCGGTTTCGCCATAGCCGATGCGCTCGACCTGGTGGCCGGAACGCGAGCCCCAGTTGCGGTCGGTCGCCTCGGTGCGGTTCTTTTGTGCGCGCTGCCAGCCCGGCGTCGCATAGGTGTTGGAGAAGGCGCCGGATTTTTCTGCGCCGACATTGTCGAAACGCGAGGCGCCATAGGGGTTCTGCCTTCCTGCTCCTTGGCCGCCACGGCCCGATGCGAACGAGCCGCCGCCATAGGGATTGCCGTAACCGCCGTAGCTGTTGCCGCCCTCGGCGACCTCGACATGGGCTTCCGGCAGTTCATCGAGGAAGCGCGATGGGATCGTCGACTGCCACAGGCCGTGGATGCGGCGGTTGGAGACGAACCACAAATGCAGGTTCTTCTTGGCGCGGGTCAGGCCGACATAGGCCAGGCGGCGCTCTTCCTCGAGCCCCGAGCGGCCGCCCTCGTCGAGCGCGCGCTGGTGCGGGAACAGGCCTTCCTCCCAGCCAGGCAGAAAAACGGTCTCGAATTCGAGGCCCTTGGCCGAATGCAGCGTCATGATGTTGACGGCATCGAGTTCGGCGTTCTGCTCGGCGTCCATCACCAGTGCTACATGTTCGAGGAAGGAGCGCAGCGACTCATACTCCTCCATGGAGCGGATCAGCTCTTTCAGGTTTTCCAGCCGGCCGGGAGCTTCCACCGAGCGGTCGTTCTTCCACATGTCGGTGTAGCCGCTCTCCTCGAGGATGGTCTCGGCCAACTCGGTGTGCGGCGTGGTCTCCAGTGCTTTCTGCCAGCGCTCGAAATTGGCTGATACCTCGCGCAGTGCGGCGCGCGGCTTCGGCTTCAGCTCGTCGCTCTCGGCAAGTTTGGAGGCGGCCTCCAGCATTGGGATGCGGAGCGCGCGCGCGGTGTCGTGGATCTGGCGGATGGTGGCTTCGCCAAGGCCGCGCTTCGGCACATTGACGATGCGCTCGAAGGCGAGGTCGTCTGCGCCTTGCGCGACGACGCGGAAGAAGGCCAGCGCATCGCGGATTTCGAGGCGCTCGTAGAAGCGCGGGCCACCGATGACGCGGTAGTTGAGGCCGAGCGTGACGAAACGATCCTCGAACTCGCGCATCTGGAAGGACGCGCGGACAAGAATGGCCATGTCGTTGAGATTGTGCTTCTGGCGCTGATAGGCTTCGATGGTCTCGCCGACTGCACGGGCCTCTTCCTCGGAATCCCAGGCGGCGTGGACATGCACCTTCTCGTCGTCCTCAGCGACCCTTTCGGTGAACAGCGTCTTGCCGAAGCGGCCTTCATTGTGGGCGATGAGGTGGGAGGCGGTGCCGAGGATGTGGGCGGTGGAGCGGTAGTTGCGCTCCAGCCGGATGATCGCAGCGCCGGGGAAATCCTTGTCGAAGCGCAGGATGTTGTCGACCTCGGCCCCGCGCCAGCCATAGATGGATTGATCGTCGTCACCGACGCAGCAGATATTTACGGTGGCCGGGCGCAGGTTTCCCTCCCCCTTGAGGGGAGGGTGGCCGGGCGAAGCCCGGCCGGGTGGGGTCCGTGCGGCAGTGCTCGACGCCAAGGTCTTTGATGATTGGGCGGTTCCTTCTGCGGCGACCCCCTCCGCCCGCTTCGCGGGCACCTCCCCCTCAAGGGGGGAGGATTGCGGCCGCTGCGCAAGCAGCCGCAGCCACATGTACTGCGCGGTGTTGGTGTCCTGGTACTCGTCGACGAGGATGTATTTGAAGCGCTTGTGGTATTCCTTAAGCACGTCCGGATTGGCGCGGAAGATGCGGATCGGGTGGCACAGAAGATCGCCGAAGTCGCAGGCGTTCAGCGTCTTCAGCCGCTCCTGATAGGCCTTGTAGAGCTCACGGCCCTTGCCGTTGGCGAAGGCGCGGGCATCGCCCTCGGGAATGTCGGCGGGACCAAGCCCCTTGTTCTTCCAGCCGTCGATCATCTGGGCGAATTGCTTGGCCGGCCAGCGCTTGTCGTCCAGCCCTTCGGCCTGGATGAGCTGCTTGATCAGTCGAACGACGTCGTCGGTGTCGAGAATGGTGAAATCGGATTTCAGTCCGGCAAGCTCGGCGTGTCTGCGAAGCAGCTTCACGCCAATCGAATGGAAGGTGCCGAGCCACGGCATGCCCTCGACATTGCCTTCACCGATCAGGATGCCGATGCGCTGCTTCATTTCGCGCGCGGCTTTGTTGGTGAAGGTGACGGCGAGGATCTGCGAGGGGAAGGCCTTGCCGGTGGCAAGGATGTGGGCGATGCGGGTGGTCAAGACGCGCGTCTTACCGGTGCCGGCGCCGGCCAGCACCAGAACCGGGCCCTCGGTGGTTTCCACCGCCAGGCGCTGCTCGGGGTTGAGGCCGTTCAGATAATCGGGCGCGTTGTTGTGGCCGCTGCGGGCAGCCATGGCGCGCGCAGCAATTCCCGACGGGGCCGAGGGCCGCGCGTTCGGTTCGTCAAAAAAAGGCATATCTTCCGAAAAGCCGGACATCTCCCCCGAATGTAGTGATTCGGCGGCGAAACGCCAGAAGTGTCTCCGTTTTGTTCTCTCTCCAGTCCGTAGACCCACAATCTGGATGAGTGCGCGACCCAAAACGTGAGCCTGCTGTGGGTCCACGCCTAAAACGAGGAGCTTGCTTGACAGAGGAGGCGGGCCGGAGAAAGTTGTGCCCGGGGCAGGAGCGCAATGCCGGGTTGCCCATTGACGCTGCGAAGCGCACCAGTCGAAGGAGTATCATCTTGGCTGTCGTCATCACCTCCCTCATCCTTCTTCTTATCGGCCTGGCGCTCGGCGGCGGCGGCATCTGGTTAGCTTCGCTGGGCGGCAGTTGGTATTATGTCATTGCCGGCATCGCCTTCCTCCTCGCCGGCTGGCTGCTCTACAGGCGCAAATCGATGGCGCTGTGGCTTTACGCGGCGATCGTCATCGGCACGCTCTGCTGGGCGGTCTGGGAAATCGGCTTCGACTGGTGGGAACTCGGTCCGCGCGGCGGCATCATCGTGCTTCTGGCGTTGTGGCTGCTGACGCCGTGGGCGCGGCGCGGGCTCACCGGCCCGGACGGTCGCGCGCCGCTGATACTCGCGGTGCTGGCATCGATCGGCGTTGCCGGCTATTCGATGACGACCGATCCAAAGGATATTGCCGGCCAACTCAACACCGACATGGTGACGCCGACGGCCGACCTCGGCGGCAATGTGCCAGCCGGCGAATGGCATTTTTACGGCCGCACCCAGTATGGCCAGCGCTATTCGCCGCTCGACCAGATCACTCCCGAAAACGTTGCCAATTTGCAGCCGGCCTGGACCTATCGCACCGGCGATGTGAAAGGGCCCGACGACATCGGTGAGACGACCTATCAGGTGACGCCGCTGAAGGTTGCCGACACGCTCTACATCTGCACGCCGCACAATTTCGCCATTGCCATAGATGCAGCGAGCGGCAAGGAGAAATGGCGCTTCGATCCCAAGGTCGGGTTGGACAAGGACCGCCAGCACCAGACGTGCCGCGGCGTGGCCTATTATGCCGATGCCAAAATCGCCGCCGGCCAGCCTTGTGCAGCACGCGTCTATCTGCCGACATCCGACGCCCGGCTGATCGCGCTCGACGCCGCGAGTGGCCAGGTCTGTCCCACATTCGCCGAGGGCGGCACGTTGAACCTGCTCGCCAACATGCCGTATCCGAAGCCGGGCTATTATTATTCGACTTCGGCGCCGCTGATCATCGCCAACAAGATCATCGTCGGCGGCGCGGTCAACGACAATTATTCAACGGAGGAGCCGTCCGGCGTCATCCGCGCCTTCGACGTCGACACCGGCGCCCTGATTTGGAACTGGGATTCCGGCAATCCGGACCAGACGACGCCACTGGCACCTGACCAGACCTATACCCACAACTCGCCCAACATGTGGTCGACGGCGAGCGCCGACGAGAAGCTCGGCTTGCTCTACGTGCCGCTCGGCAACAAGACGCCGGATCAGCTCGGCGCCGGGCGGAGCGCCAATGACGAGAAATTCTCCTCTTCGATCACTGCGCTCGATCTCAACACCGGCCAATTGCGTTGGGTGCGGCAGACCGTGCATCACGATCTCTGGGACATGGACGTGCCGGCGCAGCCGACGCTGGTCGACATCACCACGGCCAGCGGCGTGGTGCCGGCGCTAGTTGGGCCGACCAAACAGGGCGACCTCTATGTGCTCGACCGGCGCAGCGGCGAGCCGATCGTTCCGATCAGCGAAGTGCCGGCGCCGGGCGGCGCGATCGAGGGCGATCATACCTCGCCGACGCAGCCGGTCTCGGATCTGAGCTTCAATCCGAAACCGCTGACCGGCGCGGACATGTGGGGCATTACCATGTTCGACCAGCTGGCCTGCCGGATCGATTTCCTGAAACTGCGCTATGAGGGTCGCTACACGCCGCCGTCGCTGCAGGGCTCACTGGTCTATCCCGGGAATTTCGGCACATTCAACTGGGGCGGCGTGGCGGTCGATCCGGTCCGGCAAGTGATGTTCGGCATGCCGACATACCTGGCGTTCATCTCCAAGCTGGTGCCGCGCGCGGACGTGCCGCCGCCGGGCGATACCAAAGGCAGCGAACAGGGCCTCAACCGCAATGAAGGTGCGCCTTATGCAGTGATATTGAAGCCGTTTCTGTCGCCGCTCGGCATCCCCTGCCAGGCACCGCCCTGGGGCTATGTCGCGGGCGCCGATCTCAGGACCGGCAAGATCGTCTACAAGCATCGCAACGGCACCGTCTACGACATGACGCCGCTGCCGCTGCCGTTCAAGGTTGGCGTGCCGGGCATCGGTGGGCCGATGATCACCGCTGGCGGCGTCGCCTTCCTCGGTGCTGCGGTCGACGACTTCTTCCGCGCCTATGATCTGACGACTGGCAGGCAGCTTTGGCAGACCCGGCTGCCGGCCGGCGGGCAGTCGACGCCGATGACCTACACGGTCGCCGACGGACGCCAGTTCGTGGTCATCGTCGCCGGCGGCCATGGCTCGGTCGGCACCAAGGCGGGGGACTATGTGATGGCCTATACGCTGCCGAAGTAGAGAGTTCTTTCAGAGGCCGAGATGGCCTTTCAGGCTGGGCACCGAGTTGAGCACCTCATTGGTCAGCTCGGGGCCGGCGGCGGTTTCGGCCTGCTGGACCAGCGTCGTGCCGGCCTGGCGGATCTGCGCCATGCTAAGGCCGGACGCTTCGAGCGCCGCGACGCCGTTGACCAACGCGCCGGTCTTGGCGCCGAGAACACCGCCCAGCGCGCCCTGCAGCGATGACAGCAGGCCTCCACCGGAGGCCGCGCCGGGAGCCATGACATCATATTTCTGGGCCAGCCCATCGGCTCCCGGGATCTTGGCGAAGAAGCTGGACAGGGTCGTGCCTTCCGCCTCGTGCTCGAGCACCGAAAAAATGATGCCAACGACCTTTTCCGTCGTTGCCTGGTCGAGGCCGGCTTTCTGTGAGACGGCGTCGACGATATTCTGGACGTCCATGATTTCCCCTCAACCTCGGGTTTCAGTCACTGGTCTTCGAGCGGCCATCGGCAGGCTGACGTCGGTCGCTGCGGACCTTGACCATCGATCGCCTGGTGGCAGCGAAGGCGGCGAAACGCAGCGCCAGCACGGCGGCGGCAAGCACGAACACGCTTGCGAGGATCGGGGTGGGGAAGGTCATGAGTGTTTTCCTTCTTGTCAAAGCCGGCAAAGGCAGGCGAGGTCACCACCTGCAGCTTTCCCTTATATTGTGTCAGGATCGTCAAGATTTACCACCAATTACAAGAAAGTGATGACGGCCTGCGCGTTCGTGTCACGGCTTTCGTGCCGAATGGCCGCCATGGCCAATGCGAGCCAACCGGCGTTGTGAACACCGCATAGCCTCACTCATCCGTGACTGGACCACGCGGGCTTCTAGCCTATCTTGCGCGTGTTGCCGAAGCAGAGGAGAGCGCCATGACAAAACCGGTCCCTGCCAGCTCAGCCGTCACACGGCCTGCCATTACCCAGGCAATGATCGACGCCTATGACGAATACACGCATTTGACGCTCGACCGGCGGCGCTTCATGGAACAGCTGACCAGGCTTGCCGGATCAGGCGCGGCAGCCGCCGCAATCGCGCCGCTGCTGGCAGCGAATTCAGCCCGGGCGGCAATCATTGCCGAGGACGATTCACGCGTGACCGGCGAGGACATCAGCTACCCCGGCAGCGGTGGCGAGATGAAGGGCTATCTGGTCAAACCGGCCGGCCAGTCCGGCAAGCTCGGCACCGTCATCGTCGTGCATGAGAACAGAGGGCTCAACCCGCATATACGCGATGTGGCGCGACGCGTGGCGCTTGAAGGATTTGTGGCGCTGGCTCCTGACTTTCTGTCGCCGCTTGGCGGCACGCCGGCCGACGAAGACAAGGCGCGCGACCAATTTTCCAAGCTCGATCCGGCGCAGACCGTCGCCAATGCGGTCGCAACGGTCGCTTTCCTCAAGGGATACGAGGGTGGCAACGGCAAGGTCGGCGCGGTCGGCTTCTGCTGGGGCGGCGGTACAGTGAACACATTGGCTGCCAACGCGCCGGATCTGGCCGCCGCCGTCGCCTATTACGGCATGCAGCCGAAGGCCGAGGATGTGCCGAAGATCAAGGCGGCGCTGCTGCTGCACTATGCCGGACTCGACACCCGCATCAATGCCGGTATCGACGCCTTCAAGAAAGAACTCGATGCAGCCAAGGTCGAATACACGGTCTATGTTTATGAAGGTGCCAATCATGCCTTCAACAACGACACGTCAGCGGCCCGCTACGACAAGAACACGGCGGACCTCGCCTGGGGCCGGACGAGCACCTTCCTCAGAGAAAAGCTTGCCTGATCAGGCGTTTGCCGGTTTGTGGAAAGCGACGCCGGCCACCACCAGGGCGATGCCGAGGCAATCGGTGGAGCTGGGTATCTGGCGGAGCACAATGACGCCGATCAGCGTGGCGGTGACCGGCAGCAACGACAGCATCAGCGCGAAGCTCGATCGCGGCAGCCGCGACATGGCGAGCTGGTCGCAGATATAGGGGATGACCGACGAGCAGATGCCGACGCCGATGGCGGCGATGAGCAGCGGCGGCGCCGAGAAAGCCGGCAGCGCATCGGTGAAGCCGATCGGCAGCACGATGAGCAAGGCGACCGCCATGGCGGCACCCAGGCCGGCGATGCCGCCGCCGGCGCCGGCGCGGGCGACGCGGTGGCCAAGCACGATATAGCCAACGAACAGCGCGCCGTTGAGGAAGGCCCAGAACAGGCCGATCGGGTCGCTTGACCATTTGACGTCGATCAGCAGCAGGGTGCCGATGACCGCGACGGCGAGGGCGGCGAGATTGCGCGGGCTTCTGACGCCGACCAGCGCGACGCCGATGGTGCCGACGAATTCGATCGCCGCGACCAGCGAGATTGGCAAGCGGTCGAGCGCCAAGTAGAACGAGCAATTCATCACGCCGAGGCAGGCACCAAAGGCGACAAGCAGCAATCGTGTCGGCCGGTCGGCGCGGGCGAAGATCGTCCAGGGCCGGGTCAGCGGCGCAAAGACCAGGGCGGCCGTGACGATGCGCAGCCAGGCCATGCCGAGCACGCCGACATGCGGGAAAAGCAGCACGGCGAAAGCCGGCCCGAGATAATGGAACACGGCGCTGACGCCGAACCAGACATGCGGCGGCAGCGAGGTCGCCAGCTTGCCAAAGGCCGGGCCAGCAAGGGAAGGCATTGCTGCGGGGGCTTGCGTTCGATCTTCCATGCCATAATTATCGCAGGCGATCTTTCCGGTTTATATGGGTAATGATCGGCCAAGGAGGCGATTACTTTTCCGATGCCTAGGAGCTTTCGTTGAAACGCCTTCGAAACGAAAATGCCGACCTGGATGCGGCGGATCTGAAAATCCTGCGCCTGCTGGAAAAGGATGCGCGCACCAGCACCGCTGAACTGGCTCGCTCGGTCGGCCTGTCGGCGCCGAGCGTGGCCGAGCGCATCAAGCGGCTGCAGGAGAGCGGCGTGATCGGAGCCTATACGGTGCGGATCAACCCGGCGGCGCTCGGCATGAAGCTGTCGGCATGGCTGCGGATCAGGCCGGTGCCCGGGCAACTGGCTGTGGTGGCCGAGATCATCCGCGACTTGCCGGAAATCGCGCAATGCGACCGGGTGACCGGCGAGGACTGTTTCATCGCGCTGGCGCATGTCGGCTCGGTGGCCGAACTCGAAAGGGTGATCGACCGCATCATTCCGTTTGCGATGACCAACACCGCGATTATCCAGTCGTCACCGGTGGTGGCGCGTTCGCCGCTGGATGCGCTGAAGCGCTAGGCATGCCCGCGCTTCGAGCGCGCCTGTTTCAGGATGGCGCGCCAGCGGATCATGGCGAAGGGGATCGGCTCGTTGTTGTTGGCGATGTGAAAGATCTCGTTGTTGAGGTTCTTCAGCGAGCGCCAGAAATCATAGTCGCTGATGCGTGGATCAGCTGCCAGCCTGTCCGCCTCGACCTTGATGTCGGTTTTCATGCACGTTCCCCGAACCGCTTCCGCCCAGCCGCCCGTATCACAACTCGATAGGGACGGTTTTCAACCGCCGTGCTGAGTCGTTCAACGACTCAATTCGGCTTGTTCACGTTAAAACCTCGGTAAGGTTAACGGCGGCCGGGTCGCGGTTCAAGCCGGCTTGCGGGCTAGTGCCAATGGCTTATCAGGGCATAGTGGCTTTGGGGTAACGGTATAAATGAAAACAAGGGCTTAAAGCGGACGCCGAAAAAACCTCTTCAAACGCGGCGCGCCTTGATGCCGATGGAACGGCCGGCGCGCTCCGGCATCGGCAGCGCAGCATGAGCGGCGCGCATGGCCTCGATCTTGGTCAGCACGTCGGCCGGGAAGGGCGCCACTTTCGGCCCTGACATGTCGACATGCAGCGACAATGATTCGGAAGTGGCGGCGAGCCAGCCGTCGACATGGCGGATTTCTTGGTAGGCTCTCAGCCGCTTTTCGTCATGATCGAGGAGCTGGAACGAGACATTGACCTTGTGGTCGAGATGCAGCTCCCTGACATAGCAGACATGGACCTCGGCCGTGTAGATGGTCAACCGCCGCTGCTTCACATAATCCAGCCCCATCCCCATCGTTTCGAACGCTTCGTCGGAGCAGCGGTCGAACAGCACATTGTAATAGGCCATGTTGAGATGGCCGTTGTAGTCGATCCAGTCGTCCTCGATGCCCATGGCACGAGAGACGAAGGGGGTGGGGATGGACATCGAAAACTTCCTTCTCGCTGGACAGAGCGTGGTCGGTGAGACTACGCATCCATAAACGAATAACGAGAGTGGGCGCTGGTCCATTCGCGGAGGAATCGATGGCTCTGAGCGACCTCAATCCGGTCGAGCGCAACGAAGAAGGGATCGCCGCCGTGCTTGGCATCCTCAAGCAGCGGCTCGGCGAGCGGTTCCAGACCGGCGAGGCGATCCGCACCCAGCACGCGCATACCACCACGTACATTCCGACCCAGGCGCCGGATGGCGTGGCATTTCCGGGGACGACGGCGGAGGTGCAGGAGATTGTGACGGCCTGCGCCGCGCACCGCGTGCCGGTGATCGCCTTCGGCGTCGGTTCCTCGCTGGAAGGCCACACCAACGCGCCGGGTGGCGGCATCTCGTTGGACACGTCGCGGATGAACCGCATCCTCGCGGTCAACCCGCAGGATCTCGACTGCACCGTCGAGCCCGGCGTGACGCGCGAGGATCTCAACCGGCACCTGCGCGACACCGGCCTGTTCTTTCCGATCGATCCGGGCGCCAATGCGTCGCTCGGCGGCATGGCGGCGACGCGAGCGTCGGGCACCAATGCGGTGCGCTACGGCACGATGCGCGAGAATGTGTTGTCGCTGACGGCGGTGATGGCCGATGGTGAGACGGTGGCGACCGGCAAGCGCGCAAAAAAGAGTTCGGCCGGCTATGATTTGACGCGGCTCCTGATCGGCTCTGAAGGCACGCTCGGCATCATCACCCAGCTGACCCTGAAGCTGCAGGGCATTCCGCAGGCGATCTCCGGCGGCGTCTGTCCGTTTCCCAGCGTCGAAGCGGCCTGCAATGCGGTAATCGCGACGATCCAGATGGGCATTCCGGTGGCCCGCATCGAACTGGTCAATGCGCTGCAGATGCGGGCGATGAAAAGCTATTCGAAGCTCGACTATCCGGAGAGCCCATGCCTGTTCGTCGAATTTCATGGCAGCGACGCCGGCGTAGCCGAACAGGCCGAAACCTTCGGCGCCATCGCGAAGGAGTATGGCGGCGGCCCGTTCCTGTGGACCAGCGTCGCCGAGGAGCGGACAAAACTGTGGAAGGCCAGGCACGACGCCTATTGGTCGTCGCTGACGCTCAGGCCCGGCGCCAAGGGCCTGTCGACCGACGTCTGCGTGCCGATCTCGCGCTTTGCCGAATGCGTCACGCAAACCGAGGCCGATATTGCCGAAATGGGGCTGATCGCGCCGATCGTCGGTCATGCCGGCGACGGCAATTTCCATGTGCTGGTGCTGATGGACGCCGAGGATCCGAAGGAAATCGCGGCGACGGAAGAGTTTGTGGCGCGGCTGAACATGCGGGCGATCGGCATGGATGGAACCTGCACTGGCGAGCACGGCATCGGCCAAGGCAAGGTCGGCTTCCTGCGCCACGAACTTGGCCACGGCGTCGACATCATGCGCACGATCAAGCAGGCGCTCGATCCGCAAAACATCATGAACCCGGGAAAGATCTTGCCTGCCGACTAGTGGACGAAGATCGAAATGGTGCTCGGCTTGACCGCACCACCATTTGGACCGAGACTCCAAAGGACATGAGGTTTGAGGCAGGCGTCGCAGACGGAGGAATGGTGT
This sequence comes from Mesorhizobium robiniae, assembly GCF_040545535.1. Taxonomy (NCBI): domain Bacteria; kingdom Pseudomonadati; phylum Pseudomonadota; class Alphaproteobacteria; order Hyphomicrobiales; family Phyllobacteriaceae; genus Mesorhizobium; species Mesorhizobium robiniae. The sequence goes on from NZ_JBEPMC010000004.1 coordinate 13,190, forward strand.
CATGGCGATTTCACGCAAGGAAGAGGCTCGGGCGCTGAGCGCCGACGAACACGGTCTCGTCGAGAAGTCGCACCATCCGGCAGTGCAGGGCCTTGCCGACGCCGAGCTTGCCGGTCTGGTCAAGCTGTTGCGGGAGCGGCGCGATAAGGCGCAGGGCGAGGCGCATCGGCGCCGCCGCGAGATACGCGGCAAGGGTGCGCCAAAAGGAGCCGTCGCCTCGAAAGCCGACGGCGGCTCGCAGTTGAAACTCGAGGTTTTGGCGATGGCCATGCGGAGGCTTAATGGCGAGGCCGAACGCCGCCGCCAGTTGGGGGCGCGTGTTTCGCTGGTCGACAATGCACGCAAGGCGCTGTCCATGAAGCAAGGTGCGGCGGCAGACGGTCCCGAGTTCAACACGCGTACCGCGCACAAAGGCATGCGGGCGGTGGTGAACGAGAGGGCGCCGAACCTGGTTCGGCCGATGGAACTCGGCCGACAGCGCAAGGCGGCCAAAGTAGCGCAGGCAAAGCGCGACGCACGCTGAGTTTCCGCGCGCCGGAAGCCGGCCGGTTTGAGAAATTGCCACTTTATCGACACGCGGATGCGGGTAGAGTGCGGCTGATTTTCAATCAACCGTTTTGGAGCTGATGCTCGCACGCCTGTTCGTGATCTTCGGTGGCCTTTTCGTGCTGGTGCTGTGTGCGGCGCTGGTGGTGCCGTATTTTATCGACTGGACGGGCTATCGTGCCGATTTCGAGCGTGAGGCGAGCGCCATTCTAGGCCGCAAGGTAACCGTTCAGGGCGATGCGACGGCAAGGCTGCTGCCGTTTCCCTCGCTGACTTTCTCGAACGTCACCGTTGCCGGTGGCCCGGCCGGCCGGCCGGCAATGACCGTCGAGACCTTTTCGATGGATGCGGAACTGGCGCCCTTCCTGAGCGGCGAAGTGTTGATCTTCGACATGCGGCTGGTGCGGCCGAAGGCGACGATCGACATTGCCGCCGACGGCACGGTCGACTGGGCGATACGGCCATCATCGCCCTTCGATCCCGGCCAGATCTCGATCGAGAAGCTGACGGTGACGGACGGAGAGATCGCGCTGCGCCATGCCGCCGGCGGGCGCAGCCACCTCATGTCCGAGATCAACTCGACGCTCTCTGCTAAATCGTTGGCCGGACCTTGGCGGCTGGATGGGTCGCTGCGGCTCGACGGCCTGCGCAGCACCGTCATCGCGTCCACCGGCAGGGCTAGCGGCGATGGGCAGATGCGGCTCAGGCTCAAAGCCAATCCGGATGCTTATCCGCTGGTCATCGAGGCCGACGGCAATGCCGGTATCGTCGATGGCGCCGCGATCTATTCGGGTCAGTTCAAGGTCGCAAATTTCGATAGGAATGTCGCCGACAAGAGTTCGGCGCAGGTTGATGGCATGGGCGGCGAGACGATGAAGCCCGGCGCCGGCAAGCCGGACCCGGGGTTCAGGCTGAACGGCAAGTTCTCGCTCGACCACCGGAAACTTGGTGTCGACGAATTCCGCTTCGAGACCGGCCCGCTCGACAATCCCTACACCGCCGACGGCAACGCTGCCGTCGACCTTGGGCCGAACCCTCGCTTTTCGATCGAGGCCGATGGCGCTCAGGTGCAGTTCGATGAGGCCGTCGGCGCAGCGGCCGGCACTGGGTTGACGCTGTCGGCGCGTGTCGCGGCGCTGGAGCAGGCGCTGCTCGATTTGCCGAAGCCGACCATACCCGGCACCGTCGAGGTGAACCTGCCGGCGGTGGTGGCCGGCGACACGACGGTTCGCGACGTGCGCCTTTCAGCCGAGCCGGCCGCTGACGGCTGGTCGGTGAAGTCGCTGGCCGCGACGCTGCCTGGCCGCGCCAAGCTGGAAGCAAACGGTATGCTCAGCGTCGGAGATCATTTCGGCTTCACCGGTTCGCTGCTTCTGGCTGTGGCGCAGCCTTCGGGCTTTGCTGCCTGGCTGTCGAAGGATGTCGACGAAGCGATCCGCCGACTGCCGGCCGCCGGCTTCAAGGCCAAGGTCGAATTGAGCGACAATCGCCAGGCTTTCAGCGACCTTGAGCTCGTTCTTGGCAAGGCGAAATTTTCGGGCCGTATGGATTCCAGCCAGCCCGACGACGCCAGGCCGTCCGTGCTGATGCGGCTCGAAGGCGGCGAGCTCGATGTCGACGGGCTCGCTGCCTTCGCCTCCATCTTCATCAGCGACAAGGGCGCCAACCGTTTTTCCGACCGCGACCTCGATTTCCAGATCAAGGCCGGGCCGGTCAGTGCCGGCGGGCTGACCGCCGATACGGTCGATACGGCGCTCAGATTGCGCGACGGGCTGCTCGAAATCGACCGGCTTTCGCTCAGTGGGCTTGCCGGCGCCTCGATCAGCGCCACCGGCCGGATCAAGGATTTCCCGGTGAGCCCCACCGGCAAGCTCGACGCCTCCGTTGTCGCCGTCGACCTCAAGCCGTTGGTCGAGGTCGCGGCGCGGCACTATCCGGACAATGCGGTGCTGAAGGGATTGGCGCGGCGTGTGGCGGCCTATCCCGAGCTGTTCCAGGACGCGCGCGTCGATCTGGTGACGAGTGCCGCCGCCAATGGCGACGGCACGACGGGACTAGCATTGAGCGCGCAAGGCAAGGCAGGCGGTTCGGCGTTTTCGGCATCGCTGTCCGGCAAGGGGACGACCGATCGGCTGCTCGAAGCGCCCGTGTCGCTGACCTTCAACGCCAGGAATACCGACGCCACCGCGCTTCTGGCGCTTTACGGCCTGCCGGCGCTGCCGCTCGGCATGCTTGGCGAGGCGACCACCGACGTCGCGGCGAAAGGCACGCTCGGCGGCGGCATGGCGACGAGCTTCGACCTCACCGGCAACGACTTCAAAGCCGGTTTCTCTGGGACGGTCGCCGGCACGCCACAGGGACCCACCGCCAAGGGCAAGGTCAGCCTGGAAGCGGCCGACATCGAGCCGTGGTTGATGACGACAGGCGTCGGCCTGCCGGGCATGGGGACAGGCAAGTCGACGTGGATTGCGGCCGACGCCGACTTTGGCAACAGCCTTCTGGTGCTGTCCGGCGTCAGCGGCTCCATCAACGAAGCGGCGATTTCCGGTGACGTCAATGTCGACGTCAAGGACGGGCTGCCGCATCTTACCGGTGCGCTGGCGCTCGATGAGCTGGATTTCGACCCGATGGCGGTGATGCTGTTTGGCGACCAGGCTTTACTGGGTTCCGGCGGGGCTTGGCCAACCACCCCATTCAGCCAGAAGCCGAGCCTGCCGTTCACCGCCGAACTCGACCTGACCGCAGCATCGCTGGTCGCCGGCGCTTTTGCTACGGCCTATGACGCGGCGTTTTCGCTGAAGCTCGACCAGGAAGGTATCCGCGTGTCGGACCTCACGGCAAAGTTCTCCGGCGGTGCGCTTTCCGGTCTGTTCGAGCTGAAGAACAATGACGGCACCGGGCTTTTCTCCGGCCAGATGAAACTTGCCGGCGCCGATCTGGCCACCGTGCTGCCAGAGGCCGGCATCAGCGGTCGCGGTGACTTCTCGGCGACGCTCTCGACCAGCGGCAAATCGGCCGATGCGATGGTTGCGGCGCTGTCCGGTTCCGGCACGGCGGCGCTGAGGGGCTTGACCATTGCCGGCGTCAATCCGAACGCGTTTGGCGCTTTCATCGCCAAGGCCGACACGATCGGACGCGATATCGATGCGGCCAAGACCGCCGGCTTCGCGCCGCAGATCGCCGCAGACGGCAGTTTTCCGGGTGGGGATACCGACATCGCATTCACGATTGCCGGCGGTAGACTGAGAGCACCGCCGGTCAATCTTGAAAATCCGGCGGCGACGCTGTCCGCCGACATCACGGCGGACCTGAACGCCAGCACGGTCGTAGCCAGCGGTTCGATCACTTATCGGCCTGGCGACGAAGCGCTGGTCGGCTCCGATCCGACTGTCAATTTTAACGTCGCCGGGCCGTTCGGCGCCGCGAAGCGGGAATTCGACAGTGAGCCGCTGGCGCAGTTCCTGACCCAGCGTGCACTGGAAAAGGAGCAGCAGCGGGTCGAGGCCATGCAGGCGGCACTGCTTGAAAAACAGCGATTGCGGCGCGAGGCGCGTTACTACGCCGCCCTGCAGGCCGAGCGCGATAGAGCAGCCGAGGAATTGCGCAAGCAGCAGGAAGCGGCACGGCTGCAAGCCGAGGCAGATGCCAAGGCGAAGGCTGAAGCCGAGGCAAAGACCCAAGCCGAAGCGGAGGCGAGGGCTGAGGCCGAGGCGGACGCAAAGGCCAAAGCGGATGCCGAAGCGAGGGCCAAGGCGGCTCAAAGGGCCGCCGAAGAGGTGGTGAAGGCCGAAGAACAGCAACGCCGGAAGGCGGAAGAGGCGATGCGGATCGCTTCAGAAGAAAAGGCAAAGCTCGAGGCCGAACGCAGGGCCGCCGCGGCGCGAGCCCAGAAAACGGAGCGCGCGCCTCAGCCGCCGGCCAATGACAACCCGCAGCCAGCAGAATCCGCACCAAAGCCCAAGCTTGAACCTTCGTCGATCGACAATCTGCTGAAGTCGCTGGGCGGGGGGTAGATCTACCTGTAGCTACTAAGAGCCCATGCCGATAGGGTCGGGACGCTGACGCTGACCTTCGGTTCGGGATCATGATCTACAAAGAACCTTTTATCCCTTGCTTCGCCCATTCCAGGACGTAGAGCCTGAGCGCCGATGACAGGTTGGCATCGCGCGGCCGGGCCCCGTCAATTTCGGCGACGAGGGCGGCGAGCGTCAGTTTGCGAGCAGCGGCGATGGCGACGAGATCGTCGAAAAACGGTTTTTCGAGCGAATAGCTGGTGCGATGGCCGCGAATGGTCACCGAGCGTTTCTCGACCGGGCTCACCGGACCTGACTCATTCCATCTCAACCATCGGATTTATCCGGAAACCGTGGCGCAGTTTTCGGTCCGATGCTCGGGGAATCCGCATCGCCCGAGACTTCGCGGCGATGGCCGGCGACGAATTTTTCTGCCTTGTCGGCGATCAGACGCTCACGCTCCCGGTCGGCCTTGGAACGGCCGTGCAGCGTCCGGTTCTGTTCGGCCAGGCGCTCCTTTTCCGTCCGTGCCTTCTGCTTGCGGGCCTGGCGGAGATTGACGATATCGGCCATGTCGCGCGGCCCGTCGGATCACTTCTTGCGGAAGGCGTCGAGCGACACCACTTCGGCGCCCTTGGCGGCGGCGTCGGCCACGGCAGGCTTCTTTTCGGCCTCAGCGGTCTTCTTCTTCTCCGGCTTTTTCTCGGCGACAATGGCCAGCGGCTCGGAAGCCGGCTGGTCAGGCTGTTCGTCTGCCGAGGTCTCCGTCTTCACGTCGAATTCGAGTTCGAAATTGACGGACGGATCGTAAAAGCCGCGCACGGCCGAGAACGGGATTTCCAGCTTTTCCGGCACGTCGGAGAAGGACAGCCCGACCTCGAAGCCGGTGTCGGTCACCTTCAGGTCCCAATACTGGAACTGGATGACGATGGTCATCTGTTCGGGATAGCGCTCGCGCAAGCGCGAAGACACGCGCACGCCCGGGGCGCCGGTCAGGAACGTGATAAAGAAATGATGGTTGCCAGGGAGGCCGGTGCGCGCGACCTCGGCCAGGACCTTGCGCATCACGCCGCGCAACGCCTCCTGGGCCAGAATGTCGTAGCGGATATGGTCGTCGGCCATGTAGCTGTCGGGTTCCGTTGAATCGTCCGCATAGCTGTAATCAAGCTTGAGCGCGGCGTAAACCGGATATAGACGCCGGCAGCGCAGATGCGAGAGGTCACACCTCAGATTTGATCACTCAGGCGCTGGTGACCGCGCCTTGTTTGCTCGCATCCGCCGGCTGCCGCTTGCCGAAGGCGCGCAGGAAGGTGCGCACGCCATGGGTCGCCGATTGCAGCACCTCGTCGTCATCAGGCGTGCCGCCGAGCATGAAGGTCGTCTGCAATTCGGCATTGGCAAGGGCCAGGAACTGGCGAGCCGCGACATCGGGATCATCGATGTCGAGGAAACCGGCGTGAGCGAGGCGGGCAAAACGGGCGGCGATCGCCGGCCATGTCCTGCCCGGTCCCTGTTCGCGCCATTCCGCGAAGAGTTCGGGATAGCGTTCGCCCTCGGTCTGGATCAGCTTGCGCAGGAATTTTCCGTCGCGGCTACAGACACAGTTGTGGTTCATCCGCACGGCGAAGGCGATCAGATCGGCTTCAAGATCCTTCGGCTGGTCGGGAAAGGTGGAAATCGTAGCGAAGATGCCGGTATTGCAACGCTCGGTGAGGTCGCGGACGATGGCGACGAAGAGTTTCTCCTTGTCGCCATGGTGGTTGTAGATCGTCTGGCGCGAAACGCCGGCTTCGGCGGCGATCATGTCGATGTTGGCGCCGGCGAAGCTTTCGCGGCAGAACACCTCGCCGGCAGCATCCATGATGGAGACGCGCTTGGCCTCGTGGCCGCGTGGCGGGATGGTGTCAGGAGAAACGTTGACTTTCATAAAAACTATATAGAGGTGATTGACGAATTGGACAAGAGTGTCTAAATTTATGGACTTAGATTGAAGAGGTTCCCGCCGCAGAAGAAGTCGGAATTCCAGGGGATGGAACGTCCTAGGATTACACGCCGGTCGGCGGCAAACCAGATTTGAAAGAACCTGCTACCATGAATCCCCAATTCCTCCGCATCGCGGTCGTGCTCGGCCTGTTGTCCGCGATCGGCCCGTTCGCCATCGACATGTATCTTCCGGCGCTGCCTTCGATCGGCGAGGATCTGCAGGCCAGCACCGCTGCCGTGCAGATGAGCCTGCTGATCTTCTTTCTGTCCATGGGTTTTGGACAGATCGTCGTCGGACCGATCTCCGACATGGTCGGGCGCAAGCTGCCGCTCTATGGCGGCCTCGCGCTGTTCATGGTCGGCGGCATCGGCTCGGCGCTGGCGCCCTCTGTCGAATGGCTGATCGCCTTCCGTTTCCTGCAAGGGCTCGGCGCTAGCGCGGGCATGGCGGTGCCGCGCGCCATCGTGCGTGACCTGCACACCGGCACCGACGCTGCCAAGCTGATGTCGCTTTTGATGCTGGTGTTTTCGGTCTCGCCGATCCTGGCGCCGCTGACCGGCAGCGTCATCATCGAGAATTTCGGCTGGCGTGCCGTGTTCTGGACGGTGACGGGTGGAGCCGTGCTTGCCACCATCCTGCTGGCGACCTCGCTGAAGGAGACGCGGCCGGTCGAGGCGCGTGCAGGCAGTTCGTTCGGCACCGCGCTCTCCGCCTATCGCTTCCTGATGGGCGACCGCAACTTCCTTGGCCTGGCGTCCATCGGCGGCTTCGGGATCGCAAGCTTCTTCGTCTATCTGTCGAGCTCCTCCTTCATCCTGATCGACCATTACGGGCTGTCGCCGTCGGTCTACAGCGTGTTCTTCTCGATCAACGCGGTCGCCTTCATCGGCATGTCGCAGTTGACGGGGATGCTGGCCGACCGGTTCGGGCTAAGGCCCGTGGTGCGGGTCGCGGTGGTCGGCTATGCGACGACAATGGTGGTGCTGTTCGCGGTGATGGCGTCCGGCGTCGACCGGCTCGACGTGATGGCGGCGCTTCTGTTCGTCGGCTACGGGTTCCTCGGCTTGGTGATCCCGACGACTTCGGTGCTGGCCATGGAGGAGCATGGCGCGATCGCCGGCACGGCGTCGGCTTTGATGGGCACGCTGCATTTCGCCATCGGTGCGGTCGCCATGGGCATTGCCGGCATCTTCTTCGACGGCACGCCGCTGCCGATGGTGGCCGGCATCACGCTTTGCGCGGTGATCTCCTTCATGCTGGCCAAGGTTACGCTCGGCCGTGGACGGGAGATTGTCGAAGCGCCTGCCGAATAAGCACTGCTATCGGCGACAGCTAAGGCCGGGTCATTCCCGGCCTTTTTGACTTCTGACATCAAGCGACAAGCCAGCCTTGGCGAAGATAAAACGCAGTCGCGCCTCGACGGGCGCCAAGGGCAACGGGACCAGCTCATAGCCCAATTCCGTGTAGACTTCGGCCAGCGCATGATAGGTGCGTTCGGCCTCGTCGAGGGTCTGCTTTCGCTCGCTGTCCTGCCGAAAAATTTCTGGCCAGGGTGGTGCGATGAAGACATGACTGGCGTAGCGGAAGCGTTCGGCGGCGTTTCTGATATGGTCCGGCACCGGCAATCCGGTGAGCCTGATATAGCCAAGCGTGTCCGGCACGCCGCGATCGAAGAAGACGGGACCGTTCTGTTCGAACGCAGCGTGATACGAACGCATCTCCCATGACAGCATCAGTTCGGCGAACAGTGCCGGATCGCGCCAGGGCAGGGCCGGCCCTCCTATCGCCAACTGCTCGCGGATGATGCCGCGTCCTGCTTCGGGCGAGGTTGCAAGGCCGGCGGACCGCAAGGCTTCGATCAATGTGGTCTTGCCGGAACCCGGGCCGCCGGTCAGCACGAAGAATCGATCGGAATCGTTTTGCATTTTCAGTCCTTGTGATGAATGCAGCGGCCGCTTTGTCAGCAAACAGCTTCACGGCTGGGCGCAGGGCAAGGACGTGCGGCCAGCAAACCTGCTGCCGTTACATATCGAGGGGGAGAAAAAGTGGGGGGATCGAAGGGGAGAAATGGAGGTTTCTGTTGCCAGGTACCTCCGAACCCCGCCTAGAAGTGCGAACCACTAGGGCTTGAATTGAAGCTATCGCACCGCTTACGCGGCGAGACGTGCTTCCGCATAGTTGTCGTTGGCAACTATAAGTTTAGCCCGATAACGGTGGTACAATGCCGGGCAAAAGTACGATCTTTACACCTTCGTCGATCCTATTTCGCCCCCAGCAAAAGCCGCTCTTCGACAAGAGCGGTTTTTGGTGGAGGCGCCGGGTACCGCCCCCGGGTCCGAACGGCTTATTTCATCGCCTGTTTATCGCCATAGTCGGTCGAGCCGACCAAGCGAATATAGGGACTGGTCGTGGAAAATGAAAGGCCGGAATGGCGGTTTTGTACCCGGGTCAAACTGCATGTTGGAGGGTTGACTCGGAAGCGGTCTCAACCGAAGCTTTGCGATGGTGAGGAGTTACCGACCTAGCGCATATCTTGCGGCAGCGCGCCACAACCCTCATCACCGGATCCGTGGCGCCGACGAGGGGAAATTTGATGGCCGATTATCTCGCAGACGTGAAGAAATACGACGCCGCGGCAAATGCCGACGCGGTCGCCAAGATCGTGAAGCATTTGGGCATTGCGCTGAGGAATCGGGATTCCTCGCTGGTATCCTGCACGGATCCCAAGGAACTCGATCGCGTCAAGGCAAACTGGGTTGCCAAAAAACTCGGCATCACCGACGGCAGCAAGGCGGACGCGGCCATCGAAAAGACCTGCAAGGCGATGGAGGCCGACAACACCAAGAGCCGAGTGACCTTCTACTACCTGGTCGCCAAGGACCTGGGCAAGCTCGGCGCGCTCTGAACAATCGTCCCGCATCAGTCGGAATGCTGGCGCGATTTTCGCGCCAGCCCGTAGCCGGGGTATCTTGTCCGAACATTCTGCGCTTTGATGTGTTCGGCCCGCAGCCAGTCGGTTATGATAACCGGTAACCCGAATCGAGCCGAAGCCGATGCGCCAATATCTCGACCTCCTGAAGCACGTACTGGAAAACGGCGCCGATCGCGGCGACCGCACCGGCACCGGAACGCGCTCGGTATTCGGGTACCAGATGCGCTTCGACCTTGCGCGCGGCTTTCCGGTCACCACCACCAAGAAGCTTCACCTGAAGTCGATCGTGCATGAACTTCTGTGGTTTTTGGCCGGCGACACCAACATCAAATATCTTAACGACCACGGCGTCTCGATCTGGGACGAATGGGCCGACGAGAATGGCGACCTCGGCCCGGTCTACGGCAAGCAATGGCGCTCCTGGCCGGACGGCCATGGTGGCGCCATCGACCAGATTGCGAACCTCTTGAAGGAGATACGCAAGAATCCTAATTCCCGACGGCTGATCGTTTCAGCGTGGAACCCGGCCGAAGTGGAAGCCATGGCGCTGCCGCCCTGTCATTGCCTGTTCCAGTTCTATGTCTCCGAGGGCAGGCTTTCCTGCCAGCTCTACCAGCGTTCCGGCGATATCTTTCTCGGCGTGCCGTTCAACATTGCTTCCTATGCGCTGCTCACCCTGATGGTGGCGCAGGTGACGGGGCTGAAGCCCGGCGATTTCGTCCACACGCTAGGCGATGCTCATCTTTATGCGAACCATTTCGAGCAAGCGCGCGAACAGTTGCAGCGTACCCCCAAGGCGCTGCCGACGCTGTGGATCAATCCGGAGGTGAAGGACCTCTTTGCCTTCCGCTTCGAAGATTTCCGTCTGGAAAACTACCTCGCCGATGCGACAATCAAGGCGCCGATCGCGGTGTGAGTCGAAAACAGCGGGCTTTAATCGACCCTGTCTCGAAATCGCTCGGCTGCTGTCCGCCCGTCGATGTCCGCAACATCCGATTGACCCAAGGTATCGGCCGGTAGCGTCGCGCTGTATCCACCTCAATTGATCGCGAGCGGTGGCAGCGCCATTGGCCGGGCCATTGTCCGGGCCAAGTCTGGCAAAAAGCCTTCCCTTGTTATATCCATGTGGATATATCGATTAGCAGACTGCGCTAATCGAATTTTCAAAGCCCCGGGGAGAGTTTCATGCTGGTTCGCAAGGGTTTCGGATTGAAGGCGGCCGCCATTGGCGGTTTCACGACGATGTTGATCGCCGCTATGCCGGCTGCCCACGCGGATGACAGACTGATCGTCTTCGCCGCGGCGAGCATGAAGAACGCACTGGACGCCGTGAACACAACCTGCGAGGCCGATGTCGGCGAAGCTGCAACCGTTTCTTATGCGGCAAGTTCCGCGCTGGCCAAGCAGATCGAGAGCGGCGCTCCGGCCGACGTCTTCATCTCGGCCGATCTCGACTGGATGAAATATCTCTCCGACAAAAAGCTGACCAAGCCCGACACGGAAGTGAAATTGCTCGGCAACCAGATCGTGCTGGTAGCGCCGAAGGATTCGTCGGCCGAAACCAGGATCGAAAAGGGTTTTGACCTTGCCAGGCTGGTCGGCGACGGCAGGCTTGCCATGGGCGATTTCAAGGCGGTGCCGGCCGGCAAATACGGCAAGGCGGCACTTGAATCGCTTGGCGTCTGGTCCTCGGTGGAAGGCAAGGTGGCGCAGGCCGAGAATGTGCGCGCAGCACTCAAGCTGGTTTCGACAGGCGAAGCAGCGCTCGGCATCGTCTACGCCACCGACGCCCATGCCGAGCCCGGCGTCAAGGTGATCGGCACCTTCCCGGAGGATTCGCACCCACCGATCGTCTACCCGGTTGCCCAGACGGCGGATTCGAAGGACAAGGATGCGCCGGCATTCCTGAAATGCCTGCAGTCCGCCAAGGCAGTCGCGCTCTTCAAGGCGCAGGGTTTTACGGTTCTGACGCCGAGCAACTGAGGCACGACGCCGAGAGATGAATTGGTTGCTGGACCTCACTCCCGACGAATGGAATGCGGTCCGGCTGTCTATCAAGGTGGCGACGGTGGCGATGATCGCCAGCCTGCCGCCCGGCATATTGATGGCGCTTGTGCTTGCCCGTGGACAATTCTGGGGCAAGACGCTGCTTAACGGGCTGGTGCATCTGCCGCTGATCCTGCCGCCGGTGGTTACCGGCTATCTGCTGTTGCTGTTTTTCGGCCGGCGCGGCCCGGCCGGCGCCTTCTTCGCCGAGCATTTCGGCATTGTTTTCTCTTTTCGCTGGACGGGTGCCGCACTCGCCTGCGCCATCATGGGCTTCCCCTTGATGGTGCGGGCGATCCGGCTGTCGATCGAGGCGGTCGATCGCAAAATTGAGGCGGCGGCCGGAACGCTCGGCGCCAGTCCGCTGTGGGTGTTTGGGACCATCACGCTGCCGCTCATCCTGCCCGGGCTGATCGCCGGTGCGATCTTGTCGTTCGCCAAGGCGATGGGCGAATTCGGTGCGACGATCACCTTCGTTTCCAATATTCCCAACGAAACGCAGACGCTGCCGTCGGCGATCTACACGTTCACGCAGGTGCCGGGCGGCGATGCCGGCGCCCTCAGGCTGACGCTGATCTCGATCGTCATCTCGATGGCAGCACTTGTCGCATCGGAGGTGCTGGCGCGGCGCGTCGGCAAGCGGATGGACGTCGAATGACTGTAATGGTCGACATCAGCCATCGGCTTGGTGATTTCGGGGTCGAGGCTCGCTTTGAGAGCGCCGGGCGGCTGACCGCGCTGTTCGGGCCTTCGGGCTCCGGCAAGACGTCGCTGATCAATATGATTGCAGGTCTGATCCGGCCCGACAAAGGGCGGATCGAGGCTGATGGCCGTGTGCTGGTCGATACGGATGCGGGCCTGTTCGTGCCGAAGCACAAGCGCCGCATCGGCATGGTGTTCCAGGACGCGCGGCTGTTTCCGCATATGAGCGTGGCCAGCAATCTGCGCTACGGCCGCTGGTTCACGCCGTCGGCAGAACGCTATGCGGATATGAATGCGGTCGTCGACCTGCTCGGCATCGGTCCTTTGCTCGACCGGCGTCCGGCAAAGCTCTCCGGCGGCGAGAAACAGCGCGTGGCGATCGGCCGGGCGTTGCTCGCCAGCCCGAAAATGTTGCTGATGGACGAGCCGCTGGCCTCGCTCGACGAGGCTCGCAAGGCGGAGATCCTGCCCTATATCGAGCGGCTGCGCGACGAGACGAAAATCCCGATCGTGTATGTCAGCCATTCGATCTCGGAAGTGGCGCGGCTGGCAAGCGACGTGGTGGTGCTGGCGCAAGGTAAAGTCGCTGCTTGCGGCCCGACCGGGGCGATCATGCAGCGGCTCGACTTGTTGCCGGCGGAAGAGCGCGGCGAGGGCGGCGCGGTGCTGGATACCGCGGTGCTGCGCCACGACGAAGTCTTCGGCATGACCGTGCTTGGCTCGGCGGCGGGCGAGATCCGCGTGCCGCGTCTGGCCACTCCGGTCGGTGCGCCGGTACGCATTCGCATCCGTGCTCGCGACGTGATGATCGCCACCGAACAGCCGACTGGCCTCAGTGCGCTCAACATCTTGCCGGGCACGATCGTGGCGATAGAGCCGGGCGGGGGACCTACGGTCGAGATCGGCATCGACTGCAATGGCGCAACCGTGCTTGCCCGAATCACCGAGCAATCGCGACAGACGCTGAAACTTCGGCTCGGCCGAAAGGTCTACGCGGTGGTCAAGACGGTAAGCTTCGACCGGGCGAACACGAGCGCCGGCCTGCCTGTCGAGGCGGAGGGATGACCGCTGATGATCGTCGCTATATCGATTTGGAATAGCGGTATTGCTGGAGAGGTTCTAGTATGGCTGCGGCGTGATTGCGGAGGAGTGGAATGCCGTCGCTGAGCTTGCGGATAAACCTCGATCCAGACGGCCGCATCGGGCCGGGCAAAATCGAGCTTCTGGAGCAGATAGCCGCCTTCGGTTCGATCTCGGCGGCGGCGCGCGGTATGGAAATGTCCTACAAGCACGCCTGGGATCTGGTCGAGGACATGAACAGGGTGTTCGGCAAGCCGCTGGTCGCGGCGCAGACCGGCGGGAAAAAGGGCGGCGGCGCCCAGTTGACCTCGGTGGGGCTTGCGGTGGTCAGCCGCTTTCGCGCCATCGAACGGGCTGCGGCTTCGGCGGCGGAAACGCATATGGAGGCATTACAGGCGGAAATCGACGCTGGGTGAGGTCGGTGGAATTTGTACCGGCCGAGCGTAACCCCTTATTCCTCCTCCGGCTCGCCGGGCTTGCGCAGCAGATACGTATCCATGATCCAGCCCTTTTTCCGGCGGGCTTCCTCGCGTGTCTTTGCGATTTCGTCGCCGACGTCGCCGAGGCGGCCGGAAATGAGGATCTCGTCGGATGTGCCGAGATAGGCTCCCCAGTGGATGACGAGGTTCTTGTCGTCCAGCGTGTTGAAGGCGCATTTGCCGTCCAGCATGACGACGGTGCTACCGGCATTATCGGGCAAACCTTCCTCGGTGAGCCGGCGGCCAGTAGTGATCTGAACCGCATCGCCGATGCGATTCAGCGCGGTTCTGTGGCTGGCGGCGAGCGCCTGAACAGCAGTGATGCCGGGAATGACGTCCAAAGCGAATTCGACATTGCCCCTGAGGCGCACGCGCTCGAGGATGCGCAGCGCGCTGTCGTAGAGCGAGGGATCGCCCCAGATCAGGAAGGCGCCGCAGCCATTTTGCGAAAGCTCATCGCGGATCAGGCCCTCATAGATCGCAGCGATCGCCTCGTGCCAGTCGTCGACGGTCGAACGATAGGAAGGCGCCGGCTCGGCCCGCACCGGCACGTCGAACTCGACGCGACGCGAGTTTGGGTTGGTGACGAATCGGTCGCAGATCTGGCGGCGCAGTTCTGCGAGATCGTTCTTCTTCGCGCCCTTGTCGGGAATGAACAGCACCTCGGCGCGGTTCAAGCCGTCGATGGCCTGCACGGTCATATGGTCGGGATTGCCGGCGCCGATGCCGATAACAAGAAGCTTGCGCATAGGCGAACTCCTGCCCGATCCGAACGTCGGTGTCCAGACAAGCCATGGCTGTGCGCAAGCGCGGAAGGGCTTTGAAGCGCGACATCGAAACGGCTAGAGTCATGCCGGTATTTCGCCAAGGGAGCTTCCATGTTCCGTTATCTCCTGACCGCAGCGCTGGCGCTCCCGGCCACGCCCGCATTCGCCAATGATTCGATCGCCGAATTGGGAACGGGCGGCCTGATTCTGTCGCGCAGCGACGCCGTCGCTATGGAGAGCGAGGATCTCTACATCTCGCCGGAAAAGGTGACGGTCGACTATGTCTTCCGCAACAACACCGACAAGGACGTCGACGCGATCGTCGCTTTTCCGATGCCCGACATCGAAGGCGACCCCAACGAGATGCCGGCGATCCCCGACGGCCAGAGCGACAATTTCCTCGGCTTCGAGGTGACGATCGACGGCGTGGCGGCAAAGCCGCAGCTCGAGCAGAAGGCGTTTGCGCTCGGCATCGACATCGGCGCCGATTTGAAGGCGCAGAACGTGCCGTTTTACCCGTTCGGCGACGCGGCCAAGGCGGCATTGGCAAAGCTGCCGCAAGCGGTTGCCGACGACTGGGTCGATCGTGGCCTCATCATCGAGGACACCGCCGACGATGGTTCGGGCATGAAGACCGTCTATGTGCCGTTCTGGCAATTGCGCTCGACCTATTGGTGGCGCTCGACCTTTCCCGCCAACAAGGCAGTCCGGGTCGCTCATCGCTACAAGCCGAGCGTCGGCGGCACGTCCTCGGTCAGCTTCTTCTATGACGGCCAGTTCCAGGGCCAATATGCCGCCTACAAGACCCGCTACTGCATGGACCAGACGTTCGAGAATGCGATCCGCAAGGCAGCGAAGGGCAATCCCGATGGTACTCCGAAACATTTCGAAAACCGCATCGCCTATATCTTGACCACTGGCGGCAACTGGGCGACGGGCACGATCGGCAAGTTCAAGCTGACCGTCGACAAGGGCGATCCGAAGAACCTGGTCTCGTTCTGTGGCGAAAACGTCAGGAAAGTCGGGCCGACGCGTTTCGAGATGACGGCAGAAAATTTCTATCCCGAGCGCGACATCGACATTTTGCTGCTGGTGCCTACCGGTGGCGATGGGAGCGGCGGCTGATGGATGTCGCGATCTATGTCGCCATCGCCGAAAACGGCGTGATCGGGCGCGATGGCGGGTTGCCGTGGCGGCTTTCCAGCGATCTCAAGCGGTTCAAGGCCGACACGATGGGCAAACCTATCGTCATGGGTCGCAAGACCTATGAAGGCATCGGCCGGCCTCTGCCTGGAAGGCTCAACGTCGTGGTGACCCGCGACAAGGCCTGGCGCGCCGAGGGCGTCGAAGTCGTGCATTCGCTCGACGAGGCGATCAGTCTGGCGAAGGTGCGCGGGCGCTGCATGGCCGGCGCCGACGAAATCTGCGTTATCGGCGGCGGCGAGATTTATGCCCAAGCGCTGCCGCTGGCCGACCGCTTGCATGTCACCCATATCCTTGCCGCGGTCGACGGCGACGCGCATTTCCCGCGGATCGATCCGGATTCGTGGCGCATCGTCCGCTCGCAGGACGTTCCTGCCGGTGAAAAGGACAGCCATGCGACACGCTATTCGGTTTACGAGCGGCGCCGCGACGTGCATTGAAGGACGATAAAAGGGTCGCGACGGTCCAAAACGGACGGCGACGACAACCGATCGCGTTGAAAGCGTGCTGTCGCGTCCCTATAGAAGGACGATACTGGATTTTGCGTCGTCAGGCCGGCGCGTGAGGGAGCGAAAGGACATTCATGCCCTGGAATGACAAAAGCGGCGGAGGCGGCGGCCCGTGGGGCGGCGGCAACAATCCAGGACCCTGGGGGCAGGGACCGAAGGGACCCAGCGGTCCGCAGGGCTCGCCTCCCGATCTCGAAGACATCATCCGGCGCGGCCAGGACAGATTGCGGCGTGCTTTGCCGGGAGGCGGTGGCGCCAGCCCAGCCGTGTTCGGGCTGATCGCGGCAGCGCTCGTCGTGCTGTGGGCGTTCAAAGCCGTCTATACCGTGCAGCCGGACGAGGTTGCGGTCGAACTCAGATTCGGCGTGCCAAAGGCGGAGCTCTCGCAGCCCGGCCTGCATTTCCATTGGTGGCCCATCGAAACGGTCGAAACCGCCGTCATCGCCGAGCAACTCGTCGATATCGGCGGCGGCACGACCTCCGGCAACGGCTCAGGCCTGATGCTTTCTGGTGACCAGAACATCGTCAATGTCCAGTTCTCTGTCGCCTATCAGGTGTCCGATCCGAGGGCCTATCTGTTCGATGTGTCCGATCCCGACGGCATGCTGCGGCAGGTCGCCGAAAGCGCCATGCGCGAAGCCGTCGGCCGTCGGCCGGCGCAGGACATCTTCCGCGATGATCGCGAGGGCATTGCGGCTTCCGTGCGCGAAATCATCCAGACGACGCTGGACGGCTATAAGGCCGGCCTGAACGTCAACGCGATTTCGATCGAGGATGCCGCGCCGCCGCGCGAAGTGGCCGACGCCTTCGATGAAGTGCAGCGGGCCGAGCAGGACGAGGACAAGTTCGTCGAGCAGGCCAACCAGTATTCCAACCAGAAACTCGGCCAGGCGCGCGGCGAGGCCGCACAGATCCGCGAGGAGGCGGCCGGCTATAAGAACCGGGTCGTGCAGGAGGCCGAAGGCGAGGCGCAGCGCTTCATCTCGGTCTATGACGAATACGCCAAGGCGCCTGACGTGACGCGCCAGCGGCTTTATCTGGAAACGATGGAGAGGGTTCTGAAGGATTCCAACAAGGTCATTGTCGAGCAAGGCAACGGGCAAGGGATCGTTCCCTATTTGCCGCTGCCGGCATTGCAGCAAAAGGCGCCAGCGCCGGTCCTCGGAGGAAACCAGTGATGGCCAACCGTCTTCCCATCATTGCCGTCATCGCCGCGGTTCTCCTGTTCCTGCTCTATTCGTCCGTCTTCGTCGTCAATGCTCGCCAGCAGGCGCTGGTGCTTAGGTTCGGCGAGATCGTCGACGTCAAGAGCCAGCCGGGTATCTATTTCAAGGCGCCGTTCGCCTTCTTCGATGCCGATAGCGTGCAGTTGATCGAAAACAGGGTGCTGCGCTTCGACCTCGACAACATCCGCGTCCAGGTTTCGGGCGGCAAGTTCTATGAGGTGGACGCCTTCATCGCCTATCGGATCTCGGATCCGCGCGTGT
This sequence comes from Mesorhizobium robiniae, assembly GCF_040545535.1. NCBI lineage: Bacteria > Pseudomonadati > Pseudomonadota > Alphaproteobacteria > Hyphomicrobiales > Phyllobacteriaceae > Mesorhizobium > Mesorhizobium robiniae. Next base: position 30,938 of record NZ_JBEPMC010000004.1, read on the forward strand.
TCCGCTCCGCGGTGTCCGGTCAGATCGAGCTGGCCGAGGCACGGTTGAGGACGCGTCTCGACGCCGCCTTGCGCCGTGTCTACGGTCTGCGCGACTTCGAGGCAGCGCTCTCGGAAGAGCGAGCCGTGATGATGCGTGAAGTGCGCGATCAGCTGAGGCCCGACGCTACATCGCTCGGCCTGCAGATCGAGGATGTCCGCATTCGCCGTACCGATTTGACGGCGGAAGTCTCGCAACAGACATACGACCGCATGAAGGCTGAGCGTCTGGCCGAAGCCGAGCGGCTGAGGGCGCGCGGCAACGAGGCGGCGCAGCGCATCAGGGCTCGCGCCGACCGCGAAGTGGTGGAGATCGTCGCCGAGGCACGGAGGGAGTCTGAAATCCTGCGTGGTGAAGGCGAAGCTCAACGCAGCGCCACCTTCGCGAACGCCTACCAGCGCGATCCGGCCTTCTTTGATTTTTACCGATCGATGAATGCCTACGGCACGGCGCTGAACAGCACCGGAACGACGATGGTGCTGTCGCCGAATTCGGAATTCTTCCGTTTCTTCCGCAATCCCGCCGGCGGGGATACGCCGGCAGCGCCGCCCGCAGCACCTGCTGCACCGGCAGCGCAGCCAGGCACCGGCCAGTAACGGCCGGTGCAGGATTTTCTGGCAGCAATAGGCCTGGTTCTCGTCGTAGAGGGCCTGGTCTATGGCGGCTTTCCCAACCTTGCCAAGAAACTTGCCAGCGAAGTTCTGACAACGCCGGAGAATGCGCTGCGGATCGCCGGGCTGGTCGCAATCGCCGTTGGCGTCGGCCTCGTCTGGCTGGTGCGCGGCGGATAACGTGATCGGTCTATGATTTCGGGATAACGCAGGATTTATCCTATGCCGATAGCCATAGCCGCAAACGTGCCGTATTTCTTGCCAACATGGCTCGACGCTGCGTTTTCGGCGAGGCGCTTTTCTTTTCAGAGACACCGGGAGACTTCTCGATGACATCCAACAGCTTTTTGCGCGCGGCGAGGCGGACGTTCACTTCGGGTGCAGCAGCACTTCTTATCGGCGCCTTTACCGTGCCGTCGCTGGTGACGCCGACAATCGCTGCGGATGGCCCGGCCTCGGTCGCCGATCTCGCGCAGGGCCTGCTGGGTGCCGTGGTCAACATATCGACCTCGCAGAGGGTTAAGGGCACCGAGGGGCCTGGTGCTGTGCCGATGCCGCAGCTTCCGGAGGGCTCGCCCTTTCAGGATTTCTTCGACGACTTCTTCAAGAACCGTCCCGGCGAACAGGGCGATCGCTCGCAAAAGGTGCAATCGCTGGGCTCCGGCTTCGTGGTCGATGCCGAGCAGGGCATCGTGGTGACGAATAACCACGTGATCGCCGATGCCGACGATATCGAAGTGAATTTTTCCGACGGCGTGACGCTGAAGGCGACACTGGTCGGCACTGACACCAAGACCGACGTTGCGGTGCTGAAGGTCGACCCGAAAGGGCACAAACTGACCGCGGTGAAATTCGGCGATTCCAGCAAGATGCGTGTCGGTGACTGGGTGATGGCGATCGGCAATCCGTTCGGCCTCGGCGGCACCGTGACTGTGGGCATCGTGTCGGCCCGCAACCGTGATATCAATTCCGGTCCCTATGACGATTTCATCCAGACCGATGCCGCGATCAACCGCGGCAATTCCGGCGGACCGCTGTTCAACAGCGCCGGCGAGGTGATCGGTATCAACACGGCGATCATCTCGCCGTCCGGCGGCTCGATCGGCATCGGCTTTTCGATTCCCTCGCAGCTGGCGTTGGGCGTCGTCGACCAGCTCCGCCAGTTCGGCGAGACGCGGCGCGGCTGGCTCGGCGTGCGCATTCAACCGGTGACGGAAGATATTGCCGAAAGCCTCGGCATGGCGACCGCCAAGGGCGCGCTGGTCGCTGGCGTCATCAAGGGAGGGCCGGTCGACAACGGCACCATCCTGGCGGGCGACGTCATCATCAAGTTCGACGGCAGGGACGTCAATGAAATGCGCGACCTGCCGCGCGTCGTCGCGGAAAGCTCGGTCGGCAAGGCTGTCGACGTGGTCATCGTGCGCAAGGGGGTCGAGCAGACCGTAAAGGTGACGCTCGGCCGGCTCGAAGATGGCGAAAAGCTTGCCAGCAGCGAGGACGGCAACGCCGATCAGGACAATGGCGACAAGGCGCCTGCCGTTGCGACGGCCGCCGTGCTCGGCATGACCATTGGCGAGCTCAACGACGAGACGCGGACGAAATTCGGCATCGCCGCCGAAGTCTCCGGCGTGGTCATCACCGAAGTCAGCAAGGATTCGGCCGCTGCCGAACGCGGCATCCAGGCCGGCGAGGTGATCACCGAGATCGCCCAGGAATCGGTCGCCACACCCAAGGATGTCATGGACCGGATTGCTGCATTGAAGGAGCAGGGTCGCAAGAACGCGCTGCTGATGCTGGCATCGAAGTCCGGCGAATTGCGGTTTGTGACGATCCGGATGGATTGAGTCCGGTAAGGCCTGCAGAGCTTTGATTTTAAGGGAAAAGGGCGGCTAGCGAGCCGCCCTTTTTCTTGCCGGCCAATCCCTGCGCGAGAGCCTGTAGAACACATGCCGCTTCAGCCTGGCATGGCTGTCCGGAATGCCGGGATGGTCGAAATCGCTGGCCGGGTCGGCGATCATGCCCAGGCGCTGCATGACGGCGGTGGACCGGCTGTTATCCCTAACGGCGAAGGACACGATTTCATCGAGGCCAAGCGTTTCGAACCCATAGGCGAGCCAGGCTTCGGCCGCCTCGGTGACGTAGCCATGGCCCCAGAATTCGGGCGCCAGCCGCCAGCCGATCTCGACTGTGCCGGCCGGCAGGAAGGGCAAATGGTCGGTGTCGAGGAGGCCGACGAAGCCGATGCATTGGCGCGTTTCAATTATCTCGGCGGCAGCGAAGCCATAGCCATCCTCGGCAATCCAGGCGCGGAACTCGTCCATTTTGGCGTCCGCGGCAGCGCGGTCGCGGCGAAATGGAAAGAACTCCATGACGCGTTCGTCGGAATTGATCCGGTGGAAGAGCTCGCGGTCGCGGTCCTCCCAGTTGCGCAGGATCAGGCGCTCGGTGCGGATCGGCGTCACGCTGCAAATTCCTCCTGCCGGTAACCTTGCAGATAGAGAAGCGCGGTCAGGTCGCCGTGGTCGATGCGGAATTTTGCCTCCGCTGCCACAACCGGTTTGGCATGAAGCGCCACACCGGTGCCGGCAAGGCGGATCATGTCGAGGTCGTTGGCGCCATCGCCGACGGCAATGGCGTCCGCGGTCGTCAGCCCGAGGCGGGCCGAAATCTCGAGTAGCGCTTCGGCTTTCGCGGCGCGCCCCAGGATCGGCTCGGCCACCAGCCCGGTGAAGCGGCCATTCAGCTCGAGCAGGCTGTTGGCGCGGTTCTCCTGAAAGCCGAGCATGGCGGCAATGCGTGAGGTGAAGACGTTGAAGCCGCCCGACACCAGTGCAGTCCATGCACCGTTAGCCCGCATGGTCTGGACAAGCGCGCGGCTACCGGAGGCCAGCGTCAGGCGGTTGGCGATGATGCGGTCGACCACCGCAGCGTCGAGGCCTTTCAGCAGCGCCACTCGCTCACGCAAGGCCGGCTCGAAAGCGATCTCGCCGTTCATCGATCGCGCCGTGATGGCGGCGACGCGATCCTTGACCCCGATCTCGTCGGCAAGCTCGTCGATGCATTCCTGGTCGATGACAGTCGAATCCATATCGGCGATGAGGATTTTCTTTCGCCGTCCCTCGGCCTGCTGAACGATCACATCGACCGGCTCGGCAGCGAGCACGGCGCGCAGGCTGGCGGTCGCTTCAGCGGCTTCGGCCCCATCGGGCAAAGCGAATTCGCAAGCGATGCCATCGGCCAGCCAGCGAACAGTGCTTGCGCCGACCGACCCTGACGCCATATTCGCAAGCGCCGGCGACAATGCGCGGCCGGCGGGATGGGACACAAGCGTGGCGATCAAGGGCGTGGCGATCAGCGGCATCGAAAATTCCGGCGGGCAGGCGGACGAAGGCCGCGTTAAGAACGCGATCCTGATAGCCGGGCCAACTGCCAGCGGCAAGTCCGCCCTTGCGCTCGATCTCGCCGAGCGCAAGGGCGGCGTCATCGTCAACACCGATTCCATGCAAGGCTACTCGGTACTCGACGTGCTGACGGCGCGGCCGACCGCTGCCGAGCTCGCCCGCGTCCCGCATTATCTCTATGGGCATGTCCATCCCTCCACCGCATATTCCACCGGCGCCTGGCTGCGCGACGTGACGAAGCTGATCGACGAGGGCACGTTCTTCGAACGGCCGGTGATTTTCGTCGGCGGCACCGGGCTTTATTTCCGGGCGCTTGTGGAAGGCATTTCGGAAATGCCCGACATTCCGCAGCAGGTCCGCGACCGCTGGCGCTACGAACTCCAGGAGCAGGGCGCAGCCAAGCTGCACCGCATCTTGATGCGCGAGGATTCCGCGGCCGGGATGATGCTGAAGCCGACCGACGGCCAGCGCATCGTGCGGGCGCTGGAGGTGCTCGACGCATCGGGCCGTTCCATTCTCAAATGGCAGGCGGCGAGAGGCCGATCGCTGATCGACAGGGACAGCGCACGCTTCTTGGTGATCGAACCGGATCGGGCGGCGCTGGTGGAGCGGATCGGGGCGCGGTTCGACCGCATGCTGGAGAAGGGTGCGCTCGATGAGGTCAAGCAACTCACCAGTCTTGGTCTTGATCCCGATTTGCCGGCGATGAAAGCGATCGGCGTTCGCGAGCTCCAGGCCGCAATGGCCGGGGAGCTGAGCTTTCCCGAAGCGATCGAGCGCGCAAAGATTGCGACGCGACAATATGCCAAGCGCCAGGCGACCTGGTTCAGGCATCAATTGGGGCCGGAATGGGTGAGACAGCGCCCCGGTGATCGTGTGGAATCCACGATCTCGGATCCGTTTTCCGGTGCAACCTGAAAAGTTGATCTGGAGGGGAGACTTCCCGTCGAAGTTGTCCTAATTAACCCTCCGTAAGGTCGTCCGTGCCATAAGGTCTGTGGGAATTTTCCAACGGGGAGCAGATGCGTTTTCACAAGGCGGAATCAGCCTTTTTCGTCTTCATCTTCGTAATCCTGGCCGCCGGCCTGGTGACGCTTCACGCCTATGGGCTTCTGCAGGCCTTCGCGGCCGAGATCGATACGCCTTCCGGGATTGAGAAGATCGTCTATCTCAACAAGCTGTTGTTTGTGACCGGCGTTCTATTGGCGACTGCGCTGTTCTTCGGCATTTTCTTTATCTATCCGCTGATCCGCAGGCAGGCTACGGAAGAAGGCAAGTTGCGCGCCATGACGGTTTCGCTCAGCGCCCGTTCGGAAACGCTGGAGCATGCGGCACTGACCGACAGCCTGACCGGCATGCAGAATCGGCGCTATTTCGACGATGCACTGAAGGAATATCTCGAGGAATTCGGCCGCATCGAAAAGCCGGTCGGGCTGATGATCCTTGATCTCGACCATTTCAAGCAGGTTAACGACACCCATGGTCATGATGTCGGCGACGAGGTCTTGCGGGCGGTCGCCAGCTGTCTCAAGGACATGACGCGCTATCACGATGTGGTGGCTCGGCTGGGTGGCGAGGAATTTGCGGTGGTCACGCCCAATATGGACGCCGAACTTCTGGCCAAATTCGCCGAGCGCATTCGCAAGGCGATCGCCAACATGTCGATATTGTCAGGCAATGTCCGCCTGAAGATCACCACCAGCGTGGGCCTTGCCGTCTGGGACCGCAAGGAAACCGCCGAAGAGTTCTATCGCCGCGCCGATCGCCAGCTCTATGAGGCGAAGAGGCAAGGCCGAAACCGCGTCTGCGCCTGAAATCCCGTCACTAAATTCGTGATGCTGGCCGTCTGACGTAAAATCTGTCCGGCGGAAGGACGTAGTGGCGCCGGCTCAATCGTTCTGCGGGCGCAGGCCGAAGGTTGCCGGTTTCAGGCCATAGCGCATGTCGAAATCGTCGTCCAGCTGGACGCGTGCGACAGTCGGGGCAGGTGGCTTGCGATAGTTGGGATCGCCGGCCTGCCGGCTGGGTTCCACGACTTCGGCGAAAGCCATCGCCTGCTGCGGTTTCGGCACGTTGCGCAGCCTTTCGACGATCGCCACCAGGTCGACATCGTTGCCGACATCGGACAGCACGGCTTCCTCACGCTTGGCCGTGCCGGGGATCAGATCCTCGGACAACTTTTCGAATTTCAGCCGCATGGTCGTTGCCACCCCTTCGCCGAAGGCGATGGCTTCGCGCTGGCCCATGGAGGACAGGAACGCCAGCGTCGAGGCCGAGGAATCGGCGATCGCCGAGCGGATGATCGCCTGGTCCTGCTCGTTGGCAAGCCGCATGGCAAAAAAGGTCGAGCACTGCGACAGGATGGTGGGATCGAGCTCGCCCGGGCGCTGGGTGACGACGCCGAGATAGCAGCCATATTTGCGGCCTTCCTTGGCGATGCGCGACAGCGCGTGCCGGGTCGGCGCGAAACCAAGGCGCGGATCGGCCGGCATGTAGCGGTGGGCTTCCTCGCACAAGAACAATAGCCGCAGCCGGCCTTCGCTCCACAGCGCAAGGTCGAAGGCCAGGCGCGCCAGCACCGAGCAGACCGAATTGACCACTTCCGACGGCATGCCGGCCATCTCGAAGCAGGTCACCGGGCGGCCGTGATGCGGCACGCGAAAAATGTTGCCGATCGTCTCGTGGATGGTGTCCTCGATCAGGCGCGAACCGAACATGAAGCGGTAGCGCGGATCCGCAGCCGCCGATTCGATGCGCGTCCTCAGCGATCTGAGAGTGGGACGGTCGTTCCTGCTTTCCAGCAACCCCATGCGCTCGTCGATCTGCTTGAGGAGGTCGGCAATGCGGTAAGGCACCGGCGTGTCCGCGGTCAGCGCGTCGGTGCCACGCCTGAGAGAGGTGCCCGAGTTCGGGTTGCGGTACAGGCTTTTGGCGGCGGGGATGAGATCGCGCAAGACATCGACTTCCTCCGGCACGGTCTCACGCCCACGAAACAGGACTTCGGCAAATTCCTCGAGCTTGAACATCCAGAAGGGTAGGTCCAGCGTCGTCGAATCGATCCTGACGCAGTGTTCGGGCAAGGAGGCAGCGAACTCGTTGTGCGGATCGAGGATGAGGACGCGCAGGTCGGGCCGGGCGGCGATCGACTTGCGCAAAAGCAGCGAGACGGCGGTGGACTTGCCGACGCCGGTGGTGCCGACAATGGCGAAGTGGCGCGCCAGCGTGTCGTCGATGGCGATGTTGGCGTCGATCGTCTCGTCCTGCGACAGCGTGCCGATGGTGATCGAGTGGCGCCCGGCAAGGTCGTAGACCGCCTGCAGGTCGCGGCTGCGGATGCGATGGGCGATGGCGCCGATATGTGGATAGCAGGTGATGCCGCGGTCGAAAACCGGCTTGGCGCCGGGCCCGACGCCGTCGCGCACCTCGCCGATGAGTTCGATGCTGACCTCGATCGGGTTCTGGCCCTCATTGCTCCAGGCGCGATCCGACTTGCCGATCCCGTAGACCAGGCCGACGGTTCGCGTGGTGCCGAGGTTGATGGAAATCATCTTGCCGACGGTCCATTGGCCGGTGACCGTGCCTTCGGCATCCTCGGCATAGGCGCTGATGGTGGCGCGCGCGCCGTCGCACTGGACGACATTGCCCAGAATGCGCTTGTCGTTCTGCTCGGCTGTTCGGCGCTCCTGCGTTGTCGGTTCTCCGATGGAGGCTTGGCGTTCGACAAACATGAGCAGGCTGTTTCCCATTTCCCCAGGAGATCGACGTTACATCGGCGGGGTTAAGGCGGGGTGAGGTCGAATGGTGTAGCGGGTGTTAAGCCATTCGCGAAAATTGAACCGATCGCCCCCTTGCTCCAAAGCAGAATTTCGATATACCGGATGAATGACTGATATTGCGAACGATCTCTCCTCAAGCATCGGCAGGAGAATACGCTCCGAAAGAGCATTGAGGGACTGGTCGCTGGCGGAGCTCGCGGACCGCTCCGGCGTGTCGAAAGCCATGCTCAGCACGATAGAGCGCGGCAAGACGAGCCCGACCGCCACACTTCTGGTGCGCATCGCGGCGGCCTTCGGCATGACGCTTTCCACCCTTATCGCGCGGGCGGAGCTGCAAGGCGGCGGGCTGCTTCGCGAAGGCGATCAGCCGGTCTGGCGCGATCCCGCCACCGGCTATATCAGGCGGCATCTTTCGCCGGTCTCGGACATGCCGCTCGAACTGATCCGGGTCACATTGCCGGCGGGGGCCAAGGTAAGCTTTCCGGCGGCGTCCTATGCCTTCATCAGACAACAGATATGGCTGATTTCCGGACGACTGGAATTCACCGAGGGCGATATCGTGCACGGTCTCGAACCGGGTGACTGCCTTGCGCTTGGCGCGCCGACGGATTGCACCTTCCATGCTCCTGGACCGTACGCCGCCGACTATCTGGTCGCGTTGGCAAGGGGCTGAGGCAATGGCGCGCCGTCCAAAACGCACCGATAATGGCGGGCCGCCTCTCGACGATTATGATGGCCCGCCGTGGGGCAAGGGCGACCCTTACATCTTCCTTGCCTGGCAGGCTGCGCATGCCAAGGCGTGGAAGGCGCCGAGCCGCGACGTGATGCTGATGCGAATGGAGAAGGCCGAGCGGCTGGGCCTGACCTATGAGGAATATACGCTCGAAATCCTGGAACGCGGGCTGCATCTGCAGCCAAAGGACACCGATCGCATTGCCGCGATCAAGGCAGTACGAAAGCGACGCCGAGTCAGTGGTCTTGATTGACGGCTGGAACACGTCGATCGTTTCATAGCGGTCAAAGGACATCCCACGCATGAGCTCCATCGAAATCAAGGCCCTGAGCCAAGCTGCGGGAGCCCAAGCAATGCTGGTCGATATGCTGATCCAGACGGTCGCGGCCGGTGGATCGGTCAGCTTTATGCATCCGCTGTCGCCGGAAGCGGCAGGCGCCTTCTGGACCAAATCGCTTGTGGCGGCGGCAAGACGCGAACGAGCGGTGCTGGGCGCCTGGGACGATGAGGTTCTAGTCGGCACCGTCACCTTGCTGCTCGACTGTCCCCCCAACCAGCCGCACCGGGCCGAGATCGCCAAGCTGATGACCCGCGTCGCTCGTCGCGGCCAAGGGGTGGCGACTCGCCTGATGCAAGCGGCCGAAAGCCTCGCTGTCGAGAAAGGCCGCACGCTGCTGGTGCTGGACACGGCGGCCGAGGACGGCGCTTCCGGCCTCTATGAGAGACTGGGATTCACGCTGGCCGGCGAGATACCGGACTATGCATTGAAGCCGCATGGGGGACTGACCGGTACGCTTATCTACTGGAAGCGCATCGGCCAGACCCGGTGACGGCTCGGCTGTCGCAAGGCCCCGTTTGATTTTTCTACAGATAATCGCACGGGTAAGTATCTCGAATAGCATGGCCGGGCAGATAGACAGTTAAGTGCTGCTTCGAGTATCTTTCGGCCTTTCCCGGTGTCGCCCTACGGCCGTCCGAAGATGCGCCGTGCGCGCATCGCCGGTTGAGGGACGCGAAGCACAAACAATACCTGTCACGAAGATTTCGTAGGATGCAACAAAACTGCCGAGCATTTGCAAGCCAACAGGGAGCTATTCCATGTCCGATTTGATCGCCATCGTCTATTCGACCGAAGCCAAGGCGGAAAAGGTGCGCAAGCGGCTGTTCGAATTGCAGAAGGAATACCTGATCGAACTCAGCGATGCGGTGATCGCGGTGAAGCAGGAGAGCGGCGACGTCAAGCTCAATCAACTCTTCAACCCAACCACCGCTGGAGCGGTCTCCGGCAGCTTCTGGGGGCTCCTCGTCGGAATGATCTTCCTTATGCCGGTCGTAGGGGCGGCGGTTGGCGCGGCCTCGGGCGCACTTGGCGGCGCGCTGAGCGATTTCGGCATCAACGACAAGTTCATGAAGGAACTCGGGTCAAGCCTGCAGCCCGGCAACGCGGCACTGTTCGTGCTGGTCCGCAAGATGACAGCCGACAAGGTGCTCGAGGATCTGAAAGGATCGGGCGGCATCGTGCTGAAAACCTCACTCGACCACACCAAGGAGCAGGCCCTGCGCGACGCGCTGGCAGCCACGCAGAACCAGCCGGTATCCGCACCCGACTCTCCTGCCGCCTGATTAGGCGCGGCATTCGCCGCACCTCGCTTCCGTACTATCGCGCTGCTATCCCTTGTGATGGACCTGCTGCAGCCCATAGACCGGCGTTGCGATGCCCTCGTGCCGGGCCTTCAGCTGCAGCGACAGGAACTGCGAATAGTGGCGTGACTGGTGCAGATTGCCGCCGTGGAACCATAGCGCTTCCTGTTGCGTCGGCTTCCACATATTGCGCAATTCGCCCTCCCAGGGGCCGGGATCCTTGGTAGTGTTGGAGCCGAGACCCCAGCATTTCCCGACCTTATCGGCAACGTCCCTGGATATCAGGTCGGCCGCCCAGCCGTTCATCGAGCCATAGCCGGTGGCGTAGACGATGAGGTCGGCCGGCAGGTCCGATCCGTCACTAAGCAGGACCGAATGCTCCTGGACCTCCTTGACCTCGACGCCGCTTTTCAGCTTGATCGAGCCGTCGATGATGAGGTCGGAAGCGCCGACATCGATGTAGTAGCCTGAGCCGCGCCTGAGATATTTCATGAACAGGCCGGAATCGTCATCGCCCCAGTCGAGCATGAATCCTGCCTTTTCCAGCCCCTCGTAGAATTTGGCGTCTCGCTTCTTCATCTCGGCGTAGGCCGGGATCTGGAATTCATGCAGGATCTTGTAGGGCAGGGACGCAAAGATGAGGTCGGCCTTGGCCGTGGTCATCCCGCCTTGCACGGCTTTCTCCGAGTAGAGCGAACCCAGTCCGATTTCCATCAGCGTGTCGGATCTGGAGATATGGGTGGTCGAGCGCTGCACCATGGTGACATCGGCGCCGGCCTCCCAAAGGGCTGCGGCGATGTCATGGGCTGAGTTGTTCGAGCCGATGACGACGGCGCGCTTGCCCGCATAGGCATCGGGGCCGGGGTGCTTGGAAGAATGGTGCTGATCACCCTTGAAGTTGTCCATGCCCTTGAATTTCGGCATGTTGGCCTTGCCTGACTGTCCCGTCGCCAGCACCAGCTGCTTCGGCTTCAACGTGATATCTTTGCCGTCGCGATAGACGACGACCGTCCATTCCTTCTTCTCGTCGTCATAGGTGGCGCTCTTTGCCTCCGTGGAGGACCAATAGTTCAGCTCCATGACCTTGGTGTACATTTCCAGCCAATCGCCGATCTTGTCCTTGGGCGAGAAGACCGGCCAGTTCTTCGGAAAATCGATATAGGGCAGATGATCGTACCAGACCGGGTCGTGCAGGCAGAGCGACTTGTAGCGCTTGCGCCATGAATCGCCGGCGCGCTCGTTCTTCTCGACGATGATGGTCGGCACGCCGAGCTGCCTCAGCCGAGCGCCTAACGCGATGCCGCCTTGGCCGCCGCCGATGATGAGCGTGTGGGGCTGCGTCTTGAAGCCGAGTTCGGCGGCCTCCTTTTCGCGCTCCTCCTTCCAGGTCGGCCGGTTTTTTCCGTGCCCGTGCTTGGCGCCCATCGGCCGGGCGAAACCGGCGGGTTCTTCGTAACCCTTCAGCTCGACCATGGTGGTGAGCAGCGTCCAGATCTTGCCGTTCTTCAGCCTGATATGGCCGAAGCCGCGCGCCACCTCCGTTTCGAAGCTGATCCAGCCTTCGAGCAGCCCATCGCTCTCGCTGGCGTCTTCGCCCTTGGCGATTGCCCAGTTTGAAGGCTTTGTCTTCGCCAACTGGCTCATCAGCATGTCGCGCACCTGGTCGCGACCTTCCATGGTCTTGATGTTCCAGGTGAAGGTCACCAGGTCGCGCCAGTAGCAGTCTTCCTGAAAGCACCCGACCGCCTTGTCGATATCACCGGCGGCAAGCGCTGCGCCGAATTGGTCGAGCAGGTCGGAGAGTTTCTTGGTTGGGGCCTTGTCGAGCATCAATTTCCTCCCGTGAAGTCCTGGTCGTCATAGTGGCTTTGCCGGACCCTCCCAGCCCGGCTGGCCGAGTATCGCGGCAAACTATGCGCCACGTCACGTCGTCAAATAGTTTGGCGTGGTTTCAATGGCTTATCGGGACGATCATGGACTCTGGTCCTGCCGGCGGTCGTATCGGAACGGTGTCTTGTGGCGGAAACAGCTGACTCAATGCGATGGTGATCGACCGGCCCGTCGGATACGGCCAACGGGTTCAACCCTTTTGGTCTCGTGCACATTGGCCGTTGACAGCGGCGCAAAACCAATTCTATTGTCCGCCACCATGAAAAAGGCACTCATTCTCGTAGGAAAGCGCGTGGGCAAGGCGGTGTAACCGCCGGGCGAAAACCTCCCATGCGCAAGACACAGGCTCCCTCGGGGGCCTTTTTTATTGCCCAAAACACGACTAAACGACCAGCAATCGCCGATGGCGGACAGTACGGGACCAGACCGATGAGCAGTGGACAGAACGAACGGCGCGAAATGACCGGCGCCGAAATGGTGGTGCAGGCGCTGAAGGACAATGGCGTCAAGCATGTTTTCGGCTATCCGGGCGGCGCGGTTCTCCCGATCTATGACGAAATCTTTCAACAGGACGATGTCGAGCACATCCTCGTCCGTCACGAGCAAGGCGCGGGTCATGCGGCGGAGGGCTATGCGCGCTCGACCGGCAAGGCCGGCGTCATGCTGGTGACCTCGGGGCCGGGCGCCACCAATGCAGTGACGCCGCTGCAGGATGCGCTGATGGATTCGATCCCGCTGGTCTGCCTGACCGGTCAGGTGCCGACCTCGCTGATCGGCTCGGATGCCTTCCAGGAGTGCGACACGATCGGCATCACGCGGCCCTGCACCAAGCACAATTGGCTGGTGAAGGACGTCAACGAGCTCGCGGCAATCATCCACGAGGCGTTTCATGTCGCGACGACAGGACGTCCCGGTCCGGTCGTCGTCGACATCCCGAAGGATGTGCAGTTCGCCAAGGGCATCTATGTGCCGCCGCAGACGGCGCCGCGCACGAGCTATCAACCTAAGGTCCAGGGCGACCTGGAAAAGATCAAGGCGGCGGTCGAACTGATGGCGGCCGCCAAAAAGCCGATCCTCTATACCGGCGGCGGTGTGATCAATTCCGGCCCGGAAGCCAGTCATCTGCTGCGCGAACTGGTCGACCTCACCGGCTTTCCGATCACCTCGACGCTGATGGGTCTTGGCGCCTATCCGGCGTCGGGCAAGAACTGGCTGGGCATGCTCGGCATGCATGGCACCTACGAAGCCAATATGGCGATGCATGATTGCGACGTCATGGTCTGCATCGGCGCGCGCTTCGACGACCGCATCACTGGCCGGCTCACGGCGTTCTCGCCGAACTCGAAGAAGATCCACATCGACATCGATCCGTCGTCGATCAACAAGAACGTCCACACCGACGTGCCCATCATCGGCGATGTCGGCCGGGTGCTGGAGGATCTCGTGCGGCTGTGGCGGGCGACCGCCAAGGCCGACAAGAAGGCGCTTCACCCGTGGTGGGAGCAGATCGCGAAATGGCGGGCGCGGGATTCGCTCGCCTACAGGATGAACCACGACGTGATCATGCCGCAATACGCCGTCCAGCGGCTTTACGCGCTGACCAAGGACATGGACACCTACATCACCACCGAGGTCGGCCAGCACCAGATGTGGGCGGCGCAGCACTATCATTTCGAGAAGCCGAACCGCTGGATGACATCGGGTGGGCTCGGCACGATGGGCTACGGCCTGCCGGCGGCGCTCGGTGTGCAAATCGCGCACCCGGATGCGCTGGTCATCGACATTGCCGGCGATGCCTCGGTGCAGATGACGATGCAGGAGATGAGCGCGGCGGTGCAGCACGACGCACCGATCAAGATCTTCATCCTCAACAACCAGTACATGGGCATGGTGCGGCAGTGGCAGCAGCTTCTGCACGGCAACCGGCTGTCGCATTCCTACACGGAAGCGATGCCGGATTTCGTCAAGCTTGCCGAAGCCTATGGCGGCCACGGCATTCGCTGCGAGAAGCCGGACGAGCTGGACGACGCGATCAAGGAGATGATTTCGGTGAAGAAGCCGGTGATCTTCGACTGCCGCGTGGCCACACTTGCCAACTGCTTCCCGATGATCCCGTCAGGCAAGGCGCACAACGAGATGCTCTTGCCGGACGAGGCGACCGACGAAGCGGTGGCCAATGCCATCGACGCCAAAGGCAGGGAACTGGTGTAGCGCGCAAGCCGAGGCAGGGCTTGTCTAGAGAAGCCGTGCGGAAACAGATAATTAGCTCAAAAGTTTGAAATCGAGATTCATGTCATGAACGCACAGCTTCAACCGACCGGTTCCGCTTACTTCATCGCCAAGGAAACGGAAAAGCCGGAGACCCACACGCTCTCCGTGCTGGTCGACAATGAGCCGGGCGTGCTTGCCCGGGTTATCGGCCTGTTTTCCGGACGCGGCTACAACATCGAGAGCCTGACGGTTTCCGAAACCGAACATGAGAAGCACCTGTCGCGCATCACCATCGTGACGCGCGGCACGCCGCATGTGTTGGAGCAGATCAAACACCAGCTCGAGCGCATCGTTCCGGTGCACCGTGTCGTCGATCTCACCGTGCGCTCGCACGAGCTCGGCCAGGACCGGCCGCTTGAACGCGAACTCGCGCTGGTGAAAGTGGCCGGCACGGGTGAGGCCCGCGTCGAGGCGCTGAGGCTGGCCGATGCCTTCCGCGCCAGCGTCATCGACGCCAACACCGAGCATTTCATCTTCGAGATCACCGGCAAGGGCTCCAAGATCGACCAGTTCATCGCCATCATGAAGCCGCTCGGCCTGGTCGAAATTTGCCGCACCGGCGTGGCGGCGCTGAACCGCGGTCCGCAAGGGATGTGATCGTCCTGCGCTTGGGTCCAGTGCTTCGGCGCCGACTGTAGTTATTCCGTCGCCTTGATCCTGATCTTCTGGCCCGGCTGCCGCCGTGAGGTGGGCCTTTGTGCGTCTGAGGTAAAAGGACAATATTGCTGACCTGCCTGGGAGGAAGCCATGACCCTCGACGCATTCCTTGCCCTGCTGGTCTATGCCTTCGTGACTTCGATCACGCCTGGTCCGAACAACTTCATGCTTTTGGCTTCCGGGGTGAATTTCGGTTTCACCAAAACCATTCCGCACATGCTGGGCATCAGCATTGGCTTCCTCGTGTTGTTGCTGGCCGTCGGCTTCGGTCTCGGCGCCGTGTTGACGGCATTTCCGGTGCTGCACACCGGGTTGAAGATCGCGGGCGGCGCGTATTTGCTTTACCTCGCCTGGAAGATCGCCATGTCGCGTTCGCTCAGCGGCAAGGGCGAGGCCAAGGCGCGACCGATGCGTTTCATCGATGCGGCAGCGTTCCAGTGGGTCAATCCCAAGGCTTGGGTCATGGCGATCACCGCCATGGCCGTCTACGCCAATCCGGAGCACCCGTTCTTGTCGGTGGCGTTGATCTCGATAGCCTTCACCATCGTCAACCTGCCGAGCGTTTCGGTGTGGGCAGGTTTCGGCACGGCGCTGCGCGGTTTTCTATCGGATCCGGTGCGGCTGAAATGGTTCAACATCGCCATGGGCGTGCTGCTAGTTGCTACGCTGTGGCCGATGCTGCGGTAGCTGTCGTTTTATTGTGCACTGCACATTAAATCTTCGTAATGCCGGCTTTTGGCACTTTTCCGCCTTCGGCGCCTTCTATCTATCTGATGCACCCGCGGCACGAGGCTGCGAGTTACGCCAAGAAATGACCACCGAACCACGGCGTGTCGGACAGAAGGCTTTGATGATGCGTGGAAAGATCGTGCTTGCGATCGCCTGTCTTGTCGCGGCTGGACTCTACCTTTCGCCTGCTGCAACGGACAAGCTCCGGCAGGTGCTGTCAGCGGGGCAGGCGGCGCCTGACGAACCGGCGGCCGCCGCAAATGCCGCACATTCGACTGCGGTGGTTGCCGCCATCGCTTCGACGGCCGACTTCCCAATCCGGCGCTACGCCATCGGCTTCGTATCCTCCCCCGCCGTGGTCAGCGTGAACGCACGGATCTCGAGCCAGATCACATCGATCGCCGTCAAGGACGGCCAGATGGTGAAGGCTGGCGACCTTCTGTTCTCGCTGGACGATCGCGCTCTGAAGGCGCAGCTGGCCCGTGACCAGGCGACGCTCGCCAAAGACCTAGCACTGCTGGCCAGTGCCACGGCCGATCTTGAACGCGCCAAGAATCTTGTCGCCAGGCAGGCCGGCACGCAGCAAACCTATGATCAGGCGATCGCCGCGCAGAAGTCCGCCGCGGCCACGGTCGATGCCGATAAGGCGACGATCGATGCGGACGAGGTCCAGCTTGGCTTTGCCACGATCACGGCGCCGATTTCCGGCAGGCTTGGCGCGGTGAACGTCGCAATCGGCGATCTGGTCACCACCAGCAACGGCAACAGCACATCGACCCCGCTGGTGGCCATCACCCAGATGGACCCGCTGCAGGTGAACTTCAGTCTTCCGGAAAGCGATCTTGCCCTTTTACACAAGGCACTGGCGACGCCAAGGGAAGGCGCTGTCACGCTGACCAGGGACGGCAACCCGACGCCGGTCGGCAAGGGAACCCTCGATTTCGTCGATTCCAGCGTCGACACCGCCTCCGGCACGATCGCAACGCGGGCCAGCGTGCCCAATGCCGATCTTTCGCTGTGGCCGGGCCAATATGTGAATGTCATGCTCGATGCCGGCATCATGCCGGAAATGACCTCCGTTCCCACGGTTGCGGTCCAACCCAGCCAGAAGGGGCCGTTCGTCTATGTGATCAAGCCTGACAACACGGTGGAGATGCGGCCCGTGCAGGTCGCACTGACCGAAGGCGACAACAGCGCTGTCGGCGAGGGGCTAAAGAGCGGCGAACGTGTCGTCGTCGAGGGTCAGACAAAGCTGAAGAACGGCTCGCCGGTCCGCGAAGCCGAAGCTTCGGCCGGGCCTAGTGATCAAGCGTCTCCTAGGGTTGCCGAGACTGGCGGGCCGTCCCCATGATCTCCGAATTCTGCATCCGCAGACCCGTCGCCACCCTGCTCATGTCGTTTGCGCTCGTGCTGGGCGGGCTGTTTGCCTACAAGTTCCTGCCGGTTGCCGCCTTGCCGAGCGCCGAGTTTCCGGTGGTCAACGTGTCGGCCTCGCTGCCGGGCGCCTCGCCGGAAACCATGGCGACCTCGGTGGCGACGCCGCTGATCAAACAGTTCGCCACCATCGCCGGCATCGATTCGATCTCGACGACCAGCTCGCTCGGCCAGACCTCGATCGCCATCCAATTCGTGCTCGACAGGGATATCGATGCAGCCGCCGCCGACGTGCAGGCGGCGATCGCGAGAACGCAGCGGCAATTGCCGCCCGAGATGACCAGTCCGCCGAGCTACCGCAAGGTCAATCCGGCCGATGCGCCGATCCTGCTGATGTCGCTGGTCAGCGACACAGTTCCGCTGACCGATCTCGATGCCTTCGCCGAGAATGTGATCTCGCCGTCGCTGTCGACTGTCGAGGGTGTGGCGCAGGTCTCGATCTTCGGCCAGCAGAAATACGCCGTGCGTGTCCAGATCGATCCGACGGCGCTCGCCGCACGCGGCATTTCGATCGACCAGCTCCAGACGGCAATCGCCTCGGCCAACAGCAACACGCCGCTCGGCGTGCTGCAGAACGACAAGCAGCAGCTGACGATCACAGCCAATACTCAGCCGACCAACGCGGCGGGATTTTCCAACATCATCATAGCCACCAGGAACGGCCATCCGGTGCGGCTCGGCGAGGTGACCCGCGTCATCGATTCGGTCGAGACCACGACGACAGCCAGCTGGTACGACGGCACCCGCGCGATCATCATGGCCGTGCAGCGCCAGCCCGATGCCAACACCGTCGACGTCGTCGATCGCGTCAAGGCGATGCTGCCGTCGTTCCAGGATCAAATGCCGGCAGCGGCCAGCATACAGTTGCTCAACGACCGCTCGACCTCGATCCGCGAGGCGGTCGACGACGTCCAGTTCACGCTGCTGCTCACCATCGCGCTGGTGGTGATGGTGATCTTCCTGTTCCTGCGCCGGGTAACGGCGACGATCATCCCGGCGGTGGCGGTGCCGATCTCGCTGATCGCCACGCTCGGCGCCATGTTCCTGTTTGGCTTTTCCATCGACAACATTTCGCTGATGGGCCTGACGCTGGCGGTTGGCCTCGTCGTCGACGATGCGATCGTCATGCTGGAGAACATTTTTCGCCACATGGAGGAGGACGGGCTCTCGGCGCTTGACGCTGCGCTCAAGGGTGCGCGCGAAATCGGCTTCACCATCATCTCGATTTCGATCTCGCTGGTGGCTGTGTTCATACCCGTGCTTTTGATGGGCGGAGTGATCGGCCGCATCTTCAACGAGTTCGCGGTGGTGGTGACGGTCGCCATACTGGCGTCGATGTTCGTATCGCTGACGCTGACGCCGATGCTGTGCTCGCGGCTTCTGTCGGTGAAGGCCGAGCGCGAGGCAGCGCAGGATGGAGGTCACAGGCACAATGACTTCATGCGGTGCTATGACTGGCTGCTGACCCGCTGCCTGCGGCACAGTTTCCTGGTTTTTCTCGTCTTCGTCGGGACGGCCGCGCTGTCGGTCTGGCTGATCCAGACCTCGCCGAAGGGCTTCTTCCCGCAGGAGGATATCGGCCAGATTTCGGCGACGACCACCGCGCGCCAGGACATTTCGTTCGACGCCATGGTGAAGCTGCAGGGGCAAGTGGCTGATGTCTTTACCCATTCACCTTACGTCTCGCATGTAGGGTGGTCGGTAGGCAGCGGAAACAATGCGCTCAACCAGGGCCAGCTCTTCGTGCAGTTGAAGGACAAGAGCCAGCGCCCCAACATCGAAAAGGTACTTTCGGATCTGCGGCGACAGCTGGCCACTGTCCCGGGCATCGAAACCTTCATGCAGCCGGTGCAGAATCTGCGGCTCGGCGCGCGCGCTTCGGCCAGCGCCTATCAGTTCGTCGTGCAGGGTCTCGACATCGGCGCGGCGGACGTTTGGGCGCAGAAGCTCACCGACGCGATGTCCGCCGACCACAGCGTCTTCACAGATGTCACCAATGATTTGCAGAATAACGCCTTGCAGGCGTCGCTGGTGGTCGACCGCGACAAGGCGGCGACGCTCGGCGTCGACACCGATACGTTACGCTCCAGCCTCTATGGCGGTTTCGGCACCGAGCATGTATCGACCATATTCGGTTCGGCCGACAGCTATGACGTGGTCATGGAGCTCGACCCGAGAATCGAGTGGTCGCCAGAAAGAATGCTGGCGATCAAGGTGAGAACGGCCAGCGGCAGTCTGGTACCGCTCGGCGCTTTCGCTCGTGTCGATCGGACCGCCGGCGCCTTGACCGTCAATCAGCTCGGCCAGCTTCCGGCGGTGACCATCTCCTACAATCTGCCGCAGGGTGTCGCGCTCGGTGACAGCGTGGCCCGCATCAATGCGCTGAAGGAAAAGATCGGCATGCCGGCGACGATCTCGACGACCTTTTCGGGCACGGCGAAAACGTTCCAGGATTCGCTTGCCAATCAGGGCCTGCTGATCGGCGGCGCGATCCTGACCATCTACATCGTCCTCGGCATCCTCTACGAGAGCTTTATCCACCCGCTCACCATCCTGACCGGACTGCCGTCGGCGGTGCTCGGCGCGCTTGTTGCGCTACGGCTTGCGGGCATGGACCTTTCGGTGATCGCGGTTATCGGCATCCTGATGCTGATCGGCATCGTCAAGAAGAACGGCATCATGATGATCGACGTCGCGCTCGAACTCAGGCGCGAAGGGATGTCGCCGCTCGAGTCCATCCACAAGGCCTGCCTGATGCGCTTCCGGCCGATCATGATGACAACGCTGGCGGCGCTGATGGGCACGATCCCGATCGCGCTCGGCACCGGCGCCAGCGCCGAATTGCGCCAGCCGCTCGGCGTGGCAGTGGTCGGCGGACTGGTCGCTTCGCAAGCGCTGACGCTGTTCGTCACGCCGGTCATCTATGTCTACATGGAGCATTTTTCCGGCTGGCTTGTCGGGCTGTGGCCGAAGCGTCGGGACGAGCAGCTACCGGTCGAAGCCGTCGACCAGCCGTCGCTGTTCGACGGCGGAGAAGCATTGAAGGGCGAGCCGCAGAAGGCGGCAGCGGAATAGAAGCGGATAGGCTGGCCCAAGCCGCGGCGCTTGCGATGGGATGCTTGCAGCCGTAGTTTACTGCCATGTCCCACAATCACGACCACGATAACGAGCTTGATCCCTTTGCCGCCCGGGTGCGCGCGCTGGAGACGATCCTCACCCAGAAAGGGCTGATCGATCCGGCCGCGATCGACGTGATCGTCGAAACCTACGAGACAAAAATCGGCCCGCGCAACGGTGCCAAGGTGGTGGCGAAGGCGTGGGTCGATCCTGACTTTGCCGCCGTGCTGAAAGGCGACGCCACGGCTGCGATCGGCTCGCTCGGCTACACCGGCCGGCAAGGTGAGCACATGCAGGCCGTGTTCAACACGGCAGACACGCATAACCTCGTCGTCTGCACGCTGTGTTCGTGCTACCCGTGGTCGGTGCTTGGGTTGCCGCCAGTTTGGTATAAGGCGCCGCCCTATCGTTCGCGCGCGGTGATCGATCCGCGCGGCGTGCTCGATGAATTCGGACTGACGCTGCCGGCGACGACAAAAATCCGGGTATGGGATTCCACCGCCGAGCTGCGTTACCTGGTCGTGCCGATGCGGCCTGATGGCACCGACGGCTGGAGCGAGGAGCGGCTGGCGGATCTGGTGACGCGCGATGCGATGATCGGTACGGCTCTGGCGAAGGAGCCGGCATGAACGGACCGCATGATCTCGGTGGGCAGATGGGGTTCGGGCCGGTCGCACCCGAAAAGGACGAGCCGTACTTCCATGCCGCCTGGGAAAGGCGGGCACTGGGTGTGACGCTCACCGCCGGCGCGATGGGTGCCTGGAATATCGACGAGAGCCGGCATGCGAGGGAATCGCTGCACCCCGCCGACTACTATGCCTCGAGCTATTATGAGATCTGGACCAAGGCGCTGGAAACCTTGCTGAAGCGACACGGCTTCGTCAGCGATCGCGATCTGGCCGCGGGCAAGGCGGTCGATCCAGCGGCGACGCCGAAGCGGGTGCTGAAAGCCGAAAACGTGCCTGATGTGTTGGCCAAGGGCGGCCCCTGCGACCGACCGATCGCCACGCCGGCGCGGTTCAAGGCAGGCGATCTGGTGCGCACGAAGAATTTTCACCCGATCGGCCACACACGGCTGCCGCGCTACGCCCGCGGCAAGCAAGGCGCCATCGAGGCGGTGCGTGATGGTTTTGTCTTCCCAGACACCAATGCGCACGGCCAGGGCGAGAACCCGCAATGGGTCTATACGGTGGTTTTTGACGGCGCGGAGATCTGGGGCGAGGGCGCCGACCCGACGCTGACCGTGTCGATCGACGCCTGGGAGAACTATCTTGAGCCGGCGTGAGGCGAAGTCACGCGCTGCCATGCTGCCTGCGGGCGTCGATGCACCGGTATTCGCCGAGCCGTGGCAGGCGGAAGCCTTCGCCATGACGGTTGCGCTGCACGACAAGGGCCTGTTTTCCTGGAGCGAATGGGCGGACGCCTTGTCTGCCGAGGTCAAAAAACCGGGTGCCGCAAGCGACGGCCATGACTATTACGAGCACTGGCTCGCGGCGCTGGAAAATTTGCTGTCGGCCAAAGGCGTTGCAGGCAAGGGCGACGTCGATACGCTCGCTGCCGCCTGGGAACGCGCCGCGCATGCAACGCCCCATGGCAAGCCGATCCTGCTCGAGAACGATCCCAGGCCGACCGAAGGTCGTGGCGGGCCGGCCGGCTAGATCGCAGCAATCCCGTTCGCTCTGTTCATGTGCAGGCAGCCAGAATGGCGTTGATCGAAATCGCCGTCGATCGCCAGGATGCGCTGATACTCGACGGTGAACTCGAAACTATGGTGCGAAGGGCAGCTGCGCTGTTGCAGGCCGTCTAAGCCGCCTTCGACTTGGGCGCCTCTCGCCATCCTAAGCGGCCATCTGTCGCCTCTATCTTGCCCTTTGCGAGAGCTGGTACAAGAGCCGCGACCAACTGCGCCAGCACCTCACCGATTTCGTCTCAGCCTATAATTTCGGCGGCAGACTGAAGACCTCCAAGGGCCTCACGCCCGGCGGCCGTCGCCTACCCTACGCCGCCCGTTGTGGCGTTGTTGTTCCCGCTCTCGGCGTTCTTGCGTGCGCGGCTGGCTGGGATTGTGATATGCGCCCACCCGATCCGACGCGACTTACTGCCTACCATGTATCCCGGTAAAGCCTTTCAAGAACCGACAGGCACTTACCCCGGTTAACACGGCCAGTCTTGAAGACCAGACTACGGCCGATACGGACGGGGGCGTAGGCGAACTCCTCGACGAGCGTGTAGTTTGGCCGGTGCTCATAATCATCATAATCATCGATTATGACCGTTGCTACCTTTCCGCTTTCAGAGAAATGCAATAGCGTCGATAGCGCACAGGCCGCCCGAAACCGACCGTCGATGAGAATCACGTCTGGCAGCGCGCTCATCTTTAGCCATGGCGCCTCGGCGTAATCTCTCCATTTTCGCGAATACCAAGGGCGGATTGGATGGCCCCATCTTCCGGTAAGCCCGGTATCCGCGAAGATCATGTTAGGAGCCGGGAGGTCGAGGCTGGCAATCTTCCTCTGAACTGCCCTGAGAAACTTCTTGTCGGATTCGACCGAACAGACAGGCCCGCGCACCGTCTGCGCCGCAAGAACTGTCGACCCGCCGGACCCGAATTCGAGATAGGAACTGGCCTTGGCCATCTCGGTCTTGAGAAGATCGAATGTGGCGTCGTCCAGATGCGGCACGCCTGAAATGTCGAAGTCGTTCCGCGCTTTCCACCACAGAAATCGAGCTTCTCCAATGACATATCGTGCTGGCTTTGCCAGTTCGAGAGCTACTTTCTTAAGCCGCACCATTTGCCCATCCCTTAGTCACTCGGATGGACGCCGCATGGGCCCGGTGTGTACTTTCCACCGGACGGGCCCCGGCAGTGTCGACCCTCCGGCTTTCAATATGAAGGCCTTCATGACCTTGCACATCGGCCGATCGAATGAAATGCTCACCCGAGTGCAGCGTGCCTACTAGGCTTGCTTGCCGTTCCGATCGTCTTCGGTTTCGATGCCGGTGGCCGTCGGCCTTGTCTTTCCCTCGCGAATCCGGTCTCTCGCGCTGATGGAATTCTCTCCTCAACAGGACGATGCGCTGAAAGCGGTAGCCAACTGGCTCAAGACCGGAAAGCCGCCGCTCTTCCGGCTGTTCGGCTATGCCGGCACCGGCAAGACGACGCTGGCGCGCTATTTCGCCGAACATGTTGACGGCCAGGTGCAGTTCGCTGCCTTCACCGGCAAGGCGGCGCAGGTGCTGCGTTCCAAGGGCGCGGTCAATGCCCGCACCATCCATTCGCTGATCTACCGGCCGAAGGGCGAGGAATCGGTGGCGGACGAGGTGACCGGCAAGACCTCGATGTCGCCAACCTTTTCGCTCAACCGGCAAAGCCCGATCTCGCGGGCCAAGCTCGTCGTCATCGATGAATGTTCGATGGTCGATGAACAGCTTGGCCGTGACCTGATGAGTTTCGGCACGCCGATCCTTGTTCTCGGCGATCCCGGCCAGTTGCCGCCGATCTCGGGCGGCGGTTTCTTCACCGACCATGAACCGGACATTCTACTCACAGAAATCCACCGCCAGGCGCGCGACAATCCGATCATCCGGCTGGCGCTCGACGTGCGCGAGGGGCGCGAATTCATGCGCGGCGACTATGGCACGGCGCAGGTGATCGGCAAGGAAGACGTCACTCAGGACCTAGTGCTGAAGGCGGACCAGGTGCTGGTCGGCACGAACAGAACGCGGCGTCGCTATAATCAGCGGCTTCGCGAGCTGAAGGGGTTCAATGCCGATTATCCCCAAGCAGGCGACAAGCTCGTCTGCCTGCGCAACGACCCGGCCAAGGGGTTGCTCAACGGCTCACTGTGGAAGGTGATGACCTCGTCGCGCGAGACGGTGAAGCCCGGCATCAATTTGCTGGTCTCACCGGAGGAGGACGATCCGGACCGCGGCGTCGCCAAGATCAAGCTGCTCAAGGCGGCGTTCGAAGATCCGGACGCCGACATTCCCTGGCAGCAGAAAAAGCGCTTCGACGATTTCGACTATGGCTACGCGCTGACCGTGCACAAGGCGCAGGGATCGCAGTGGAACGAGATCGTGCTTTTCGACGAAAGCTGGGCGTTCAAAGAAACCCGCCAGCGCTGGCTCTATACCGCGATCACGCGTGCGGCCGAGCGGCTGACGATTGTCAGATAGGCGGATCGGTCGAGCTCACCGAGGAGCAATTGGTCTGGCGCCGAGCCATTCCCAGGCGGATGCTTCGTCCGCTGCTTCGAAATGCCTGAGCTCGACCGGCGAGGAAGCAGACAGCAAGCTCCGCGCGTCGGGTACCCAGTTCGGCTCGCCGACCGCCGCGCAGCGGCCGACATGCTCCACGGCATGAGCCGTGCCCTGTTCAAGCGTTTCGTCCGACACATCGACCCAATCGACGCCATCATGATCGATCAGGCGCACCAGCACGTCGATTTTCGGGTGCAACGCGTATGCCGCCTCCAGCAAACCGAACAGGTTCTCCGCGTCGGCTCCCGTTACATGGCCGACGACATCGATGGCGAACAGGTCGTCGCGGTCGGTGTCAATGCGGCGAACCGCAGGCACGGCTTCAAGATAATTCACGGGGTCTTCCTCTTGCTGGACATCATCCGTCCCTCTGGAACACCGGAAACCCCCTGTCTGTTCCCGCCAAAGGCGGTATAGATGGCCGCTAATACATCCGGACCAGAGAAGCCATGCCTGCAAAACTCTCCGTCAATCTCAATGCCATCGCCATGCTTCGCAACCGGCGAGACCTGCCATGGCCGAGCGTCACAGGGCTCGGGCGCATCGCACTTGCCGCGGGTGCGCATGGACTGACGGTGCATCCGCGACCCGACGAGCGGCACACAAGGCATTCCGACCTGCCGGAGATCAGGGCGCTGATCGACGACGAATTCCCCAAGGCAGAGTTCAATATTGAGGGCTATCCGAATGAGGATTTTCTGGCGCTTGTGGAAAAGCACCAGCCGGAGCAGGTGACGCTGGTGCCGGACGACCCTGCCCAGGCTACCTCCGATCATGGTTGGAACTTCGTTGCCGACGCGGCGTTCCTGACACCGATCGTCAAGCGCCTGAAGAAAACCGGCATTCGCGTGTCGTTGTTTTCTGATTCGGACCCAGCAGGCGTGAGGGCCGCGCGCGACACCGGCGCCGACCGGATCGAGCTCTACACGGGCCCGTATGGCAGCTATCATTCCGATTCTGCAAAAGCGGCGGAGGAGCTGGAAAGATTGGGAAAAACCGCGGATGCTGCGCTTGCCGCCGGGCTTCAGGTCAATGCCGGGCATGATCTGGTGGTGAACAACCTGCCGGCATTGGCAAAGCGCATCCCGGCGCTGGCCGAAGTGTCGATCGGACATGGGTTGACAGCCGATGCGTTGGAGTATGGCATGGCCGGCACGGTCAAAAGGTTTCTGAAGGCCTGTGGGTGGTAGAGATGGAAGCTTCGCTTTGCGGACATGGCAGCCATCACGTTGGGGCACTTGATATTGCATCGCAGCAAGCGTAGAGCACCGCGCGCTTATCGGAGTGTTGTCCATGGCCCTTACCAATAGTGGTAGTGAGGCAGAACCCGTCGAACAATCAAGCCATTCTGAAGTTGGACAGCACAGCACCAAGGTACTGATGCTAGGCGCACTCGGCGTGGTCTATGGCGACATCGGTACCAGCCCGATCTACGCGCTTCGCGAGGCGCTGCATGCTTCGTCCGGCACCGATCCGCGCAGTGCCGTTCTGGGCATTCTGTCGCTGATCGTCTGGGCGCTGACGATTATCGTGACAATAAAATATGTCGCCTTCGTGCTTCGGGCGGATAACAAGGGTGAAGGCGGTACGCTGTCGCTGATGGCGCTGGCCCGGAAAGCTTATCCAGCTGGTTCCGGCAGCATTCTTGTCATTGGTCTTTGCGGAGCCGCATTGTTTTTCGGCGACGCGATCATAACGCCGGCCATCTCGGTGCTTTCAGCGGTGGAAGGCTTGAGCGTCGTGACCCCGGCGTTCGATCCGTATGTGGTTCCCATTACATTGGTGATTCTTGCGGTTTTGTTTGCCGTGCAGCGCTTCGGGACCGGTAGAGTGGCCTCCGTTTTCGGGCCGGTGACGGCGCTCTGGTTTTTGGCGATCGGCATTGCCGGATTGCTGCACATTCTTGACGACCCCTCGGTACTTTTGGCGATCAACCCCTACTATGCAGTCGTCTACCTTGCCGAAGCCAAAACGGGCGCATTTCTCACAGTCGGCGCGGTTTTTCTGGCGGTCACCGGTGCTGAAGCACTGTACGTCGATCTCGGCCACTTCGGCCGCCGTCCAATCGTCCTAGCCTGGTTCTGGATCGTCTTCCCCTGCCTGCTATTCAGCTATTTTGGGCAAGGCGCATTCGTTCTTGCGCACGGTGGGGTGCCCGACAACCCGTTTTTCCAGATGCTGCCGGATTGGGCACTGATACCGATGGTCGGGCTCGCAACAGCGGCGACTGTCATTGCCAGTCAAGCCGTCATCTCCGGGGCGTTCTCGCTGACTCGGCAAGCGGTGCAGCTCAATCTTCTGCCCAGAATCGAAGTTCAGCATACTTCCGAGATGCAACTCGGCCAAATTTACATGCCGCGCGTGAATCTCATTCTCGCGCTCGGCGTAATGCTGCTGGTCGTCGGCTTTGGCAGTTCGAGTTCGCTCGCTTCCGCCTATGGAATTTCGGTGACAGGCGAAATGCTGATGACGACTATTTTGCTATTCGTGGTGATGCGCTGGCAATGGAAATGGCAGACCGCGCTCGCTGCAGCGCTCGCGCTGCTCTTTGGCACGATAGACACCGGTTTCTTCCTGGCAAATATTGTGAAATTCGTGGAAGGCGGATGGGTTTCGATCGCTGTTGCCTGCATCATGGGGCTGATCATGGGAACCTGGATACGCGGCAGTCGCTATCTATTCGACAAGACGCGCAGGAACGAGATCCCGCTCGATTTCCTTGCCGGCAATCTGTTGAAGAAGAAACCGCAACTGGTGTCCGGTACGGCCGTGTTCCTCACCAGCGATCCCGTCAGCGCGCCGACCGCGCTGATGCACAGCCTGAAGCATTATAAGGTGCTGCACGAACAGAACGTCATCCTCTCGGTGGTGACGGCGCAGCAGCCCGTCGTGCCCGACAGTGACCGGGTCAAGATGGAAACGATCAACGAGCTGTTCATGCGGGTGACGCTGACCTTCGGCTACATGGAGCAGCCCAACATTCCGCGTGCGCTGGCGATCTGCCGCAAGCAAGGCTGGAAGTTCGACATCATGACGACGTCCTTCTTCCTGTCGCGGCGCTCGCTCAAGGCATCACCCAATTCCGGCATGCCGGTGTGGCAGGACAAGCTGTTCATCGGGCTAGCGCGCACGGCAGCGGATGCGACCGAGTATTTTCAGATCCCGACCGGGCGTGTGGTGGAGATCGGAACGCAGGTGGCTATCTAGGCATGCCGATATTCAGGTGAGGCCGGCCTGCGAACGGCGGGTTCCTGCGCTTCCGGTACTCACGGACCAATGTCCGCTCCGTTCCGGTTCTCGGAACCCACCATTCTCGACTCGGCCTGACCTGAATCTCGACATGCCCCTGACCACGGCCGACTCAGCCGGCTAGCACTGCTTTGTTCGCTTCAAGAAATTGCTTCAGCGGTTGCGGCTTTTTGCCTGAAAGCGTCTCGATCGTGTCCGTCACCATGTTGATGCGGCCGGATCTCGTGTTGGTGTCGAAGGAGACGATGATGGGGGCGAAGCCTTCGGGAACGCCTGCCGCCTTCAGCCCTTCGGTCAGGGCCTCGTCCGAAAGCTGGATGACCTCGATGGGCTTGCCGGTGACGTCGGTCACCAGGGCTGCGATCTCAGCGACCGTGTGGGCCTGCGGACCCGTCAGTGTGTATGTCGTGCTTTCGGTCGCGCCCGAGGCAAGGCCGGCGGCGATCGCCGCGGCCATGTCGTCGCGAGCGCCATGGGCGATGCGGCCATCGGCCGCCGATGTGTACCACTGCCCTGAGGCAATGGCGTGTGGCAGCGACATGAACAGGTTCTCCTGATACCAGCCATTGCGGAAAATCGTGTAGGGGATGCCGCTCGCCTTGATCGCCTGCTCGGTGCCGTAGTGATCGCCCGCAAACAGCACCGGCGATCCTGGCTCAGGATTGGGCATCGAGGTGTAGAGCAGATGCGAGACGCCGGCCGTCTTGGCGGCTGCGACAGCGGTCTGGTGCTGCTTCAGGCGTTTGCCCTGAAGTGCGAGCTCGTCGGTTGAGATGATCAGGACCCTGTCAGCGCCCGTGAATGCCTCGACGAGCGACGCGGTATCATCGAAATCGGCCCGCCTGATGGCGATGCCGCGCGCCGCGAGGTCGGCGAGATTTGCCGGATTGCGTGTGGTGGCGATGATGCGTGCGGGCGAGACCTTGAGCGTATCCAAGAGGTGATGGATGACGCCGCGGCCGAGCTGGCCGGAGGCGCCGGTTACGAGAAGAGTTTCGGTCATGGGAGGTCCTGTCGTTGCGCCAAAGCGGCGGGTGCTTATTTAGTCTCAAAAAGAGACCAGCACTAAAATAGGAATTGACCGACCCTCGTAAAGAAGGCAGTTTTGCGGGAGGTAGGCACACGCAGGGAACCAGTCGTGGACAGCAAGATCGTCAATCTGAGATCGAAGATAGCGGTCTACAAGGCCATGACCGACGGGGGCAATTTTGCCGACTGCCCCGTTCGCGACGTGATCCAGGGCATCAGCGGCAAATGGAGTTCGTTGCTGGTGATGGCGCTGGCGGAGAGGCCTTATCGCTTTGGCGAATTGCGGCGGCTGGTGCCTGACATTTCACAGCGCATGCTCACCCAGACGCTGCACGATTTGCAGCGCGACGGCTACGTCCATCGCGAGGTATTCCCGACCAAGCCGCCGAGCGTCGAATACAGTTTGACCGATCTCGGACGCTCGATGTTCGGACCGCTGCAGCAGCTGCTCCAGTGGGCCGAGCTCAATCATGGCGCTGTGCGCGCCGCGCGCGCCGCCTTCGACGCTACCGAGGCCTAATCATGGATGCCAGGAGCGGCAATGCCATGAGCGATGGCTTGATTTGGCGATACTGCTGAAGGACTGTCCGGCCCGGGCGGAAAGATTCGGCGGGCAATGGGCATTTCTTTGGACATCGCGATTGCCGGGGCAGGTCCGGCCGGACTGGCCACGGCACTCTATCTGAGGCGCGCCGGGCATCGGGTCACCATCTTCGAGCGCTTCGACGTGCCAAAGCCGGTCGGATCCGGGCTGATCCTGCAACCGACCGGGCTGACGGTGCTTGCCGATCTCGGTTTGCTCGACGACATCCTCGCGTTGGGCAGCCGCATCGACCGCCTGCATGGCGCCGATGCGAAAACCGGCCGCACCGTCCTCGACGTCCGCTATGATGCACAGCGCCACGGTCGTTTCGGGCTGGCGGTGCACCGGGTGGCCTTGTTCGGCGTGCTTTTCCGAGCTGTCTGGCGCGAGGCGATCGTCATCGAAACCGGCGTCGAGCTCGAGACACAGGAAGCCGGCGAGCGCGCAATGCTGGTCTGCGGCAACGGGCGAAGGACAGGGCCATTCGACCTGATCGTCGATGCCAGCGGTTCGCGCTCCAAATTGCGGCAGTGTGTGCAGAATCCGGGTGAACCGCGGCCGCTCGCCTATGGCGCGTTCTGGGCGTCGCTCGGCTGGCGCGGCGACAGTTTCGATGCGCACGCCCTGCTGCAGCGTTACGACAGAGCGAGCGTGATGATCGGCGTACTGCCGATCGGCCGGCCGGAGCCGGGCGCCGAGGAGATGGCGGCGTTCTTTTGGAGCCTGAAGCCGGCGGACGCCGGGCAGGTGAGGGCGGCAGGCCTTGACGCGTGGAAGGCGAGGGTTGTTCGGCTTTGGCCCGAATGCGAGGCGTTCACGAGCCAGATCGACAGTTTCGACCAGCTTTCGCTGGCGCGCTACGGCCATCACACGCTCAAGGTGCCGGCCGCAAGGCGATTGGCTGTGATAGGCGATGCGGCGCATTCGACCAGCCCGCAGCTCGGGCAAGGGGCGAACATGGCGCTGCTCGACGCGGCGGCGCTCAACTACGCGCTGCTGCAGACTGACGGCGTCGACGCGGCGCTGGAGACTTATGCCAAGGCGCGGCGGTGGCACGTCCGGGTCTTTCAGGCGCTGTCGCTGATGCTGACGCCGTTCTATCAGTCGGATTCGACCGTGATGCCGTTTGTCCGCGACAGACTGGTGGCGTCGGTGGCAAAAATTCCACCGGCGCCAAACATCCTTGCCTCGATGGTGGCTGGAACACTGGTCGATCCGTTCAGGCGGATCGGGATTGAGGAAGCGCAGTGGCTGCCTCGGTGCGGCGGATGAGTTTCGAAAGATGCGAACCCCTCGCTAGCAGGAATGCATGAAGGCGCTGTGGATAATCCGGAGTGACAGCGCCCTTCACCGACTTGCGTTCGTGCAATCCTTTGCGCCAGGCGTCGACAAGCGGCTTTCCGCTCAGGATGCCGAAATCGCCGATCCGATCGAAAGCGTCGAAATAGCGGAAGATTGGTCCATAGACAGCATCGACCAATGAAAAGCGCTCGCCGGCGAACCATGGTCCAGCTCGGCCAGCCGCCAGTTCCGCTTCGAGACGATCGAACATCGCCGACAGACCTTCGCTTTCGACAAGGAAGGCGGCCTCGGTCGGTGCGGAATAGAGGCGACCGATGGCGTTGAGGATCGCCGAGCCGTACTCGATCCAGGCGCGATGGCGGGCGCGGGCCAGCGGGTCGGCAGGGTGGAGTGAGTTGATCTGCGTCTCTTCAAGGAATTCGAGGATGACCGCCGATTCGAAGATCGCCGTTTCCTCGCCATCCCGCTGCACGCGCAGCAGCGGCACCTTGCCGAGCGGCGATATCGCCTTGAACCAGGCCGGTTTGTTGGCGAGATCGATGGTGATCCGTTCGAACGGCACGTCCTTTTCGGCGAGCGAGATCGCCGCGCGCTGCACATAGGGACAAAGGTGGTGGCTGACGAGAACGAGCTTGTCGGTCACCAGGCTGCCCGTCTCCGGGATGTCGGCGATCTTGCAGATTTCATGTTCCATGACAGCCTCCGTTATAAATGCAATTGCATCTATATGGACGCAATTGCATCCACTGGCAAGCTTGATGCATTTGCATCTATCACCTATGCTGCAACCATGACGGAGAAAACCAATCCTTCGCCCGTGGCCATCAAAGCCTGGGCGCGCCTGATGCGCGTTTCGCGCCAGCTGGTGGAAAGAGCTGAAGACGCGCTGAAGGACAGCAGCTTACCGCCGCTTGCCTGGTACGACGTGCTGCATGAGCTTGCCGAAGCGGGTGAGGGCGGGTTGCGGCCGTTCCAGCTGATCGAGCGCACATTGTTTGCGCAATACAACATCTCCCGGCTGCTGGCGCGGCTCGAAGCCGACGGGCTGGTCGAGAAGCTCAGGGTTGCCGATGATGGGCGAGGACAAACTATCCGCATTACGGGCAAGGGGCGCGAGACGCGCCGCCGCATGTGGGCCGTCTACGGACGATCGATCGCGGAGCTGGTCGGCGCCAAGCTTTCCAACGACGACCTCGAAATCTTGTCGGCTCTGCTTGGGCGGCTGCGCCATCCAGCCGCCCTGGAGTGATGTCGCCGTTGGCGCTGAAGGTCGATTGCAGCCGTCAGGCACTGCCCCACAGAAATGCCGACGCCGCCAGAACGCCAAGCGCGACGCGGATCAGGTGCAGATTGCCCCATTTGATGATTAATGCCCGGGACTGTGGATTGGCGGCGGCCGCGTCCATCGCCTCCAGCAATCGGTTGGTCGGCATCATTGCGATCAGCGTCCATGGCCAGGGCAGGATGATTAGCACTGCCCCGGCCAGATAGGCGAGGCTGCCGGTCTGCCACCAGGCAACGACACCAAGAACACAGGCGACAACGGCGATCGACGCCTGCATGGCGGCGCCGCGCTTGTAGGAAGGCTGCCATTCCTGCAGCAACGCCCGGTCATCGAGGCGAAGCCGCGCCGGCTGCTCGGCGACGCTGACATAGATGGCGGCGCCGGCGAAGGCGGCGGTAAAGGTCAAGGCGAGCAGGCCGATGAGCATCTTCCCTCCGTGATACGCCGTTCCCGTAAGGGCCGTCCTACTGGAAAGCGTCAAAATGGAGATAGGGGCTTGCACCGGTTCGGACAATACGTCATAGAGTCAGAACCGTAACGTACGGTACGGCCTTCTGATCGAATGCCGCCGTCTTCGAGCAGGAAAAGAGTTTGTTGCAGGCAAGCGCCGACATCGAGACCAGCGGGGTGCTGACGGAGCGGCAGAAAGCCGTGCTCGACGCCGCCCTGCGCCTGCT
This sequence comes from Mesorhizobium robiniae, assembly GCF_040545535.1. Classification (NCBI taxonomy): domain Bacteria; kingdom Pseudomonadati; phylum Pseudomonadota; class Alphaproteobacteria; order Hyphomicrobiales; family Phyllobacteriaceae; genus Mesorhizobium; species Mesorhizobium robiniae. Next base: position 63,622 of record NZ_JBEPMC010000004.1, read on the forward strand.
GGTCGAGGAGGGCGATCAGTTGACCATGACCGCCGTAGCGCGGCGGGCGAGCTGTTCCAAGGAAACGCTCTACAAATGGTTCGGCGATCGCGACGGGCTTTTGACGGCAACGGTGCAATGGCAGGCGTCCAAGGTGCGAGTGGTGCCGGTCGACCGCAAGGGGCTTGACCTTGCCTCACTGACGGCGAGCCTCGAGCGCTTCGCTTCGGATTGGCTCAAGGTGATTTCGAGCGACACCTCGATTGCGCTCAACCGCGTCGCGGTCAGCCACGCCGGATCCGGCAAGGACGATCTCGGCGCGATCGTGTTGGAGAATGGCCGCTTCGCGCTGGCCAGGCGCCTGAAACCGGTGCTGGACGCAGGCCAGCAGGCCGGGCTTCTCGAATTCTCGGATGCCGAAGCGGCATTCCGTACCTTTTTCGGGCTGGTCGCCCGTGACGTGCAGATTCGCCTTCTGCTCGGCGACCGGCTGGAAATGACTGATGCGGCGATCGGCGGCGATGCCGTCCGGGCGACGCAGCAGTTTCTCGCTCTCTACGGAGCAAAAACCGGGCCGCGAGGCCTCTAGAGCCGGATGATTCCAGGTCAAGTCGATCTGAAATCGGAATCCGGCTCTAATTCAAAGAGATAGAGCATGATGTCGTCCGAAAACCGCTTCACACTTTTCGGCATCATGCTCTGAAATTCACAACGGGAAGGAAGAAAAATGCGTGTCTATTACGATCGCGACGCCGATCTCAACCTGATCAAGGGCAAAAAGGTCGCCATCATCGGCTATGGCAGCCAGGGCAGGGCGCATGCGCTCAACCTCAAGGATTCCGGCGCCAAGGACATCGCCATCGGCCTCAAGGCCGGCTCGGCGACCGCCAAGAAGGTAGAGGCTGACGGGCTCAAGGTGATGAGCGTGGCGGACGCTGCCAAATGGGCCGACCTGATGATGATGGCGACGCCGGACGAATTGCAGGCCGACATCTACAAGAACGAGATCGCGCCGAACATCCGCGACGGCGCAGCGATCGCTTTTGCCCACGGCCTCAACGTGCATTTCGGCCTGATCGAGCCGAAGGCCTCGGTCGACGTCGTCATGATCGCGCCGAAGGGTCCCGGCCACACCGTGCGTGGCGAATACCAGAAGGGCGGCGGCGTGCCGTGCCTGGTCGCCGTCAACCAGGACGCTTCGGGCAACGCGCTCGATCTGGCTTTGTCCTATGCCTGCGGCGTCGGTGGCGGCCGTTCGGGCATCATCGAGACCAATTTCCGCGAGGAATGCGAGACCGACCTGTTCGGCGAACAGGTTGTGCTGTGCGGCGGCCTGGTCGAGCTGATCCGCGCCGGTTTCGAGACGCTGGTGGAAGCCGGCTACGCGCCTGAGATGGCCTATTTCGAGTGCCTGCACGAGGTCAAGCTGATCGTCGACCTGATCTATGAGGGCGGCATCGCCAATATGAACTACTCGATCTCGAACACTGCCGAATGGGGCGAATATGTTTCGGGTCCGCGCATCATCACCGCCGAGACCAAGGCCGAGATGAAGCGCGTGCTGAAGGACATCCAGACCGGTAAGTTCACCTCGGAATGGATGCAGGAATACCGCGCCGGCATGTCGCGCTTCAAAGGCATCCGCCGCAACAACGACAGCCATCAGATCGAGGAAGTCGGCGCCAAGCTGCGTGCGATGATGCCGTGGATTTCGAAGAACAAGCTGGTTGACAAGGCCAAGAACTGATCGAGATCCAGTTCATTTCCTTGCGCGTCCTCGGGCTTCGGCCTGCGGGCGCGCGGGAGATTTCCAAGAACAAGCTGGTCGACAAGGCCAGGAACTGATCCGCAATTTCATCTTGCGCAGGCAGAAGCCGGCGGATCGCTCCGCCGGCTTTTCCACGAGTGCGAAGGCATGCTGTTCCCGCCTCGCCTCTCCTAGTTTCGTCGACCGCCGGAATGCATCAGTCGATCAGCTGTAGGGCGACCAGCACTGCTGGCGTGGACCGCCATAGGGCTGGAATGTGTTGTCCCAGGCGCGATACGAGCGGTAACGATTATAGCACCAGCGGACGTGAGCGCTCGACCCTGCACGATAATAGCGGCGCGGGGGCGGCGCATCGTAATAGTTGTAGTTGTTGTACATGCTGCCAAGGCCGAGCCCGAGGCCCAGGCCGAGAATCGCGGCACCCGCGCCATCATCGTAGTAGCGGCCGCGGTAATGGCGGCGATGATGACGCCAACGCCAGTCGTCTCCGCGATTCCAGTGTCTGCGGTTCCAGTTTCGGCGGTTCCAGTCACCGCGGTCCCAGTTACCCGACCTTGAGAAACGGCGCCCGTCATTGCGACGCCATTGCCACTCGTTGAAGCGCGGGTTGTTGCCGCCGGCCCAGCTATCGCGGACAGGCGTGATTGTCGGTGCAACGGTGCTGGCGGGCACCGAGATTTCGGGTTGCATGATCGGGCCGGCGGCGGACGGCGCCGTGATGCCGGAGATGAGACCCAGGGCTATCAGCCCGGATTTTACCGTCGAAGAAAAGAGCGAGTTCATTGCACTCTCCAAGAGATTTCAGGCCCCACGCCCAGAATACCCCGGGGAAGAACATCATTCATGGAACCTCCCGCCTGAACGGAGGATGAACGAAAAGGTTCCGTCAACCATAACGGGCAAGGCAGGCTCTTGTTTTCGGGCCCGCTTGTGGGCAAAGGTCACCGCCATGTCGCTGCGCCTCGCTACTTTCAACGTCGAAAACCTGATGAACAGGTTTGATTTTTCCGGATACCGCAACCAGCTCAACGAAGATCGCACGCTGGCGCTCTTCGATATCCAGAGCGAGGCCGAATACAGGATGCTGGAGCAGGCGCGGGCGATCGCGCAATCCGACGATACGCGCCAGCTGACGGCGCTGGCCATTGCTGCCACCCGCGCCGACATCATCTGCATGCAGGAAGTCGACAACATCGAGGCACTGAAGGCATTCGAGTACGGTTATCTGTTCAAGATGGTCGGGCACGGCTATCGGCAGAAATACACCACCGCCGGCAATGATTCGCGCGGTATCGACGTCGCCGTGATGATGCGCAACGAGACCGCGCAGGGCCAGCCGATCGAATTCGTGCGGATGACAAGCCACGCCTATGTCACGTTCGAGCAGTTCGGCCTGCACACGCCTGAACTGGCGGCGCTTGGGCACCAGGCCAATCAGCGCATCTTCCGGCGCGACTGCCTTGAAATCGACCTGAAGGTAGGCGGCGTGCCGCTGACGCTTTATCTCGTGCACTTCAAGTCGATGGGCTCGCCCCGCAACGGTCTTGACGGGCGCGAGGCGACGATGCCGCTGCGCATTGCCGAGGCGCAAGCGGTGCGCCGGATCATCGAGGAGCGTTTCGGTGAGGATCATGCAGCCGACAAGCGCTGGGCGATCTGCGGCGACATGAACGACTATCGGCAGCGCGTAAAGGTCTCCGGCGACGCCTTTGACGGCTACCGCTTCGAGGTGATCAACGAGAGCCAGTCCTGCCTCAACGTGCTCACCGCCGGCGGCTTTTGCGAGAATGCGGTCGAGCGGCGGCCGGAGATGGACCGTTGGACTTTCTATCATACGCGCGGGCCGGAAGAGCGGCATTTATGCCAGCTCGATTACATTCTGTTGTCGAAGGCGCTGGCCAGCACGAATGCGACGGCCGTTCCCGACATCATCCGCAACGGCCAGCCATGGCGCACGATTTTTCCGGCGGGCCAGGAGGTGGACCGCTTTCCGCGTGCCGGCTGGGACCGGCCGAAGGCGTCGGACCATTGTCCGGTGGCGATCACCCTGGACATGGCATAGAGCGAAACGAGGTCAAATTGGAACTTCTCCCGGGCTGGTTTGGGCCAAATCCATCGGCCTTTGTCTTGTCCGTACTTCCGGTACGGCCTGCGACAAAGCCGTCGACCTTGACCCAAACCACAACCGGCAGAATGCTCCAATTGGACCTCATCTCGCTCCGAGGATCGCTCCGTTGAGCTTCGACCTGCCGCGCAACGTCATTCTGCCGGTCGACGCCGTCGACGTCAGGCTCGACCCCGGCCCGCACCCGTTCGAACGCGATAATGCGCAGGCGATCGCCGAGAACTGGGGCCGTGAGATCGCGGCCAACCCGGCGCTGTTCGATGGCACCGTGGTGCTGCTTTCGGCGCTGAGCTATCGCGATAACAGCCTTGTCGGCCGCTGCCATGCGGTGCGCTATTCGACCTTCATGCTTTGGCGCGGCAATCGGCAGGTGGCTGGCGCCGAGCACGCCTATGCCCATGCCATGCTGGTCGCCGGCGACAATGCGCTGGTGGCGATCCGCATGGCGCCGCACACGGTCAATGCCGGCCGCGTCTATTTCGCCGCCGGCTCATTCGAGCCGACCGATTTCCGCGACGGGCTCGTCGATGTCGACTTCAACATGATCCGCGAGGTGCAGGAAGAAACCGGCCTCGACCTTGCCGGCGTGACACGCGGCAAGCGCTACTATGCCCTGTCGACGGCAAGCGGCACGGTGATCTTTCGCCGCTATCGCGCGCCGGCATCCGCCGATGAGATCGCGCAGCGCATCAGCGCCTTTGTTGCCGCAGAGGCTGATTTAGGGGCAGAGCCGGAAATCGAAGGGCCTGTCATCATCCGCACTGCCAAAGACCTGCCGGACGGGCTGATGCCGCACATGAAGCCGCTGATCGAGTGGCATTTTGCCGGCGGGGATTAACGATCGGCCCGAAAATCGGAATCGATTTTGGGAAGAGCAGATTCAAAGTGTTAGAGCGCGTTTTGTGCGTCCAACTGGACGCACGTCGCTCTAGCGACGCGTTTTGCCTGCGGTGGCTTTGCGGTCGTTGCGGGCGGCAACGAAAAACAGGACGATCCCAAGACCCAGCAAGCCCCCCATCGCAATTCCCATCGTCTGGCCGATGACTTGCTGGAAATCGGCGGTGACGCGATCGGGATTGGCCATGCCATAGCTGGCCAGATACCACCAGAGGCCTGCCAAGGCGGCCTCGACGATCACCATCGCCAGAATCAGGCGTTCTTTCTTGCTCATACTTCCCACCCCCCCTGAGGGTCATATTAGCCCTGACGACTATACTAGCACCGCAGGTTGACTGACGACAGGGAGGAGGCGAAAGACCACCAAAAGAAATTTAAACAGCCGAAACGTCGCGTGACGCCGTCTATTCATGCCTCAACGCGTCGATCGGATCGAGCCTTGCGCCACGCAGAGCCGGGAAGAAGCCGAATACCATGCCAATCAGCGCGGAAAAACCGACCGCGAGCAGCACGACCGCCGGGCTTGGCGCGAACGGGATGGCCAGCGTCAGCGAGGCAAGACCGGCCAGCGCCAGGCCGATCAGGATGCCGATGATGCCGCCGAGCAGCGACAGCACGGTCGCCTCGACCAGGAACTGGATGAGGATGTGCTTTTCATGCGCGCCGATGGCCAGCCTTATGCCGATCTCGCGGGTGCGTTCGGTGACCGACACCAGCATGATGTTCATGATGCCGATGCCGCCGACGAGCAGGCTGACGCCGGCGACCGCGCCCAGCATGCCGGTCATCGTCGTGGTGGCGCTCGCCATGGCGTCGGCGATCTGGGTCATGTCGCGGATGGAGAAATCGTCCTCCCGGTCCGGCGTGATGCGGCGCGTGTCGCGCAAAATGTCCTCGACGCGCGGCAGCAACTCGGTGGTCGGCGTCCTGTCGTCGGCGGCGACGTAGATCGATTCGATGTCACGGTTGCCGGCGATGCGACGCTGATAGGCGGCGAGCGGCATCAGCACGACATTGTCCTGGTCCTGGCCGAAGCCGGTATAGCCCTTCGGCTCGAGCAGGCCGATGATCTTGCAGGAGGTGCGATTGACGCGGATGATCTCGCCTTCGGGGTCGCCGGCGCCGAAGAACTGCTGGCGCACCGTTTCGCCGATCAGGCAGACGCCGGTGCCCGAGCGGGCCTCCGAATCGCTGAACGGGCGGCCCGAAACCAGCTTCCAGTCGCGTGCATCGAGATAGACGCTATCGGTGCCGGTGACACCCGACGTCAGGCTTTCCGTGCCGAAGATGACGCGGACCTGCTTTTGCGAGGCCGGCGAGATGGCGCGGGCGCCGCTCAGATGGGCGACGAGCGCGGCAAGGTCCTTTTCGGCAAGCGGACGGACCACCTGGTCGAGCCCTCCCGGTCCGCCGGGCCCGGCCGGGCGGCCGGAACGGACGACGAGCAGATTGCTGCCGAGCTTGGAGATATCGGCCTTTACCTTTTCGGTGGTGCCCGAGCCGATGGTGAGCATGGCGATGACGGCGGCGACGCCGATCACGATGCCGAGCAGCGTCAGAAACGAGCGCAGCACGTTGCGGCGGACCGAAAGCAGCGAGAGGCGGACGGTTTCCCAGATCATAGCGAGGCCATATCGAGATTCACGGTGTCGGAGGCGACGTGGCCGTCGAGGAAGCGAATTGTGCGCTCGGCATAGGCGGCGACGTTGGCCTCGTGCGTGACCATTGCGATGGTGAGGCCAAGCTCGGTGTTCAGCCTGGTCAGGAGTTCCATGATCTCGTGGGTGCGGGCGGTGTCGAGGTTGCCGGTCGGCTCGTCGGCGACGAGCAGGGTCGGCCTGGTGACGATGGCGCGTGCGATCGCTACGCGCTGCTGCTGGCCGCCGGAAAGTTCGGCCGGCGTATGGTGCTCGCGGCCGATGAGACCGACTTCGGCCAGCGCTTTCATGGCGAGGTCATGGCGTTCGCGGGCGGCGACGCCGCGATAGATCAGCGGCAGTTCGACATTTTCCACCGCTGTGGTGCGCGGCAGGAGATTGTAGCCCTGGAAGACGAAGCCGACATAGAGATTGCGCAGCATGGCGCGGCGGTTGCGGTCGAGACGGCCAGCATCAATGCCTATAAAGCTGTAGGTTCCGGCCGTCGGCGTGTCGAGACAGCCAATGATGTTCATCGCCGTCGACTTGCCCGAGCCCGACGGTCCCATGATGGCGACGAATTCACTGCTGCGGATCGCAAGGTCGACACCAGCCAGCGCATGGACCGTGGCCTCGCCCTGGCCATAGCTCTTCCAGACCTTGTCGAAGGTGATGAGGGTCGCGCTCGCCGCCACGGTCTTAGTTCCGCTGCTGCGCGGTAATGACTTGGGCACCCTCTCCGAGGCCGGAGATGATCTCGGTCAGTTCGCCGTCGGTGGAGCCAGTCTTGACGTTGACCGGCCTAGGCCGGCCATTCTCGAGCACGTAGAGCGTGCGTGAGCCGTCGGTAGGGGTCGTCGTCGCCTGGCGCTGGCGGTTGCCGCCCGGACGGCCCATGCGGCCTGTGAACAGGTCGCTCAGGCTCCACCCGCGGGCGGCCGTTTGCGCCGGCCGGTAACGGAAAGCCGTCGACGGCACGGTGAGCACGCCCTTGGCCTCTCTGGTAACGACGGAAACGGTGGCAGTCATGCCCGGCCGCAACAAAAGCTCGTTGTTGTCGACGTCGAACCGCGCGTCGTAAGTGACGACGCCGTCAGTGGTGACCGAGGCATAGGAGATGTCGCGGATCTCGGCATCGAACGGCCGTTCCGGAAAGGCGTCGACAGTGAAGCGCGCATGCTGGCCGGGCTTGACCGCGCCGATGTCGGCCTCGTCGACCGCTGCCTTCAATTCCATGTTCCTGAGGTCGGCGGCGATGACGAACAGCACCGGCGCCTGCAGCGAGGAGGCGACCGTCTGGCCGGGATCGACCGAGCGCGTCAGGACGATGCCGTCGATGGGGGCATAGATGGTGCTCTTGGCAAGGTCGGTCTGCTGCGCCTTGAGGTCGGCATTGGCGATGGCAAGATTGGCTTTGGCGCTGTCGAGCGCTGCCTTGGAGCGGTCGCGCGTGGCGGTCGCCGCTTCAAGCGACTGGTCCGTCGCCATGCCGCGCTTGGTGAGTGCCGCGGCGCGCACAAGCGCTCTTTCACTTTCGGTGAGGGTTACCGTGGCGGTCTCGACATTGGCGGCCGCCGCCTTGGCGGAAGCCTCGGCGCGTTCGATCTGCACCTCCAGCTTGGCCGTGTCGAGCGCCGCCAGGACATCGCCCTTCTTCACCTGCTGGTTCTCGTTGACCGCGACCGAGCGGACGACGCCGGACAGTTCGCTCGAAATGTCGACCTGGGTGAGCGGTTGCAGCGTGCCGGTCGCCGACACCTCGACGGTGAGGTCGGCGACAGCGGCCGGCGCCGTGGTATAGTCGATCTTGGCGGGAGATCCGGCATACCATTGGTAGCCGGCGATGCCAGCCGCGACGACGATCAGAGCAAGCAGGCCATAGAGCCAGAAGCGACGCCGTTTTTTCTTCAGGCCCTGGTGGTCAAGCCCGAGCGCCGTCTCGATGGTGGAAGCGGATTCCACTTTTGGCAGATTGACAATCTGGTCCACGCCGGACCCCTATAATATCAGTGATGTCCCAATCAGTGCACAGATCAGGCCTAATGGTTCAAATATCAAATTAAATTTCGCCCATGTTGGGATTGAGGCAGAAGGCTTACTACGATGCTGACCCGGAATTACTTACTTTACGACGTGTTCACGAACGAGCGGCTGGCCGGCAATCCGCTGGCCGTCGTGCTTGACAGTAAGGGGCTGGACACGGCCGCGATGCAGGCCATCGCACGCGAGTTCAACCTGTCGGAAACGGTCTTTGTGCTGCCGGCGGACAATCCCAAGCACCGCGCCCGCATCCGCATCTTCACGCCCGATTACGAAATGCCGTTCGCCGGCCACCCGACCGTCGGCTCCGCGATCGCGCTTGCCGAAATGGCTGCGAACAGCGACACCGCCGGCATCTTTGTCCTGGAAGAGAATATCGGCCCTGTGCGCTGCGCCGTCAGCAAGCATGATGGCGCGGCCTTTGCCGAGTTCGACCTCGCCAAATTGCCGGAGCAGTTGGAATTGTCCGCCGACCCGGAGGCGATCGGGGCAGCACTTGGCCTGGGGCCGCACGAAATCGGCTTCGAGAATCACCGCGTCTCGTTCTGGTCGGCCGGCGTGCCCTATGTGACCATTCCGGTCGCCGATCTGGAGGCGGCGGCGCGGATAAGACTGGACAACCAGGCGTGGTCGGAATTGGCACCCCGCAAGAGCGAATGGGCCTTCGCCAGCCCGTATGTCTACTGCCGCGAGACGGTGAACCACGACAGCGCGTTCCATGTCCGCATGATCGTGCCGGGCAATCCTTCCTATGAAGATCCGGCGACCGGTTCGGCAGCGGCGGCCTTTGCCGGCGCGATCATGCATTTCGACGGCCCGAGAGAGGGTGTTTCTCGGCATTGGATCGAGCAAGGGCTGGAGATGGGGCGGCCTTCGCGCATCCGCCTCGAATTGACTGTCGAAGGCGGCAAACTCGCCGCCGCCCGCATCGGCGGCCATGCCGTCAAGGTGGCGGAAGGCCGGTTGTTTGTCTGATCGCGATCGGCTCAAGGCGATTTGTCGGGAAATGAATCCTGCAGGGCTGGACATGGCGGATGGCGGCGGCTATATGCCCGCCGACGCTGGTTTTACCGGCGAGTGGGTGCGTAGCTCAGTTGGTAGAGCAGCTGACTCTTAATCAGCGGGTCACAGGTTCGATCCCTGTCGCACCCACCATTTATTCCGTTGATTTCCCGCTTTTTCGCTGCTTGGAAAGAGTGTTGCGAACATAGCGGTTTTCAAACCTGACGGTTGATTTCCAATTCGCGTTCGGTTCCAGTTGCAGCCTCAGCCTTTGGGCCGCTTGGGCACGTCTTGTTCAGACATGCGCTTTTCTGGTCCGGTGTTCTCGCCAATACCGGACTTGGCGGCAAAACTATAGAGAAGGCCTGCTACGACAAGTACCAAAAGCGTGCCGAGTGCTGCCACTTGCCACAGACCGAGCCCGCTCGCCACGCCAATTGCCCCTGACAGCCACATGCCAGCTCCGGTCGTCAGCCCGTGGATCTCGCCTTTCGAAAACAAAATCGATCCGGCAGCAAGGAAAGCGACGCCAGCGGTAACCGCTTCGACAACACGAATCGGATCGACCCTCACGGAATCCTGCAGAAACATCGGCGCGTGAATGATTTCAATCGTCAGAATACCGAACGTAGCCGCTGCCACGCAGACCAGGATATGGGTGCGAAGCCCGGCAGGACGATTTCGCCATTCGCGCTCGAACCCGATCGCCGCACCGAAGATCGACGCCAGTAGAAGCCTCGCCGCAATAACGGGAAACGGGACGTATGTCGGATGGCCGAACTCCTGGAAAAGCTGTTGCATGCGTAACCCCGGGCTGACCGGCCACAACGTGCTCGGGCCTGCCAGGTTCCCCGATGCCGCCGTGATCCATCGAGGAATCGATCGAGACTTGATTCAGTTTGAGGAGATTAGTTCTCTGAAACACCAGCCTCGGCGAAGCTTGCCATGCGGGCATGGCATTCGAGCGCCGAGCGGACGATGTTGACGGCGAGGCAGGCGCCGGAGCCTTCGCCGAGCCGCATGCCAAGATCGAGCAGCGGCGGCAGTCCGAGCGCTTCGAGCAGGCGGCGATGGCCGGATTCGGCCGAGACATGGGCGGCAAGCGTGTGGGCGAGGCCGGCAGGGTGCAATCTTGCCAGCGGTGCGGCGGCGGCGGTGCAGACGAAGCCGTCGAGCAGCACCGGTACGCCGTGATGTCGCGCGGCTAGCGTCGCGCCGAAAATGGCGGCGAGTTCGCGCCCGCCAAGGGCTGCCGCGACCAACAGCGGGTCGGCAAGGGCCTCGTTATGGCGCTTGAGGCCGGTCTCGATGGCGGTGATCTTGCGCACTAGACCGGCATCGTCGACGCCGGTGCCGCGCCCGGTCCATTTTTCCGCGCCGCCGCCGAACAGGGCGGCCGAAATGGCAGCCGCCGGCGTGGTGTTGCCGATGCCCATTTCACCGAAACAGACGAGATCGAGGTCTTTCGTCACCGCGCCGTAGCCGGCCGAGACGGCGGCGAGGAAGGCTTCGTCGTTCATCGCCGGCACTTGCGTGAAATCGCCGGTCGGGTGATCGAGGTCGAGCGGAATGACGTCGAGCTCCGCACCGGCGATGCGGGCAAGCTGGTTGATGGCGGCACCGCCGCCGGCGAAATTCGCCACCATCTGCACGGTGACCTCCGACGGGTAGGCCGACACGCCCTGTGCGGTGACGCCGTGGTTGCCGGCAAAGACGAAGACTTTGACGCGGTCGAGCTTCGGCATGTCGCGGCCCTGCCAGCGCGCCAGCCACGCCGCGATGCCTTCTAGCCGGCCAAGGCTGCCTTGCGGCTTGGTCAACGTGTCCTGACGGCGGGCAACGGCACTGGCCGCGGCGTCGCTGCCCAGAGGCAGATCGAGGCAGGCCGCGCGCAGTTCATCAAGCGATTTGAATGGCATGGGGGCAAAGTCTCCGAAACAGAGTCAGGAAAGGCAAACGGAAGCGACGAGCAGGACTGCGATTTCGCCAAGCTGCTGCAGAGCGCCGACCGTATCGCCGGTCTGGCCGCCGATCTGGCTGAGGCACAGCACACGGAAGGCGGCAAACACCAGGCCGAGCAGGATGAGCGCAGCGACCGCGCCACCGAGCCCGAGCGTCAGCAGCGCCACGGCGCCGAGCACGGCGCCGGCAATGGCGGTCTCGGCCGACACCATGCCTGCATCCGCCGAGAGGCCGTCAGAGCGAGCCGCCGGCAACAGATGCATGAAAGCGCCGAACAGGCCGCGCGAAGCGGCATGCGCGGCGATGAGAGCGGCGAGAACTTGCGCCGGGCTGGCGAATTCCGAAAGCGCGCTCCAGCGTATCAGCAGCGTGAGACCAAGCGCGCAGGCGCCGTAGGCGCCGATGCGGCTGTCGCGCATGATCTCCAGCTTTTTCTCGCGCGTCTTGCCGCCGCCAAAACCGTCGGCGACATCCGAAAGCCCGTCTTCATGTATGCAGCCGGTGATGAGCAAGGTTGCGGCAAGGGTCAGTGCTGCCGCCGGCCCACCGGGAAGACCGAGCCTTGTCCCGATGGCGTAGACCACGGCGCCAATCAGCGCGGCGGCGAGACCGGCGATGGGCGCTGCCCAGATCGCACTGGCCAGTCTGCGATCGCGAAAGTCGAAAACTGGCAGCGGCAGCCGGGTGAAGAAGACAAGGCAGAGCGCGATGTCGTCGAGGGCTTGCCGGGGTGAGGGGACGACCGTCATTCGCCTCTCGCAATGGCATGGAAGAACGTGCCGCTGACATGGCCGCGCCGATAGCCGGAGGCACCGAGCGGATTGCCCTGGCCGTCGGCGAGGTCGGCCAATGGCTCGTCATTGCCGGTCGCAATCATCTGCGCATAGTGGAATTCGTGGCCGCGGATCTGCGTGCCTTGGGCTCCCAGCGGGCAATCGGCCCGCAGCCGCGCCTCGCGGTAGCCGAGATTCATCTTGCGTTTGGCGAAGCTGGTCGAGTGGCCGAGCAGACCGAGCATCTTGTGTGTCTCGCCCGATGCATCCTCCAGCGCTTCGCCGAGAGCCATGAAGCCGCCGCACTCGCCATGCACCGGCCGCGTTGCCGAAAACGCTTCCATGCCGGCCCGGAAATGCGCAGCCGCCGCGAGGCGGCCGGCATGCAGCTCGGGATAGCCGCCGGGCAGCCAGCAGACATCGCAATCGTGGCTGGGCGCTTCGTCGGCGAGCGGCGAGAAGGGGACGATTTCCGCCCCGGCCTTGCGCCAATGCGCGGCGACATGCGGATAGAGGAAAGTGAAGGCGGCATCCTCGGCCAATGCGATGCGCTGGCCGGGCGGCGGCAGTGCGTCGCTGAAGCTGCCCGATGCAGGCGTCAATGGCGCCGCCAGCGCCATAATGGCGTCGAGGTCGAGCGACCTTTCGACCATGTCGGCCAGTCGGTCGAGATGCGCCATTAAATTCTCATATTCGCCGGCCTGAACGAGGCCGAGATGGCGCTCGGGAAGGTTGAGCGAGGGGTCACGCAATATGGCGCCGACGACAGGCAGGCCGATCGCCTCGATGGCATCGCTGCAAAGCCGCCGGTGACGCTCGCTACCCAGCCGGTTGAGCACGACGCCGGCCATGCGCGCGTCGGGGTCATAGGTAGCAAAACCCTTGGCAACGGCCGCCGCCGTGGTCGACTGCCCGGAAACGTCGAGCACCAGCAGCACCGGCAGGCCATAGAGCCGGGCAAGATCTGCCGCCGAGCCGGTGCGGCCCGGAGCAGCGGGAATGCCGTCGAACAGGCCCATTGCGCTTTCCAGGAAGACGAAATCGGCATCTTCAGTAGCGTCACCGGCCAGCGCGTTGAGCAACGCAGGCGGCATCGCCCAGCTGTCGAGATTGACGCCGGAAAGTCCGGTCGCGGCGGTGTGGAAGCCGGGGTCGATATAGTCGGGACCGGATTTGGCGCCGCGCACTTTCAGGCCGCGCCGGGCGAGCGCGCGCAGAATACCGATGGTGACGCTGGTCTTGCCCGAACCCGAGCGCGGCGCGCCAATGATGATCGCGCGGGTCATGGCTCGCCCGCCAGTGCCGCGCGCATCGCGACGATGCCGCCGACGACGATCAGCGCCGGTGCGGTCAACCCGGCTGCCGCCGCTTCCTCGGCGATGGTGGCGAGCGTGGCGACGACGATGCGCTCCTGCGGCGTTGTCGCGGCAACGATCACCGCCGCCGGTGTCGACGGCGCCAGTCCGCCCTCGAGCAGCGAGGCTGATATCAGCGGCAGATTGGCCATGCCCATATAGACGACGACCGGCTGGCCGGTGCGGGCGATTGCCGCCCAGTCGAGGTCGTCATCGGTGCCGGCGGCGTGGCCGGTTGCCAGGATTACCGCCTTGTTGATGCCGCGCATGGTGGCCGGGATGCCGGCGCCGGCAAGCGCGCTGAGGCCCGAAGTCAGGCCGGACAGAACGCGGAACGGAATGTTTTCACGGGCAAGTGCCAACGCCTCTTCGCCGCCGCGCCCGAAAATATAGGGGTCGCCGCCTTTCAGCCTGACGACGCGCCGGCCTTCGTGCGCCAGCCTGACCAGCAAGGCGGTGATGTCGTCCTGCTTCATCGACGGCTGACCGCCGCGCTTGCCGGCATAGAACAGCTCGGCACTGGCCGCCACTGCCGCGACATCGGGAGACACCAGCGCGTCGTAGACGAGGGCATCGCACTGCCCAAGTGCCGCCAGCACTTCCAGCGTCAAGCAGCCGGGATCACCGGGGCCGGCGCCGGCCAGCCAGACATGACCCGGCTCCAGCTGGCGCGGCTTAAAGTTCAGCCGGGCCAAAGCCTGTTCGACTGAAGCGTTTCCATTTCTGTTTCCGGTACCGTCGTTCACAAGCCGTCCCGTCCGCGAAAACGCCGCTGGTAGTGGGCGTCGTAAAGTGAACTCTCGCTAAAGCCTTCCGCTGCCAGCGAACGGCCGACGAAGATGATCGCCGTGCGTTCCATCGGATCGGCGGCCAATTGCGCCTCGATCGTCGCCAGCGTGCCGGTCAGCACGCGCTCGTCCGGCCAGGAGGCGCGGAAGACGACCGCCACCGGGCAGTCGGCGCCATAGAATGGCGTCAGCTCGGCGACGACACGGTCGATGGCGTGGATGGCGAGGTGGATGGCCAGCGTCGCGCCAGTGCGGCCGAAGCCGGCCAGCGTCTCGCCGGGCGGCATTTTCGAGGCGCGGCCGGAAATGCGGGTCAGCACCAGGCTTTGCGCGACTTCGGGAATGGTCAGTTCGCGGCGCAGCGCTGCCGCGGCGGCGGCGAAGGAGGGCACGCCCGGTGTCAGCGTATAAGGGATGTCGTGCCTCTCCAGCCGACGGATCTGCTCGGCGACGGCGCTCCACACCGAGAGATCACCGGAATGGAGGCGGGCGACATCGTGGCCGGCCTGGTGAGCTGCTAAATATTCCGCTTCGATCTCGTCGAGCGACATCGGCGCGGTATCGATCAATTTCGTGCCAGGTGCGCAGTGCTGCAGCAGCTCCGGCGAGACGATCGAGCCGGCATAGAGGCAAACCGGGCAGCTTGCCAGCAGTCTGCTACCGCGCAAGGTGATGAGGTCTGCCGCGCCAGGTCCGGCGCCGATGAAGTGGACGGTCATGCCATGTCTCCGCTGATGGCGATGGCGCAGGTGACCGGGCCGAGCACGGTGCGCGGCCCAAGCAGTTTCGCGCCTTTTCCGGCAGCGGCAAGCGCGGAGGCTTCGGAAACCGACGGCGTGCCGGCATGTTCCTGCGACAGGCTCGAGCGGCTGATGACGTGCGAAGACGCGGCGTTGAGCGCATCGTCCTCGACAACAATCACGGGCAGGGCGAGCTCCCCGCCCGCGGCGAAGATTGCCTGCTCGCCCTGCTTCAGAGAAGCGGTGGCGAGCGCCGAAAGCGCCGTCATCGCCAGGCCATGCGTTTCCAGCGCGGTTTCTATCGCGGCAAGCACATCCCTTGCGCTGACGTCTTTGCGGCTGCCGATGCCCGCGACCATCATGGCTTGACCCAGCTCCATTGGGTGACCGGCATCGCTGGCCGCCAGGCCTGCATCGAACCGACCGGTGACACGCGCGACAGCGCGATGCGGGTGAGATCGCCACCGAGCGCAGCGTGACGAGCGAGAAGCAGCGCCTCCATCTCCAGCGTCACGGCATTGGCAACCAGCCGGC
Source organism: Mesorhizobium robiniae (assembly GCF_040545535.1). Taxonomy (NCBI): domain Bacteria; kingdom Pseudomonadati; phylum Pseudomonadota; class Alphaproteobacteria; order Hyphomicrobiales; family Phyllobacteriaceae; genus Mesorhizobium; species Mesorhizobium robiniae. Next base: position 79,222 of record NZ_JBEPMC010000004.1, read on the forward strand.
CGCCGACGCGTAGCGCCTTGATGGCCGCGCCCAGCACGCCGGTATCGCTGCCGCCGCCGCCGATGAAGATCGCATCGGGCGTGTCTAGCTTGGCAAGCGCCTTTGGTGCAGAGCCTTCGACCACGACAAGGCCGGGCACGCCGCAGTGTGAAGCGTTGCGGCGGATGCGGGCGGCGCGGGTCGGATCGGCCTCGACGGCAATGGCGCGCATCGAGGGACGGGCCAGCATCCATTCGATGCCGACCGAACCGGAGCCGGCGCCGATATCCCACAGCAACTCGCCGCGCCTGGGGGCGAGGGCGGAGAGGGTAATGGCGCGGATCTCGCGCTTGGTGATCTGGCCGTCATGCTCGAACAAATGGTCGGCAAGGCCTGAAGACAGCGGCAGGATGCGTGCTTCGGAAGTTGAGTCAACCTCGATCGCCAGCACGTTGAGCGGGTTGATCTTTTCGAGATCGAAGGCGTCGGCTCGCGCCGAGCGCAGCCTTTCGTTCGGGCCGCCCATTGCCTCCAGGATTGTCAGCCGCGAGGCGCCGAAGTCGAGCTCGGTCAGCAGCCCCGCAATCGCCGCCGGTGCATCGCCGTTCGAGGTCAGCGCGAGGATGCGGTTGCCCTGGTGCAGCAGCGGCCGGATCAGGTCGAGCGAGCGGCCATGCAGCGAAATGGTCTCGATATCCTGCAGCGCCCAGCCGAGGCGGGCGGCGGCCAGCGAGAAGGCCGAAGGGGCGGGGATGACGCGCGTCTCTTGGGAAGGAACCTTGCGAGCAAGGGTGACGCCGACACCATGGAAGAACGGATCGCCGGAGGCCAACACGCAGACCTTTTTGCCCGCAAGTGCCAGCACGTCGCGCATCTCGACGTCGAAAGGGATCGGCCACGCACGTGCTTCGCCTTTGGCAAGTGACGCGACAAGGGCAAGGTGACGCGTGCCGCCGAACACGAATTCAGCCTCGGCTATCAACCGCTTGGCCTCGTCACCGAGACCCGCTACACCGTCCTCGCCGATGCCAACGATTGTGAGCCATCTTGAGTTGAGCTTGGCGCCGCGCGGACCCTCAGCAGGCATGATGACCCACCGCATTCTGATCCTCGGCGGAACGACCGAAGCCCGGCAACTGGCGGGAAAACTGGCCGCGCGCGCCGATCTTGCAGTCACGCTGTCGCTGGCCGGCCGCACCGAAAACCCTGTCGCGCAGGACGTGCCTACCCGTACGGGTGGTTTCGGCGGCGCCGGCGGGTTGGCGGCATATCTCCGCCAGAACTACATCGACCTGCTGATCGACGCCACGCACCCCTATGCGGCGCAAATCTCCGCCAACGCGGCGGAAGCGGCGGGCAACACCGGCGTGCCGATCGTTGCGCTGAGGCGCCCCGGCTGGGAGCCTGTCGAAGGCGACCGATGGACGCTGGTCGCCAATGTTGCCGGCGCGGTGACGGCGCTGGGATCGGCTCCACGCCGCGTTTTCCTGGCGCTCGGACGGCAGGAGGTGGCCGCTTTCGAGGCCGCACCCCAGCATCACTATCTCATCCGCAGTGTCGATGCGGTCGAGCCAAGGCTTGCTGTGTCCGATGCGACTTATCTCTTGGCACGTGGGCCGTTCCGGGAGCCGGACGAACGCGCGCTTCTCGAAAGCAGTGGCATCGATGTCGTCGTTTCCAAAAACAGCGGAGGCGAGGCGACCTACGGCAAGATCGCCGCAGCGCGGGCGCTCGGCATCGAGGTGGTCATGATCCGCAGGCCGGCGCTGCCGGATGTCCCGTCGGCGGAAACGGTCGAAGCCCTTGCTGCGATGGTCAGTCATTTTCTTGGGCCCGCTGCCGAACGCGGCGTGTAGACCAGCGCCGGTTTTTCACCGCGCTTGATGATCCTGGTTTCCGGCGAGCCGATGATGATGCAGGTCGCCATATCGGCCTTTTCCGCATCGGCGTCCGCCAGCAGAAACACCTCGATGCGCTCGTCGGGACGGCCGGCAGCGCGGCCGAAGATCACCGGCGTGGTGCCGGGCAGGATCGCGGTGAGGCATTCGAAGGCGCGGCCAAGCTGCCAGGGGCGCGCCTTGCTGATCGGATTGTAGAGCGCGATGACGAAACCGGCGCCCGCCGCCGCCAGCAGCCGTAGCTCGATCAGGTCCCATGGCTTTAGATTGTCGGACAGCGAAATGGCGCAGAAATCATGGCCGAGCGGTGCGCCGATGCGGGCAGCGACCGCGAGCATTGCGGTGATGCCGGGCAGCATCGCGACATCGACGGCGCGCCATTCGGCCGGGCCGGCCTCGATCGCCTCGCAGACGGCCGCCGCCATGGCAAAGACGCCGGGATCGCCGCCCGAGACGACGGCGACATCGTGGCCCTGCGCAGCCTTTGCCAGAGCGTCCTTGGCGCGGGACAGCTCTTCTCGATTGTCCGAGGCGACGCGGGTCTGGTCGGAGCGGAGATCGAGCCGGTCGAGATAGGGTTTGTAGCCGTAGAAGAATTTTGCCTCGGCCACGGCGCGGCTCGCTTCCGGCGTCACCTGGTCGGCATTGCCGGGTCCGAGGCCGATGACGGTCAGGCGGCCGCTCATGCCCCGGCCTCCATCAATGCTTCGGGACGGCCGGACCAGCCGGCCACCAGCACGATGGCAAAATAGGGCGCCTTGTCGTCCTGCTTGTCGGCCAGCCGCATCGAGACGCCGCCCGGCATGGTGCCGCGCTCGACATAGACGGCACGCGCCAGCTTGTCGGTCGCCTCCAGAGCGCGCCTGATCTTGGGCAGGTTGCGGCCAACCTTCATGATGACGGCGGCATCGGTGTCGGCGAGGCGGCGGGTCAGCTCGAATTCGCTCATCGTGCCCGGCAGCACGGTCAGCACGTCGTCGCCCTGCACGATCGGCGTTCCGGTCGCCGACCAGCAGCCGGACATGGCAGTGACGCCGGGAATGACCTCTGTCGGGAAGCGGTGCGCCAGCCTGACGTGCAGATGCATATAGGAGCCGTAGAAAAGCGGATCGCCCTCCGAGAGCACGGCGACCATCCTGCCTGCGCTGAGGTGCTCGGCGACCTTTTCGGCCGACTCTTCATAGAAATCCGTTATCTGCGACCGGTAATCGCCGTGGTCCTTGTCGATTTCGGTGGTCACGGGATAGAGCAGCGGCAACTCTATCAAATCGGGACGAAAATGGGCGCCGACGATGGCGCGCGCATTGCTGTTGTTGCCGCGCTTGGCGAAATGCGCAACCACGTCGGCCTCGGCCAGCGCGCGCACGGCCTTGAGCGTCAGCAGCTCGGGGTCCCCGGGACCTGTGCCGACGCCAATAAGCCTGCCTTTTGCAATCGCGTTCACAGGCCCGGCCTCGCCAATGCGTTGAGTGCTGCGGCGGTCATGGCGCTGCCGCCCAGCCTGCCGCGCACCATGGCGTAGGGCACGCCATAGGAATTTTCGGCCAGTGCGTCCTTCGATTCGGCGGCGCCGACGAAACCGACCGGCATGCCGATGATGACAGCCGGCTTCGGCGCGCCGTCGCGCAACCTTTCCAGCAGGTAGAAAAGTGCTGTCGGCGCATTGCCGATGGCGACGACCGAACCGGCCATCCGCTCGCCCCACAGGTCGATGGCCGCGGCCGAGCGGGTGTTGCCGATCTTTTTGGCGATATCAGGGGTTTGCGGATCGCGCAGCGTGCAGATCACCTCGTTGCCGGCCGGCAGCCGGGCGCGGGTCACGCCGCGCGAGACCATCTCGGCGTCGCAGAAGATCGGCGCGCCACCCGCCAAAGCCGTGCGTGCTGCGGTGACAAAACCCTCGGAAAAAACAAAGTGCTGCGCGGCCTCGACCTGGCCGCAGGCATGGATCATGCGGATGGCGACATCGGCCTCGGCATCGGAAAACCGCGACAGGTCGGCCTCGGCGCGGATGATGGCGAAGGAGCGCTCATAGATCGCCGTGCCGTCATGGATATAGTCGTAGGCGGTCATGTTCATTCCTGTCGGTAGAGTTCGGTGACACCGGCCGCGCCAAGCCTTGCCAGGCAGGCGGCGGTGGTCTCGCCGCGAAGTCGTGCGCGGCTGACCGCTGCTGCAATACGGCCGATGCCGCGCGCGGCCTCATAGCCCGGCCTGTATCCGGCAGGAAGGGCCTTTGCCGTCCCGTCCACGACAAGTCCGGCTCCGTTTTCGCCGCCGACCAGTGTCAGCGCCGCTGGCCCGGGATGCGCGCAGCCCTTGGCGCAGCCGGAAATGTGAAGCTTGAAGGAGGAATCGAGGATGTCACCGTCTTCCGCTGCGATAGTCTCGGCGATATCGCGCGTCGCGATCCGGCCGGAGGCGCAGGCGGGAGCCCCGGGGCAAGCGGCGATCCTGGTGCGCGGATCGGTGGGGTTGGTGACGAAGCCGAGGGTGGCGGCGGCTTGCTGAAGGCTCTGATTGGCGGCTGCAGGCTGACCAAGGAAGAGAAGCGTGCGGCCTGGTGCGAGGCGGATTTCGGTTGTGCCGAGGGTGAGAGCACTCTGCGCGAGGTCGATGAGCTTGCCTGCTGGCATGCTGCCGAAGGGCAGGCCGATGCCGAGGGCACGGCCGTTGCTCAGGTCGAAGACACCAATGGGCGGGCGAGAGCGCTCGACGGCGCCCCCCTCTGTCCTGCCGGACATCTCCCCCTCTAGGGGGGAGATTGCCCCTTGGTATCCGCCTTCGCTAATCGCCGAAGTCGCGCCGAATACCAAGGCAGCAGAAGGACGGCCGTCGGCGGAACTGCCGATCTCCCCCCTAGAGGGGGAGATGTCCGGCAGGACAGAGGGGGGCGCGAAGGAATGCCAACTTGCGAGAGATCTCAGCTGTCTCTCCGTCAAATCCCGTGCATGGGCTTCGCGGCCTTTTTCGGCGACCATCCTGAGCATCGCGACTGCGATATCGCGCGCCGCATCCTCCTCGACTATGACGAGGGATTTCGCATGTTGTCCGTCTCCGGCAACGGACATCTTCCACTGAATTGCCGCGTCCATCCGCACCGCAGCCAGCCTGACGTCCGCCGTCACGGCGTCCATAGCCAACTGCCCACCGCCATCGACAATCACCGAAACCTTCGGGCCAAGGCGTTGCGTAAGCCCGGCATCCTCGATGGCTTTGCGAATCCGCTCCGCCAGCGGGCGCGGGTCAGCAACTTCTTCCGGATCCAGCCCCGCCAGCGGGCCGGTCTCGACTGGTACGCCGGTGCGCACCGCAATCCCGAGCGCGTCGACCTCCATTGCCAGCAGCCGTGCGCTTGCCGGCGTCAGGCCGCGGATCTGCAGGCTGCCGCGGGCCGTCACTTCCATGATGCCGTTGCCATGGCGCAAGGCGGATTCACCTAGCCCGATCAAGAATTTCGGCAAGAGTCCTCCGGCGACCGGGTTGAGTCGCACCAAAAGGCCGTCGCCGGTCTGCATCGGCGCGGACAGAGCAGGGCAGGCGCCACGTCGGGAGAAGGCGTTCATGCCGCCACCCCCAGCGCCTGGGCCTCGGCGATCAGCGCGGCGAGATCGTCATCGATGGAATTGCGCAGCGGATGCCACAGACCACGCCGCCGTGCCGACAACAAGCGCTCGGCGATGACCTTCGCGGCGGAAGGGTTTTCGCGCAGGATGAAGGCGCGAACCACGGGGTCGCCTAGATAGGCATCGTGCACGGCCTCGATCAGCGCGCCCGGTATGGCGTGGGTGGTCTCGGCGAAACCGACCAGCCGGTCGACCGTCTCGGCGAATTCCGAGGCACCGCGCGGCCCGTGCCGCATCTGGCCTGATATGAAGCGCGGGTTGACCGCGCGGGCGCGAACTACCCGAGACACCGCCTCGCCAATCGAGCGCGGCCTCGGCTTTTGCGGGTCCGTGGTGTCGAGCACGATGACATCGGCGTTCTTGCCGAGTGCCGCAAGCGCTGCTGAAAAGCCGCCGATGAAGGCGACGTCGGCGGAGCCTTCGAGGATGTCGCGGCCGGGGTCGTCGCCGGTGTGGACGAGAAGGTCGGCCTCAGCGATACGATCCTCGAAGGCGCCGGGCACTGAGACACCTTCGCCCTCGGCGCCGCCATAGGCGTGCGAGGTGGCATCGAGGTAGGCGCGGCCGATCTCCTCGCGCGCGCCCCAGTCGCCGCTCGACAATAAATCCTCGACGCCGGCGCCGTAGGTGCCAGGCGAGGTGCCGAAAATGCGCGGGCTGATCTTCCCGTCCGCGCGGGTCCTTGCCGCGAGCGGGTTTTCCGAAGCGTCCTCGTCACGGGCTGCGACGGCGTTGGCGGCGGCATCGATCAGGGCGATCTGGGTCGGGAACATGTCACGGAATAGGCCTGATATACGCCAGGTGACGTCGACCCGCGGGCGGCCAAGGGCGGCCGGCGGCAGCACCTCGATGCCGGTGACGCGGCCGGTGGCGGAATCCCATTGCGGCCGGCAGCCCATCAGCGCCAGGCCTTGCGCGATCTCCTCGCCGCCGGTGCGCAGCGAGGCCGAGCCCCACAGGTCGATGACCAGCGAGCGCGGCCAGTCGCCATGCGATTGCATGTAGCTGCGTACCACCTCTTCAGCCGCCGCCTTGCCGAGATCGAAGGATGTCGGCGTCGGCATGGAGCGCGGATCCGATGTGAACAGGTTGCGGCCGGTCGGCAGCACATCGCGCCGCCCCCGCGCCGGCGCACCGGCAGGACCGGCGGCGACATGGCGGCCGTCTAGGGCGGCAAGCAGCGCTGCTTTCTCGGCCGCCGCACTTTGTTCGCGCAGCGGATCGGCCTCGCCTTCCGGCGACCGGCCGTAGATGTGCAGGCCGTCCTTGACGGCGAAGTCCTTGAGGTCGCAGAGCCAGGCGTCGATGCGGCGCAGTGCTTCGTCTGGCGCGTCGGTTTTGGCAACGCCGGCTTCGGAAGCGAGACCGGTCTTCTGCGCGGTCTCGACGATCAGCTTCGCCAGGCGGTCGCGGCGGCGGCGGTCGAGCCCGTCGGCCTGGGCATATTCGTCGACCAGCCGTTCAAGCCGGTGCTGGTTTTCGTCGAGCCCGGCGCCAGTCAGCGGGGGCGGCAGATGGCCGAGGGTGACGGCGGCGATGCGCCGCTTGGCTTGTGCTGCCTCTCCTGGGTTGGATACGATGAAGGGATAGATGACGGGCAGGGGACCGGTGACGATCTCGGGAAAACAGGTTTCGCTGAGCGCAACGGTCTTGCCAGGCAGCCATTCCAGCGTGCCATGGGCGCCGACATGGATGAGGGCATGGACGCCGAGCGTCTTGCGCAGCCAAAGACCAAAGGCGATCAGCGCATGGCGCGGCGGCAATGTCGGGTCGTGGTAGTCGGCGCGGCGGTCGGCCGAGCGCCCGCGGTCAGGGGCGAGGGCTACGGTGATGTTGCCGAGGATGGCGGCGCGGAAGGGGAATTTTGCAAAAGTAGGCGCTTGAACACCCCCCTCTGTCCTGCCGGACATCTCCCCCTCAAGGGGGGAGATTGCGCTGTCGTCTCTGCCTTCGCCAATTACCGAGGATGTTGAGGGAGAGCCGTCGTCGAAACTGCCAATCTCCCCCCTTGAGGGGGAGATGTCCGGCAGGACAGAGGGGGGCGCTTCGCGCAACCCTGTCTCATCTTCCGCCTTCCCCCAAGCCGCCTCTACTGCAGCGAGCGCCGCTGTCGGCAATTCCGTGGAGAAGGTCAGATAATCCGCAAGTCCCAGTCCTTCGTCACCGCGCTCCAACGCATCCAGCAACTCACGCGGCGTTCGCGGAATCCCTTCAACGGCGTAGCCCTGTTCGCTCAGGTCATGTAGCATCGCCAACACACTGGACGGCACATCGAGACCGACCGCGTAGCCGGTGCGGCCGGGGGCGCTTGGATAGTCGGGGATCAGGATCGCAAGCCTGCGTTCCGCGCGCGATGTGCGCTGCAAGCGGATGAAAGCCTCGACACGGTTCGCCACCTGCGCCACCCGGTCCGGCTCTGGCCGGTTGGCGAAGGCGCGAAAAGCCAGCGCTGGATCGGTTTCGACCTCGCCTTTGAAGGAGATCGCGCCGGCAAGGATGCGGCCGTCGAGCTCGGGCAGGACGACATGCATGGCAAGGTCGGCAGGCGCCAGGCCGCGCTGATTGTTTTGCCAGATGTCACGGCGTGTTGTCGCGACGATGACCTGGAACACCGGCACGCCGGCGCGGTCGAAGATGGTTTCGACGCCGGGCCCGGCGCTGGAGGCGAACGCCGTGGCGGTAATGATGGCGGCGGGCTTCAGGGTCGCGAGCGCGGTTTCGACAAAGGCGAGCGATGCCGGGTCCTTGAGGCTGGAGACGAAGATGGGAACGGGGACCATGCCGCGCTGTCCGAGCGCCTCGAACAATGCATCGATGGGCGCGACATCGGCGGCAAGAAGCATCGAACGGTAGAAGAGGATCGGGATGATGGGCGCGGCGTCTCCCTCCCCCTCGAGGGGAGGGTGGCCCGCAGGGTCGGGTGGGATCGCTGCGGCAGTGCTCGACGTTTTTTTCTGTTGGCGCGTGTCAGAGGCGACCCCACCCCCGGCCTGCGGCCGGACCCTCCCCTCGAGGGGGAGGGGGACGCCGCGCTCGAGAACCCCCAGTCCCGGTTGATAGTAGCCGGCTTTTGGCACGCTGACAGGTTCAGCGACCGCTACACTCGATCCGGCAAGACTTGCCAGCCTCTGCACCAGCGTCTTCATATTCTCCGGGCCGCCCTCGCGAAAATAGCCGAGCAGGCCGTCCAACTCCTCGCGGGGCAGCGTCGAGCCTTCGATCAGCCGCAAATCCTCGTCGTGGCTCTCGCCGGGTAGGAGCGCCAGCTTGATACCGCGATCTCGTGCGACAACGGCAAGCTGGTCGCAGCCATAGCGCCACCAGTCATAGCCGCCGAGGATACGAACCAGGACGACCTTGGCGTGCTGGGCGACGCTGTCGATCCAGAGGTCGACGGACATCGGATGGCGCAGGTCGCGCAGAGCCGCAAGCCGCATCGACGGCAGGCGATCCGCGTCCGCCTTCCACGCCGCCGCCAGCCCGGCCAGATCGCTGTCGGTGAAGGACAGCGCCACGACATCCGCAGGCGTCTGCCTGAGATCGACAGGCTCGGCAAGGTCGTCGAGCGAGGCGGATGTTGTGGTGAGGATGTGCATCGCGGCTCGTGCCTGAGGTCAGCCAGCGAGGATACGTTCGATGGCCGGGCGGTTCAGCCCTTTCAGGCCGATGACGACGAGGCGCGAGCGGCGGTCATCTTCAGCGGTCCAGGCGCGGTCGTAATAATGATTGACCCGCGGCCCGACAGCCTGCAGCAACAGCCGCATCGGCTTGCCGCCGACCTCGACGAAACCCTTGACGCGCAGCACATTTTCTTCCTCCGCCGCCGTGGCGACGCGCAAAGCCAGCTCATCGGGATTGGCGATCGACGGAATATCGATGACGAAGGAATCGAAGTCGTCGTGCTCGTGGTCGAGCTCGTCGTCGTGATGGGTCTTGCGGTTCTCGATGTCGTCCTCGACGGCGAGGCCGAGGCCGAGCAGCACAGATGGATCGACCTTACCCTGCGAGGCCGGCACGATCTTGACGGCGCGCGCGGCGTGCTCGCCGATGATGGCCTTGGCACGGGCCGAGCCGGCGGCGTCCATCAGGTCGCTCTTCGACAATATGATCAGGTCGGCGCAGGCGAGCTGATCCTCGAACACTTCCTCGACCGGATCGTCGTGGTCGAGCGTCTCGTCCTGCGCGCGCTGCGCCTGCAGGGCGTCCATGTCGTTGGCAACGCGGCCTTCGGCCAGCGCCGGTCCGTCGACCACGGCAATAACGCCGTCGACCGTCACCCGGCTTTTCACCGTCGGCCACTGGAAGGCTTGGACCAGCGGCTTGGGCAGAGCGAGGCCGGAGGTTTCGATCAGGATGTGGTCGACCTTCGGCGTCAGCGACAGGATCTGGTCGAGCGCCGGGACAAAGTCGTCTGCGACGGTGCAGCAGATGCAGCCATTGGCCAGTTCGACGATGTTTTCCTCGGGGCAGGTGTCGATGCCGCAGCCTTTCAGGATCTCGCCGTCGATGCCGATATCGCCGAACTCGTTGACGATGATAGCCAGCCGCTTACCCCCGGCGTTTTCGAGCAGATGGCGGATCAGCGTCGTCTTGCCGGCGCCGAGGAAGCCGGTGACGACGGTGCAGGGCACGCGGGAGACGGAAGTGGTCATGTCTGGTCCTTCAAAAGGTCGAGGGGAGGAATGCGGGCGACGAGGCCGCGCTTCAGGCAATCGGGGCGGCCGCGCCATGGAATGAGGCCATCGGTCGAGGTGGCGAAGAGCTTTGCGCCGGCGACGAGATCGGCGCCGCTGGTCGCGGTCAGGTCGCCGAAGACATAGCTCCAGCAGCCGTCGCGCAGGATCGCGGCGCTGAGGCGGCGCTTGCAGTTGCCGAGGCACTCGACGGTGCGGATACGAATATTTTCGCCTGATGCGGCGCGGCGCGTGTCCTCGGCAAGCAGTTCGCCGGCGCGGGGATGGCCGTCGGAGCCGGTCTCGTCGCGGCAGGAGGCGCAGACGATCACGGTGACGCCGGCCAAGGTATCACAATCGCCGGACGATACGTCCGCTGTCTCAGCTGGAAAACTGCTGTCGCGTTCCAAATCAGGCTCCTTGCCCGGAAAACCCGCCAGGCGATCGGATTCTTTAAGTCCTAGACGGCAGGTCTCCTGGCTCGCGGGTCATCGCCTTGGTGCCACCTTCCCGGGACCGTCCCAGTGGTTTTCGGCCTTGGCTCGTCGCTTACAGTTGCGGGGACAGCCGCGGATTTGAAATCGAGATTTCGCACCGCATTCCCTCTTGGCTCCTCCCTTTGCCGAGAGGAGACCGTCTGAACCGGATTTAGGCTTGTGTATGCAGGCGTGTCAACGCGTGTCTACGACGCGATGATGTCGGCCAACGCCGGACCTAGATCGCCTGCGGGCGTGACTTCAATCTGTTCCAGGCCGAGCCAGCCCTGCATCTGCTTCAATTCCTCGACCAGCGCGGCCGCTGTTTCGGCCGGTGCGCCGGGTTCGGCATAGGCCGCATGGACGCGCAGCACGCCGGCGGGGCGGTCGGCCTTGAGGTCGACGCGCGCCACGATCCTCTCGCCGAGCAGGAACGGCAGCACATAATAGCCGTATTGGCGCTTTTCGGCCGGGGTGTAGATCTCGATGCGATAGCGGAAGTCGAACAGCCTTTCCGTTCGGGAGCGCTCGAAGACAACGGGATCAAACGGAGCGAGCAACGCGCGCGCCTGGATCTTGCGCGGAAAACGGGCGTCCTTGTGAAGGTAAGCCGGCTTGCTCCAGCCTTCGACGCGCACCGGCAGCAATTCGCCCAACTCGACCAGTTCCTCCAGCCGGCCCTTCATGTCGGCCGGCGACAGGCGGAAATAGTCGCGCAGGTCGCCTGATGTCGCGATGCCATGGGCACGGGCGGAGATGCGCAACAATTCGCGATGCGCATCCTCAGGGGAGGGCACCGGCAGGTCGAGCACCGCCGGCGGTAGCGCCCGTTCGGGCAGATCGTAAAGCCGCTCGAAGCCACGACGCGATGCCGTGGTGATGCGGCCGGCCCAGAAAAGCCATTCGAAAGCGTGCTTGGCATCGCTCCAACCCCACCAGCCGCCGTTTCCCTTTTGGCCTTCGAGGGCGGAAGCAGCGATCGGGCCGCGCCCGACGACCTCGCGATAAATCTCTTCAATGTAGGCGGCACGCTCGTGGCCCCACTTCGCCAGCCCGTTATACATTTCCTCGCCGCGCTCGGCCCGCTGCATGCGCCAGCGCATCAGCGGATAGGTTTCGACCGGCAGAAAGGAGGCTTCGTGCGCCCAATATTCGAAAACCAGGCGCTTGCGTGTCACGGCGGCATTGTCGAGCAGTGCCAGCGGGTAGGGGCCGAGGCGTGAATAGAGCGGCATGTAGTGAGCGCGCACCACCGCGCTGACGGAATCGATCTGCAACAGGCCGGTGCGGGCAAGCACCCGGGTCAGATGGCGGCGATCCGGCGTGCCGTTAGGCCGAGGGTCGGTGAAACCCTGGGCGGCGAGCGCGATGCGCCGGGCTGCGGCGAGTGAGATTTTTTCCTTCATGCAGGCGAGGCCCTGAGGGTGTTTCGAACGAGAAGCGACCAATGATTCCGCGCTATGCTAGCAGGGTTTTGGCGGGATATATGTCAGGAGAGAAAAGTGGAGTAAAAAGTGAAGGAAATCAAACAGGAGCGGATCGGACCAGTTTATCCGGATATGCCGTCCAGCACCGTGTTTTGAACAAGGTTTGACTTGCTTCGCCGAAAGCCCTGCGCTAACCCTCGCCGCGTTGCAGCATAGAGCCCCCTAAAACGGTTCAGTGGTTAAACTGTCACGCTTCCGCAAGTGGGTCCGGTGCTGTAATCAGAGTGGATTGGCCGCTAACGGAAAGCCGCAGCATGAACGCATTGTTGAGTTCGTACCTGCCCATCGTCCTGTTCATCGGCGTGGCGCTGGTCGTCGGCCTGGCGCTGCTTGCCGCACCCTTCCTGGTGGCCTACCGCAACCCAGATCCGGAAAAGCTTTCCGCCTATGAGTGCGGTTTCAACTCGTTCGACGACGCCCGCATGAAGTTCGACATCCGCTTCTACCTGGTGTCGATCCTGTTCATCATCTTCGATCTGGAAGTGGCCTTCCTGTTCCCGTGGGCGGTGTCTTTCAGCCAGATCGGCATGCTCGGGTTCTGGTCGATGATGGTGTTTCTGGCGGTGCTGACCATCGGCTTTGCCTATGAATGGAAGAAAGGAGCGCTGGAATGGGATTGAGCGACAATTCCGGCACGCTCGTCGCGCCGAAGCCAAAAGGCATTCTCGACCCCAGCACCGGAAAGCCGGTGGGGGCGAATGATCCTTTCTTCCTCGAGATCAACAACGAGCTGGCCGACAAGGGTTTTCTTGTCACCTCGACCGAGGCGCTGATCACCTGGGCCCGCAGCGGCTCGCTGATGTTCATGACCTTTGGCCTCGCCTGCTGCGCGGTCGAGATGATCCATACCTCGATGCCGCGCTATGACAGCGAGCGCTTCGGCGTCGCACCGCGCGCGTCGCCGCGCCAGTCCGACATCATGATCGTTGCCGGTACGCTGACCAACAAGATGGCGCCGGCGCTGCGCAAGGTCTACGACCAGATGCCGGAGCCGCGATACGTCATCTCGATGGGCTCCTGCGCCAATGGCGGCGGCTACTACCACTATTCCTATTCGGTGGTGCGCGGCTGCGACCGCGTCGTGCCGGTCGACATCTACGTGCCCGGCTGTCCGCCGAGCGCTGAGGCGCTTCTCTACGGCATCCTTCTGTTGCAAAAGAAGATCCGCCGCACCGGCACGATCGAGCGGTGAGCGGGATGATGAGCCTGTCGTTGAATGAACTCTCGACCTATCTCGGCGAGAAGCTGAGCGGCCGGATAAGCGATGCGGTGTTTGCCTATGGCGAACTCACCATCTCTGTCGAGCCGCACGATCTGATCGAGGTGGTGACCTTCCTGCGCGACGATAAAAACTGCCAGTTCATTTCGATCATCGATGTCTGTGGCGCCGATTATCCGTCGCGGGCCAAGCGCTTTGACGTTGTCTATCATCTGCTGTCGCCGAAGCAGAATATTCGCATCCGCATCAAGGTCCAGGCCGACGAGGAGACCGTGGTGCCGTCGATCACCGGCGTTTATCCCGGCGCCGACTGGTTCGAGCGCGAAACCTACGATCTCTATGGCGTGCTGTTCTCGGGCCATCCCGATCTCAGGCGGATTCTGACCGATTACGGCTTCGAGGGTCATCCGCTGCGCAAGGATTTCCCGCTGACCGGTTTCGTCGAGGTGCGCTACGACGACGAAGCCAAGCGGGTCATCTACGAGCCGGTGGAATTGAAGCAGGAATTCCGCAATTTCGATTTTCTCTCGCCATGGGAAGGGACGGATTACGTCCTGCCAGGAGACGAGAAGGCAAAACAATGAGGGCGTGTTGATGGGCAGCTTCTCCGTTTTTCATTGGCTGATTATCATGATCATTTTTGCGTCTTTGATCGTGCCGTACTGGCGAATCTTTCCGAGAGCCGGTTGGCCCTCCGCATTGAGCATCTTGATGGTTGTCCCGCTTCTGAATCTCGTTCTTTTGTGGGTTGTGGCGTTCAAGAAATGGCCTGGAGACGCGTGAGCCGTGGCTGAGACTTCTGTCCGCAACTTCAACATCAATTTCGGCCCGCAACATCCTGCGGCGCATGGCGTTTTGCGCCTCGTGCTGGAGCTCGATGGCGAAGTCGTCGATCGCGTCGATCCGCATATCGGGCTGTTGCATCGCGGCACTGAAAAGCTGATCGAAGCCAAAACCTATCTGCAGGCCGTGCCTTATCTCGATCGGCTCGACTATTGCGCGCCGATGAACCAGGAGCATGCCTTCGCGCTTGCCGCCGAGCGGTTGCTCGGCATCGAGGTGCCGAAGCGCGGCCAACTGATCCGCGTGCTCTATTGCGAGATCGGCCGCATCATGTCGCACATTCTCAATGTGACGACGCAGGCGATGGATGTCGGCGCGCTGACGCCGCCGCTGTGGGGCTTCGTCGAGCGCGAAAAGCTGATGGTATTCTATGAGCGGGCCAGCGGCTCGCGCATGCATGCGGCCTATTTCCGGCCCGGCGGCGTCCACCAGGACCTGCCGCAGAGGCTGGTCGAGGATATCGGCAACTGGATCGATCCGTTCCTGAAATCGCTCGACGATCTCGACGCACTGCTGACCGGCAACCGCATCTTCAAGCAGCGCAACGTCGACATCGGCACCGTCTCGCTGGCCGATGCCTGGGCCTGGGGCTTTTCCGGCGTCATGGTGCGCGGATCCGGCGTCGCCTGGGATCTGCGCAAGTCGCAGCCCTATGAATGCTATGCCGAGATGGATTTCGACATTCCGATCGGCAAGAACGGCGATTGCTACGACCGCTATCTCGTGCGCATGGAAGAGATGCGCCAGTCGGCGAAAATCATGCGCCAGTGCGTCGACCTGCTGCTCGGCAAGGAAGGCAGCGGGCCGGTGTCGAACCTCGATGGCAAGGTGGTGCCGCCGAAGCGCGCGGCGATGAAGCGCTCGATGGAAGCGCTGATCCATCATTTCAAGCTCTATACCGAGGGCTACCGCGTGCCGGCAGGCGAGGTCTATGCGGCGGTCGAAGCCCCGAAGGGCGAGTTCGGTGTCTATCTCGTCTCCGACGGCACCAACAAGCCCTACCGCTGCAAGCTGCGCGCGCCAGGTTTCGCCCATCTGCAAGCCATGGATTTCCTCTGCCGCGGCCACATGTTGGCCGACGTCACCGCCGTGCTTGGCTCCCTCGACATCGTGTTTGGTGAGGTCGATCGCTAAATGTCAGTCCGCCGTCTCGCAGAAGCCAGCCTCCAGCCAGCCTCCTTCGCCTTCAACCGGGCGAATGCGGCAGCGGCGAAGCAATGGATCAAGAAGTATCCGAAGGGCCGCGAGCAATCCGCGATCATCCCGTTGCTGATGCTGGCGCAGGAGCAGGAAGGCTGGGTGACCAAGGCGGCGATCGAGACGATCTCCGACATGCTCGACATGCCTTATATCAGAGGGCTCGAAGTTGCGACCTTCTACACACAGTACCAGCTCAATCCGGTCGGCACCCGCGCGCATATCCAGGTCTGCGGCACCACGCCCTGCATGCTGCGCGGCTCGGAAGCGCTGATGGACGTGTGCCGCTCGAAAATCCATCACGACCAGTTCCACACCAACGACAAGGGCACGCTGTCGTGGGAAGAGGTCGAATGCCTCGGCGCTTGCGTCAACGCGCCGATGGTGATGATTTTCAAGGACACGTTCGAGGACCTGACGCCGGAGCGGCTGGCCGAGATCATCGACCTCTATGATGCCGGGAAGGGCGCCTCGGTGACGCCGGGGCCGCAGAACGGCCGCACCACCTCCGAGCCGCTTACTGGCCTGACGACGCTGAAGAGCGAAAAGGCAATCCTCAAGACGACCCGCGACAAGGAAGCCAAGGCAGCGGCCGAGGCCGCGCAAGGTGCAGCGTCGACTGTCGCCGCCGCGCCGGCAGCCCCGGTCGCGCCGGCATCGGCTTCCCCCGTTGCGCCGTCGAAAGCCAGCAAGCCGAAGACCGACGCGCCCGAAACCAGCCCGGCGCTGGAGTCGCCTTCGGCCACAAAGGTCGCACCAGAGACCGAAAAGGCGGCAAGCGTCGCCGCACCGCGGCATTCGGCTGCGAACGCCAACAAGGCCGCGCCGGAGGTCGAAAAGGTTTCGAAACAGCGTAGCGGCCCCAAGAGCAAGGCTGAGCCAGCGGCTGCTTTCAAGGCGCCGGAGTTGAAGGAGGCGCCGTTCGGCGCTGCCGGCAAAAAAACCGGCGCCAAGACGACCAATGCCAAACCTTCACTCGAGGACAAGAATCGCCCGGCCGGCATCGCAAGGCCGGCACTGGCCGACGATCTCAAGCTGATCTCAGGCGTCGGTCCGAAGATCGAAGGCATCCTGCATTCGCTTGGCATCTTCACTTATGCGCAAGTCGCGTCCTGGAAGAAGGCCGAGCGCGAGTGGGTCGACGGCTATCTCAGCTTCCACGGCCGCATCGACCGCGAAGACTGGGTCAAGCAGGCCAAGGCGCTCGCCAAGGGCGGGGTCGCCGAATATATCCGCGTCTTCGGCAAGAAGCCGGTCTGAGGAACGAACAATGCTTCAGGACAGAGACCGCATCTTCAACAACATCTACGGCCTTTTCGACAAGTCGCTGGCCGGCGCGATGGCGCGCGGTGCCTGGGACGGCACGCCCGGCATCATCGCCAAGGGGCGCGAATGGATCGTCAACGAGATGAAGGCCTCGGGCCTGCGCGGGCGCGGCGGCGCCGGCTTTCCAACCGGGCTGAAATGGTCGTTCATGCCCAAGCAGAGCGACGGCCGGCCGAGCTATCTCGTCGTCAATGCCGACGAATCCGAACCCGGCACCTGCAAGGACCGCGATATATTGCGCCACGACCCGCACACGCTGGTCGAGGGCTGCCTGATTGCCGGCTTCGCCATGGGCGCGGTCGCCGCCTACATCTATGTGCGCGGCGAGTTCATCCGCGAGCGCGAGGCGCTGCAGCGCGCCATCGACGAGGCCTACGAGGCCAAGCTGATCGGCAAGAACAACACGTCCGGCTACGATTTCGACATCTACATGCATCATGGCGCCGGCGCCTATATCTGCGGCGAGGAGACGGCGCTGCTCGAAAGCCTCGAAGGCAAGAAGGGCCAGCCTCGGCTGAAACCGCCGTTCCCGGCCAATGTCGGCCTCTACGGCTGCCCGACGACGGTCAACAATGTCGAATCCATCGCTGTGGCGCCGACCATCCTGCGCCGTGGCGCTGCCTGGTTCTCGTCCTTCGGGCGGCCCAACAATGTCGGCACAAAGCTGTTCTGCATCTCCGGCCACGTCAACAATCCGTGCACCGTCGAAGAGGCGATGTCGATCCCGTTCCGAGAGCTGATCGAGACGCATTGCGGCGGCATTCGCGGCGGCTGGGACAATCTGCTGGCGGTCATTCCAGGCGGCGCTTCGGTGCCGCTGGTGCCGGCCGAACAGATCATCGACGCGCCGATGGATTTCGATGCGCTACGCGACCTGAAATCGGGTCTCGGCACGGCAGCTGTCATCGTCATGGACAAATCGACCGATATCGTGAAGGCGATCGCGCGGCTTTCCTACTTCTACAAGCACGAGAGCTGCGGCCAGTGCACACCGTGCCGCGAAGGCACCGGCTGGATGTGGCGGGTGATGGAACGGCTGGTGCGCGGCGAGGCGCAGAAGCGTGAGATCGACATGCTGCTCGACGTGACCAAGCAGGTCGAGGGCCACACGATCTGCGCGCTGGGCGATGCGGCGGCATGGCCGATCCAGGGCCTGATGCGGCATTTCCGCGGCGAGGTGGAGCGGCGTATCGAGGAGTTTTCGCGCAATGCGCACCGGGCAGAGCCGGTGATGGTGGCGGCGGAATAGACAAGAATTCGAAGCGGGCAAAAGCCCGATTTGAAATACGGGCGAACGCCCGATTTGAAATACGAGCGAGAGCTCGATTTGAGGAAACAGGCTCGGGGCATACGGAAGAAACGACCAGGAGACCACCTATGTCGCTGAATTCGAAACCCGATCATTTGATGCCAGATTTGGACCCGTTCGAGAAGATGAACCAGGACCTGACCAGGATGATGCCGAAGGAGATGGCGAACGCCGTCAATCTCCTGGCGCACCCTGTCGCGGGTGCGGCAGCGATGTCGGCGCTCGGCATCGGGCTTGCCAATCATGCCTTCGGCGTTTGGATGGGCGCGCTCTCGGGCGCCGCCGAGGCCTCGCAGCGCCTCTTTCAGCCGATCGTCGACGATTTCGAGGCCAGGGTCGAACGCTTTTCCGAGACAGGAACGAGTTCCTCGACCAAGGCGCGCGCGGCGACGAAAACCTTGATTGCCGAGGCGCAGTCCTTCGCCAGGGACGTGAATGACATAGCGGCAAACAGCATGGATGATGCACGGAGCGTGGTGGATACGGCTGCCGAGCCGACCAGGTTGATTCCGGAGGATTTCAAGCAGCCCAAAGCTATGGAAAGGCCGGCAAATCCGGCCGATCTCAAGGCGATATCCGGCATCGGGCCAAAGCTGGAAACGGTGCTGAACGGCTTGGGCATCTGGACGTATGGCCAGATCGCGGCATGGACGCCGGAAGAGATCGCCTGGGTCGACGATTATCTGTCGTTCAACGGCCGGATCGACCGCGACGACTGGCTTGGTCAGGCGGCGGCGTTGGCCGAGGCCAAACATTGAATTGAATACGTGGCGCGGCTTCGGCTGTGGCCCGGAAAGAAAGATTGCGGAACGTCCGCAGGGGTTTGAGACGACATGGCAAAGCTCAAGGTCGACGGGAAAGAGATTACTGTACCCGACCACTACACGCTGCTGCAGGCGGCCGAGGACGCCGGCGCGGAAGTGCCGCGCTTCTGCTTCCATGAGCGGCTGTCGATCGCCGGCAATTGCCGCATGTGCCTGATCGAGGTGAAGGGCGGGCCGCCCAAGCCGCAGGCGTCCTGTGCCATGGGCGTGCGCGATCTGCGCCCCGGCCCGAATGGCGAAACGCCGGAAATCTTCACCAACACGCCGATGGTCAAGAAGGCCCGGGAAGGCGTGATGGAATTCCTGCTGATCAACCATCCGCTGGATTGCCCGATCTGCGACCAGGGTGGCGAGTGCGACCTGCAGGATCAGGCGATGGCGTTCGGCGTCGATTCCTCGCGCTATCACGAGAACAAGCGGGCAGTCGAAGACAAATATATCGGGCCGCTGGTCAAGACGATCATGAACCGCTGCATCCATTGCACGCGCTGCGTCCGCTTCACCACCGAAATTGCCGGCATTTCCGAGCTCGGCCTGATCGGCCGCGGCGAGGACGCCGAGATCACCACCTATCTCGAAAGCGCGATGACCTCGGAACTGCAAGGCAACGTCATCGACCTTTGCCCGGTCGGTGCGCTGACCTCCAAACCCTACGCCTTCCAGGCGCGGCCGTGGGAGCTGACCAAGACCGAATCCATCGACGTGATGGATGCCGTCGGCTCGGCGATCCGCGTCGATAGCAGGGGCCGCGAGGTGATGCGCATCCTGCCGCGCACCAACGAGGCGGTGAACGAGGAGTGGATTTCCGACAAGACCCGCTTCATCTGGGATGGCTTGCGCACCCAGCGCCTCGACCGGCCATACGTCCGCAGGGGCGGCAAGCTGGCCCCGGCAAGCTGGGCCGAGGCTTTCTCCGCGATCAAGGAAGCGGTGTCGAACGCAGCGCCCGACAAGATCGGCGCCATTGCAGGCGATCTCGCCGCCGTCGAGGAAATCTATGCGCTGAAGCTGCTGATGGCCTCGCTCGGCTCGAAGAACACCGACTGCCGTCAGGATGGTGCCGCGCTCGATCCGTCGCTCGGCCGGGCAAGCTATGTCTTCAACCCGACCATCGAGGGCATCGAGCAGGCCGACGCGGTGCTGATCATCGGCGCCAATCCTCGCTTCGAGGCGTCCTTGCTCAACGCCCGCATTCGCAAGCGCTGGCGGGTCGGCAACCTGCCGGTCGGCGTCATCGGCGATGTCGGCGATACGCGCTACGACTACGAGCAGCTCGGCGCCGGGCCGGAATCGCTGAAGGAGCTGGCCGACGGCAATGGCAAGTTCTTCCAGGTGCTGAAGAAGGCGACGCATCCGCTTATCATCGTCGGCCAGGGCGCACTGGCACGGGCCGATGGCGCGGCCGTGCTCGGCCAGGCGGCCAAGCTTAGCCTGGCCGTCAACGCCGCGAGGGCCGACTGGAACGGCTTTGCCGTGCTGCACACTGCTGCAGGGCGTGTCGGCGGTCTCGATGTCGGCTTCGTGCCGGGCGAGGGCGGCAAGAACGTGGCCGGCATGCTGGGTGATGCGGACGTGTTGTTCCTGCTCGGCGCCGACGAGATCGACATGGCCAAGACCGGCGGCGCCTTCGTCGTCTATATCGGCACGCATGGCGATCAGGGCGCGCACCGTGCCAACGTCATCCTGCCGGGTGCTGCCTATACCGAAAAGTCGGGCACCTACGTCAACACCGAGGGCCGCGTGCAGCAGACCAACCGCGCCGGCTTTGCGCCGGGCGATGCGCGTGAGGACTGGGCAATCCTGCGGGCGCTGTCGGATGTGCTTGATAAGAAGCTGCCGTTCGATTCGCTGCCGCAGCTTCGCGCAAAACTCTATTCGGAATACCCGCATTTCGCTCGCATTGACCAGGTCGCGGCAGGCAATGCTGACGATATCGCCGAGGTGGCGAAGCTCGGCGGGCGGCTGAACAAGGGCGCCTTCACCTCGCCGGTCGAGGATTTCTACCTGACCAACCCGATCGCGCGGGCTTCCGCCGTGATGGCGGAATGCTCGGCGCTGGCGAAAAACGGCTTCAGGCAGGCGGCGGAATAAGCATGGACACCTTCTTCTCCTTCTACGTGCTGCCGGCGCTGATCATCCTGTTGAAGTCGGTCGTGCTGATCGTCGTGCTGTTGATCTTCGTCGCCTACATCCTGTACGCGGACCGCAAGATCTGGGCGGCGGTGCAGTTGCGCCGTGGCCCGAACGTCGTCGGCCCATGGGGCACGCTGCAGGCTTTCGCCGACCTTCTGAAGTTCGTGTTCAAGGAGCCGGTGATTCCGTCCGGCGCCAACAAGGGCGTTTTTCTGCTGGCGCCGCTGGTGTCGGCGGTGCTGGCGATCTCGGCCTGGGCGGTTATTCCGGTCAATGAGGGCTGGGCGATCGCCAACGTCAATGTCGGCATCCTCTATGTCTTCGCCATCTCCTCGCTCGAGGTCTATGGCGTGATCATGGGCGGCTGGGCGTCCAACTCGAAATATCCATTCCTCGGCGCGCTGCGCTCGGCGGCGCAGATGGTGTCCTACGAAGTCTCGATCGGTTTCGTCATCGTCACCGTGTTGCTTTGCGTTGGTTCGCTCAACCTGTCCGACATCGTGCTGTCGCAGCAGGATGGGCTGGGCACCCGGGTTGGCCTGCCCAACACCTTCCTCGACTGGCATTGGCTGTCGCTGTTCCCGATGTTCGTCATCTTCTTCATCTCGGCGCTGGCCGAGACGAACCGCCCGCCTTTCGACCTTGTGGAAGCAGAATCGGAACTCGTCGCCGGCCACATGGTCGAATACTCGTCGACGCCGTTCCTGCTGTTCTTCCTCGGCGAGTATGTCGCCATCGTCTTGATGTGCGCGCTGGCCACCATCCTGTTCCTCGGCGGCTGGCTGCCGCCCTTCGACTTCGCTCCCTTCACCTGGGTGCCGGGCCTGATCTGGTTCGTTCTCAAGGTCTGCCTGGTGTTCTTCATGATCTCCATGGTGAAGGCCTTCGTGCCGCGCTACCGCTACGACCAGCTGATGCGGCTCGGCTGGAAGGTCTTCCTGCCGATCTCGCTGGCGATGGTGGTGATTGTCGCCGCGTTCCTCAAGATCACGGGGTTTGCGTGATGTCCGCTCTATCCCAAGCCGCAAAGTCGCTGCTGCTGCAGGACTTCGTCAGCGCCTTCTTCCTGTCGATGCGCCAGTTCTTCGCGCCGAAGGAGACGATCAACTATCCGCATGAGAAGGGACCGGTGAGCCCGCGCTTTCGCGGCGAGCATGCGCTGCGCCGCTATCCGAACGGCGAGGAACGCTGCATCGCCTGCAAATTGTGCGAGGCCATCTGCCCGGCGCAAGCCATCACCATCGAGGCCGGCCCGCGCCGCAATGACGGCACGCGCCGCACCGTGCGCTACGACATCGATATGGTGAAGTGCATCTATTGCGGCTTCTGCCAGGAGGCCTGCCCGGTAGACGCCATTGTCGAGGGGCCGAATTTCGAATTCGCGACCGAGACGCGCGAGGAACTTTATTACGACAAGGACAAGCTGCTGGCCAATGGCGACCGCTGGGAGCGCGAACTGGCGCGCAACCTCTCGCTGGATGCGCCGTACCGCTGACATTTGACGCATGGACGAGGCGAGGGCCTCGTTCAGAGGATGATCCCGAAAAGGTACAGACCTTTCGGACAAGATCATCCTCAGGAATTGAAAAGTGTCGCATGTTTTTCTTTCGATCGGGTCTTTCAACCCGATCGAAACATGCGATAGGACAACGCAACTTGCCGGCCGGAGGCGGTGGCAAACATCGAACAGGACGAACGTCCTGTTTGGACAGGAACCGGGGGAACCCATGCTGAACGGACTAGAGGCGGCCTTTTTCTACCTCTTCGCCTTTATCGCGGTGGCGTCGGCGTTCATGGTCATTTCGGCGCGCAATCCGGTACATTCGGTGCTGTTCCTGATCCTGACCTTCTTCAACGCCGCAGGCCTGTTCATGCTGACCGGCGCCGAGTTCCTGGCGATGATCCTGCTCGTCGTCTATGTCGGCGCGGTCATGGTGCTGTTCCTGTTCGTGGTCATGATGCTCGACGTCGATTTTGCCGAAATGAAGGAAGGCGCCTTGCAATACGCGCCGATCGGCGCACTGGTCGGGCTGATCCTGGCGGCTGAGCTGATCGTCGTGCTCGGCGGCTATTCGTTCGCGCCGCAACTGGCCGCGACAGTTTCGAAACCCATTCCGGACCTTGCCGCACGTTCGAACACGGCAGCGCTCGGCGACATCCTCTATACCGACTACCTCTACTACTTCCAGATTGCGGGCCTCATACTGCTGGTTGCCATGATCGGTGCCATCGTGCTGACGCTGCGCCATAAGCCGGGCGTCAAGCGGCAGTCGATCGCAGCCCAGGTCGGCCGCACGCCGGCAACGGGAATGGAAATCCGCAAGGTCAAGACGGGCGAAGGAATCTGAGAGATGACCGTCGGCATCGCACATTATCTGACCGTATCGGCGATCCTGTTCACGCTCGGCGTGTTCGGCATTTTCCTCAATCGCAGGAACATCATCGTCATCCTGATGTCGATCGAGCTGATCCTGCTCGCGGTCAACATCAATTTCGTCGCCTTCTCGGCAGCACTCGGCGATCTCGTCGGACAGGTATTTGCGCTGTTCGTGCTGACGGTCGCGGCGGCTGAAGCGGCGATCGGCCTCGCCATTCTCGTCGTCTTCTTCCGCAACCGCGGTTCGATCGCGGTCGAAGACGTGAACATGATGAAGGGTTGACGGAAACCAACATGTATCAGGCCATCGTCTTCCTTCCGCTGCTCGGCTTCCTGATCGTCGGCCTGTTCGGCACGTCGCTCGGCGCCAAGGCGTCCGAATACATCACCTCAGGCTTCCTGGTGATATCAGCCGTGCTGTCGTGGGTCGCCTTCTTCTCGGTCGGCTTCGGCGAAGGCGAGGTATTCACCGTGCCGGTGATGCGCTGGATCCAGTCGGGCGGGTTGGAGGCCGCATGGGCGCTCAGGATCGACACCCTGACGGTGGTGATGCTGGTCGTGGTCAACACGGTGTCGGCGCTGGTCCACATCTACTCGATCGGCTACATGCATCACGACCCGAACCGGCCGCGCTTCTTCGCCTATCTGTCGCTGTTCACCTTCGCCATGCTGATGCTGGTGACATCGGACAACCTCGTGCAGATGTTCTTCGGCTGGGAAGGCGTCGGCCTGGCCTCCTATCTGCTGATCGGCTTCTGGTACAAGAAGCCGTCGGCCAATGCCGCCGCGATCAAGGCCTTCGTCGTCAACCGCGTCGGTGATTTCGGTTTTGCGCTCGGCATCTTCGGGGTGTTCGTGCTGTTCGGCTCGGTCAATCTCGGCACCATCTTCGCCAATGCGGCGACGTTCATCCCGGCCGAAGGCGCACCGCAGGGTGCTGCCGTGCTGACCTTCCTCGGCTATGCGCTCGACAAGCAGGCTGCGATGACCGTCGTCTGCCTGCTTTTGTTCATGGGTGCCATGGGCAAGTCGGCACAGGTGCCGCTGCACACCTGGCTGCCTGACGCGATGGAAGGCCCGACGCCGGTCTCGGCGCTTATCCACGCCGCCACCATGGTGACCGCCGGCGTATTCATGCTGGCGCGGCTGTCGCCGCTGTTCGAGCTGTCGCATTCGGCGCTGATCGTGGTCACCTTCATCGGCGCCTTCACCGCTTTCTTCGCGGCGACCGTGGGCCTCGTCCAGAACGACATCAAGCGCGTCATCGCCTATTCGACCTGCTCGCAGCTCGGCTACATGTTCGTGGCGCTCGGCGTCGGCGCCTATGGCGCGGCCATCTTCCATCTGTTCACGCATGCCTTCTTCAAGGCGCTGCTGTTCCTCGGCTCCGGCTCGGTGATCCATGCCGTCTCCGACGAGCAGGACATGCGCAATATGGGCGGCCTCAGGACGCTCATCCCGAAAACCTACTGGATGATGGTGATCGGCACGCTGGCGCTGACCGGCGTCGGCATTCCGGTAACGGTCATCGGTACCGCCGGCTTCTTCTCCAAGGACGCGATCATCGAAAGCGCCTTTGCCGCGCACAATCCGGTCGCCGGCCTTGCCTTCGTGCTGCTGGTCGTCGCCGCCTGCTTCACCAGCTTCTACTCCTGGCGGCTGATCTTCATGACCTTCCACGGCCAGCCGCGGGCGAGCCACGAGGTGATGCACCATGTCCATGAATCGCCGCCGGTCATGCTGGTGCCGCTGTTCATTCTGGCGGCGGGCGCACTGTTCGCCGGTGTGATCTTCCATGGCGCCTTCATCGGCGAGGGCTATGCCGAGTTCTGGAAGGCGTCGCTGTTCACGCTGCCGGAAAACCACATCCTGCACGACATGCACGAAGTGCCGTTGTGGGTGAAGCTGGCGCCGTTCGTCGCCATGCTGATCGGCTTTGCGATTGCCTGGCAATTCTACATCCGCGCGCCGGAGATGCCGAAGAATCTGGCGGCGCAGCATCGCGGGCTCTACGCCTTCCTGCTCAACAAGTGGTATTTCGACGAGCTCTACGACTTCCTGTTCGTGCGGCCGGCAAAACGACTGGGCCACTTCCTATGGAAGACCGGCGACGGCACCGTTATCGACGGGCTCGGTCCGGACGGCATTTCGGCGCGCGTCGTCGACGTCACCAACCGCGTCGTCAAGCTGCAGACCGGCTACCTCTATCACTATGCCTTCGCCATGCTGATCGGCGTTGCCGCATTCGTCACCTGGATGATGCTCTGATGACCGCCTGGCCGATCCTCTCGCTGGTCACCTTCCTGCCGCTGGTTGGTGTGCTGCTCATCCTGTTCGTGCGTGACGACAGCGAAAATGCCCGCCGCAACATTCGCGCCATCGCTTTGTGGACGACGAGCATCACCTTCATCATCTCGCTGTTCATCTGGACCGGCTTTGACAATTCCGAGCCCGGCTTCCAGTTCGTCGAGAAGGTTGCCTGGCTGGATTCCGGCATCTCCTACCATATGGGCGTCGACGGCATCTCCATGCTGTTCGTCATCCTGACCACCTTCCTGATGCCGCTCTGCATCCTGGCTTCATGGGAATCGATCGAGAAGCGCGTCAAGGCCTACATGATCGCCTTCCTGTTGCTGGAGACGCTGATGATCGGCGTGTTCTGCGCGCTGGACATCGTTTTGTTCTACGTCTTCTTCGAGGCCGGCCTGATCCCGATGTTCATCATCATCGGCGTGTGGGGCGGCAAGCGGCGCGTCTACGCCTCGTTCAAGTTCTTCCTCTATACGCTGGCCGGCTCGGTGCTGATGCTGCTCGCCATCATGGCGATGTTCTTCCAGTCCGGCACCACCGACATCCCGACGCTGCTGACGCACAACTTCCCGGCCACCATGCAGACCTGGCTATGGCTGGCCTTCTTCGCGTCGTTCGCCGTGAAGATGCCGATGTGGCCGGTGCACACTTGGCTGCCGGATGCCCATGTCGAGGCGCCGACGGCCGGTTCGGTGATCCTGGCCGCCATCCTGCTGAAGATGGGCGGTTATGGCTTCCTGCGGTTCTCGCTGCCGATGTTTCCGATCGCCTCGGAGATGTTCGCGCCGCTGGTCTTCGCGCTGTCCGTCGTCGCCATCATCTACACTTCGCTGGTGGCGCTGATGCAGGAGGACATGAAGAAGCTGATTGCCTATTCGTCGGTCGCTCATATGGGCTTCGTCACCATGGGCATCTTCGCGATGAACCAGGAAGGCGTCCAGGGGGCGATCTTTCAGATGCTGTCGCACGGCCTGGTCTCCGGCGCGCTGTTCCTCTGCGTCGGCGTCATCTACGACCGCATGCACACGCGCGACATCGACGCCTATGGCGGGCTGGTCAACAACATGCCGAAATACGCCACCGTGTTCATGATCTTCACCATGGCCAATGTCGGCCTGCCCGGCACCAGCGGCTTCGTTGGCGAGTTCCTGACCATGCTCGGCGTGTTCCGGGTCAACACCTGGGTGGCGTTCTTCGCCGCCACCGGCGTTGTCCTGTCGGCGGCCTATGCGCTCTGGCTCTATCGTCGGGTGATCTTTGGCGCGCTGACCAAGGACAGCTTGAAAAATCTGCTCGACCTGTCGGCGCGCGAGAAGGTGATCATCTATCCGCTGGTCGTGCTGGTCATCTTTTTCGGCGTCTACCCGGCGCCGGTCTTCGACGCGACTGCCGAATCGGTCAAGGCGCTGGTCACCAATGTCACCGCATCCATCGACGCCGCGCAGACCGCGGCGGCGAACTGACTGGGAAGTTTGCGAACCATGACGCCGGACCTTCTCTCCAGCCTGTCGCTCTCGACGCCAGAGCTGATCCTCGCCATCGGCGCCCTGGCGCTCCTGATGCTGGGCGCCTATTCGCGCGCCAACACGACAACCACGGTGAGCGGCCTTGCCGTCGCCGTGTTGGTGGTTGCCGGCGTCTGGACGATCTTTTCGACCGGGCAGGGCAGTGCCTACGGCGAAGCCTTCGTCCAGGATCCCTTCGCCCGCTTCATGAAGGTGCTGGCGCTGATCGGGTCGGCGGTAACGCTGGTCATGTCGATGCGCTTCGCCAAGGCGGAGCATTTCGACAAATTCGAATATCCGGTGCTGATCCTGCTGTGCACGCTCGGCATGATGCTGATGATCTCGGCCAACGGCATGATCGGGCTCTATCTCGGCCTCGAATTGCAATCGCTGGCGATCTATGTGCTGGCGGCGATCAACCGCGACAATCTGCGCTCGACCGAGGCGGGATTGAAGTATTTCGTCCTTGGTGCGCTGTCGTCGGGCATGCTGCTTTACGGCATCAGCCTGGTCTACGGCTATACCGGCAACACCGGGTTCCAGGAGATCGCCACGGCGCTGGGCGGCGGCGAGCGCCAGCTTGGCCTCGTCTTCGGCCTGGTCTTCGTGCTGGCCGGCCTCGCCTTCAAGATATCGGCGGTGCCGTTCCACATGTGGACGCCCGACGTCTATGAAGGCGCGCCGACACCGGTGACGGCCTTCCTCGCGGCGGCGCCGAAGATGGCGGCGATGGCGCTGATCGTGCGCGTTACCATGGGCGCGTTCAAGCCGATCGCCGCCGACTGGCAGCAGATCATCGTCTTCATCTCGATCGCCTCGATGGCTCTCGGCGCGTTCGCGGCCATCGGCCAGACCAACATCAAGCGGCTGATGGCCTACTCCTCGATCGGCCATATGGGCTACGCGCTGGTCGGCCTCGCCGCCAACAGCCAGGCCGGCGTGCGCGGCGTCGCCATCTACATGCTGATCTATCTGGTGATGACGCTCGGTACCTTCGCCTTCATCCTCGCCATGCGGCGCAAGGAGGGCAATGTCGAGCAGATCGGCGATCTGGCCGGCCTGTCGTCGACCAATCCGATCATGGCGACGATCCTCACCATCCTGATGTTCTCGCTGGCCGGCATCCCGCCGCTCGCCGGCTTCTGGGGGAAATGGTACGTGTTCCTCGCCGCCATCAATGCCAATCTCTACGCGCTGGCTATCATCGGCGTGCTGGCCTCGGTGGTGGGCGCCTATTATTATCTGCGCATCATCAAGATCATGTGGTTCGACGAACCGGTCGGCGGCTTCCTGCCGATGGCGACCGAGCTTCGCGTCGTGCTCGGCGTCTGCGGCGCCTTCGTGCTGTTCTACGTGCTGATCGGCGGGCCGATCGGCACCTATGCCGAAGCCGCCGCCAAGACATTTTTCTGACAGGATGGCATTTCGGCTGGCCCCAACAGCTGAGACGGAAGGGTTCCGACTCGAGGCACATGACACGGTTGGTTCCACGAATGCGCTGGCGCTGGAGCACGCGCGGGCGGGAGACCCGGGCAAGCTCTGGGTCGTTTCGAAAAAACAGGAAAGCGGGCGTGGCCGGCGCGGCCGGGTGTGGGCGACGCCCGAGGGCAATCTTGCGGCGACGCTGCTGGTGGTCACCAATGCCGATCTTCGCTTGGCCGCGACGCTCGGCTTCGTTGCCGGCCTGGCGCTCGCCGATGCGCTCGACGCCGTTGTGCCGAAGGGCAGGATAGCAATCGGCCTCGACGGCGGCAGCGATGGGAAGAACCGTTTCGAGCTGAAATGGCCGAACGATGTGCTTGCCTCCGGTGCCAAGCTTGCCGGCATCCTTCTGGAATCGGCGATCCTGGATGGCGACCGCTTCGCGGTGGCGGTGGGCATCGGCGTCAATGTTGTGGCTTATCCCGAAGATTTGCCTTATCCGGCGACATCGCTTAGCGCGCTGGGCTCTGCTTGCGATGCCGAGACATTGTTTCTGGCGCTGTCGGATGCCTGGAGCGCGAATGCGCGGCTGTGGAATGAAGGGCGTGGGCTTTCTGCCGTCAGGCGGCGCTGGCTGGCACGCGCGGCAGGGCTTGGCGGGCAGGTTGCTGTCAGAATTGACGGTAATGTGGTGCGCGGCACGTTCGAGACCATTGACGAGGACTGCCGTTTCGTGATCCGCGACGATGAGGGTTCGGTTCTGACGATCGCCGCCGGCGATGTGCATTTTGGCGCGGTCGCGTCGGCTCAGGTTTGACGGGCCCAGGTTGGACGGGCCCTAGATTTGATGGGCTTGGTTTGACCGGCCAGGAAAGGAAAGATCATGGCGAAAGCTGAAAACGCCGAACTCGTCTTCGTGCCGCTTGGCGGCGTCGGCGAGATCGGCATGAATTTCGCCCTCTATGGCTATGGGCCGGCCAATGCGCGCGAATGGATTGTCGTCGATGTCGGCGTCACCTTTCCCGATGCCAGCCTGCCTGGCGTCGACCTGGTGCTGCCCGACACGCGCTTCATCGAGGAGAACATCGCCAATCTGCGCGGCATCGTCATCACGCACGCGCATGAGGACCATTACGGCGCGCTGCTCGACACATGGCCGAAGCTCAAGGCGCCGGTCTGGATGACGCCGTTCGGCGCCGGACTGCTGGAAGCCAAGCGGCAGGGCGAGCAAGGCGCACCGAAAATCCCGTTGACGATCTACCGCGCCGGCGAAAAATTCACCATCGGCCCGTTCGAGATCGAGGCCATTCCCGTCGCGCATTCTATACCCGAGCCGATGTCGCTGGCGATCACCTCGCCGGCCGGCACCGTCATCCACACCGGCGACTGGAAGATCGATCCGGCGCCGACGATCGGGCCGATGACCGACGAGGCCCGCTTCCGCGCCTATGGCGACAAGGGCGTGCTGGCGCTGATCTGCGATTCCACCAATGCGCTGCGGGAAGGGGAGTCGCCATCGGAAGTGGCGGTGGGCGAAGGCCTCAAGGGTGTCATCCAGAGCGCCAAGGGGCGTGTCGCGGTCACCACTTTTTCCTCCAATGTCGGGCGCATAGTCTCCATTGCCAGGGCGGCAAGGGACGCCGGCCGGCAGTGCCTGGTGCTCGGCCGCTCGCTGAAGCGCGTCATCGATGTTGCCGGTGAGCTCGGCTATATGGACGGGCTGCCCGAATTCATCGCCGAGGAGGATTTTGGCTTCATCCCGCGCGAGAATCTCGTCATCATCTGCACCGGTAGCCAGGGCGAGCCGCTTGCGGCACTGGCAAAACTGTCGCGCGACGAGATGAAATCAGTGTCGCTGACAGCAGGTGACACGGTGGTGTTTTCCTCGCGCACCATTCCCGGCAACGAAAAAGGGATACTCGAGATCAAGAATCGCCTGATCGATCTCGGCATCAAGATCATCGAGGACGGCGATGCGCTGGTGCATGTCTCCGGACATCCGCGCCGCAGCGAATTGCGCAAGATGTATGAATGGGTGCGCCCGCAGATCGGCGTTCCCGTGCATGGCGAGGCGGCGCATCTGGTGGCGCAGGGCTCGCTGATGTCGACGTCGGGCATCGGCCAGGTGGCGCAGGTGCGCGACGGCGACATGCTGAGGCTCTATCCGGGTGCTGCGACGATCATCGATCAGGTACCGTTCGGCCGCATCTACAAGGACGGCAGGCTGATCGGGACCGACCAGGCGATGGGCATTCGCGACCGTCGCAAGCTGTCCTTTGCCGGTCATGTCGCGGTCAATGTCGTGCTCGACGACAAATATGAACTTGCCGGCGATCCCGATCTGGTCGCAATCGGCGTCGCCGAGGCCGACGCGCGCGGCGAGAGCCTGGAAGATCTGATGATCGATGCGGCAATCGGCGCCGTGGACTCCATCCCTCGTCAGCGCCGAAAAGACCTCGACCTCGTGCAGGAGGCAGTGCGTCGCGCCGTACGCGGCGCCGCCAACGAAGCGTGGGGCAAGAAGCCGCTGGTGACAGTGTTCGTCACACGGTGACGAACAAGGGAGTAGGGGAGTAGGGCAGTAGGGGAGTAGGCAAGTAGGAGGTAGGAGCGCAAACAGTCTGCACTTCTAGATCCTGTTTTTCCCTACTCCCCTACTGCCTTACTCCCCTACTCCCCTAACCCGGGAGTATCCTATGCTCGGACGCCTGAACCATGTCGCGCTTGCCGTGCCGGATCTGGCCGCGGCGACAGCGGCCTATCGTGATACGCTCGGTGCTCGGGTGACCGCGCCGCAGGCGCTGCCTGAGCATGGCGTAACGGTGGTGTTCGTCGATGTCGGCAACACCAAGATCGAATTGCTGGAGCCGCTCGGCGAGGGTTCGCCGATCGCGGCATTCCTCGAGAAGAACCCCTCGGGTGGCATGCATCACGTCTGCTATGAGGTCGACGACATTCTCGCCGCGCGTGATCACCTCAAGGCCAGCGGCGCCCGCGTCCTGGGCGACGGCAACCCGAAGATCGGTGCGCATGGCAAGCCGGTGCTGTTTCTGCATCCCAAGGATTTCTTCGGCACGCTGGTCGAATTGGAGCAAGCATGAGCTGGGTTTCGTTTATCGCCCTGTTCTTCATCACATGGTGGGTGGTGCTGTTCGCCATCCTGCCGTTCAGCGTGAGAACGCAGGACGAGGATCAGGACGTCACGCTGGGTACGGTGCACAGCGCGCCTCGCGGACCGCATATGCTGCGCGCCGCGTTGCGGACGACGATCGTCACAATGGTTCTTCTTGGCATCTTTTACGGCATCACGAGGGGGCTCGGCCTCGGCATCGACGACATCCCCCACATCGTGCCGGACTTTAGCCAGAGCCCCAAGACTTAGCTTAGCCGGCAACGCACAATTCGTTGCCCTGAACGCGAGCGCCGATGGGGTGGCAAAACAAAGCCGGCTTCCGGATTTGTCAGCCGCCGCGAGAGCGCCGCACACCCCGCGGAATGTATATTTACGCGCGTCAATTTCTTGTTTTATGCATGGCGTTATCTCAGAAGCGGTCGCGCATCTTCGACTGACACGTCTGGATAAACTGATTTGGCAATCCGTCGTGCTAACCAAATGATTGCACAAAAAAAATGCAAGGCACGAGGCCTTGCAATTTAAACGCGTCCGATCTGTTTCCGGTGTCCGGCGGCAGCGAGTAACCGCGCCTAGATCGCATCCTCCCAAGACTTTGACCGCGTAGGAGGGCAGATTTTTTTCCGCCCTCTCGGTTATCGGGGCACATTAGACCAAGGCGGGTTAAAATGTCACGCAGAATTTTGCCTGGAAATAGGCAATCTCGTGCTGCACTGCACAATAGTATGGCAGGCGTTGCTTGCGAAACGACCAGCAAGTCGGATGCGGCACTGCGGCACCTTTGCGGCGCCCCAATGGGCGCCCTAGGGGGCGGGTTTCCATTCGGTCATGAAATGGCTATGAAGCCGGGGCAAGCAAGCCAGCGCTGCGCCGATTCCGGTGCGGCAACTCTCTCTCACGGACCAGTCCATGCGTTTGTCGCGCTATTTCCTGCCTATCCTCAAAGAAAATCCGCGCGAGGCCGAAATCGTCTCGCACCGGCTGATGCTACGCGCCGGCATGATCCGCCAACAGGGGCAAGGCAGTTTTTCCTGGCTGCCGCTCGGCAAAAGGGTGCTGGACAAGGTCTGCCGGATCATTCGCGAGGAGCAGAACCGTGCCGGCGCGCTCGAGATCCTGATGCCGACCATCCAGTCGGCCGAGCTGTGGCGCGAAAGCGGCCGTTATGACGATTACGGCAAGGAGATGCTGCGCATCAAGGACCGGCAAGATCGGGACATGCTCTATGGGCCCACCAACGAGGAGATGGTCACCGAGATTTTCCGCGCCTATGTGAAGTCGTACAAGGATCTGCCGCTCAACCTCTATCACATCCAGTGGAAATTCCGCGACGAGGTGCGGCCGCGATTCGGCGTCATGCGTTCGCGTGAGTTCCTGATGAAGGACGCCTATTCCTTCGATCTCGACTTCGAAGCCGCCAGGGCGGCCTATAACAGGATGTTCGTGTCCTATCTCAGGACGTTCACGCGCATGGGGCTGCAGGCAATCCCGATGCGTGCCGACACCGGGCCGATCGGCGGCGACCTCAGCCACGAATTCATCATCCTGGCCGACACCGGCGAGAGCCAGGTCTATTGCCATCGCGACTATCTCGCGCTTGATGTGCCGGGGGCGGACACGGACTTCTCCAACGATGCCGCGATCGGCGATATCGTCAAGACATGGACGACGCCCTATGCCGCGACCGACGAGATGCACGACGAGGCGGCGTGGGAGAAGGTTGCGACGAGCGACCGTGTCTCGGCGCGCGGCATAGAGGTCGGCCACATCTTCCATTTCGGCGACAAATATTCGAAACCGATGGGCGCCAAGGTAACCGGGCCCGACGGCAAGGATCATTTTGCTTCCGGGGGATCCTACGGCATCGGCCCGTCGCGACTGGTTGCGGCGATCATCGAGGCCAGCCATGACGACAACGGCATCATCTGGCCGGAGGCGGTGGCGCCTTTCGACATTGGCCTGATCAACATGAAGGCCGGCGACGCCGACTGCGACCGCGTCTGCGATGAACTCCATGCAGCGTTTGTCGCCGCCGGCAAGGACGTGCTCTACGACGACACCGACCAGCGGCCGGGCGGCAAATTCGCCACCGCCGACCTGATCGGCCTGCCGTGGCAGGTGATCGTCGGGCCGCGCGGCGTGGCAGCCGGCGAGATTGAAATCAAGAACCGCAGGACCGGTGAGCGTGAGACGCTGCCGATCGCAGACGTGAAGAAGCGTTTCGGTTCTGCCGCATGAGCGAAGCCGCAGTAGCGAAACCCCTGGCCGCCGGACCCTTTTCCGTCTTCGAACGCATGGTCGCGTGGCGCTATCTGCGCTCGCGCCGCAAGGAGACGGTGATTTCCGTCATCGCCTCGATCTCCTTTCTCGGGATCATGCTGGGCGTCGCCACGCTGATCGTGGTGATGGCCGTCATGAACGGGTTTCGCGCCGAACTCCTGACGCGCATTCTTGGCGTCAACGGCCATCTGATTGTGCAGCCGCTCGACATGCCGCTGGAGGACTACGCGCAGGTTGCCGACCGCATCAACGGCGTGCCTGGCGTCAAATACGCCATTCCCCTGATCGACGGGCAGGTGCTGGCGCAAGGCAATGTCGGCGGCGGCTCAGGGGCGCTGGTGCGCGGCATACGCGGCGAGGATCTGGGCAAGATTTCTATCGTCGCCGACAACATCAAGCAGGGCTCGATCGCCGGCTTCGACACAAGCGAGGGCGTCGCCATCGGCAGCCGCATGGCCGAGAATCTCGGTCTTGTGCTCGGCGACACCATCACGCTGATCGCGCCCGATGGCGATGTCACCCCGCTCGGCACGACGCCGCGCATGAAGGGCTATCCGGTTACGGCGATCTTCGAGGTCGGCATGTCGGAGTATGACAGCTCCATCGTCTACATGCCGTTTTCGGAAGCGCAGCTCTATTTCAACATGGACGGAAGGGCCCAGACGATCGAGCTCTATGTCGACAATCCCGACAATGTCGACGCGCTGAAGCCGAAGATCGAGGAGGCGTCGCAGCGGCCGATCACCATGGTTGACTGGCGAGAACGCAACAGGACATTTTTCGATGCGCTGCAAGTGGAGCGCAATGTGATGTTCATGATCCTGACGCTGATCGTGCTGGTGGCGGCGCTCAACATCATTTCGGGCCTGATCATGCTGGTGAAGGACAAGGGCCACGATATCGCCATCCTGCGCACCATGGGCGCCACGCGCGGCGCGATCCTGCGCATCTTCCTGATGACTGGCGCGGCGATCGGCGTGGTTGGCACCATCGCCGGCGTGCTGCTCGGCGTCGTCATCTGCCTGAACGTCGAGCGAATCCGCCAGTTCTTCTCCTGGCTTGCCGGCGAGAGGCTGTTCAATCCCGAGCTCTATTTCCTGAGCCAGCTGCCTGCCCGCATGGACGCCAGCGAGACGATCTCGGTGGTGCTCATGGCGCTGGTGCTGTCGTTCCTGGCGACGCTGTTTCCGGCATGGCGCGCGGCCAGGCTCGATCCGGTCGAAGCGCTGAGGTACGAATGATGGCCGAGGCCATTATCGAGCTGAAGAGTGTCGAACGGCACTATGTCCAGGGGCCGCGCAAGCTCACGATCCTCAACGGCGCCGATTTTTCGCTGAAGCGTGGCGAGATCGTGGCGCTGGTGGCGCCTTCGGGCACCGGCAAATCGACGCTGCTGCACACTGCCGGACTGCTGGAACGGCCGGACGCCGGCGATGTCATTCTGGCCGGCCGCGCCTGCGGGCGGCTTTCCGACGACGAGCGCACGGCGATCCGGCGCAATGATGTCGGCTTCGTATATCAGTTCCATCACTTGCTGCCGGAGTTCACGGCGCTGGAAAACATCATGATGCCGCAACTGATAAAAGGGCTGACGCGCAAGGAGGCCGCCGAGCGGTCGGCGCAACTGCTCGACTATATGCAGATCGGCAAGCGCGCGCAGCACCGCCCCTCCGAACTATCCGGCGGCGAGCAGCAGCGCGTCGCCATCGCGCGCGCCGTCGCCAATGCGCCGCTGGTGCTGCTGGCCGACGAGCCGACCGGCAACCTCGACCCGGTCACCGCCTCCTATGTGTTCGAGGCATTGGGAGCGCTGGTCCGGCAATCGGGCCTGGCGGCACTGATCGCCACCCACAATCACGAGCTTGCCTCGCGCATGGACCGTCGCGTCACGCTGGCCGACGGCAAGGTTGTTCCGCTCTAAGCGCGCCGTCCGGCATGTCCTGATGTTCTTTTCACGGGCGTTCGCCGTGCGAACGGCCGATATTTGCCCATAAACCTTTCCTTAACCGTGCCGAACTGAGCGTCCGGAATTTCGCGGCACACTAGGATTGCGGTCGTTGACATTCGAACAAAATCAGAACAAAATACGAACATACTGAAAACAGGAGAGAGTTATGACCGGTCTTGTTCAGGATGTCGTGTCACTGGTGTGCATGAGCACGTTTCTCATTTCCATGGCGATCTGGATCGGAGCGATGTAAGGCAGCGCTGAAGGGCGCGGCTCAAACCCTGACCTCCCGTTCTTCACGGGTGAGGTGCGGCGCCGGAACTCATTGGTTCAGCGCTGCTTTGTCAGCCGGCCTTGCGGACCGTTTCGGCAAGCAGGGGTGCGGCGGGTCCGAAGACATCCTCGAAAGCGGATTTCAGCGCGAGATCGAGGTCGGCCATCCCCAGGGGAAGTCCGAGGTCGACGAGACTGGTGACGCCGTGTTCCTGCACGCCGCACGGCACGATGCCGCTGAAATGGCTGAGATCGGGCTCGACATTGATGGCGATGCCGTGAAAGCTCACCCAGCGTCTCAATCTGATGCCGATGGCGGCGATCTTGTCCTCGGCCGGCGATCCGTCTGCCAGGGTGGGGCGATCCGGCCGCACCACCCAGACGCCGACGCGGTCCTCGCGCCGTTCGCCGCGCACGTTGAAGGCGGCAAGCGTGCCGATGATCCATTGTTCAAGTGCGGCGACGAAGGCGCGGACATCCTCGCGCCGACGCTTCAGGTCGAGCATCACATAAGCGACCCGCTGGCCTGGCCCATGATAGGTGTACTCGCCGCCGCGCCCGGCGGCGAATACCGGGAAACGGTCGGGCTCGATCAGGTCCTCGATACGGGCGCTGGTGCCGGCAGTGTAGAGCGGCGGATGCTCGACCAGCCAGACCATCTCGCCGGCGGCGCCGCTTCGGATCGCTTCGGCACGCGCCTCCATTACGGCAAGCGCATCCGGATAGGCGGTGAAGCCAGGTTCGATCCGCCATTCGACCGGCGCCGAACCGGGCAGGGGCAGGAACGACGTGGCGATCTGGCTGCGTTGTGTCATGGCGTATCTCGTCTAAAGCGGCCGCGTTTGAAGGAACCGTGGGCGCGCTTTAAATTTTGTTTTATGCATATCGTCGTCCCAAACCGCTGCGCACCTTCGGTTCAAGCCCGAGGGCATGTTTTTGGGCGACATGCATTGGCCTCACATATGGCGGCAATCGGCTGAAACGTCCAGTTCCGAACACGTTCCAACCCTTTGCAGGCTAATGCCGAATCCTGGGGCAATTAATGCACGACGCGCCCTTGTTTCGCCGGAGACGATTTGCTACACGCCGCGAGCCGGTTCGTTTCGGCTCCTACCACGTGCGGTCGTGGCGGAATTGGTAGACGCGCAGCGTTGAGGTCGCTGTGGGGCAACCCGTGGAAGTTCGAGTCTTCTCGACCGCACCAGCTTTACCCAATAAGCTGCTTTTTTTATTGCGCAATTTTCTGTTTCCCCGCAGCTCTTCCCAAGACTGTTTGTGCGAACTGAAACACTGCGCGAAGCTGCAGATGGTTGGGCGCGGAATGCCGCGCCCTGGTTTGCCCCGCCTCAATGCCGGATGCTTCGAAGACCGACCTGTGCCGCGAAGCGGACCACCGAGAACCCTGCCTTGCGCCAAGGAGCTGAGACCGACGCTGGCGGCGATTGACGTCGAAGACCGTCGATCCGGGGAATGGCTTTGCCAAAGTGAAAATCCAGTTTTAACCTCCTGCGACACATTTCCAGTTCGATAACCGGGTTTGATACTCTATCTGTCCGGGAACGCCGCACAGAACGGAGCCATCTTCATGAGTGACAGCCAGGTAAGGATTGCGGGGAACACCATTCGAAGCCTGCATGCCGACCTGCCAGTCAACGCCACGTTCCATATCTGGCTTAAAGCGACCAAGCCGGACGTTCCGGGCTCACTGTCTTTTTCCAATGTCCGTGGCAAGTTCGGCGAGGTCAGCGTTACGAACGCCGAAGAGTATGAATTCAGAATTTTTCACGTCTTTGGCGGTGGCAGCGTCGAACTGGATTACGACACGGATCAAACCTCGGTATCGGTTGCCTACTGGTTCGCACTGGCCGATGTGCTGGAGACAGGTATTACAGTTCTCCACACCAATCCGGGAAATGCCCCGCCGAACATCCCCGACAGCTATCATTTTCGTCCGCCGTTCGGCTGGATGAACGATCCAAACGGATTTGGCCGGTTCGAAGGCCGCCCACATCTCTTTTATCAGCATTATTCCCATGGGCTTCGGTGGAATACGATGCATTGGGGGCACGCCGTATCTTCGGATTATTTGCGATGGCGCCACATGCCTATCTTCCTATTCCCATCGGAAGATCTTACCGCAAGGCCCGACAAACGGGGCGGTGCGTATTCCGGCTCGGCCATTCCGCTTGCCGATGGTCCGGGCATTCGCGTCTTTTTCACCGAGCAGGTGCAGGACCGTATCCCAGAACAGCAAATCCAACTCACCGCCACTTCCAGCGACCTGATCACGGCGGGAAATGCGGATGTCGTCCTGCCCTACCGCCCGCTTGACCAGGGACTGACAGCGGATTTTCGCGATCCATACGTATTCAAGGGACCGGATGGCCGCTGGAAAATGCTGCTGGGCAGCCAGAGCGATGAGGGTGGCGTCGTCCTGCTCTACGAAACCCATGACCATACGGCCGCCACCGGCTGGACCTATATCGGCAAGCTTCTGGTCGAGAAACACTATCGGACGACGGCGATCGAATGTCCCTGTCTGCTGCCGCTCGACGGCCCTGCGACCGATCCCGCGACGCGATGGGTTCTAATCCTCGGGCTGATGAACAGCGAGGACCAGTCCACCCGGCGCAAGAACCTGACAATGGCCATCGTGGGCTGGTTCGATGGCCAGACCTTTGCCAAGGAATTCGAACAGGAACTGGACTTCGGGACGGACAACTACGCCTTCCAGGCCTTCGTCGATGGCGATGCTATCGTCGGCGTGGGCTGGCTCGCCAACTGGGCCGATACTGGCCCGGCGATCGATTTCCCCACGGCCATGACGCTGCCTCGCAATATCCGTCTGTCTGCCGGCGAGCTGTATACCCCGCCCATCGGGGCTGCCGAGAGCCTGCGGAGCCATATTCTGGACCGAACACGCCTTGCAGCCGGAGAGCAGGTGAGCTTTATCAACGGCGCCGTCGAAATCCTGTTCGAGTTGGAAAAGCCGGGTGCCCATTTCCACCTGAAGCTCGAACATCCAACTGTCCGCCTCGAAGTTGTGGGCGATGAGGAGGGGCTTGCCATTCGCCATGAAGACGGCGGCGCGGGCCCTCACTATATCGCCAAGGGAGCCCGCCCAAAACGGCTGCGGATATTCCTCGACTACGGATCGATCGAGGTCTTCGCGGATCGCGGTCGTTGGGCTGGCACGAAACGGATCAACGGTTTTGAGCCGGTACAATCCGCACGTCTTATCGCCGAACCGGGCGCCGTTCTACACGCGACGGTATGGGCGCTCAAACCGTGACAACGAGATACTATTTCCAGTTCAGGATTGGACTTCCAGCTCAGGATTGGGCGTTCTCAAACACCGACCAGTGAACGAGACCCTCGACGACACCAAGCGCGAACTGTTCCTTAGCGCTGTAAATCAGCGGGTTGTCCCGAGCCATGTCGAGCAGTTCGGGAAGCGCGTTGGCGACGACAATCCCCCGCGCATCCGGCAGCTCGAACATACTGCGATCATTGTTGGTATCGCCGGCGACGACCACCTCATCGAGGCCGATGCCGAGTTCATTGCAGAGCCAGGTCAGCGCCTGTCCCTTGTCGGCTGAGCGCGGCAGTATGTCGAGATCGCGTCCGCTCGAATAGACCATCGTCACCGACAGGCCGGCTTCGATCAGCGCACGCTCGATATCGGCTAGGGCGTCCGGACTTGCGTCATGCAGGTACCAGCTCGATTTGAAGGCGTGTTGGTAACCGTCGGGTTGCCGGACGGTGTCTTTAAGCGATCCGAGCACCGCATCGACCTTTTCAAGGGACCAGCCTTCCGAAAACCTCTGGGTAAAGTGCGCCAAATCGGTAAGCTTTGCGGGGCGCGAGCTGTGCCGCGGGCCGGAGAGCATCGTGCCGACACCCCCGATCACGTAGTCCGGCGTTGGCAGGCCGACGTCGTCGACGAAGTTCAAAATGTCGTCGGCCAGACGACCGCTGTTGTAGACGAGAACCGGCCGATGCGCGGGGTCGAGCGCTTCCCATTTGGAACGAAAGCGCGCCGTCGCCGGCGCATCGCCTGTGAGGGTGCCGTCGAGATCACTCGACAAAAGTGCGATCGGTCTCAATCGCCGTCGTTCCACGGCTCGTCCCAATCATGGTCGTCGACCGCCTTCAGCACCGGACGTCCCTCGACGAGGCTGACCAGCTGCTGCGCGATACCTGTCCAGGTGAACAGGCTGCGCGCCTTGTGCGCACCCATGCGACCCAGTCGGCCGTAGAGGCGCGGGTGCTTCATCGGCTTGACGATCGTGATGCCCAGATCTTCCTTGTCGAACGGATCGCCGAAGAGCGCGTGCCGGCCATAACTGATGCCGCGATAGAGGCCGCCATGGATCGTAACCACGGTGGGCGTCCCGCAGGCCATGGCCTCGATCGCGGTCATGCCGAACGGCTCGTAGCGGCTCGACAGGACGAACATATCCGCCGCCCGATAGGTGTCGGCCAGATCCTCGTCGGCAACATAGCCTGAAAAGACGACACGATCCTGCAAGCCTAGCTGTTCAACCTGTTCCTTGAGCTGGTTCAGGATTTTTTGTTCTTGCTCGTCCATGTTCTCGCCGCCGACCGCGAGCCTCAGGACCGCATCCGGCACACGCGGCGCCACTACGGAAAACGCGTCGATCAGCAGGTCGTAGCCCTTGTTGGTGGCGAGCCGGCCGAGCGCCAGGATCGTTCGGCCCTCGAAGCCGAGCCGGTGGCGGATCATGCGGCGAGACGCCTCGCTGACGGGGAAGAACCGGTTGTCGTCGTAACCGGGTGGGATCATGTGCACGCGGTCACGGTCGACGCTGTAGTCCTCGACCAGCATATCGACCTGCGGCGGCGTTGTTGCAATCACCATGGCGCAGCTTCGATAGATGATCGTCTCGTGCTTTATGCGCTCGGTGAAATTGAATTCGGCTTCGAATGTATCGGCCTTATCAGGGTAATCCGTCTTCATCTGACGCTGCTTCCATATGCCAAGGGAATGCGGCGTATGGATGTGCGGGATGGTGAGCGCTTCCGAGAGTCGTTGCCCCGCGACGCCCGCGTCCCAGTAGTGACTGTTGATGAAGTCGTAGGAGAGGTTTTCCCTGCGGATTAGGCGCAGCGCGTTTTCACACCACTCGAGCAGGTGGCGATGGAGGTATTCCTTCGGAATGAAATCGGGTCCGCCACAGGCGACACGCAGAACACGAACCCCATCGGCCACTTCATCGACAGGAGGTTGGTCTTCAAATCGTCGTGTCCAGATATCGACGGCATAGCCCAGCTGGGCCAGTTTTTTGGCCAGTTCCAGGACATAGACCACCTGTCCGCCGGTATCGGCCGCACCAAGTGGCGGGTTGGCTGCAACGTAGCCGTGGGTTGAAATGAGTGCAATTCTAGGTATCGCCGCATCCGAGTTGTCGTTCGGCATCTCTATCCTTCTCTACGATTGATCTCCGCACGCCCGCGGTCGAAGCAAGCGCAGGTTCAACTATATAGGGAACCCAGCCTTCATCGGCAAATGTTGAGAGACCCGATTTGCCGCCCTGCTCCAACGCATCGTGTCCTCTCGGTGCGGACCGTCTATGACGGCTGGACACTTGGTCCATTCGGCAGATCGACGGTAACGACGAGTCCGGTTGGCTGGTTGTCCTGCAATTCGATCTTGCCGCCGTGGCCCTGGATGATGTCCGCAACGATCGAGAGGCCCAGACCGAAGCCATGCTTCGACGTACCGCCGCGCGATGTGTCCTCCTTGAAGAACGGTTCGAAGACACGGGCGCGCGCGGGTGTCGGAATGCCCGGCCCATCGTCAACGACCTCGATGCGCGCCGCTGTATCGGTCTGCGTCAACGCGACGGTGACGTTACCGGCGAACCTGACCCCGTTGTCGCACAGATTTGTGATCGCCCGCGCCAACGCGTTGGGTTTGCACCAGCCCAGAAGCCGATCCGGCCCGGAATATGAGACCGGAAACCCGACATCCGAAAATTCGGCGCAGACGGTTTGCAGCACGCTGGCAATGTCGACACGCTGCAGCTTCTCCGTCGAGACATCGTTGCGCAGATAGGTCAAGGTCTCGTCGATCAGATCGTCAATATGCTGGATATCGGACAGCATCGCGGTTCGGATGAGCCCATCATCCATGCGCTCGGCGCGAAGGCGCAGTCGCGTCAAGGGTGTGCGCAGATCGTGGCTGACGCTGCGCAACATGCGCGTGCGGTTTTCGATCATCGTCCGGATGCGTGTTCGCATCCTGTTCAGCGCGCGCGCCAGCCCGGCCATCTCGATAGAGCCGCGTTCGACGAAAAGCTCGTCGCCATTCTCGATCTCGGCCGAGCCGACGGCCGCCGAGATGCGTTTCAATGGCTCCGTCACGGCCCATACCGCAAAGAACCAGATCAAGGTCGGCAAGGCGATGAAGGCCATAAACTTGTAGAACAAGGAACGGATGAGGTCTGATGTCAGTAAGGCATCGGGTACTCCGAGGTGAGCCAGGATGGTCTGCTGATCCAGGCCAATGACAAACGCGGATCGACCATCGACAGTCACCCACCGTCCCTCAATCGGCCTCTTCCCGAACCCGAGAAACCGTTCGACGTTTCGCCACTGCGCATAAGAATATGGAATACCGTCGATCTGTTCTTTCGAAAATATCTTGAAATCCAGGCCCGCACGAGCCGTCGCTGCCAGAATCTCGTCACGAGCCTCCGCTGGTGCTTCGCGCAACAGGCCTGCAATCACGGTGGCGCGCAGGAGACTGTCGTCAATAACGGGCAGGTCGATATTCCTGGTAAACCTTTCGACGACCGATCCGGTAGACATGATCACAATCACCGCGACGAAAATGATTGCCGCGAGTTGCCCACGCACTGACTGCGGCAGGCTACGGCGGATGAAATTCCTCATGCTTCCTCCACCGTCGCGGTGAAGATGTAGCCGCCCAGCCGAACAGTCTTGAGAAGCACCGGATCGCGTGCATCCTTTTCGATCTTCTGGCGGATCCGGCTGATATGGACATCGACGCTTCGCTCGATCGGGCCGGCAAGCCCGGCATGGGTTACGCCGAGCAGTTCCTCGCGTGAGAGAACCCGGCCGGCATTGCGGCAGAACGCAAGCAACAGGTCGAATTCATGCATCGTGGTTGAAACCCGCGCATTGCTCGGATCATGCAATTGCCGGCGTACCGGATCGAGCCGCCAGCCGTTGAAGCGAAGCACCCTCGAGCGATCCCGCTCTTCGGGAGCGCTGGCGGTGCGGCGCAGCAACGCTCGTATCCTGGCCGTCAGCTCGCGCGCGCTGAATGGTTTCGTCATGTAGTCGTCAGCGCCGATCTCCAGCCCGAAGATACGGTCGATTTCTTCGCCAAGCGCGGTCAGCATCAGGATCGGAACGTTCGTGTGGGCGCGAAGACGGCGGCAGATGCTGAGGCCGTTTTCGCCGGGGAGCATGACATCGAGCACGATGAGATCGAATTTCTGCTTGCGAAGCGCGGCGTCCATCCGGATGCCACTCTCGGCTATTTCCACGATCATGCTGTTTTCAGTGAGCGTCTCGCCCAGCATGCGCGCGATTTCGACATCGTCTTCGACAATGAGGACATGCCAAACTTGGCTTGTCGATTTGGACTCGGCGTTCAAATCGCCTTGGTGTCGTGCGACGTTTGCCATTGCCTGGACTGGTACCTGTGTGGGCGGTCAGAACCGATATCCGACGAGAAGCAT
Organism: Mesorhizobium robiniae; assembly: GCF_040545535.1. NCBI lineage: Bacteria > Pseudomonadati > Pseudomonadota > Alphaproteobacteria > Hyphomicrobiales > Phyllobacteriaceae > Mesorhizobium > Mesorhizobium robiniae. Next base: position 123,193 of record NZ_JBEPMC010000004.1, read on the forward strand.
GCCTGAAGGCTGGATCTTTTCGGCGACGATCGGACTGTCGGCGGCGTCACCGACGAGAACGCCGACTCCCGCTTCGCCGCGCACCATCCAATTCTGGTTGAGCATATATGTGGCGGACACCGAAAAATCGGCGCGCTTCAATCCGGCGCCGGCATCGTAGCGCGCCAGCCCCGAGCGAGCCGATTGTTCCGGCGTGACGCCGAAATAGGCCTGCATGTGATTTTCGTCGGCAAAGACGGCGGAGGCGCGGGCGCCGACCATCAATGATTGGGACAGCGGGTGGTTGACCTCGATCCCGACCTCGCCCACCAGGCCATCGCTGCCGCCGATGGTCTTGTCCACTTGCGCGAAGATTTCAGCCGGGCCGAAATTCACCGTGGCCTTCGCGCCCACGGTTCCACCCATGCCGATGTCTCCCAGCCCGCGCAGACGGTCGGCATCGTCTTCATCGCGGCCCATTTCATAACCAAGCCGCGCACTGAACTCGAACCGGTCCTGTTCATAGATGGCGATGTCGGCGCCTCTCGGATCGATCGTCACCACGTCGCGGAATGTCGCCGTGACAAAGGGCACCGGCATGACCTTGAACTCGTCGCTGCCCTCGTATTTTGGAACGATGATCGCGCCGCCGCCCAGGACGACATGCCAGTCGGACAGTTTTTGCTCGAAACGGGCGAAACGGGAAGGTTCGGGCGGTGGAAGGGTGAGATCGTCCGAATTCACCGCAATGGCGTCGGCGGCAAGTGCTATTCCCGGATGCGTTGAAAACAGGATGGCCATTGCTGCAAGAGATGCCCGGCCGGCAAATATTCCAGAATCCATTTTGGCGAACATGCGTGCTCCAGTATAGCGAGGCGATATGCCTCCGATGCTCTCACCATTTCAGATGAAAGTGGCCGCATGCGTGGAGTGATGTTAAGTTTTGTTGCGCAATCGTGGTTTCATCTTGGCGCTTCTAAGAGAGAACGATGATGGCAGATGATCGATCCGTTCCCGCCTCGGGCGATCAAGAACGACCTCCCGTCCGCTAACCCGGTCGCATCGGCTTCCGCCTCGTACAGAACAGGGCGCATTTTCGGCTGATATTTCCGTGCGTTGCGCCATGGGAGCAGCGGACTCCCAAGCCGGAATCGTTCCACTGCCCTATCTTTGTGTTTGGGCATCGGATTCTGCCAAAACCGGTTTCCACTTTTAGGTCCGATGCTCTAGACCTGACGGGCACCTTTTCCGGAATTCTGATGGCGGGAGGCGCTGGTGGAAGGCCAGGACGAACAGACGACCGGCGCCAGAGCCGCTGAAGACAGCCACGCCGACATCTATGGCGAGGACGGCGCCATTCTGTCCTCGTTCCTGGCTCAGATCGGCGCTGCGATCGCCGATCGCGACACGCTGACGCTGAAGCGTGAAGTCGACGACCTGCACCAATCGGAACTCGGCGATCTGCTCGAGGCGCTTCATCCTGAACAGCGCCGCGCGCTTGTCGAATTGTTGGGTACCGACTTCGATTTTTCCGCGCTGACCGAGGTCGACGAGGCGATCCGCCGCGATATCGTCGACAGTCTGCCCAACGCGCAGATCGCCCAGGGGGTGCAGGACCTCGATTCCGACGACGCGGTCTACATTCTCGAGGATCTCGAAAAGGAAGACCAGGACGAGATCCTGTCGCAACTGCCGTTCACCGAGCGGATCAGGCTGCGCCGCTCTCTCGACTATCCCGAAGAGACCGCTGGCCGCCGCATGCAGACCGAGTTCGTCGCGGTGCCGGCGTTCTGGACGATCGGCCAGACCATCGACTACATGCGCGAGGACCAGAACCTACCCGACCGCTTCAGCCAGATCTTCGTCATCGATCCGAGCTTCAAGCTGCTTGGCGCCATCGATCTCGACCAGATCCTGCGCACCAAGCGCTCGGTCAAGGTCGAAGAGGTCATGCATGAGACCAGGCACGCCATTCCGGCGACCATGGACCAGGAAGAGGCCGCGCGGGAATTCGAGCAGTATGACCTTTTGTCGGCTGCCGTCGTCGACGAGAACGACCGGCTGGTCGGCGTGCTGACCATCGATGACGTGGTCGACGTCATCCAGCAGGAAGCCGAGGAGGATCTGCTGCGCATGGGCGGTGTCGGCGACGAAGAACTGTCGGACAGCATCCTTTCGACCTCGCGCTCACGCGTTCCGTGGCTGCTGGTCAATCTGCTGACGGCTTTCCTGGCGGCTTCGGTAATCGGTCTGTTCGACCGCACGATCGAGCATATCGTGGCGCTGGCCGTACTGATGCCGATCGTGGCCGGCATGGGCGGCAATGCCGGCTCGCAGACGATGACGGTCACGGTGCGAGCGCTGGCGACCAAGGATCTCGACATCTACAATGCCGGCCGCATCATCCGTCGCGAGATGGGCGTGGGCTCCATCAACGGCATCATCTTCGCCATCCTGATCGGCCTCGTGGCGGCTGCCTGGTTCCGCGATCCCAACCTGGGCGGCATCATCGCAGCGGCGATGATCATCAACATGTTCGTGGCCGCACTTGCCGGCATCCTGATCCCTCTGCTGCTCGACCGGTTCAAGATCGACCCGGCGGTGGCGTCGGCGGTTTTCGTCACGACGGTCACCGACGTTGTCGGCTTCTTTGCCTTTCTCGGCCTCGCCACATGGTGGTTCGGCGTGCGCTGAGCGAACGCGCGGTTACGCCCACAATTGACTTTTACGTAAGTGCCATGCGAGGTTCCGACGCTGGCGGGGTCCGGCCGATTCCGGCGCGGCCGATTAGGCATTTTGGAGTGATGATGCGGGAATATTATTCGATCACCGAACTGACCCGCGAATTCGACGTTTCGACGCGGACGCTGCGCTTCTACGAGGACGAGGGGCTGGTGCAGCCGGTGCGGCGCGGCCGCACGCGGCTGTTTCGCCCGTCGGACCGGCATCTCATCCGTCAGATCATGCGCGGCAAGAGGCTCGGCTTTTCGATCAACGAAATCCGCGAAATCATCCAGATGTACAAGGAACCGCCCGGGGAGGTCGGTCAACTCAATCTGATGATCAAGCGCATCGAGGAAAAGCGCGAGGATCTGCGCCAGAAGCGCCGCGACCTCGAAGAGACGCTGGCCGAGCTCGACCAGGCCGAGGAATCCTGCGTCGAGCGGTTGGTGGAGCTCGGCGTCAACACCTGAACCTTAAATCCAGCGTCGCACCTTTTTCGCGTAATCCCGGTATTTCTTGCCGAATTTCGCCGTCAGAACTCTTTCCTCGCCTTCGATCGCCATCTTTTGGGTAAGGAAAGCCGCGATGATCGCCAGCGGCAGGAACCATACGATCCCCGAGACAAGCGCCACGCCGATCAGCAGCAGCGTGTTGGCCAGATATATCGGGTTGCGGCTGACAGCGAAGGGGCCTGATGTGACCAGATGATCCGGCACGGCATTTGGGTGGAGCGTCGTCTTTGCCCGGATCATGGCGCGGATTGCCGTGAACCAGAGTGCGACGACGCCGAACAATGCCACGCAGCCGGCAGCGAACAGGATGTCGCCCAAAAGGCCGCCGATCCATGGCAGCGGGTAGAGCAAGCCAAGCGCGATGCTGACGGCGATGGCTGCGAGATAGATCAGCGGCGGCCACGGTATAAGGCCCGGTTTCGGCTGCCCTGGTTTTGGCTGACCCGGTTTGGTCTGATGGTCGGTCATCGTGCTCCTCCCTCCATCAAAGTGCTGTCGGCCTTGGCAGTGCAGGCACCGGCGAGCTCGTCGAGATGCGTCTTCCAGTCCGCAGCCTGGTCGTTGCGGTAGAGCCGATCAAGCGTGGCCTCGCCCTCGAGCGTATCGAGCATGCACACACAATAGCTGGAGCAGAACTCCGTGTCGCGCGATTGCTCGCACGACATCTGGCATTCTTTCAGGAAGGTCACCTGCCTGGTTTCGACCGGTGCCGGCATGATCTGCGAAAACAGCCAGACCGAGCCGATCAGCACCGGCTGGTGGATCAGATAGAAGGCGAGGCTGTGCCGGCCGATAAAGACCAGCGGATTTGTCCAGCGGCCGGGCGTGACGCTCGCCAGCCGCATCAGCAGGCCGGAAGCCGAGGCGAGCTTTGCCGCCGCGACGCCGGCAAGCACGGCGCCGAACCACGGCAACAGCGGGACATAATCGTTAGAGCGTGGATTGGTTGCCGACAGGCCGACCCACCACAGGGCCGGATGGTCGAAGATCCCGGACCTGAGATAGGGCGGAGCGGTGATGACGAAAGCTGCGACGACAAGCGTCAGCAGCGCCGGCAGCCGCAGAAACGCCAGGCCGAGCAGGCTGGCCAGCGCGATCTCGTGCAGGATACCGAAGAAGATGAAGCTGTCGGGCGTGGCAAACCTTGTGGCGGCCGATATGGCGAGCGCCGCCCCGGCGACCATGGCGAAGCGTTTCCAGAAGCCGTTCCAGCGGATCTGTTTGCCATGGGCGAGGAACAGGCTGACGCCGACCAGGAACAGGAAGGTCGAAGCGATGCAGCGCGCGTAGAATTTCCACCAGCCGACGGCGGTCAGGCCGGGATCGGTGTAGCCGAAGAATTCGAGATCCCAGGTGAAATGGTAGCTCGCCATGGCAAGCAAAGCGATGCCGCGGGCGACGTCGATGGCGATGATGCGCTTCGTCTTCGATTGATCCTGAACGGGCGTGTCGATGCTCATGGTCTCGCAATTCTGATTCAGCAGAGCACGACGACTATCACGATTGCCCCGGACAAAAGAAGGCGGCCACGCACGGCCTCTGCGCCGGTTCGTGCCGGCTTTAGAGCGACGTGCGTCCAGCTGGACGCATCGTGCTTTTTCGAAGATCGATGCCGATTTTCGGGCCGACGCGTTAGGCCAGCGCCGGAAAGCCTTTGACCAGCTTCGCTTTTTGCCGTGAACGGGTCGGTTTCCTGTTACCGGCCCAGGGATGGCCACGGCAGATTTGGCCCCCACGTCCTGCATTGGGCGATTCTGCTTCGGGGGGAACAGAAATGGCTACCCATGTGCGCCATCCAATCGGGCTTCCGGCGTTGCGGCCGGCGGATGCGCGCACCTTCGCCTCGCTCTATGCGGTCGAATCCTTCGCGCGCGCCACCGTGTCGAGCGTCATCCCGATTCAGGCCTACGAAATCCTCCGCAACGAGCAGATCGTCTCGATCCTCTACACCGTCGTGGCGCTGCTCGGCCTGTCAGTGACGCTGTTCATGCCGATGCTCATCCGGCGCTTTGCCCGCCGTTGGGTCTACACTGCAGGTGCCTGCCTGCTTGCCGTCGGCTCGCTGTTCTTTCTCACGCACACGCTTGCCGGGCAGTTGGCGGGCATGCTGTGCCGCGTGATGGGCGCCAGCGCGTTGTCAATCACGCTCAGCCTCTACATCATGGACCACATCCGCAAGACCGATTTCATGAAGGCCGAATCGCTGCGCATGGCGTGGTCGATGCTCGCCTGGACCAGCGGACCGACACTCGGCATTTTCCTCTACACGCGTTTTGGCATCTATGCCGCGCATGGCGCGGTCGCCATTTTCGCCATGGTCCTGCTGGCGCTGTTCTGGACCTACCGGCTCGGCGACAATCAGTCGATCCGCCCGGGCAAGACGCGGCCGGCCAATCCGCTCGCCAACATCGGCCGCTTCGTCGCGCAGCCGCGTCTCAGGCTGGCCTGGCTGATCGCCTTCGGTCGCTCCTGCTTCTGGACGACGTTTTTCGTCTACGGGCCTTTGTTCATGGTGATCACGGGCGAGGGCGAGATCGCCGGCGGCCTGCTGGTTTCGGCGGGCAATGCGCTGCTGTTCACGGCCATCTTCTGGGGCAAAGTAGGACAACGTTTTGGCGGCCGGCGAACCATGACATCAGCCTATTTCGCCATGTCGGCCACGCTGTTGGCGGCGGGCGCCGTCGGCGAATCCGTGCCGTTTCTTACCGGCGCCTTGCTGCTGTGCGGCGCGTTCTTCGCCATCGCTCTCGATGCGCTGGGCTCGACCGCCTTCATGCGTTCGGTGCGCTTCTATGAGCGGGCGCAGATGGCCGCGGTCTATCGCACCTATCTCGACTTTTCCGAGCTGACGCCGCCGCTGGTCTATTCGGTGGTTCTGGCGTTTTTCGGGCTGGGCTCAGTGTTCGCCACGCTCGGTGTTTTGGCCGCGGCCTGCGGCTATGTCACGTGGCGCTATCTGCCGAAATCGTTCTGACGCTCATGGTTTGGATATAGGCGCAGAATGGCGTTCGCGTACCCAGTTGTGGAAGCGGTGCAGTTCATATTCCTCGGGCATCAGCACCCCGGCCTTGTGGCGCATCGAGCGCAGGCCCTTCTGGTTGACCTCGCAGATATCAGCATCTTCCTCCAGCACCTGCCTGCCGAAGGCGACGATGTTGTCGATATCGGTCGTCGGATCGGCGAGCGCTTCGGGCGAAAAAAGCCATTCGGCGGTCAGTTCGGTCTGCTCCGGGCCGAGCGGCACCAGCCGCACGGTCCTGACATAGTCGACATGGCCAACGATGAACATCGACGGCAAATGGGTGGCGTAGGTCTGCCCGGCGGCGCGCTCGGCTGAAGTCAGGTCGGAAAAGACTGGGCCGTGGACGCGCCCGTCGCGCGACCAGGTCTCGGCTCCGGCCCGCAGGCCACCGGAAAACTCCGGCGCATCATTGTCGGCGTGACGGGCCCATTCGGGATCGTCATGCCGCCCCATCAGGCCGCGGCCATAGATCGGCACCAGCCGCGACAGGTCCTTGTGAACACCAGGGCAATGCAGGCACTCGTTGAAGTTCTCCCAGAAGATCTTCCAGTTGCAGTTCATCACCTTGCGCAGCACATGGCCCGACACCAGCGTTTCCAGCGGCCAGTTGGCGAGATCGCCGGATGCGGGATCGAAGGATGTTTCAGCCGAACCGGCGGCATCCTCCTCCAGATTGACGAAGATAAAACCGCGCCATACCGACAGGTCTACGCGATAGAGCGGGTGATCGGCCTTGTCGAAACCTTCGGGCAGCGATTTCGACGGCACCCGCACGAGATCGCCGCGCAGCGAATAGGACCAAGCGTGGTAGGGACAGGTGATCAGCCGCGCCTTCAACCGTCCCTCGCTCTCCCGGCAGAGCTGCGAGCCGCGATGCCGGCAGGTGTTGTGGAAGGCTCGCAGCTCGCCGGTCTCGTCGCGCAGCACGACGATCTCCTGCGTGCCGACACGGAATGTCCTGAAAGCCAGCGGCTGCGCAAGGTCAACCTCGCGGCAGACGAGCAGCCAGCTTCGATACCAGATGGCGTCGAGATCGCGCTGATGGACGTCGGCGTCCCAGTACGCCGATGACGGCAGTGCCGGTTCAAGCCGGGTCAAACCGCTATAGGGATCGTGCTCGCTCTGGCTGGGTTGCATGGCTGGCTCCTGTTATGGGCCAGCCGACACCCCGGCAAATCTTTTGTCAATTGGGGCGACAGCATTGCCGGATTCGGTCGTGATGCCTAATCATGCAGGAAGCAAAGGGATTGGGACATGGCCGCACGACAGATGTCGCTAACAGCCGAACTGGTGGCGCGCTGTTGGCGCGAGATCGAGGATGCCGGTCCCGATCCGGATGCGGCGCATCTGGACGACCGCGACTATGACGCAATGCTCGACGAATTCCAGGCTGAACTCCCAACCTCCGAACCGCTGTGGTTGTTCGGCTATGGCTCATTGATCTGGAAGCCGGAAATCGACCACGTCGAGGAACGTGTCGCCGTAGCGCGCGGCTGGCACAGATCTTTTTGCATGAACATGACGCGCTGGCGCGGCACCAAGCAGAGCCCGGGGCTGATGATGGCGCTGAACCGTGGCGGACAGTGCAAGGGTGTAGCCTTTCGGCTGAGCGATGGCGATCGCCGGGCGCAGCTCGACAAGCTTTTTCGGCGTGAGGTGACGCTGAAGCCGACGAGCTATCGTCCGCGCCTGCTCTCGCTGGCAAGCGACAGCGGGCCGTTCAAGGCGCTGGCCTTTGTCATCAACCGCAAGGGGACGACCTATGCCGGACCGCTCGGGGAAGAAGAGGTGGTCGAAAAGCTCTCGACATCCTGCGGGCACTGGGGATCAGGCGCCGACTACCTCTACAACACGGTGAAAAACCTGGAAGAGCGCGGCATTCACGACCGCCATCTGTGGCGGCTGCAGCAGCTGGTTGCCGAGCGGATCAGTGCCTCGAGGCCTTGAGACCGCATGGCGCATTCACGCTGGTAACGGGCGGAATTTGGTTTGCCGGCCGCGACGATTCTGCCTATAGTCAAAGCTGTCGTCGGTTCCGTTAGGGACCAAGAGGGAATGCGGTGAGGGTAAATTTCTTGCCCAATGCCGTGGCTGCCCCCGCAACTGTGTGCGGTAGTCCTCTCCATATGCCACTGAAGAGTTTCTTCGGGAAGGTGGGGAAGGGCGCTGATCCGCGAGCCAGGAGACCTGCCGGCGACAGGAGAACTGACTTCTATGCCCTCGGGTGGAGGGCGAAAGGACAAGACATGAATACCGCTTCCGTCTCGCTCGGCGCTTCCGTCTCCTCGCAGTCGCGCTTCATGCAGCTGGCGCTTGCTGCATTTCTCGGCATTTTCGTCATGGGCTTTGTCGGCTTCTCGCATATCGATGCGGTCCACAATGCCGCCCACGATTATCGCCATTCGATGGCGTTTCCCTGCCACTGACGAGGGGCTGACATCATGACACTGTTTCGCAACGTCGTGTTCATCGCGGCGATCGCAGGGCTTGTGGCCGGCGTCGTCCTCGCCTGCATGCAGGCCTATGCCACCGTGCCGCTGATCCTGAAGGCGGAGGTCTACGAACAGGCCGGCGGAGGCCACACGCATGACCATGCCGCTGTCCCCGCCGCAGATACCAATGCCATGGCCAGCGCCGCACCGGCGCCGGCCGAAGTTGCCGCTCCAGAAGACGACGGCTGGGCGCCGGCCGATGGTTTTGAGCGCTTTGCCTTCAACGTGGTTGCCAATGTCGTCACTGGCATCGGCTTTGCGCTGATCCTGGTGGCCGCTTCGGAGTTCGCCGGCGGCATTGGCAATTGGCGTCAGGGCCTGTTCTGGGGCCTGGCCGGCTTCGCCGTGTTCACGCTCGCTCCAAACCTTGGCTTGCCGCCCGAACTGCCGGCGATGCCGGCCGCCGATCTCACCCAGCGCCAGATCTGGTGGATGGCGACAGTGGTGGCGACGGCCGCCGGTCTCGGCTTGCTCGCCTTCCGCAAGTCGCTGCCGCTGGCGCTGCTTGCCGTGGCGTTGATCGTGGCGCCGCATATCGTCGGCGCGCCGCAGCCCGACAGTTTCGAGTCGCCGATTCCGGAAGGCTTGCACCACCAGTTCGTGGTGGCGGTGACGCTGACCAATCTGGTGTTCTGGCTGGTGCTCGGCGCCGTCGTCGGCGTGGTGCGTGGCCGCTTGACCGGTACAGCGACCGGCCTGCGCGACAGCTTTGCCTGATCGCGTTGCTTCTGGCGGGATGCTGACCCTGGTCATCGGCGGTGCGCGCTCCGGCAAGAGCGCGCATGCCGAAAGACTGGTGACGGCCTGTCCGGCGCCATGGGCCTATATCGCCACGGCGCAAGCCTATGACGACGAGATGCGCGAGCGCATCGCGCTGCACCGGTCGCGGCGCGGCGGGGGCTGGACAACCGTCGACGCGCCGCTCGATCTCATCGGCGCGATCGAGGCGCTGCCTGACGGCCGGCCTGTCCTGATCGACTGCCTGACGCTGTGGCTGGCCAACCATATGCTGGCCGAACACGACATCGAGGCCGAATGCCAGGGGCTGGCGGATGTGCTGTCGCGACCGCGCGGGCCATGGTTCGTGGTTTCCAACGAGGTCGGCCAGGGCATCGTGCCGGATAATGCGCTCGCCCGTCGGTTTCGCGACGCCGCCGGCCGGCTCAACCAGCAGGTCGCGGCCGTGGCCGACACGGTGCTGATGATGGTGGCGGGGCTGCCGCTCAAGGTGAAATGACATGGCCGATACTATCGATCCCAAGGACGAGGAACGCCACCGCGCCAAGATGGCCAAGCGCAAGGCAGTGCAGGACGCCGAGGTCGCGGCAAAGACGGTCGAGAAGGGGCTGCTGATCGTCAACACCGGTCCAGGCAAGGGCAAGACCACCGCCGCCTTCGGGCTGGCGCTGAGGATGCTCGGCTACGGCAAGCGCGTCGGCGTCGTCCAGTTTATCAAGGGCAAATGGCACACCGGCGAGAAGGACGCTTTTGCGGCTTTCGGCGATCGGGTCGTTTGGCACACGATGGGCGAGGGTTTTACCTGGGAGACGCAAGATCTGCAGCGTGACATCGCTGCCGCCGAAGCCGCCTGGGCCAAGGTGCTCGAGCTGATGGCCGACCCGTCGATCAGCCTTCTGGTGCTCGACGAGCTGAACATCGCGCTGCGCTACGACTATCTCGATCTGGACAAGGTGGTGGCGGCGCTGAAAGGCCGCCGCGATGGGCTGCATGTCGTCGTCACCGGCCGCAACGCCAAGCCGGCGCTGGTCGATGCCGCCGATCTCGTCACCGAGATGGGCGTGACCAAGCATCACTTTTCCGCCGGCGTGAAGGCGCAGCAAGGCATAGAGTTCTGAGAGGTTTGCCCGCTTGCTGGGTAGGGCTGTACGGGGAGAAGTGCCCGGCAGGGCGATGAGGGGCAGCGCAAACCTGAAGCGATTGGCCACGTCGTGGTCCGAAATCAGTTGCTTTGTGCCGGCAGTTATGCTAGGAATTTATTCATGGTGCAGATTCGCGCCAGCGACCTGCCCTTGAGGCAGGTTTTTGTTTCGCCGATCTCGACCGGATTAAGCGTCACGCAGCGATGACGATCACCGACAGCAAGCCGAACAGCGCGATCAGCAGAAGGTCGGCCGTCCGGTAGAGTTTCAGCGCTCGCCTGATGTCGGCGCTCTCGATATCGCGGCGGCCGCCTTCGCCCATGAACGCGTCGTCGACCATGACGCCGTCATACGACCGCGGCCCGGCAAGTGCCAGGCCGAGCGCGCCGGCCATCGCTGCTTCCGGCCAACCGGCATTGGGCGAGCGGTGCTTTTTCGCGTCGCGCTGCACGGTGCGCCAGGCGTTGCCGGCATCGGCGTCTTTGACGAAGAAAGAGGCACCCACGATGAGCAGTGCGGTCAGCCGCGACGCCGGCAGGTTGATCAGATCGTCGAAGCGCGCTGCCGCCCGGCCGAAGGCCTCGTGGCGCGGGGTGCGGTGGCCGATCATCGAATCGGCGGTGTTGGCGGCCTTGTAGGCGACGCCGCCGGCCAGCCCGCCGACGCCGATCCAGAAGACGGGAGCAACGACGCCGTCGGAAAAATTCTCGGCCAGGCTTTCGATCGCCGCGCGGCAGACGCCTGATCTGTCCAGCTTTTTAGGATCGCGGCCGACGATCCGTGAGACGGCAACACGGCCGATATCGAGTCCACCATTGTCGAGGCCGTCGGCCACCGCCTCGACATGCTCGGTCAGGCTCTTCTGCGACAGCAGCGACGTCGCCAGAATTGCCGTGAGGACCAGCCCGGCGGGAATGCCCGCAAGCATGGTTTCAACTGCGAAAGCGATGGCGGCCGGCACCAGCACGATGATCAGCAGCGCATGAACACCGCGCCGGCGACGCAGGGCGTCGGAATCAGTATCGCGGTTGAGCCTGGTATCGAGAAAGGATATCAGCCTGCCAAACCAGGTGACGGGATGGCCGATGGCGCCGAACAGCCAGGCTGGGTAGCCCACGGCGAATTCAATAACCAGTGACAGGAAAGCGATCAGGATCGACATGAAGTCTCTTGATGGAGCGGCGACAGTGGTGGATCACGGCGGAAGCCTTGGCCGGGCGAGGGCGCTTTTCCCGCACGCTCCACAACCCTTCGTCGACCTCTCGACCGGTATCAATCCGCACTCCTATCCGTTTTTCGAGTTGCCCGCCACCGCCCTTTCGCGATTGCCGGAAGCCGCGCGGGTTCGTGATCTGGCCGAGATCGCGGCAAGCGCCTATGGCGCGCCGTCGGCGGCGAATGTGATGGGAGCGCCGGGCACGCAGATCCTGTTGCCGCGCGTCGCCTCGCTGGTGCGGCCCGGCAAGGCGGTGGTGCTCGGACCGACCTATGCCGAACATGCCCGGGCAGCGGCGATCGCCGGTCATGCGGTGACGGAGGTCGATGATTTCGAGGCGCTGGCAGGGGCCGACCTTGCCATCGTCGTCAACCCCAACAATCCGGACGGGCGCGTCGTCGAACGCGAGAAGCTGCTTGGGCTTGCCGGAAAATTGCGCGCCGAAGGCGGGGTGCTGGTCGTCGACGAGGCGTTCATGGATGTCGGTCCGCTTGGCGAGAGCCTGGCCGGCGATGTCGAGCAAGGCGGCATCGTCGTGCTGCGTTCCTTCGGCAAGTTCTTTGGGCTGGCCGGCCTGCGGCTTGGCTTTGCGCTGGCCGACGCCCTGACGGTCGAACGGCTGGACGCGCAATTCGGGCCGTGGGCGGTGGCCGGACCGGCGCTCGAATATGGTATCCGCGCGCTTGCCGACACCGGCTGGCAGGTCGAGATGCGGCGCCGTTTGACCGAGGAGGCCGCGCGGCTCGATGCGCTGTTCGGCCGCTTCGGCGTGCCTGTCGTCGGCGGCACCACGCTGTTCCGCTACATCAGGCTGGCGGACGCCGCCGGCCTGTTTTCGACGCTTGGCGAGCGCGGCATCCTGCTTCGGCATTTCTCCGGCCGGCCGCATGTGCTGCGCGCCGGGCTGCCGGGCCCGGAGGAGGAATGGCAGCGGCTCCAATCGGCTCTTGCCGAGTGGGCGCAGCAGATAGAGGAAAAGGTACGATGATCCATGTCTGCTCTCTATCGAAGGTCGAGGAAACGGTTGCGAGGACCGGCGCCGAGCGGCTGCTTTCCCTGCTGGCCGCCGGTACCGAGGTGACGCGCCCGGCCTCGATCGCCAGGGAAAACCATCTGCATCTGGTCATGCACGACATCGCCGTGGCGCAGGATGGCATGACCATGCCAGGCGAGGAGCATGTCCGGGACCTGCTCGATTTCGCGCGCCGATGGGATCGTTTAAGGCCGCTGGTCGTGCATTGCTATGCCGGCATCAGCCGTTCGACGGCCTCGGCCTACATCATCGCGGCGGCATTGGCGCCGAAGCGCGACGAGGTCGAATTGGCTGAGACGCTGCGTGCGCTATCACCCTCGGCGACACCCAATCCCCGGCTGATCGCGGTCGCCGACGCGCTGCTCGATCGCAACGGCCGCATGACCAACGCGATCCAGGCGATCGGGCGCGGCGCGGATGCCTTCGAGGGCACGCCTTTTGCGCTGAAGATCGACGGCTAGAGTTTGACCATGATCTTTTCCGAAAACCGGATTCCACTTTTCGGGATCATGGTCTGACTACGCCAACCAGTCGGCGAGCTTCGCCTTGCGCACGTCCTTCAAGAGGCTGATGAAACCGTCGGCTTGATGGTTGGCGGTCAGTCGGCCCTTTTCGGCCGTTGCAATGCTGGCGTCGCCGACCACGCCGTTCGGGTTGAGGTCGGTGGCGATCCAGGCGAAAGCGTGGGTTCCGGTGTGGCGCAGCAGTGAAAATTCCTTTTCAGCGCGGGCGACGTTGGACACGAAATTGTCGGCCTTTGCCATGTCGACAAGATCCGGCCGGAAATGCAGCATCAGCGAGGTCTCGACATCGCCGCCATGGATGCCTTGGCGATCCTCAAGCTCGGTGTACATGCCGGCCGGCCGGCCAAAGCGCTGCCAACTCGTCTTTACCGCCAGCATCTTTGCACGCACGCGCAATTCGCGGGTGATGATGCCCATGATCTCCTCGTTGCCGCCATGCGAGTTGACGACGACCAGCTTCCTTAACCCGGCCCGCGCGATCGACAGGCCAAGCTCGGTCCAGGCCTCTATCAAGGTCGCCGCCGGCAACGTCAGGGTTCCCGGCGCATGCAGGTGCTCGTTCGACTTGCCCACCGCCTGGACGGGCAGGATGCGGATGTCGAGATCGCCAGGCAGGCGCTCGATCACCGTTTCGAGCATGCCGTTCATGATCGAGGTGTCGGTCGAAACCGGCAGATGCGGCCCGTGCTGTTCGATTGCCGCCACCGGCAGAACGGCGATCGTCGCCTCCGGGTCGATGGTGGCGTATTCGGTGGTCCGATAGTCTCCCCACCACACGCGTCTTTTCGCAACGGTCATGTCACGCCTTTTTTCGATAGACCGGCCTTTTTCGATAGATTGGCCTTTTCGATAGGCTGGCCTCTTCGATGCAGACCTAGCGCGGGAAGGATCGCCTGTCGATCACCCTGCCGCGATGACCTCGATCTCGACCTTGAATTCCGGCCGGGCGAAACCGGACACGATCATCAGCGTCGAGGCGGGTGCCGGGCTGGTGAACAGGCGGTCGCGGACGTCCATATAGGGTCTGAGGAAAGCGCGGTCCGTGACATAGGCGTTGATGCGCACGATGTCGGAGAGTCCAAGTCCGGCCTCGCCGAGAATCGCGGCAATACTGCGAAAACAGAGTTCAGCCTGTGCGCCGGCATCCTCCGGAATCTGATCGTCCGGAGTGATGGCGACCTGGCCAGAACACAGCACCAGCCTCTTGCCCGGCGGCACCTCGACGCCATGGCTGTAGCGGGCGAAGGGCGGTTTGATCGACTTTGGCGTCAGGAATTTGAACATGGCAATCTCCGGTTCGGCGCCAGCCTAAGACCAGATTAGCCAAGCCTTCAAGATGCAGTGCATGTTGTCAGGGCGATTGTGGACAGGCGTCCAAAAAATAGGCACGATGCCTCCGGTACGGCATGACCAGTCCGGCCTTCGCGCACGACTGTTGCGCAGGCAGGCGGTCCCGGCGATGGCATGTGTCTTGCTTCTTGAATCGATGGTGTCGAGCTCGGCGTGTGATGCGCCCGAGGCAACAAAGGGTGGTGTGGATGGACGGAAAACTTAAGATTTCGGCTGGCGCGATCGTGCTGCTTGCCGCTAGCACGCTGATCGCGGCAGCGAACGAGAAAGTCACCTTCGGCACCAACTGGCTCGCCCAGGCCGAGCACGGCGGCTACTATCAGGCCGTGGCGGACGGCACCTATGCCGCTTGCGGGCTTGACGTAACGATCATGCAAGGTGGCCCGCAGGTCAGCGGGCGGCCGCTGTTGCTCGCCGGCAAGATCGACTTCTACATGGGTGGCAACATGCTGCAGGCCTTCGACGCCGTCCAGCAGGAGATTCCGCTGCGCGTGGTCGCCGCCTCCTTCCAGAAAGAGCCGCAGGTCATCATGGCCCATCCGGGTCAAGGGCTCGATAAATGGGAGGATCTGAAGGACGCGGACCAGTACATCATCGCTGACGAAGGTGCACAGAGCTTCTTCCAATGGATGGTAACGGAATTCGGCTTCGATCCGGCCAAGCGCGTGCCCTACACGTTCAACCCCGCACCTTTTATCGCCAACAAGAAGTCGATCCAGCAAGGCTACGTGACCTCGGAGCCGCATGCGGTCGCCAAGGAAGGCGGCTTCCAGCCCAATTTGTTCCTGCTCGCAGACTACGGCTTCGATACGTATGCGACGACGATCGAGACCATGCAGGCGACGATCGACAAGCGGCCGGAGGTGGTTCAGTGCTTCGTCGATGGCTCGGCCAAGGGCTGGTACAACTATCTCTACGGCGACAACGCTGCCGCGAATGCAGCGATCAAGAAGGATAATCCAGACATCAGCGACGAGCAGATCGCGTTTTCGATCGAGCAGATGAAGAAATTCGGCATCGTCGATTCCGGCGACACGGAAAAACTCGGCATCGGCGCGATGACCGAGGAGCGCATCCAGAGCTTCTACGACAAGATGGTCAAGGCCAAGGTCGTGCCGGCCGATATCGACATCAAGAAGTCCTACACGCTGACCTTCGTCAACAAGGGCGTCGGGATCGACCTGAAGAAATAGTACCCGGGCATGATGCAGGAGAAAGTGGCGCAAGCGCCGGCAAGCGCATCGGGCAAGGGTCCGCTGCTGCTGGCGCTGCGCGGCGTCGGCAAGGTTTTTTCCAATGGCGTGACAGCACTCAGCGATGTCGACCTGACGATCCGGGAAGGCGACTTCCTCAGTCTGCTCGGACCGTCGGGTTGCGGCAAGTCGACGGCCTTGCGGCTGATTGCGGGTCTTGCGACGCCGACCTCCGGCCTGCTCGACTGGCGCGGCAGCAGCTCTGTCGACCGCTCTGACATCGGCTTCGTCTTCCAGGAGCCGACGCTGTTGCCCTGGGCCGATGTTTTCGACAATGTCTGGCTGCCGCTTCGGTTGAAGGGCGTGTCGCGGACCAGGGCTGCGCCAGCGGTGAGGGAGATGCTGGCGCGGGTTCACCTGACCGGCTTCGAGAACGCCGTGCCGCGCGAATTGTCCGGCGGCATGAAAATGCGCGTCTCGATCGCCCGCGCCATGGTGACCAAGCCGCGCGTTCTTTTGATGGACGAGCCGTTCGCGGCACTGGACGAGATCACCCGCTTCAAGCTCAACAACGATCTTCTGGAACTATGGCAGGACGAGCGCTTTACCGTCGTCTTCGTGACCCACAGCGTCTTCGAAAGCGTTTTTCTCTCCAACCGCGTCGTCGTCATGGCGGCGCGACCGGGCCGCGTATTCAGGGAAATTGCCATAGACGCGCCCTATCCGCGCAACGAAGCCTTCCGCACCTCGCCCGCCTATGCCGCGCTCTGCCGCCAGGCATCCGATGTGCTGATCGGCGCCATCAACTCAACCGCCGGACCGCATTATGACGGCCATTGAAGAACACGCACTGACGCTCGACCCCGAGGAGGCGCGTCGGGTCCGCCAGGAGCGGCTCGAGCGCATCGGCCGTTGGCTGCTGCCGCTGGCGATCATGATCTCGGCCATCTGGCTGTGGGATCGCATCTGCGTCTGGAACGACATCCCGAAATACATTCTGCCGCGCCCCGGCGTGGTGCTGCAAACGCTCTTCGACGATGCCGGGCTGCTGTTCTCCTCGCTGCTGGTGACGCTGCGGATCACCTTTCTCAGCCTGCTTCTCGCCGTCATCGGCGGGGTCGGACTTGCGGTGCTGTTTGCGCAATCGAAATGGGTGGAGATGTCGTTCTTCCCGTTTGCCATCGTGCTGCAGGTGACGCCGATCGTCGCGATCTTCCCGCTGATCAACATCTATGTCGACAATCAGACGACGAAGCTTCTGCTGTGTGCCTGGATTGTCGCCTTCTTTCCGATCCTGTCCAACACCACGCTCGGGCTCAACTCAGTCGATCGCAATCTGCGCGACATGTTCAAGCTCAACGGCGCGACCCGCTGGCAGCAATTGCGTTATCTCAGGCTGCCGGCGGCGATGCCCTATTTTCTCGGCGGGCTGAAGATCGCCGGCGGCCTGTCTTTGATCGGCGCGGTGGTGGCGGAGTTCGTCGCCGGGGCCACCGGCCAGTCGTCGGGACTGGCCTCGCGCATCATCGAGGCCGGTTATCGGCTCAACGCGCCGCGGCTGTTCGCGGCGCTGATCCTGATCTCGTTCACCGGCATTCTGATCTTCCTGGTGCTGTCGCTGATCTCGCATCTCATTTTGCGGCGCTGGCATGAAAGCGCGCTGAAGCAGGAGCGGTAGGATGGGTGACGCGATTGAGAACGGTGAGGGGCTGCTTGGGCCAGAGATACGGCGAACCGCCGTGCGGAGACATCGTGAACAGTTTTGCGCCACCGCTACGCTCGAAGGGAACGGCATGGATCCTAGGGTCTGCGCGTCCGCTTCGCTCCCGCTCCGCCCTAGGATGACGAAGGGAAAGGATGCCGCCACCAATCGCAAACGTTGGAGATACCGGGGTTCCCACCAATCCGCAGCATTGGCGATTTGCATATGCCTTCCCGTCTTTCGTCATCCTCGGGCGGAGCGGGAGCGAAGCGGACGCGCAGACCCGAGGATCCATGCCGTTACGGTCACCGAAGAATACGGCGGTGCAAAACTGTTTGCGATGTCTCCGTCCGCCTGTTCGCGGTGTCTCCGATCCAAACGACCCCTTGAGGGAACGGCGTTGCATAGGTCAGAGGGGGGGAAGTCTTGATACCAGCCTCTGGTTCTTACCGTCTCAGCAACGTCCGCCTTCACCGGTCGCTGACACCTGGTCTTGCCGCTGCTTTCGACTCTGACGGCCTCGCACTCGCCGACATCGCCGTCGCCGACGGCAAGATCGTGAGCACCAGCGCGCATGGAAAGTTGCCAAAGGCAGAGGCGACCGACCTTGGCGGCCGCATCGTCATGCCGTGCTTCGTCGACTGCCACACCCATATCGACAAGGGCCATATCTGGTCTCGGAAACCAAATCCCGACGGCACGTTCATGGGCGCGCTCAATGCCACCGGCGCCGACCGCGCTGCACGTTGGAGCGCCGAGGACGTCGCCCGTCGCATGGATTTTTCGCTGCGCTGCGCCTACGCGCACGGCACCAAGGCTTTGCGCACCCATCTCGACAGCGTTGCGCCGCAGGAAGAGATCTCCTGGCCGGTGTTCGAGGCTATGCGGGAGAAATGGCGCGGCCGCATCGAACTGCAGGCGGCCTGCCTGCTCGGCATCGAAGCCGTTCGCGACAAGCCATGGTTCGAAAAATTGGCCAAACGCGTGGCTGCGGCCAAGGGCGTGCTCGGTGTCGTCACCTATATGTTGCCGGACCTGGAGGAGCTTCTCGACCAGGTGTTTGCGCAGGCGATCAAGCATGGCCTCGACCTCGATTTCCATGCCGACGAGACCGACGCCGTCTCGGCGATCTCGCTGAAGAAAATCGCCGAGGCCGCCCTGTGGAACGGTTTTGAGGGAAACATCCTCGTTGGTCACTGCTGCTCGCTGGCGCGCCAGCCCGATCTCGATGTGCTCGACACGCTGGACAAGGTGGCGAAGGCGGGGCTTGCCGTGGTGTCGCTGCCGATGTGCAATCTCTATCTGCAGGACCGGCGGGCTGATAACACCACGCCGCGCTGGCGTGGTGTTACGCTGCTGCACGAGATGAAGGCGCGCGGCATTCCCGTCGCCGTCGCCTCCGACAACACCCGCGATCCGTTCTACGCCTATGGCGATCTCGACATGCTGGAGGTCTATCGCATGGCGACGCGCATCCTGCATTTCGATCACCCGGTCGGCGACTGGCCGCAGGCGGTGACGTCGACGCCGGCCAAGGTGATGCGGCTCGATGGTTTCGGCATGCTTGCCGCCGGTGGTGCCGCCGATTTCGTCGTCTTCAGGGGACGAAGCTGGACGGAATTGCTGTCGCGGCCCGAATCGGATCGCATCGTGGTGCGCGAGGGTCGCGCCGTCGAGCGCCGATTGCCCGACTATGCCGAACTCGACGATCTGATGGTGGGATGATGGATATTGCAGCGCTCAAACACGACCTCGATGGCCTGAAGCTCGACGACCATCCAGCAATCGTCCAGCAGAAGAGCCGCGACTTCTACTGGTATAGCCCGGTGCTGAAGCAGCAGCTCGACCACGTCACCGGCGACCTGATCGTGACGCCGAAATCGGAGGACGAGGTTATCCGCGTGCTCGCCGCCTGCCACCGACATGGCGTGCCGGTGACGCCGCGCGGCAGCGGCACCGGCAATTACGGGCAGGCCATGCCGCTGTCCGGCGGCGTCGTGCTCAATCTCGCCGAGATGAATGCGGTCAAGGCGATCGCGCCCGGACGCGTCGTCACTGGGCCTGGCGCGGTTCTGGCCGAGATCGACAGGGCGACGCGCGCGCATTCCGGACAGGAGCTTCGGATGTCGCCGTCGACCTACAACACCGCGTCGATCGGCGGTTTCGTCGCCGGTGGATCGGGAGGCGTCGGCTCGATTCGCTGGGGTGGACTGCGCGACCTTGGCAATGTGATCCGGCTCAGGACCGTGACGATGGAGGCGGAGCCGCGCGTCATGGATCTCACTGGCGAGGAGGTGCTCAAGGTGATGCATGCCTACGGCACCAACGGCATCATCACCGAAGTCGAGATGCCGCTGGCCGCGGCTTACGACTGGGTCGACGTCATTGTCGGCTTCGACGATTTCATGGATGCGGCCGGCTTCGGCGACGACCTCGCCGTCCAGGACGGCATATTGGCGAAACTGATCACGCCGATCGCAGCGCCCATCCCGTATGATTATTTCAAGCGCCATCAGAAATTCTTCCGGCGCGAGCAGAGCATCGTCGTCCTGATGATCGCGCCGCATGCGATGGACGCCTTCCTCGCGTTCACGGCGCGCAGCAAGGGCGAGATCGTTTTCCGCGCCGACAAGGAGGCCGACCTGAAAGGCCTGCCGCCGGCTTATGAACTGACCTGGAACCACACGACATTGCGCGCCATCAGGGTCGATCCCACCATCACCTACCTGCAGGCCCGCTACCCGTCGCCCGACCATCTTGCTCATGTCAAGGCGATGGTCGACCGCTTCGGTGACGAAGTGCCGTCGCATCTGGAATTCATCCGTTTCGACGGTGCGATCGGCGTTGCCGGCCTGCCGCTGGTCCGCTTCACCACGACGGAGCGGCTCGACGAAATCATCCGTATCCATGAGGACAATGGCTGCTGGATCTTCAACCCGCACCGATACACGCTGGAAGAGGGCGGCATGAAGCGGACCGATGAGGTGCAGCTTGCCTTCAAGCGCGAGACCGACCCGCAAGGGCTGCTCAACCCCGGCAAGATGATCGCCTGGGAAAACCCTGACTACGACTATCGCTCGAACAAGTCGTTCCTGTTCAAGGGGTTGCAGAAGGCAGGGTGATGAGGAGCGTGTGGCGCCTGCGAGGACTTCGATGAACATCCTCGTGCTTTACGCCCATCCGGTCGAGACCAGTTTCAATGCCGGTCTGCACCGGACGATCGTCGAGCGGTTGACAGCGGCCGGCCACGCCGTCGACGACTGCGATCTCTATGCCGAGGATTTCGATCCCAGGCTGACGCGCGCCGAGCGGGTTAGCTATCACGACGAGCGCAGCGCCGACGATCCGGCGGCCGCTTATGTCGAGCGTTTGCAAAAAGCCGAGGCGCTGGTGCTGTCGTTTCCGGTGTGGAATTACGGCTATCCGGCGATCCTAAAGGGCTTCTTCGACCGCGTTTTCCTGCCCGGCGTGTCGTTCAAGCTGGTCGACGGCAAGGTGCAGCCGTCGCTGCACAACATCCGTAAGCTGGCGGCGGTCACCACCTATGGCGGCAGCCGGTTCCGCGCCATGCTGATGGGGGATCCGCCGCGCAAGCTGGTCAAGCGCGTGCTGCGCGCCACCATCAAGCCAGGTGCCTCCGTGTCCTATCTCGCGCAGTATTCGATGAACCTGTCGAGCAACGAAACGCGCAAGAGGTTCCTGGCGAAAGTCGCCGCCGCCATGGACACCTTCTGATGCGGGTCCTGGTGGTTTACTGCCATCCGATGCCCGAGAGCTTTTGCGCCGCGATCCGCGATAATGCCATCGAGGTGCTGAAGGCGAGAGGTTGGGAGGTGCGGCTGCTCGACCTCTATGCGGAAAATTTCGATCCGGTCATGGGCTGCGGCGAGCGACGCTCCTACAATGAGCATGCCCCGCAGGACCCGGCGCTCAAGCCGCACATCGACCACCTCAACTGGGCCCAGGCAATCCTCTTCATCTATCCGACATGGTGGTACGGGCTGCCGGCAATGCTGAAGGGGTGGCTAGACCGGGTCTGGGCAACCGACGTCGCCTTCAAGCTGCCGGCGGGCAAGGGACGGATCCAGTCGCTGATGAGGCACGTGACGAAGATCGGAGTGATCACGACCTGCGGCGCACCGACCTGGTGGAGCGTGGTCGTCGGCCAGCCGGGACGCAAGACAATCCTGCGCGGCATGCGGGCGCTCTGCGCCACCCGCTGCAGGACGTTCTTCCTGGCGCACTACCTGATGGATGCATCGACGCCGAAGACGAGGGCGGCGTTTCTCGCGAAAGTGCGAAAGAGGCTGGAGCGGTTTTGAGAGATGAGCGTCCTTCTCCCCGTTTACGGGGAGAAGATGCCGGCAGGCAGATGAGGGGCAGCGCAAACATTGCGGAAGCTGGCGCCGCCCCTCATCCGACCCTTCGGGCCACCTTCTCCCCGTAAACGGGGAGAAGGAAGGGGTGCCTTACATCCGCACCCGTTCCGCTTTCGGATCGTACATCGGCTTCAGCGACACTTCGGCGGCGAAGCGTTCGCCGGCGATCTCGATTTCGTAGGACGACGACAGCAGATCCACCTCGCTCTCGCCCTTGCACTCGATGTAACCGAGCCCGATGGCGCCGCCGAGATGGTGGCCGTAATTGCCTGAGGTGACCGGGCCGACGATCTTGCCGTCGCGCAGGATCGCCTCATTGTGGAAGAGCAAGGGTTGCGGGTCTTTCAGGCGGAACTGCACCAGCTGCCGGCTCAATCCGGCTTCCTTTTTCCTCAGCACGGCATCGCGGCCGATGAAGTCGCCCTTGGCCGTTTTGACCGCGAAGCCGAGGCCTGCTTCGAGCACATTGTCCTCGTCGGTGATGTCATGGCCGAAATGCCGGAAGGCCTTTTCGATGCGGCAGGAATCCAGCGTGTGCAGGCCGCAGAGTTTCAGGCCGACATCTGCGCCGGCGTCCTCGATCGCCTCGAAGACATGGGCGGCCTGGTCGGTCGAGACATAAAGCTCCCAGCCGAGTTCGCCGACATAGGTGACGCGGTGGGCACGGGCAAGTCCCATGCCGATTTCTATCTCCTGAAACGTCCCGAATGGATTGGTTTCGTTGGAGAAATCGTTGGGACTCACCTTCTGCATTAATTTTCGCGAGTCCGGGCCCATCAGGCAGAGAACGGCTTCGGCAGCGGTCACATCTGATATGACGACGAACTCGTCGGCAAGATGCTTGCGCAGCCACGCGAGATCACGCTGCAGCGTCGCGCCGGGCACGACGAGGAAGTAGGCCGTTTCAGACAGCCGCGAGACGGTGAGGTCGCTCTCGATGCCGCCGCGCCGGTTGAGCATCTGGGTGTAGACGATCTTGCCCGGCGCCACATCCATGTCGTTCGCGCAAAGCCTCTGCAGGAAGGCACAGGCGTCACGGCCTTCGACGCGGATCTTGCCGAATGAGGTCATGTCGAACAGGCCGACGCCGTTTCGGACCGCCAGATGTTCGTCGCGCTGGTTATCGAACCAGTTCTGCCGCTTCCATGAATAGCGGTATTCGCGCTCCTGGCCTTCGCGGGCGAACCAGTTGGCGCGTTCCCAGCCGGCAACCTCGCCGAATACCGCGCCGCGTGCCTTCAGATGTTCATGCAGGGGGGAGCGCCTGATGTTCCGCGAGGTCGCCATCTGGCGATACGGAAAATGATCGGCATAGAGCAGGCCGAGCGTCTCGGAGACGCGCTCTCTGAGGTAACGGCGGTTCTTCTGGAATGGCTGGGCACGGCGAATGTCGACCTCCCAGAGATCGAAAGGGGCTTCGCCATCGTTGATCCATTGTGCCAGCGCCATGCCGGCGCCGCCGGACGAGACGATGCCGATCGAGTTGTAGCCGGTCGCCATCCAGTAGCCGGAAAGCTCGGGCGCCTCGCCGAGATAATAGCGATCATCGGGGGTAAAACTCTCGGGACCGTTGAAGAAGGTGTGGATGCCGGCGCTGGCCAGCATCGGCATGCGGTTGACGCCCATTTCAAGGATCGGCTCGAAATGCTCGAAATCCTCGGGCAGCTGGTCGAAGCAGAAATCTTCGCTTATGCCGTCCATGCCCCAGGGCTTGGCCACCGGCTCGAAGGCGCCGAGCATCATCTTGCCGGCATCCTCCTTGTAGTAGGCGCATTCGTCGGGCACGCGCAGCACCGGCAGGCGGGAGAGACCGGGGATCGGCTCGGTGACGAGATAGAAATGCTCGCAGGCATGCAGCGGGATGGTGACGCCGTTCTGGCGCCCGACCTCGCGCGCCCACATGCCGGCGCAGTTGACGACGATGTCGGCTTCGATCGTGCCATGCTCGTCGCCTTGCGCCCAGGACACGCCGGTGACGCGGCCATCCCTGGTATTGACCTTGGTGACCTTCACATTCTCGACGATCGTCGCACCGCGCTGTCGCGCGCCCTTAGCCAGCGCCATGGCGATGTTGGCGGGATCACACTGGCCGTCGAGCGGCAGGTGGACTGCGCCGACCACGTCGGAAATGTTGAGGTGCGGATACATCTCCTTGACTTCACCAGGCGAAATTTCGCGCACGTCGATATCGAAGGCGCGGGCGAGGGACGCCTGCCTATAAATCTCGTGCTTGCGCTCCTTGGTCAGCGCCACGGTGATCGAGCCGACCTGGCGCATGCCGGTGCCGACATCGGTTTCGGCTTCCAGCTTGACGTAGAGGTCGGCCGAATATTTCGCCAGCCGCGTCATGTTCTGCGAGCCGCGCAACTGGCCGATCAGGCCGGCGGCATGCCACGTCGTACCCGATGTCAGCTGCTTGCGTTCGAGCAGCACGATATCGGTCCAGCCGAGCTTGGCCAGATGGTAGGCGACCGAACAGCCGGAGACGCCGCCGCCGATGATGACGGCCCTTGCTTTCGGAGGAATGGTCTTCGTCGGGATTGCTTTCGGGGGCAGGGCGCTCATGCGGCCTCACGGCGATAGGTGGAAGCGAAGCGGCGCAAGCGAAGGGCTGCTTCTAAAAGTATCGCCTCGGGCTGGCAAAGGCTGACGCGAATATGGCCGGCGGCCGCCTGGCCGAAGCTCGAGCCCGGCATCACGCCGACCTTTTCCTTGTCGAGGAGAGCCCAGGCGAATTTCTCGTCGTCCGGCTCGACAGCCGATATGTCGAGCATGACATACATGCCGCCTTCGGAGCCGCGCACGGTGACGTTGTTCATGCCGCGCATGGCGTCGAGGACGACGCTGCGCCTTGCGGCATAGCGTTCGGCGATCTCCTTGACGCCGTAGCCGTTTTCCAGCGCCTCGGCGCAAGCGAGGCTGATGAAGGCCGGCAGGCCGTAGGTCGTCACCAGATTGAGATTGATCAGCAGCGAGATCATCTCTTCGGGCCCGGTCAGCCAGCCCATGCGCCAGCCGGTCATGCCGTGGCTCTTCGACATGGAATTGATGACCAGCGTGCGTTCCGCCATGCCGGGCAGCGAGCGCGGCGAGATGTGCTCGCCGCCACCCAGCGTCCAGTAGACCTCGTCCGATAGCAGCCAGAGGTCATGTTCCCGGCAAATCTGCGCCAGCTCTTCCAGCCGCTCTCGTGAATAAACCGCACCCGTCGGATTGTTCGGCGTGTTGATGAGAATGGCCCGCGTGTTCGGGCGAAGGGCGGCGCGAATGTCGGCGGCGCGCGGCTGAAAACCATCCTCGGCGGGTGTCTCGACCACGGTGAAATCGGCGCCCGCCGCGCTGAATGTGTTGGGATAGGTCGCGTAATAGGGCGCGACCACGATGGCATGGTCGCCCTGGTCGAGAACGGCCTGCACTGCCGCATACAGCGCTGCCTGCCCACCCGGCGTGGCGATGACCTGGTCGGGGTTGGTGGCAACGCCGGTGCAGAGGGTCGAGGTCGCCGCCATCGCATTGCGCAGACGCGGAAGGCCCGGCAGCGGGGTGTAGTGGTGATTGCTGGCGCGTACCGCCGTCACGCAGGCTTCGATCGTCTGCGCCGGCGTATCGAAATCATGGTCGCCGACCGACAGCACGATGATGTCCTCGCCGGCCTCCCTGCGTGTCCAGGCGGCGAAATGGACCTCCCAGCCGTCCTTGCCGGAGGGCACGATGCCGGAAATGCGCGATGATGGTCTGGGCATTATGGTACTCCCGAAATTTCATAGCCGGCCTGCTCGAGCCGGTCGCGCAGGGCGGCGATATGGGGCGGTCCGACTTCGCAGCAGCCGCCGACGATGTCGACGCCAGTCTCGACCCAGCCGACCGCCTGGCCGGCATAGGCATCCGGATCAAGGTCGTGGCGGGCGTGCAGCACTTCCACTGTGCCGCCATGCTTGAGCGCCTCAATCGAGGTGAAGCCGTTGGCATAGGCGCCGACCGGGCCGCCGAGACCGATCAGTTCGGGCAGCGCTGCAGCGATCGCTTCGGGCCGGCAGCAATTGATCAGTCTAGCTGCGACGGGCAGGCCGTCGAGAGCGCTCGACGCAGCCGCAATGGTTTCGCCGCTGCGCAGCCGTGGTGCGCCGTGATCGGCAAGCGTCCACGACACCCAAACCGGTTTGTCGCTTTCCGACGCCGCGGTGACAGCCGCGCGCGCCTCCTCGGCCGACGCCATGGTCTCGCACAGGAACAGATCGACGCCATCAGCCTGTTCGGCAACGATGCGGCGGTAGATGTCGAGTGTATCCTGGAAGGATATCGTCAGCGCCGGTGCGTAGCTGCCGAACAGGGGAGACAGGCAGCCGGCGATCGCCGCGTCGCCGGCCTGGTCGCGAGCCTGCCTTGCCAGCTCTATGCCGCGCTTCTGCAGCGGCCTGAACAGTTCTTCCGCTCCCTCCCGCGCCAGCCGCTCGGGTGTTGCGGAATAGGTGTTGATGGTGATGACACGGGCGCCGGCCCGGATGAACTCCGCATGCAAGTCGCGCACCAGGTCCGGTTCGTCGATCAGCACCCTGGCTGACCACAGCGGCGTCGGCTCGGAACTGCTGCGGCGTACCAACTCCTGGCCCATACCGCCGTCTGTGAGAATGATGGACTTCATGCACGCAATCTCTCGTTCTTTGGATCCCATAGCGGTTCGTCGTTCTGCACGACCGCCTGAAAACGCTCGCCGAAGATCTCGACCTCTACCGTGGTTCCCGGTTCGGTCAGATCGGCGCGCAGCATGCCGAGCGCGATCGACTTGTCTATGCGATGACCCCAGCCGCCGGACGTCGTCTCGCCGACGATCTCGCCGTCATGCCACAGCGTTGACATTGTGGGCGCGTCGCAGTCGCCGGGGTTTTCGACGACCAGCGTGACGAAACGCTTCTTCACGCCCTGCTGCTTCTCGTTTTGCAGCGCCGCCCTGCCACGGAAATCCGGCTTGTCCCATTTGACGAAACGCTCCAGCCCGCCCTGCAGGATCGTATAGTCGGTCGACAGGTCACCCTTCCAGGCGCGATAGCCTTTTTCGAGCCGCAGCGAATCCAGCGCATACATGCCGAATGGCTTTAGGCCATGCCTCTGCCCGGCCGCCCAAACGGCGTCGAAGATTGCGGCGGTATCACCGACCTTGGTGTGGATTTCCCAGCCGAGTTCGCCGGCGAAGGACACGCGCACCAGCTTCGCCCAGCGGCTTGCGATTATTGTCTCCTGGTGCGTGAGCCAGGGCAGAGCAAGATCGGCGGCGCAGACATCGGCGAGGATTTTTCGTGAGTTGGGCCCGGCGAGGATCTGCGTGGAGTAGTCCTCGGTCCGATCGACCAGCTTGAACGTCGCGTCTTTCGGCATGCGCGATTTCAGCCACTCGAAATCATGCCACTGCGCCACCGCGGCGGTGATCAGCGTCATCAAATTCTCGTCGTGGCGAACGACAGACATTTCGGTGACGATGCGGCCCTTGTCGTCGGCAAAATAGACAAGGCCGATGCGGCCGGGTTTTGGCACGATGCCGGTGACCTGCTGGCTCAGCCACTCGGCAGCGCCGGGACCATCGAGATTGAAGCGGGAAAAACCAGGCAGGTCCAAAATGCCGGCGGCGTCGCGCACGGCGAGGCATTCTTCGCGGACGCGATGCTGCCAGGGCCCGTCGCGGCGGAAAGTCAGCGTCGCGGCTTCGGAGACGTCGTCGCCGGCTTGCGCGTACCAGGTGGCGCGCTCCCAGCCATTATAGGCGTCGAAGCAGGCGCCGAACGCCTTGATGCGATCGTGGATCGGCGACAGTTTGCGGTCGCGTCCAGCCGGCCAGGCATGGCGCGGAAACTGGATCGCGTATTCGTTGCCGTAGATCTCCATGCCCTTGGCGACGCAGTAGTCCGGGGCCGAGGCAAAGCTGGTGAAACGGCGCGGATCGCAGGACCACATGTCCCATTCGGTCTGGCCCTCAGTCACCCATTCGGCCAGCACCTTGCCGGCGCCGCCGCCCTGGGCGATGCCGAAGGTGAAGACGCAGGCCTCGAAGGCGTTCGGCACGCCGGGCATCGGGCCGATCAGCGGGTTGCCGTCCGGTGCATAGGGGATCGGGCCGTTGATGACCTTGGACAGGCCGGCGGTGCCGAGGATAGGCACGCGGGCGACGGCATCGGCCAGATAGTCCTCCAGCCGGTCGAGATCGTCGGGGAACAGCTGGAACGAAAAATCATCGGGCATCGGATCATTGTGGCCGACCCAATGCGCACGGCAATTGCGCTCGTAGGGCCCGAGATTCATGCCGTTCTTTTCCTGGCGCAAATAGTAGGAGGTGTCGACGTCGCGCAGCAGCGGCAGTTTCTTGCCTTGCTCCTTCGACCATGCGGCCAGTTCGGGAATTTCCTCGAACAGGATGTATTGATGGCTCATCACCATCATCGGCACGTCGCGGCCGAACATCCTGCCGACTTCGGCCGCACGATAGCCAGCGGCGTTGACGACGATTTCGCAGCGGATCTCGCCTTGCGCTGTTACAACCACCCACTCGTCCTTGTCGCGGCGCACGCCGGTGACCGGACAGAAACGGATGATCTTCGCACCCATGTCGCGGGCGCCCTTGGCCAGCGCCTGGGTCAGCTGCGCCGGATCGATGTCGCCGTCGCTTGGATCGTAGAGCGCGCCTTTCAGCTCATGTGTTTCGATGAACGGGTAGCGGCGCTTGATCTCGTCGAGCCCGACCACATCGATGTCCATGCCTTGATAGCGGCCCATGCCCTTGGCCCGCTGGAACTCCTGCATGCGCTCGGCCGTATGGGCCAGCCTGAGCGAGCCGGTGACGTGGTAGTTCATTGGATAGCCGACCGCGTCGGCCAGTCCGCGATAGAGCTCGGTCGAATAGCGCTGCATGTTCATCAGCGACCATGAGGAGGAGAAGGTCGGCACGTTGCCGGCCGCATGCCAGGTCGAGCCGGAAGTGAGCTCGTTCTTTTCGAGGAGTACGCAGTCGGTCCAGCCCGCCTTGGCGAGATGGTAGAGCGAGGAGGCGCCGACGACACCGCCTCCGATGATCACCACACGTGCCGTGGTTGGCAAACCGGCCATGTTCTTCTCCAAACCTCTAGTAAACAGGTGGTGAAACCACCCAGATGACTACTGCCGGCTCCGCTCCAGGATTGCGCCAGCGGAACGGCTTGCCGTCGAAGCGAAAGGAGTCGCCCTCACCAAGCCGGTGCCAGACGCCTGATATCTCGATGTCGAAGCTGCCGGACGCGACATATCCGGCTTCCTCCGTCGGCCGGCGCGCTTCGGTCTTTAGTTCCGCACCCGGCGCGAAGACCGAACGCAGCATCTCGAAGCTACCGCCGAGATCGGGCGACAGAAGCTCCTCCACAAGGCCGGAATCGCTTGTGCCAAGGGTGCGGCGGCTGCCGGCGCGCACGATGACGCCGCGCTCGTTCTCGACAGGCACGTCGTGGCTGAAGAACAGGCTGACCGGCACCCCGAACACTTCCGCGAAGGTCCTGAGATCGCCGAGCGACGGGATCGACAGGCCGCGCTCGACCTGACTGACCCAGCCGACGGAGCGGCCGAGCTTCAGGCCGATTTCGGCAAGCGTCAGCCTGCGCGCCTTACGCAGCGCCCTGATATCGCCGGCCAGCAGCCGTTCGCGGTTTTCCTGCTCCGATCTGACGGCTGTTGCGGGCAACGTTATTCTCTTGAAATTCCCATGGTGAAAAATTGGGTGCAAATTTCATGAGAGGTCAAGTTCGTGAAAAAATCAAGACGATTTTCATGATGCCACAAGATTTGCTTGCGCCATTTTGGCGGTTCAGGCAAAGGCTCGGCCACGTACGGCGAGTGAGGGCGCCCGGTCGAGGTTTGCGATAGAGCGCCACGCGTCAATTGGATCCGCAATGATGCTCTCTCATTTTCTGGACGGCGCATGATCTTTCCGGAATCGATTCCGGGTTAGGGATTACGCGTAAAGGGACGGCCCATGCTGGAAAACAACACCCGGATTGCCAAGGATGCGGCGATCGTCGACGAGGCGATCACGTCACGCCGTTCTGTGCGGGCCTTCCTGCCCGACATGGTCGATGATGAGACGATCCGCGCCATTCTCTCTGTTGCCGCGCGTGCCCCTTCGGGCACCAACATGCAGCCCTGGCGGGTCTATGTCACCAAGGGCGAGGTCAAGCAGCGGATCACCGACGCCATCCTCAATTCCGGCATCCGCGCCGAAAAGGCCGACTGGGACGAATATCGCTATTACCCCGACCAGTTCTTCGAACCGTATCTCACCCGGCGGCGCGCGAACGGCTTCGGCCTCTACGGCGCGCTCGGCATCGGCCGGCGCGAGGTGGACAGGATGCGTGCGCAGCACGACCGCAACTTCGTCTTCTTCGACGCACCGGTCGGCATGATTTTCACGGTCGACCGGCGGCTGAACAAGGGCTCGTGGATCGATTACGGCATGTTCCTGCAGAACATCATGGTAGCGGCGCGGGGCAGGGGCCTGCATACCTGTCCGCAGGCGGCCTTTGCACCGTATCACAAGCAGATCAGGCCGGTGCTCAACATTCCCGACGAGGAGATCGTCGTCTGCGGCATGGCGCTCGGCCATGAGGACAGATCCAAGCCCGAAAATGAGTTCCGCACCGACCGCGCGCCGCTGGAAGAGTGGGTGACGTTCGCCAAATGAGGTGAGGCGCCAAATGAGGTGGCGCCAAGTGAGGTGACGACGCGCCGCCTCTGTCTACTGCACTTCGTAGCCGACTTCCTCGCTGGCGTGACAGAGCGCCTTCCAGAACGAGCGCGCAAACGACCGGAATACGTAGATGTCGAACTGGTCGGCGCCGGTGCGCTGGATCTGGGCGAAGACGTCATGATGCGTGGTCGAGCGGCCGGCACCGATCGGGAAAGCCGGCAGCGCGAAGTCGATGGCGAAGAATTTCGCCAGCACCCATTCGGCCTTCGGTCCGGCGATGCGGATCGCCGTGCGGCCATGCGATAGATCGGTCACCGTGCCGATATCAGGGGTGACGGCACTGGCAAAGGCCGATGCCAGGCCTTCGGCCTCGTCCACTACGGTGAATTTTCCAGGCGCAAAGCCGAATGCGGACCTCGCGCCGTTGGTGCTGCCGGCGCCGGCGCCGTCGGGCAGGGCAATGCCGGTAACGGCGCGGATACCAGAAATCAAATTCTTCTCCTGGCCCGGCCAGGCAGCGAGCTGCAGGATCGACCCCGGCCTGGTTTCGGAGAGGATGACATCGATGCCGTGTTCGAAGTCGCCATGCGAGCCGGTGCGCAGTTCCGGCTCAAGCGGGGCCAACTCGATGGGTGCCACATCAAGCGGTGATTGGCGCTCAACCATGCATGCGGCTCCCGTCAGGGTCAAAGAAGTGGTTGGAGACGATCTCGACCGGGCCGAACCGGTTGCGCAGGGGATCGGAGATATGGGCGCGCGTGCCGCGCCGTGCCTTGCCGTCCTTGACCAAAGCGAGCGCGATGTACTTGCCGAGTGCGGGCGAATAACAGCAAGCGGTGATGTGGCCGATGGAATCGTGCGGATTGGCTTCGTCGAGTTCCTCGACGATATGTGCGCCGCCGTTGAGCGGCTGGTTATCAAGCGAGATCAGGCCGACGAGTTCCAGACGGCCGGGCGCGATCAGGCCCTCGCGATCCATCATCGCCGAGCCGATGAAGGGCTTCTTCTTCGACAGCATCCAGTCGAGATGCAGATCGCGCGCCGTGGTGCGGCCGTCGATCTCGGCGCCGGTGACGTGGCCTTTCTCGATGCGCATCGTGCCCAGCGCCTCAAGCCCGTAAGTCACCAGTCCGAACGGCTTGCCGGCTTCGATCAACGCTTCCCAGACATGGGTGCCGTACCCGGCGCCACAGTACACTTCGAAGGCCATTTCGCCGGAGAAGGAAAGCCGGCAGATCATGACAAGCACGCCTGATATCTTGCCACGCACGATGCCCATGAATGGCAGAGTGGCGTTGTCGACGGCAGTGCCGGTGACGCAAGCAGCAAGAATGTCTCGCGCCTTTGGCCCGCCAATCGCGGCACCCGCCCATTCGTCGGTCACCGACGTGACATGGACCTTCAGCTCCGGCCAGATGACGTCGAGGAAATACTCCAGATGCTGCATCACCCTGCCGGCATTGGCCGTGGTGGTGGTCATCAAGAAGTCCTGTTCGCCGAGCCGCCATGTCGTGCCGTCGTCGAAGGCCAGGCCGTCCTCGCGCAGCATCAGCCCATAGCGGGCCTTGCCGACAGCCAGCGTCGAGAACATGTTGGTGTAGACCCGATCGAGGAATTCCGCCGCATCCGGACCCTGGACGGCGATCTTGCCCAGCGTCGAGACATCGACGATGCCGGCGCTCTCGCGCGTCGCCCTGGCTTCGCGCACATAGGCCTGCTCGATCGTCTCGCCGGGATGGCCATAAATCATCGGGCGATACCAGAGGCCGGCCGAATACATGGTCGCGCCGTTGGCGACGTGCCAGTCATGCATCGGCGTCAGCCGCTCGGGCCTTAGATCGCCGAACCGCTCGGCGGCGAGTGAGCCGATCGACACCGCCGAAAAGGGTGGGCGAAAGCGGGTCGTGCCGACTTCCGGGATCGGCTTGCCCAATGCTTCCGCCATGATGGCGAGCCCGGGTATGTTGGAACTCTTGCCCTGGTCGGTCGCCATGCCGAGCGTGGTGTAGCGTTTCAGATGCTCGACCGAGA
Source organism: Mesorhizobium robiniae (assembly GCF_040545535.1). Lineage (NCBI taxonomy): Bacteria > Pseudomonadati > Pseudomonadota > Alphaproteobacteria > Hyphomicrobiales > Phyllobacteriaceae > Mesorhizobium > Mesorhizobium robiniae. Next base: position 155,928 of record NZ_JBEPMC010000004.1, read on the forward strand.
TGAAGCCTTCACGATGCGCCAGTCGCACATCCTCCGCTGTCACGTCGTGCTGGAAATCGACGAAGCTTTTTCCATCGGCCTTGATTTCGAACACCGGCGCCGGATCGGGATTGCCGGGGGCTGCTTCGACGACCGGCAAGGCTGTTGGTGCACCTGTTCCACCCGACGCCGAAAGCCCGGCGGCACGGCCTTCGGCGATTGCCTCGGCTGTGGAAAAACTGCCGGTGAAGGCGCCGGCGCCAATCCATCGCTGGGTTGGCCATTGCTGGTTGGGCTTCGGTGGCAGGAAAGCCTGTCGGGCGGCATTCCACTCCGCCTTGGCCCCGGCCTGGCTGGCCAGATGGATGGTCGGCGACCAGCCTCCCGACATCAGCAGGCAGTCGGCGTGAATGCTGCGCGCATCGCCGGCAAGGGCGCCGTTGGCCATGTCGAAGCGCTGCACCTTGACGCCGGACAGCGCCTTGCCGCCCTCGGTGGCGACCACGGCGTGACCGGCAAGGCTCTTGGCCTCCGCTTCATTGGCGAGCCCGCGCATCTCGCTCGATAGCTCCGGGCGCACGTCGACGATGGCGACGATGGCAGCACCTGCCTTCTTCAGCGCAAGGGCGGAGCGATAGGCGCTGTCGTTGTTGGTGAAGATTGCGATCTTGTTGCCTGGCAGCACGCCGTATTCGTTGGCATAACGTTCGGCGGCATGCGCCAGCATCACACCCGGCCGGTCGTTGCCCGGAAACACCAGCGGCCGCTCGTAGGAACCGGTGGCCAGCACCACCGATTTGGCGCGGATGATCCAGTAGCGGTGGCGCGGTTCGCCCTTGCCAGGGCTTTCCTTATGATCGCTGACCCGTTCGAGCGCGGCGAGCGTGTTGCCGTCGTAATAGCCCCAGACCGTGGTGCGCGGCAGCAGGCGGACATTGTCATAGCCTCCGAGCTGGCCGGCGGTTCGCGCTGCCCAGTCCGCCGCCGGCATGCCGTCGATCGTCTCGCCCGACCAGTTGGCCGAGCCGCCGAAATGCGGTTCGAGCTCGCTGAGAATGACACGCGCGCCCTGGTCGGCGGCTGCCCTGGCGGCCATCAGCCCGGCCGGACCGGAGCCGACCACCAGCACATCGCAGAAAGCATTCATGCGCTCATAGCGCGCCGTGTCGCGGGCGACGCCGGCGCGGCCGAGACCGGCGGCGCGGCGGATGAAATGCTCACAGAACATCCAGAAACGCGTGCCCTTCAGCGGGCCGATCGCGGGTCCCATGAAGGTCTTGTAGTAGAAGCCGGCGGATAGAAGCTTGCCGCCGAGCTGGTTGGCCGCGCTGACATCCCAGGACAGCGACGGAAAGCGGTTCTGGCTGACAGCGGTCAGCCCGTCATAGATCTCGACCATGGTCGCGGCGATGTTGGGCTCGCGGACCTCGCCGCGCAGCACCGTCACCAACGCGTTCGGCTCCTCGACGCCTGATGTCAGCACGCCGCGCGGGCGGTGATATTTGAACGAGCGACCGAACAGGGTGACGCCGTTGGCCAGCAGCGCTGAGGCAAGTGTGTCGCCGGCATGACCTGTGTAAGGCGCGCCGTCGAAGGTGAACCGGATGGTCCGCAGCCGGTCGATCCGACCACCGGCATGGGTACGGCGAGGGCTCATGACTTGCCCCCCGCCTTGTGCCGGGCCGCGATTTTGTGGTCGCCGCGCGCGAAGGCGACGCTGGAGATCTCGTGCGTCAGCGTGTTGCGCACGACCCTGAGATGGGCGCGGCAGCCGCCGGAATGCTGCCAGATCTCATTGTGGTCACCCGCCGGGTTCAACCGGTCATAGACATAGGCGTTCCAGGCATCGAGGTTCTGTGAGGCAGGCTGAGGGCGCTCGCGGTTGCCATCGCCCTGATAAGTGAACTCGATGACGTCGCGCGGGCCGCAATAGGGGCAGGTAATCAGCATGGAGTCCTACCCTAATGCAGCCTAGGCGTCGCGCCCTGGCCCTTGTCGTCGATCACCAGGCCGCGATAGAAACGGTCGAGCGTGAAGGGTGCGTTGAAGTCGTGCGGCTCGTCCTTTGCGATGGTCCAGGCAAAGCACCAGCCGGAGGCTGGCGTCGCCTTGAAGCCGCCGTAGCACCAGCCGCAATTGAGATACATGCCCGGCAGCGGACCGGTGGTGATGATCGGCGAACCGTCCATCGACATGTCGCAGACGCCGCCCCATGAACGTAGCATGCGCACGCGCGCAAGCCCCGGAAACAGCGCCAGCATCTCGCTCATCACCTCATCGACGACAGGCAAACTACCGCGCTGGGCATAGCTGTTGTAGCCATCGAGGTCGCCGCCATAGACCAGGCCACCCTTGTCCGACTGCGAGATATAGAAGTGGCCCATGCCGAATGTCAGGATCGTGTCGATGATCGGCTTCAGCGATTCCGACACGAAGGCCTGCAGCACATGGCTTTCGATCGGCATGGTTTCGATGCCGGCAAGCTGCATGACGCGTCCGGTGCTGCCGGCAACCGCAAGCGCCACCTTCTTGGCGCGGATCTCGCCGCGCGTCGTCGATACGCCGGTAATGCGGTCGCCGTCGCGCAGGAAGCCGGTGACCTCGCAATTCTCGATGATGTCGACGCCGCGGCGATCGGCGCCGCGTGCATAACCCCAGGCGACAGCGTCGTGACGGGCGCTGCCTGCGCGCCGCTGCATCAGGCCGCCGATAACAGGGAACCGCGCCGAACCGGAAACGTCGAGCGCCGGGACAAGGCGCTTTATCTCTGCCGTCGTCATCAGTTCGGCGTCGACGCCGAGATGGCGCATGGCGTTGCCGCGTCGGGCAAGATCATCGAACTGGCCGGACGTATGGGCAAGATTGAGGCAGCCGCGCTGCGAGAACATGACGTTGTAGTTGAGATCGTGCGAAAGGTTCTCCCACAGCTTCATCGAATGTTCGTAGAAGCGGGTGTTGGCAGGCAGCAAATAGTTGGAGCGGACGGCCGTCGTGTTGCGGCCAACATTGCCGGAGCCGAGCCAGCCCCTTTCCAGCACCGCGACATTGGTGATGCCGTGCTCCTTGGCCAGATAATAGGCGGTCGACAGGCCATGACCGCCGCCGCCGATGACGATCACGTCATAGGATGACTTCGGGTCCGGCTTGCGCCAGGCCGGCTTCCAGTCCTTGTTGCCGGTCAGCGCGTTTTTGAGAAGCGAAAAGGCCGAATATTCCGCCATTCTTTCTGTTATCCGTTCTGGCTTTTTGTCGCCCGTTCCGGGCGATGCGGCACAGTATAGAGCAGGCCGTCGCCGCAAAGCCAATATTGCGCCATCGCTTTTCGAATGGCCGACGCCGAAATCGGCGGGCGGAGCGGGACGGCTTGCTCCCAGGTATGAGCGTCTTTATCAAGGGCAAGCTTTAGAACGCCTTGCCGCCCGTGAGTCGCCAAACAATCATGCTTTTCCGACTGCTCCGCTTCGTTCTGATCTTGGCTATCGTCGCCTCAGCGCCGCTGTCGCATGGCGCGGCGGCACAGGGGCTTGATCAGGCTTCCTCCGGGATAGTCGCCGATCAGCAGAAAATCCTCCAGGGCCTGACAACAAGGACCGACAATCTCGAAAAGAAGATCCAGGAAGACGGTGTCGACGACGCCAGCCTTGTCGATATCCGCCTACAGCTCGAGGAATTGTCGCGCGACGCACTGAACAGCGCGCTTGCCTTCCGCCCGCGCCTTTCGGAGATCAACGCAAGGCTCGATCAGCTCGGGGCGCCGCCGGCTGCGGACCAGCCACCCGAGCCAGACATCGTGGCCACCGAACGCCAGGCGCTGGCGTCCGAAAAGGCCGAGATCAATGCTGTCATCGCCGGGGCGCAAAACCTGTCGATCCGCATCAGCGGCCTCATCGACAAGATCGCCAATATGCGCAGCGAGCTGTTTCGCAACCTGCTTACCAAGCGCTACGTGCTGTCCGATGCACTGAGCCCTGAGGTCATTTCCGACGCCGACGCTGAATTCACCGGGTTCTACAAGGCGGTGTCATCGTGGCTAACCTTCGCCTTCAAGTTCAAGTTCCAGGCCGTGCTGGCCGCGACCTTGACGGCACTTTGCCTGGCGGCAGTGCTTTTTGTCGGGGGGCGGCGTCTGTTCGGGCGTGTTTTCGAAGCCGACCCTTCCGTGGAGGACCCCTCCTATCTCAGCCGGCTGTCGGTGGCGTTCTGGTCGACACTGCTGCCGACGCTGGCGGTCGGCGTCTTCCTGGTTTCGACGGTGTTCTTTTTCAACTACTACAACGTGTTGCGCGGTGACATTGGTGTTTTCCTGAATGCGCTGGTCGCGGTCATCGCGGTGGTGTTCTGCGTCAACCGGCTGACCAACGCGGCGCTGGAGCCGCGGCTGCCGAACTGGCGGCTCATACCGGTTGAAACGGGCCCGGCACGCTGGCTGGTGCGGCTGACGACCGCGATGGCGGTGGTGATCGGCGTCAACAACTTCCTGTCGGTCGTAAACGACAAGATGGGCTCCCCGCTGTCGCTGACCATCGCCAGAAGTTTTGTCGCCACGATCATCGTCGGCGTCATCCTGATCCTGATGGGACTGTTGAAACCGTTCAAGGCGCCAGACGGAAGCTGGCGGCCCTGGCCGGCGTGGCTGCGCTACACCGCCATCGCGCTAGGCCTATTCACCATCGCTGCGGCGCTGCTCGGCTATATCGGTCTTGCCATCTTCGTCTCTCTGCAGGTCGTGGTTACCGGCACCATCCTGGTCACCGCCTATATCGGCTTCCTGTCGGCGCGGGCGATCAGCGAGGAAGGCGGCTTTGCCAACACGTCGATCGGGCGCTGGCTGTCGGTCAATTCCAGCTATGAGCCGACCGCGCTCGACCAACTCGGCCTGGTCGTCAGCGTCGCCATCAACGTCATGATCGTGCTGGTGTTCCTGCCGCTGATCCTTTTGATGTGGGGCTTCCAGCCCGGCGACATCCAGGCCTGGGGCTACAAGCTGGCGACGGGCCTTACCATCGGCTCTGTGACGATCTCGTTGACCGGAATCCTGAGCGGCATCGTTGTCTTCATCATCGGCTATTTCCTGACGCGCTGGTTCCAGGGCTGGCTCGACGGCTCGGTAATGGCGCGCGGCAAGGTCGATACCGGCGTGCGGAATTCGATCCGATTGGCGGTCGGCTATGCCGGCGTCGCGCTCGCAGCACTCGTCGGCGTCTCGGCGGCGGGCATCGACCTCTCCAACCTGGCGCTTGTCGCCGGCGCCCTGTCGCTCGGAATCGGTTTTGGCCTGCAGAATGTCGTCTCCAATTTCGTCTCCGGCCTAATCCTGTTGGCCGAGCGGCCATTCAAGGTCGGCGACTGGATCGTCGCCGGTGACATCAGCGGCACGGTCAAGAAGATCAGTGTGCGCGCCACCGAGATCGAGACGTTCCAGCGACAGTCGGTGATCCTGCCCAATTCGAACCTGATCAACAATGCCGTCGGGAACTGGACGCATCGCAACAAGCTCGGCCGCATCGACATCAAGGTCGGCGTCGCCTATGGCAGCGACGTCAAGCAGGCCCATGCCGTCCTGTTGGAGATTGCGAGCAGCCATCCGCTGGTGCTGAAGAATCCGGAACCTTTCGTGCTGTTCACCAATTTCGGGCCGGCCGCTCTCGAATTCGAAATCCGCGTGTTCCTGGCCGACGTGATGAACGGCAATATCGTGCAGAACGACATCCGGTTTGCCGTCCTCGATGCGTTCGCCGATCAGCATATCGAAATTCCATCGGCGCCGCGCGCCGTCGTCGAGACCAAGAAGCATGAGGCGTGGCCAATCGACGACGATAAGATCGAAGTCGATTTCGCCGAACAGGAGCGTGCGGCGGCTGAAGCCGCAGCCGAGACGAAACGCCTGGCCAAACCGAGGCGCAGGACCCGCAAGCCGGATCCCGATTAGGATATATCGATATTCAGGTGATGCCGGCCTGCGAGCGGCAGTTTCCTGCGCTTCCGGTACTCACGTACCCAAAAGTACGCTCCGTTCCGGTTCTCGGAACCCACCACTCTCGGCTCGGCCTGACCTGAATCTCAACATATCCTCAAGTCAGGCTCCAAAGCAGCGAAAGCAATTGCGGCATGAATGCGGCATTCAGTTGCCGTTCAGCTTCCATGTCATATAAGCTCGTATGCAAAGGGCGAGAATGCCTTGCGAAATGCAACAGAGGCGGTGGAAACACCGATATTGCAAATGTGGAAGTCTCTCGTCGCCGCCGTCGCTTTTCTTGCCGTGGGCGGTTCAGCCTTCGCCGCTAGCGCGACCAACAAGGACGCCGAGACCCGCACGCTCGTCGTGACCGAAGGCGGCGGCAAGACGGAGCTGGCGCTGGCCGCCGGCGAAACCGCGGAATTCTGCCCGAGCGGGTGCTTCGTTACCATGCCGAATGGCGACCTTGAGGCGCTGACCGGTTCGGAAACGATCGAAATCTCGGGCGGCGTCGCCCGTATCAAGTAACCCGCGTCAAGTAGCGTTGGCTGCTTGTTTCGAAGGCCGGGCAAATGCCCGGCCTTTTATCGTTTCGGGTCATCGCTGCTTAACGATGAAGGGGGAAATACCGTCACGCGGACCAGGCCGTGCCGAGCGTTTTAACGTTCGCTGCGCTGTTCCCCGCTATACCGGGCCGAAGACGCCAAAGCACGGCGCAGGTTTTGGATTCGGCGCGTGATCCTTTCCGAAAAATCGGTTTTGGGGTCATGCGGTTTTAGGCAGGGCAACGGAAAAATGGACGCGCGGTCGGACAGGAACGCAATTCCGCTTGCGGTCGATCTCGACGGCACGCTGATCGCGACTGATTTGTTGTGGGAGGGGCTGTTCATCCTTCTTAAGAAGAATCCGTTTTATGTTTTCCTGGTGCCGTTCTGGCTCGCCGGCGGGCCGGCGAGGTTGAAACAGGCCATCGCTCACCGCGTCGATATCGATCCTGCGTCGCTGCCTTACCGTGAGGCGCTGCTTCAGCGCCTTCGCTCCGAACATGGTGAGGGCCGCCAAATCGTGCTTGCGACCGGCACGCCGCGCAAATTCGCCGAGGCAATCGCCGCACATCTCGGCATATTCGACCGCGTCCTCGCGACCGACGGCCCCTACAACATGACTTCGGGCAGAAAGCGCGCTTCGCTTGTCGCCGCTTACGGCGATGGCGGATTCGACTATGTCGGAAACAGCCGGCACGATCTTCAGGTGTTCGACGCTGCGCGCACGGCAATCGTCGTCGCGCCCGACCGTCATGCCGCGCGCTGGCAGGCCGTGCACAGTGCTGAAATGATGCCGGCGCCGAAGCCGACAATCAGAACCATCGTCAAGATGCTGCGTGTCCATCAGTGGCTGAAGAACTCGCTGATCGCGGTGCCGATGGTGCTATCGCACGAATACTTCAACGCCGACATGATCTGGGAATGTCTGCTGGCATTCGTCTCGTTCAGCGCGGTGGCTTCCGCCATCTACATCCTCAACGATTTCTTCGATCTCGCACTCGATCGCAAACACCCGACCAAGCGCAACCGGCCATTCGCCAGCGGCGCGCTGTCGATTCCGTTCGGCCTCGGTTCGATGGCGGTGCTGCTTGCAATAGGTCTTGGTGCAGGACTTCTGCTGCCGATCGAATTCCTCGGCGTGCTCGGCGGCTATATCATTGTCACCACCGCCTATTCATTGTCGTTCAAGCGCATGTTGCTGATCGACGTGCTGACGCTGGCCGGTCTTTACACGATCCGCGTTCTGGCGGGCGCCGCGGCGACCGGTGTCGACGTCTCGTTCTGGCTGCTGGCCTTCTCGATCTTCTTTTTCCTGTCGCTGGCGCTGGTGAAGCGTTTCGTCGAGCTGCGCACGACCGCCATTCCGGCCGGCGAGCGCATTGCCGGCCGCGGCTACCGCACCGAAGACCAGGAGATCGTCGCCCAGGCGGGCATGGCCTCGGCCTTTTCCTCGGCACTGGTACTGGCGCTCTATATGGACAGCGTTGCGGTGCGCGAGCTCTATCCGCACCCCTGGCTGGTCTGGCCGCTGGCCCCGATCGTGCTTTACCTGACTATGCGCGTCTGGATACTTGCCCGCCGCGACGAGATGCATGACGATCCGGTCGTCTTCATCATCCGCGATTGGCGCAGCCAGATCGTTGTGCTCATCGGCGCCGTGTTTCTGGTCGCCGGAGGCTGGTAGGCATGGCGAAGGAGCGGTTCCAGAGCTTTGGTCTTGCCACCCCGCCGGCGTCCGGCGCGATCATGGCGGCTGAAGCCATCGCGCTGCTGAAGAGCGGCAAGGCGACAAGCGATGCCTTGCTCGCCTACGGCAACGGCCGCTCCTATGGCGATTCCTGCCAGAACGAGGCCGGCAGCGTCGTCGACATGCGGCTGCTGAACCGCATCCGCGCTTTTGATGCCGAGACCGGCGTGATCGAGGCCGAGGCCGGCGTGCTTCTGCCCGACATCATCGCCCATGCGGCGCCCTACGGCTTCTTTCCGGCGGTCGTTCCGGGCACGCAGTTCGTCACGCTCGGCGGCGCCATCGCCAATGACGTCCACGGCAAGAACCATCACCGGCGCGGCACCTTCGGCTGCCACGTCGAATCCTTCACGCTGCTCAGGTCGGATGGACGGACCCATTACTGCTCGGCCACCGACAATGCACGCCTGTTTGCGGCGACGATCGGCGGCATGGGGCTGACCGGATTGATCCTGTCGGCATCGATCCGGCTGATGCGGGTGCCATCGCTCGACATCGTCGAGACGGCGACGCCGTTCCGCGACCTCGGCGAATTCTTCGAGCTTGCCGAAGCGGCCGACCAGGCCAACGAATACGTCGTCGCCTGGATCGACCAACTTGCCGGCGGCCGCCGACGTGGGCGCGGGCTGCTGTTCACCGGCAATCACGCCGAGCATGGCTCCCATGTTGCCCTGCGTGCTGGCGGCAATCTTTCGGTGCCGTTCCAGCCGCCGTTCAACGTGCTCAATCGGCCGTTCCTGACCGCCTTCAATGCCGCCTACCGGTGGAAGAAGGGCCGGTCCACGGCGCCGCGCAAGGTCGGCTACCAGGGGTTTTTCTTTCCGCTCGACGGCGTCGGTAACTGGAACCGGCTCTACGGACCGAACGGGCTTTTCCAGCACCAGAGCGTGGTGCCGGAAGACGCTGCGCGGCGCGCGGTGCCGGCGTTGCTTGCGGCGGCAAAGCGGGCCGGGCAGGGATCGTTCCTGACAGTTCTGAAGCGCTTCGGCGGGGTCCGTTCGCCGGCACTGCTGTCGTTCCCGCGCCCGGGTTTTACGCTGACGCTGGATTTTCCCAACCGTGGCCGGGCGACCCTGGCGCTGCTGAAGGAGCTCGACCACATCACGATCGAGGCCGGCGGCGCGGTCAATCCTTATAAGGACGCCCGCATGGACGCGGAGGTCTTCGCCGCGTCCTTTCCGGAATGGCAGCACCTCGAAGCCATCCGCGACCCCGCCTTCATGTCGAGCTTTTGGGCGCGAACGGCGAAAAAGCTCGAAGCGCGGCACGCAACCGCCGAAGCCGCGGAATAGCTAAAATCCGAATAGTTCATGGTTAATGGATCGTTAAAATGCAGGGTTTGATCGAAGTGTTTGCTACTTCACGAAATGTTTGCAGATTTTAGATAGACCGATGAATGGGCTTGTGGAAATAACATGAAATACATCATTTTCATTCTATTCACGGTCATGACCAATGCCGCCGCGCAGCTCATGCTGAAGCAGGGCATGATGTCGCTCGGTCCGATTTCCTTCGAGGGCGCCAATCCGTTGTTGAAACTGTTGCAGATCGTCTTCAGCCCGTGGGTTTTCCTTGGCCTGTGCACCTTCGTCATCTCGATGGCGTCGCACCTTTATGTGCTGTCCAAGGTCGAGCTCAGCTTCGCCTATCCGTTCCTCAGCCTTGCCTACGTCGCCGTTGCGATCTTTGCCTATTTCATCTTCCGTGAAGACCTCAATGCCTGGCGTGTCGCCGGCATCGCTTTCATCTGTGTCGGCACGGTGCTGATCGCGCAAAGTGGCCGGGATTTGGGTGGGCGCGGGCATGACGAGGAAACGGCCTCCCTTTCGTCCGACAAGATTCACAGCGGGATCGTTCGATGAGACATGTGATCTTCGGCGGTGACGGTTTCGTCGGCCGCCACCTAGCCCCGAAATTGGTGGCAGACGGCGAGGAGGTGATTGTCGCCGACATCGCCAAAAGCGATCTGCCGCATTACCGCTCGGTCCGATATGCCAGGTGCGACGTAACCGATCCCGCCTCGGTCAGTTCGGTCGGGCTGAAGGCCGACGACATGGTCTACAATCTGTCGGCGAAAATGCTGTCGCCGATCCAGGTGCGCGCCAAGCGGCACGAGTTCTTCTTCCCAGTGAATTTCCACGGCACCGAGCACATCATCCAGGCGATGGACAGGGCCGGTGCGGCCAAGCTCGTCCATTACACGACCGACATGATCTACGGCCATACCGTCACGCAGCCGATGACGGAGGAACATCCGGTCGCGCCGCTCGGCGAATATGGCTGGTCGAAGCAGAAGACCGAGGAACTGGCCGCCGAATGGCGCGAGCGCGGCATGTCGATCTCGCTGTTTCGGCCGCGCCTCATCATCGGCCCCGGCCGCCTCGGTATCCTCGAAAAACTGTTCAAGCTGATCGACTGGAACCTTCCGGTGCCGATGATCGGCTCGGGCAAGAACCCGTATCAGTTCATCTCGGTGTTCGACTGCGCCGAGGCCGCGCGCGCCGCCTGGAAGGCGGGGGTGCCTGATGAGGCCTATAATCTCGGCTCGCTCAATCCGCCGCCGGTCAGGAAACTACTCGGCGATCTGATCAGGCATGCCGGTTCGAAGTCGATCCTGATCCCGACACCGGGTTGGGCAGTCAAGCGCACGCTCGACCTGCTCGACCTCTTGAACATGCCGATCATGGATCCGGAGCAGTATCTGATCGCCGACGAAGATTGCGTGCTCGACGTGTCCAAGGCCGAACGCCAGCTCAGCTGGGTGCCGCAATATCGCGACGAGGACATGCTGATCGCCGCCTACGGCGAATACCGCGCCAACAAAGACGGCCATGCCGTCGCCGCCAAACATGTGCCCGCCGAGTGAAGGGCCAGCAGGAGACTCTCGAGATGACCGTCATGACCAAGCCAGACCACACGACTGCGCGCGCCACGGTCAGTGCGCCGGCGCTTTCGCCCGCCACCATCGCCAAGCCCGATCTGATCAGCGTCGAGCAGGCCAAGGCGATGGACGTCGCGCGCATGACCGACCTGTTCAAGGCGCATCTCAACCCCGGCCAGCTGCATTTCATGAAGCTGCTCGGCTTCCACAAGATCAAGATCGAGCGCGCCGAAGGCATGTTCTACATCGATCAGAACGGCCGCAGGATCTTGGATTTCTTCGGCGGCTTCGGCTCGCTGGCTTTCGGCCACAATCATCCGCGCCTTCTCGAAGCTCGCAAGAAATTCCAGGAGGAGAAGCGGCAGGAGATCGCCATCGCCTTCATGTCGCAATATGCGGCGGCTCTGGCGCACAATCTCGCCAAATGCTCGCCCGGCGATCTCGACATGGTGTTTCTGGGCTCGTCCGGCTCGGAAGCCATGGAAGCGGCGGTGAAGCTCGCCGAGCGCGCCGCCGGCCCGAAGCGGCCGAAGGTCGTCTACGCCGAGAATTCCTTCCACGGCAAGACCAAGGGCGTGCTGGCGATCACCGACGGCTCGCTTTACCGCGCCGACTTCAAGGTCGCCGACAATGCCGTGCGTATCCCGTTCGCCGACATCGAGGCGGTCGAGCGCACCTTCCGCTCCGATCCCGAGGTCGGCGTCATCGTGCTGGAAACCATCCAGGGCGGTGGCGGCATCATCCAGGCGCCTGCCGAATACTGGCAGAAGCTGCGCGCGCTCTGCGACCAGTATGGCGTGCTGTGGGTCGCCGACGAAGTGCAGTGCGGCTATGGACGCTCCGGCCGCTTCTATGCCTTCGAGCATTACGGCGTCGTTCCTGACGTGACGGCGCTGGCAAAGTCGCTCGGCGGCGGCAAGGCGGCGGTCGGTGCGATGATCGCGCGGCGCGAGGTCTACATGAAGGCCTATGGCACGCCGAAGACGGCGATGATCCATGCTATGGCCACCTTCGGCGGCATGGGCGAAGCCTGCGTCACTTCGATCGAGGCACTCAACGTGCTTTACGACGAGGGGCTGATCGACAACGCCGCAGTGACCGGCGATTACCTCCTGCAACGCCTGCAGGCGCTGAGGGAGAAGTACCCGAAGATCATCAAGGACGTCCGTGGCAAAGGCTTGATGGTCGGGCTGGAATTCCACGACTTTTCGCAGACCTTGCCGATGGTGCTGCGACCTGTGGTCAGCGTGCTTGACGAGAAGCTGAAGGGATCCTTGTCCGGCTTCGTCGGAGCACTGCTGCTGCGCGACTACGACGTGCTCGTCGCCTTCACCGAATACAACCGCAACGTCATCCGTCTCGAACCGCCGCTGATCTGCCAGCGCGAACATGTCGACCGCTTTATCGAGGCGCTCGACAGCTTGCTGTCGCGTGGCATCGTGTCGATCGTGAAGGATTTCGTCAAAAGCCAGGTCCGCTAGGCAGGTCCGCTGAGCGAAACCATGCTGACCAAATCCCCCGTTCCGACAAACCTGCTCGACCGGCTCACCGAGGCCGGTCTGGCGTGGGGCGAGGGCGCCTATGCGCGTCTTGCTGCACCGATCGGGGCGGCAGCCTTCGCGCTCTACATCCTTTTGACCGCCGGGATGGCATGGTTCATGCCCGACGCCAATTGGGACATGCTGCCCTATCTCGCGATCGCCGAGGAGGGCACCTATCCTGATGTGCAGGCGCTGCACGACTATGCCTATGGCACGGTCAGGGACGGTGTATCGGCGGGCGACTACAAGGCGCTGGTCGATGACGGTGGCGGTTTCCGCAGCCATATGGCTGGAAATGCCACCGACTTCCATTCGCTGCTCGGCATGTATCGGGTCAAGTTCCTCTACGCCGAAATCCTTTCGACGATGAGTTCTGTAATGTCGCCGGTCGAGGCGATGCGGCTGCTACAGGTATTGTCGGTGCTGTTGTTCGGTGCGATCGCGCTGCTCTGGCTGCGTGCGGAAGGCGCGCTGGCGCTGGCGCCGGTCGCCGGCGCGGTACTGATCATGGCCGAATTCGGCGATGTGGGGCGGGCCGCGACGCCGGATCTGCTGTGTTCGGCGCTGTTCCTCGGCGGGCTTTTTGCCTATGTGCGCGGTCGCGAAGTGGCAACGGCGATCTTGCTTTTCCTCGCCTTCATGGCGCGGCCCGATAACATCGTCTTTCTCGCCATCTTCGCCGTGCTGCTGGTCGCCTTTCGGCAGAGGGCGTGGGGCGCGCTGGCCGGCTTCGCAGCCTCCCTGGTTGCCTATTTCGCCATCTCGCATTGGGCGCAGCATCCCGGCTGGTGGCCGCATCTGTGGTTCTCCAGCATCGAGCAGCACTACAATATGGACGGTTTCGATCCGCCGTTCTCGGCTGTCGCCTATGTCCGGGCCTTTGCCGCCTCCCTGGTCCGCGCCGTCAGCCTGAACAACTGGGTCGGCGTCTCGGTGCTGGCGCTGGCGGGGTGGTATGCGACCAGCCGCGCCGACTTCAAACTCGACCGCCGCGCCGGCATCCTGTTTGCGGCGCTGGTGCTCGGCGTGCTGGCCAAGTTCACCGTCTTCCCGATCCACGACACCCGCATCTACTTTCCCAACCTGATCCCGCCGTTCCTGTTGCTCGCCGGGCCCTCCATGGCGCTGTGGGCCAGCATCAAAGGGCGTCGCGCCGCAGTGTTGCACGTCGTTCCGGGAGATAGACCATGAGCTCCGTCTGCAACCTGGCGCGCATCATTTCCCCTTGAAACAGCTGATCTCAAAGACCCGTGCCGCGCGTCCTTTTAAGCCCACGAGGACGCTGTAGAGGTTTCTTCGGCGCGTGATCCCGGCGAAAACCGATTCCGATTTTTCGGGGTTATGCGCAGGGGTCGCGCCGCACGTGCGGCGTGTCGCAAACAGGCGGTAGCGCGATGGCCGTCGCCTGCATATTGTGCGCCGGTCACGCGGGCGCCGGCGCCCGCAACAGCACTTTTGGAGTCGCGGGCAATGGCTGGATTTCCGGAAAAGGCGAAGGTCGTCATCGTCGGGCTCGGCGGTATTGTCGGCGCATCGGTCGCCCATCACCTTATCGAGCGCGGATGGGACGATATCGTCGGCATCGACAAATCAGGCATCCCGACCGATATCGGCTCGACAGCGCACGCCTCCGATTTCTGTTACACGACCAGCCATGATTTCCTGTCCTGCTGGACGACGCTCTACTCCATCGATTTCTACGAGAAGATGGGTCATTACGCCCGCATCGGCGGCCTCGAGGTTGCTCGCGTCGGCGACGACGATCGCATGGCGGAGATCAAGCGCAAGATCGCCTCGGCAAAGGCTTTTGGCACACGCGCGCGCTTGATCGAACCGGCTGAGATCAAGGAAAAATTTCCGCTGATCGAAGAGCAGATGGTGCAGGGTGGCCTGTGGGATCCCGATGCCGGTCTTGTCATCCCGCGCTCGCAGACCGTTGCCGGCAAGCTGGTCGACCAGGCGGAAGCCTCGGGCAAGCTCAAATCATTCGCCAACACGCCGGCCAAGTCGCTTATCGTCGAGAACGGCCGCATCAAGGGGGTGGTGACCGACCGCGGCACAATCAAAGCCGACTACGTGATTGTTTGCGCGGGTATCTGGGGCCGGTTGATCGCGGAAATGGTGGGCGAGGACCTGCCTGTCATGCCGATCGATCATCCGCTCACCTTCTTCGGCCCGTACACCGAGTTCGCCGGCACGGGCAAGGAGATCGGCTGGCCGCTGCTGCGCGACCAGGGCAATTCGGCTTACATGCGCGACACCGGCGATCCCAAGACCGCCGAAGGCGGGCAGATCGAATGGGGCTATTACGAAGAGACCAATCCGCGCCTCTGCCACCCGCGCGACCTTCTGGAGAAGAACCAGGCCCGTCTTTCGCCCTCGCAGCGCGACCTCGACATGGAACAGATCCTGGCGCCGCTCGAGCGCGCCATGGAACTGACGCCGATCCTGGGCGAACTGGGCTACAATGAGAGCCATTCCTTCAACGGGCTTCTGCAGGTGACGGCGGATGGCGGCCCCTCCATGGGCGAGAGCCAGAAGGTGCGGGGCCTCTGGTATGCCGTCGCGATCTGGGTCAAGGACGGCCCAGGCATGGGCAAGCTCATCGCCGACTGGATGACGGATGGCCGGACGTCGATCGACCACCACGCCATCGACTATGCGCGCTTCTATCCGCACCAGACGCAAGAGCAGTTCATCTGGGACCGCTGCACCGAAACGGCGATGAAGGTCTATAATCCGGCGGTCCATCCGCGCGAGCCCTTTTCAAAAGGCCGCAATGTGCGCCGCTCGCCCTTCTGGGAGCGCGAGAAGGAACTCGGCGCCTATTTCATGGAACTGGGCGGCTGGGAGCGTGCCCATGGCTATGCCGCCAACGAGCATCTGCTCGAGAAATACGGCAACCGCGTGCCGGTGCGCGAAAGCGAATGGGACAACCGCCATTTCTGGCGCGTCTCCAATGCCGAGCATCTCGCCATGAGCGAGGATTGCGGCATCGTCAACCTATCGCATTTCGCGATGTACGACGTCGAAGGCCCGGACCATGTCGCGCTGATGGAATGGCTTTGCGCGGCCAAGATCGGCGGTGATACCAACGTCGGTAAGGGCATTTATACCCACTTCCTCGACGACCAGGGCATGGTGCGTGCCGACCTGACCGTCATCCGCATGGCCGACCGCTGCCGCGTGATCGACGGCGCCGATGCCGGTCCGCGCGACTTCCAGTACATCAGGCGGACGGCGCAGGACAAAGGCTTCGACGTCACCGTCACCGACGTGACCGAGAAGTACGTCACCGTCGGCATCTGGGGCCCGAATGCGCGGTCGACATTGCAGAAGGTCGTCGAGGACCCGGATGGCCTGACGCCGGAGAATTTTGCCTTCGCAGCGATCAAGCCTGTCAGGATTGCCGGAACGGACGTGACCGCTTTCCGCATCTCCTATGTCGGCGAGCAGGGCTGGGAACTGCATATGCGATACGAAGACGGCCTGGCCGTCTGGGATGCGCTGCGTTCGACCGGCGTGATGCCTTTTGGCGTCGAGACCTATGCCAACAGCCGCCGCATGGAGAAGAGCCTGCGCCTGCAGAACGCGGATCTTCTGACCGAGTACAATCTGCTGGAGGCCGATCTTGCCCGTCCGAAGGTCAAGGAGGCCGACTTCAGCGGCAAGGCAAAGCATCTGGAATATCGCGCGCGCGCCCATCAGCCGGCCATGCTTTGCACGCTCGTCATGACGGACAATGTCGATTCCAAGGGCGTTGCCCGTTATCCGGTCGGCACGATGCCGGTGATGGACCCGCAAACGGGCGAGACGCTGGTCGACGAACTCGGCCGCCGATCCTTCACGACCTCGATCGCCTACGGCCCGACCATCGGCAAGAACATCGCGCTCGCCTACCTGCCCTGGACGTATTGCCAGGAGGGCCGCAAGCTGACAGTCGAATATTTCGGCGAGACGTACCCGGTCGAAGTGGCCGCTGTCGGCTACAGGCCGCTCTACGACCCGGAGAACCTCAATCCACGCAGCTGAGCGTTGATGGCATGCCGACCGCTACGACGGCTGGCCTCGCAAAAACGTGAACGCAAGAGCCCAGCCCAGCGCTGGGCTTTTCGCTTTGTGACGCGACGATTCTCGCTTACCTTGCGGCATGTCTGCTTTTTCCCGCGCAAGACATCTCCTCTCAGGCGCCGCCGCGCTGGTATTGATGCTCGTGCTGGCGCCGGACTCCCGCGCCGCCGAGCCGGTCGACATCGAGCTGGTTCTTGCCGTTGACGTTTCGCTTTCGATGTCGCCGGCCGAGCTCGAAATCCAGCGTCGCGGCTATGTGGCGGCACTGACGCATGACACGGTACTGCAGGCCATCGCCGATGGCGCCTATGGCAAGATTGCCGTCACCTATGTCGAATGGGCCGGCACGACCTGGCAGCACGTCATCGTGCCATGGACGGTGATCGCCAATCGTGCCGACGCCGAGCGGGTGGTCAAGCAGCTCTCCGCCCATGCGCCCAACAGCGCCCGCCGCACCTCGATTTCCGGCGCCTTGCAATTCGGCAGCGATCTCTTCGCCGAAAGCGGCTTTCGGGGCGCCAAGCGCGTCATCGACATTTCCGGCGATGGCCCCAACAATCAAGGTGCTCCTGTCGATATGGTTCGTGACGGGTTGGTCAAGCAAGGCATCACCATCAATGGCCTGCCGCTGATGACCCGGAGCGGCTTCACCAGCGTTTATGACGTCAACTATCTCGACCGCTACTATACCGACTGCGTCATCGGTGGGCCCGGCGCGTTCATGATCCCGGTCAATGAGTGGACGCAGTTTCCCGAAGCGATTCGCCGCAAGCTGGTGCTCGAGCTTGCCGGGCCTGCCTCGCCGCAATGGGCTGCGGATGAAGCGGCGCATCCACCGGTGGTGCTGGCACAAGACAAACCGGGCACCGATTGCCAGGTCGGCGAGAAAATGTGGCGCGACCGAAGCTGGATGTACGAAAGCCGCTAGAGCGGTTGCGTTTCACGGTAACGCCGAACCGCTCTATCTCTTTGTTTTTGCGCAAACACATCCTCTGGCCGACCGTCGTGCGGTCAAGCTTTCTCCAAGTTTTTCCTGGAACCGTCTTGCAATTAAGTCGCATTTGCAGAATATGAGCATGTGGCACCCCCGCAGCGTCATGCAAATGATTTCAATTGCACAATCGGCGCCGCTAGGCATTGAAGCGCGAGAGGAAAAGCGAATGATTGAGAGGGTACTACGATCGGCACTTGTAGCGCTGATGGGCGTGACAATTGCTGCCGCGGTTTTCGGTCCCGCGGTCGCGCAGGAGAAATTCAAGGCGGTCACGACCTTCACGGTCATCGCGGATATGGCGAAGAACGTGGCGGGCGATGCCGCCATCGTGGAGTCGATCACCAAGCCTGGCGCGGAGATCCATAATTATGCGCCGACGCCTGGAGATATCCAGCGTGCGCAAGGAGCGCGGCTCATTCTCTGGAATGGGCTCAATCTCGAACTTTGGTTCGAAAGGTTCTTCCAGAACCTGAAGAACGTGCCGGGCGCCGTTGTTTCCGAAGGTGTGGAGCCGATGGGCATTGCGGAAGGGCCGTATACCGGCAAGCCGAACCCGCATGCCTGGATGTCGCCGCAGAACGCGCTGATCTATGTCGACAACATCCGCGACGCCTTCGTGAAACATGATCCGGCGAACGCCGGAACCTACAAGGCCAACGCCGAGGCGTACAAGGCCAAGATCGAGGCGACCATCACGCCGATCCGCGAGAAGCTCGGTACGATCCCCGAGGACAAGCGCTGGCTGGTGTCGAGCGAGGGCGCCTTCTCCTATCTCGCCCGCGACTTCGGTATGAAGGAACTCTACCTCTGGCCGATCAACGCCGACCAGCAGGGCACGCCGCAACAGGTACGCAAGGTGATCGATGCGGTCCGGGAGCACCAGATCGCCACTGTGTTCAGTGAAAGCACCGTGTCCGACAAGCCAGCCAGGCAGGTCGCGCGCGAGACGGGCGCGCACTATGGCGGCGTGCTTTACGTCGACTCGCTTAGCGAGACCGACGGTCCGGTGCCAACCTACATTGATCTTCTGCGCGTGACCTCCGACACCATCGAAAAAGGTCTCGCGGAAGGGCTGTCGCAATGAATGCAGCCGTTGCGAATCCTGTCCCCCCGTCGTCTGATGCAGGGGCAGGCATTTCCGTGATGAGCGCCACCGTCACCTATCGCAATGGTCACACCGCCTTGCGCGACGCCACTTTCAACACTCCGACCGGAACGATCACGGCGCTGGTGGGCGTCAACGGATCGGGCAAGTCGACGCTGTTCAAGGCGATCATGGGTTTCGTGCGGCTCGCCAAGGGCGAGATACGAGTGCTCGGCATGCCGGTCAAGCTGGCGCTGCGCAACAACCTCGTCGCCTATGTGCCGCAAGCCGAGGAGGTCGACTGGAACTTCCCTGTGCTGGTCGAGGATGTCGTCATGATGGGGCGCTATGGCCATATGGGCATGATGCGCATCCCAAAAGCGGCAGACCGCGAAATTGTCTCGGCCGCGCTCGCCCGCGTCGGCATGAGCGAGTTCCGCAAGCGCCAGATTGGCGAATTGTCCGGCGGCCAGAAGAAGCGCGTCTTTCTTGCCCGCGCGCTGGCGCAGGACGGGCGGGTCATCCTGCTCGACGAGCCCTTCACCGGCGTCGACGTGAAGACCGAAGACGCCATCGTCGACCTGCTGCGCTCGCTGCGCGACGAGGGCCGCGTGATGCTGGTCTCCACGCACAATCTGGGCAGCGTGCCGGAGTTCTGCGATCGTACCGTGCTGTTGAAGAATACCGTGCTCGCCTACGGCTCGACCGCCGAGACCTTCACTCAAGCCAATCTGGAAAAGACATTCGGAGGCGTGCTCAGGCATTTTGTGCTCGGCGGAGCCGGGCTGCACGAGGACGACGACAAGCGCCGCCTCGCGGTCATCACCGATGACGAGCGGCCGCTGGTCTTCTACGGCGAGAACGCGGCCATGCGGCAGCAGGTGCGGGAGCCGGACGAATGATGGATCTGCTTCTTGAACCGTTCAGCTATCAATACATGCTCAACGCCATGTGGGTTTCGGCACTGGTCGGCGGGGTCTGTGCCTTCCTCTCCTGCTATCTTATGCTCAAGGGCTGGTCGTTGATCGGCGACGCACTCTCGCATTCGATCGTGCCCGGGGTGGCCGGTGCCTATATGCTCGGGCTGCCTTTCTCGATCGGTGCTTTCTTCTCCGGAGGGCTCGCCGCCGCCGCCATGCTGTTCCTCAACCAGCGCACCAAGCTGAAGGAGGACGCGATCATCGGCCTGATCTTCTCGTCCTTCTTCGGGCTCGGCCTGTTCATGGTCTCGCTGTCGCCGACCTCGGTGAACATCCAGACCATCGTGCTTGGCAACATCCTCGCCATCACGCCGGAGGACACGCTGCAGCTTGCCATCATCGGTGTCGCCTCGCTCGCCATTCTGCTCGTCAAGTGGAAGGACCTGATGGTTGTCTTTTTCGATGAGAGCCATGCGCGCTCGATCGGCCTCAACCCGACGGCACTCAAGATCATGTTCTTCACATTGCTCTCGGCCTCGACCGTGGCAGCGCTGCAGACCGTCGGGGCCTTCCTCGTCATCTGCATGGTGGTGACGCCCGGCGCGACGGCCTATCTGCTGACAGACCGCTTTCCGCGCCTTCTCGTCATTGCGGTCGTGATCGGTGCTGCGACCAGTTTCGTTGGCGCTTATGTCAGCTATTTTCTCGACGGCGCGACCGGCGGCATCATCGTCGTGCTGCAGACGGCGATCTTCCTCGTCGCCTTCTTCTTCGCACCCAAGCACGGCATGCTCGCTGCCCGCCGCCGCGCTGCGCAAGCGCTGGAGAATGCGTGATGAGCCTCATCGACACGCTTCTGTCGCCTTTTCAGTTCGGCTTCATGATCAATGCATCGGTGATCTCAGTGCTGGTCGCCTTGCCGACAGCGCTGCTGTCTTGTTTTCTCGTGCTCAAAGGTTGGTCGCTGATGGGCGACGCAATCTCCCATGCCGTGTTTCCCGGTGTGGTCATTGCCTACATCGTCGGCTTTCCTTTCGCTGTCGGTGCTTTCGCCGCCGGCATGGTCTGTGCACTCGCCACCGGATTCCTCAAGGACAACAGCCGGATCAAGCAGGACACGGTGATGGGGATCGTCTTTTCGGGCATGTTCGGCCTTGGGCTCGTGCTCTACGTCAAGATCCAGTCCGACGTGCATCTCGATCACATTCTGTTCGGTGACATGCTGGGCATAGGCCTGCGCGATATCGTCGAGACGGCCGCCATCGCGGCAATCACGGCCGGCACCATCGCCATTAAATGGCGGGATTTCCTGCTACACGCCTTCGATCCGGCGCAGGCGAGGGCCGTCGGCCTGAAGGTCAATCTGCTGCATTACGGCCTGCTCTGCCTGATCTCGCTCACCATCGTGGGGGCGCTGAAGGCGGTCGGCATCATCCTCGCCATAGCCATGCTGATCGCACCAGGAGCCATCGCCTTCCTGCTGACGAGGACGTTCAGCACGATGCTGGTCCTGTCCGTGGTCATTGCGGCCGCCGCGTCGTTTCTCGGTGTCTACCTGTCTTTCTTCATCGACAGCGCGCCGGCTCCGACCATCGTGCTGCTGCTATCGCTCGTCTTTGTCGCCGCCTTAATCGTCACGACGCTCAAGGCAAGTCGGATGGAGACCGAGGAGGGCGCTTGACGTCAGGCGGTCACTTGCCGGGTTGAGGCGCGCGCCGCGGCTTCTGGATCGGCTTCACGTAGATCTCCAGGCGGTGGCTGACGATCGTGAAACCATGTTTCCTGGCGATCTCCTCCTGAAGCCGCTCGATCTCCGGCGAATGGAATTCGACGAGGTCACCAGTTTCGATGTTGATCAGATGATCGTGATGCTCCCGGGGAGCGGTCTCGTATCTGGCGCGCCCGTCGCCAAAGGTGTGCCGCTCGAGAATACCCTTTTCCCGCAAAAGATTGACAGTGCGGTAGACGGTAGCCAGCGCAATCGTCGGTTCGATGGCGATGACACGGCGGTGGAGTTCCACGACGTCCGGATGGTCGCTGGATTCGGAAATGACGCTCAGGATAACGCGCCGAGGGCGGGTGAGGCGCAGGCCGAGTTTCTTACAGAGGGCGGCGATCGTCTGTTCCGAGGGCAATATGTGCAGCTCCGATTGTCTCGACAGGCGTGTCGCAACCCGGTACATGCCGCGGGCTGGTACATGCCGCAAGACACGTCAGTGTCCTATCTCAAATGCGTCGCAATTGCAAAAGGAGCGCGAGACAGGCTACATGCCAAGATGCTGGAAGTTGCATCGTCGAACCGCTTCCCGACCGGCGCGTCCCCCGGCATCGTCTTACCGTTTCTGGCGCCATTTCGACATATTGTTCGACCTCGACCTCACGCCGAGCGGGTCAGGCCGCCAGCAACTGCTTGCGATCTACGCGCTCCTGCTGCGGCGAGCGCGCATAGAGCTCGCGGTAGCATTTGGAGAAATGCGAGGCGGAGACGAAGCCGCAAGCGACCGCCACTTCGACCACCGGCATCGACGATTGTATCAGCAAGTGCCGAGCCCGATCGAGCCGGATTTCCAGATAGTAGCGGGCAGGGGATCTGCCCATCTCGGTGCGGAACAGGCGCTCGATCTGCCGGCGCGACAGGTCGACATGGTCGGCGATCTCGATCAGCGACAGCGGCTCGGACAGGTTCGCTTCCATCAATTCGATGATGGTCAGCACCTTGGAGTTCTGCACGCCAAGGCGCGCGCGCAGCGGCAGGCGCTGGCGATCGGTCGGGCTGCGCACGCGGTCGGTCAAAACCTGCTCGCACACCCGGTTGACGAGATTGTCGTCGAAATCGTCGCCGATCAGCTTCAGCATCATGTCGAGCGCCGCAGTGCCGCCGGCGCAGGTGTAGATGTTCTGGTCGATCTCGAAGAGGTCGGCGAAGACATTGGCTTTCGGGAACGCCTCGGAAAAGCCCGGCAGGTTCTCCCAATGAATGGCGCAGCGCTTGTTGGACAGGAGGCCGGCGGCGGCCAGTATATGCGCGCCGGTGCACAGGCCGCCGAGGGCGACGCCGCGGTTGTATTCCTCGCGCAGCCAGGCGAAGGCCGATTTGTTTTGGTAGCGCTCGACATTGATGCCGCTGCAGACCACCGCCATGTTCGGCCGCTCCGGTCCGGACATCTTCTTACGTTCGTCCTCCAGCGAGGTGTTGACGGCGCATTCGACGCCGTTCGAGGCGCGCACCGGCTTGCCGTCGATGCTGGCGAGCCGCCAGCGGTACGCCTCGTAGCCGAGCATCCGGTTGGCCGAGCGCAGCGGATCGAGCGCCGTCGCAAAGGCGATCATGGTGAAATCCGGAACCAGGAAGAATACAAACGATCGCTTGATCGGATGATTTACGACGTTCACAGGGTAACCCTCACGCTGTAATGGCGCGAACAGGATGTCGCGATCAGCATAGCGACATCAGGAAAAACCTTTCCTGTCAATTGGCTAGGTGCCAACAGAGGGACTTTATTTGCGACATGGGTCGCAAATGGGCAATCGCTATGCGGTGACCGACCCAACATGCTGCCGGATTGAGCAATGCCGGATGTGGTCTGTGAACAACAAAACACCGCCTCGGCAAAACCGAAGCGGCGCTGTTACCAGTCCCTGCCTAGCGGCAAGCTGCTATAGGGAAGTCATTATGTTAGGCGACGAAACCGAGGCGCGCCGCATTCATGGCGCCGGTCTGGCCGGGCATGGTGTTGGCAAGGCGCTGGCGCTCGAGCGCAGTTGTCAGGTTCATTTCGCGACGGGGAAAGAGGCGGGCAAAAAGCTTCATGATCATCTCCATTCGGTTGCTCAGCGCATCGGCCCGAAATCGGAATCGATTTCGGAAAGCGCGATGCGCAGACTCAAAGTGTTAGAGCGTACTTTGTGCGTCCAAATGGACGCACGTCGCTCTAAACGGGTCGCCTTCGCTTGATGGAGTGGGGCAGCTCGTTTGCTGGCGCTGATATAGGCTTACGTGAGGGGAAACTAAATCGCAAAAGCGAAGCACTTGATATGAAAAGCGACACGGAATGCGACATATCTAGGCATTTTCTAGGCATTTCGCCTAAGATTTATGATCACTTACAAGGCGTTAGTTCGAAATTTCGTGTGCCATGCAGCCCGTTCATATGCGTCATGCAGCCGCGACATGGCTCGGAAAGTCATTTGACTGCAAATAAAAAGGCCTGCCGGGCAGCGTCTGCGCGGCAGGCCTTCAGCTTTGAATACACACGATCTATTTTTCTCCACCAGCCCAGGATCCGACGCCGTAACGCGTGCTGGTCTTGCTGTCGGCGGCTTCAGGCCAACCGATATCCTTCTGCAATTCGATCGGCAGAGAACGGATGGCGCGTTCGGTCTGATAGCGGGTGCGGGCCGCGTTGAATTCGGTCGCAATGCGGCCGATGGATGACAGGATAGACATTTCAATCTCCTTTGCGTTGGTTGGGGAGTTGCCGGTCACTGGGCTACCTCATGTTTGTTTCAGCTTCATTTCGTGTCGATTGCAGATCGATGTCGTGATCGTTTCAAGACCATTTTCTATACGTCTGCCTTCGATGGAGTTGACTATCCTCCCAAAGTGATGTTCAATCAAACGAAATGGAATGATGGTTTGCATCAGAAAAATTGAAGGCTGGCTCCCATGAACGCCCCACTCAATCATCCGTTGCCGCTGCTCGATCTCGACGTTTTGCGTACTTTCGTGGCGATCGCCGAGACCGGCAGTTTCACCACTGCTGCCAATGCCGTCTTCCGCACGCCGTCGGCTGTTTCCATGCAGATCAAGAAGCTGGAGGACATTCTCGGCCGCTCGGTGTTCGCGCGCGACGCGCGTTCGGTGACGCTGACCACGGATGGCGAGATGCTGCTTGGCTATGCGCGCCGGCTGTTGTCGATCAACCGCGAGGTGGTGTCGAAGTTCATCATTCCCGACATTGTCGGGGTGGTGCGGCTCGGCTCGCCGGACGATTATGGCGAGCGGGTGCTGCCGCATGTGCTGAAACGTTTTGCGCAGTCGCATCCCTCGATCGCTGTCGACGTGACCATCGACCAGAGCAGCAATCTGCGTCGGCGCATGGACGACCGTGCGCTCGACATCACGCTCCTCACCAATTCCTACAAAACCAGCGCGCTCGGCGCCGAAGTGCTGCTCACCGAGCCGATCGTCTGGGCCGGCGCCAAGGGCGGCTGCGCGCATCTGCGCGAGCCGCTGCCGGTCTCATTGTGGGAAGAGGGCTGCGCCTGGCGGGCAGGCGCCCTCGAAGCGCTCGGCCGTGAGGGCCGCAACTATCGCGTCGCCTATATGAGTGCGCACACGGCCGGCCAGCGTGCCGCGATCATGTCCGACCTCGCGGTGGCGCCGCTGCCGAAATCGTTCCTCGGCAGCGATATGGTTGAGCTTTGCCCGAAGGACGGCATGCCTGACATCGGCACCTACAATCTGGCCATGATCGTGGCGCCGGACGCCAGCGCGCCGGTGAAGGCCGTCGCCGATCATATCCGCGCGACCTTCGAGGTGTTCAGGGAAACCGGGAAGTTCTGATTTAGAACCTCGACGGCGCAGCCAGGTTGTGAGCGGGGGCGCCACGACCTGTCCTTTGCAGCGCCAATTCGCCGGCTTTGGCGTGATAGCTTTCGGTGTCGCTGGTTAAAAACGTCACGATGCTGTCTCGGGCGCGCCGCGCTTCAGGCATGTCGATCAGTGGCCAGACATGGAACATGCCTTGCTCGTGGACGACCTCTATCTCGACACCGGCGGCACGAGCCTTTTGTGCGAAAATCAGATTGTCGGGGGTTAGCATATCGCGCGAACCGGTCAGAAGCAGCGTTTTCGGCAACACCGAGAGGTCGCCGTAAAGCGGGCTGATGCGCCAGTCGCTGGAATTTATGCCGGCACTGTAGAGCCGGACCGCCTCCAGCCCACCCGGAATTCCCAGCCACGGATCGTAGCGTTCCGCCTCGAACACTTCGGGGTTGGCGAGCGACACGTCGAGGCCGGGCGAAATCAGCACATGGCGCGACGGCAAGGGCTGGGCGTCTTCCGCGGCCATCATGGTCAGCACCACGGCCATGTTGCCGCCGGCGGAATCGCCCATGAAGACGATGTCCTGCGCTTCCGTTTCATCGAGCATCTGGCGGTAGACCTCGCCGACCATGCCGAACATGGCGTGGAAATCGTGTTCGGGAGCAATGGGATAGATCGGCACGGTGATGCCGAAGCCCAACCGGTCGGCCATATCGGCGATCAGTCCCCAATGATAAGACGTGATTTGAAAGACATAGGCGCCGCCGTGCAAGTAGAGGATACGCTTTCGCTCGCCGCCCTTGGGCGCGATCTCGTAGACGGGAAAGCCGTCCACGCTGCGCGTCGTGATCTCTAAACGCGATCGCAGCGCTACGGGCGGCTGGTGGTTTTCCGTCTTGCGCGCATAGGCAATCCAGCGCTGCAGGTTTTCCGGGCTGGAGAAGGCCTGCTTGCGGCTGTACCTGAGCACGAAGGAAACGACGTGGCTTTTGAGACTGGGCATGCGGACACACGGACTTCGGCTGAGCCGACTAAGAGAACCCCCAAGTCTCCGAAGATCGTGTCTTCGCCAAAATTGTCAAGATTTGCAGTGGGACAACACGGTTGTGTGATCTGGCTGGCAATCAAGGCCAGCATCCGGTCGTGGCTCGCTGCAATGCTCAGCGCCGGGGCAGCAGCGCGGCGCGCAGCCGATTGTCGCTTGCCGGAGCCGCATGACGGCTCCGGCGCTTGGCCAGCAGCTTGCATTTGTCGGCGAAGGTCATCAGCGCGCCGAACCCAGAAGCAGGGCCGAGAAGGTGACCTGCGGGTCTTCGCGCGGTGACACGGGCCAGCCGATGTCCTTCTGAATTTCGGGCGGCAGGCTGTTCAGGGCCCGGACGGACCTGTTCCTTTTGTGTGCATTCCTGATGGCCGTACCATAGCGGCCGAGGCTTTCGAACATCGACATCTTCATCTCCCTTGGAGTGCTGCAGCGGCTGAAAGTTATTTCCTGCCTGCCGTTCGATGCCGGTTAAATGCGCCGCACATGTATCTGGTGGATTTCACGAAAAACAGCGCCTTGTTTCAGTTTGGGCTGATCCGGAAACATTTGCATGCATATGAAATTGAGTGAGGGTGGCGCCCCCTCTCATCCGTCGCCTTCCGGCGTTGGTGATCGGCGAAAAGCCGAAGCGACTTCCGATCTCCCGCGCAAGGGGGAGATCGGAAGCGTCGCCGACGACGCCTGTTGTCTCCTTAGTTCCCTCGGCCGCGGCGGGCGGCGTGGCCTTCGCGCGAACGCCGCCGCGGGGCGGCATCGCCGGCAATGCCGTCCTCGCTGACCGTCTTGCGCGGTGGCAGTTTCACTGCTGCCGACAGTTTAGGGAACGGGTCCACCTTGTTCGGCAGCGCCATGGCGTAGACGAAGTGCTCCTGGAATTTCGGCTCCAACGCGGTCTCGATCTTCTCGATCCGGCTCACCGTTTCCTCGATCTCGCGGCGATAACCGCGGTTCAACAGTGCCATGCGCGCGCCGGCGCCGGCCGCGTTGCCGACAGCCGAAACCTTGTCGAGATCGCAGTCGGGGATCAGTCCCAGCACCATGGCATATTTCGGATCGATGAACGAGCCGAAGGCGCCGGCGAAGTGGATGCGGTCGACATGATCGGTGTTCTGCTTTTCCATCAACAGCTTGGTACCGGCATAAAGGGCGGCCTTGGCGAGCTGGATGGCGCGCACGTCGGTCTGGGTTATGGTGATCCTGGGCTCGCCTTCCTTCAGCACGTAGGAGAATGTACGGCCACTGGCGGTGACGCGCGGCGAACGGGCGGCAAGTCCGCCGTCGACGACGCCGTCCTCGGAGATGATGCCGGCCAGATACATCTCTGCGACCACCTCGATGATGCCGGAGCCGCAGATGCCGGTGACGCCGGTCGCCTGCACGCTGTCGAGGAAGCCCGGCTCGTCGGACCACAGCTCCGAGCCGATAACGCGGTATTTCGGCTCCAGCGTATCGGGATCGATGCGGACACGCTCGATCGCGCCGGGCGCCGCGCGCTGGCCGCCGGAGATTTCCGCACCCTCAAAGGCCGGGCCGGTGGGCGAGGAGGCCGCCACGACCCGTTCCCGATTGCCGAGCACGATCTCGGCATTGGTGCCGACGTCGACGATCAGCATCATTTCGTCCTGGCGGTGCGGGCCTTCCGACAGCGTCACCGCCGCCGCATCGGCGCCGACATGGCCGGCGATGCAAGGCAGCATGTAGAGCCTGGCGCCCTGGTTGAGCTTCAGGCCGATGTCAGACGCCTTGATATGCACGGCGCCCGAGACGGCCAGCGCGAACGGCGCGCCACCGAGCTCGGTCGGGTCGATGCCGAGGAAAAGGTGATGCATGATCGGATTGCCGACGAAGACGGAATCCAGGATGTCGTTGCGCTGTACATTGCCTTCCGCGCAGACCTTGTCGACGAGGCCCGAGATCGCCTCGCGCACCGCGACCGTCATGCCTTCGCGACCGTCCGGGTTCATCATCACATAGGAAACGCGGCTCATCAGATCCTCGCCGAAGCGAATCTGCGGGTTCGAGGTGCCCGACGAGGCGGCGACGCGGCCCGACAGCAGCGACACAAGATGCATGGCGATGGTGGTCGAACCGATGTCGCAGGCAAGCCCGTAGGCCTCGTTCTTCAGGCCTGGCCACAAAGAGATGACCCGCGCGGTCTCGCTCTCGGCATCCTTGTGGATGGCCGCGGTCGCAGTCCAATTGCCCTTGCGCAGGATACCTTGCACCTGCGGCAGGAGATGGAAATCGAAATCGAGGCTCTTGAGCCCCCAGTCCTTCATCAGCGCGATCTTCAGGCGGTCGAGATCGCCCAGCGGCTTGTGCATGTCGGGCTCTTCGATCTCGACATAGCACATGTGGATTGCCGAATCGCGCGCGATGACCCTGGTGTCGGCGTCCTTGCGGATGGTCTGCGCGTTGATGACCGTGTCCTGCGGTACATCGACGACGAGGTCGCCGAGGATTTGCGCCGAGCAGGACAGGCGCCGCCGTTCGGGAAGGCCGCGCACGCGTTCGTAGCGCTCTTCCTTGGCGCCCTTGGGCGAGATGTGGTCGTTGGAGGAGACGATCTTGTGCTTGGCGAAATTGCCTTCCTGCACCTCGATCTGGCAGCGTCCGCAAGTGGCGCGTCCACCGCATACGCTCTCGACATAGACGCCGAGCTGGCGCGCAGCATCGAGCACCGGCGTGCCGACCGGAAACCGGCCGCGCTTGCCCGACGGCATGAACAGCACGAGGGGGTCGGTGATGTTGGCAGGAGAGTTCAAAGCACTACGACACTTTCACCGGTTTCGTTCAAAGATGGATTATGTTGCAACTTAACGCTGGCAAAGACGGCGACTATGGCCAAGATTAGCACGGCCAAACTGGACCAGAAGAAAATATTTAATATTCGTTTCTGTCGAGAGTGGTCGATTTCGTTCACTATCATAATAATCACGACCCAAACGGCTAACGATGCTACGATTAGCGGAGCCACATATCGCCTCAATTCTTTTGCAAACAAGGCGAATTCACTGGCATTTTCGAACAGCGTATAGCGCGCGATCGCTACCACTGGCAGCAGGATCACTATCGTAAAAAAAAGCCGTTTGAGCTCAAACAACAAGGTTAGCCACTCGCTGCTTTCCTAAGAAGTGCCTCTATCCTCGGGCCATACGGGCTTCACGGCCACCGCGCCGGCGGCCGCCATTGCCATTGCCTTCACCCGGCGCGTTGACTTGCGTGGGCGCCGCGACCGCCTGGCCGCCTTCGGCCGGCTTATAGTCCTTGTAGGTCCTGATCCAGTTGGTGCAGTTCTCGTCGGTGCCATTCAGCACGTTGGCGCCGCGTACGGCTTCCATCTCCTGCGGACGCACCGGGTTCATGATCGCCGAGGTCATGCCGGCGCCGATCACCATCGGGATGAAGGCGGCATTGATGCCATGGCGATGCGGCAGGCCGAACGAGATGTTTGACAAACCGCAGGTGGTGTTGACCTTGAGCTCTTCACGCAGGCGGCGCAGGAGCGCAAAGACCTGACGGCCGGCATCGCCCAGCGCGCCGATCGGCATGACCAGCGGATCGACGACCACATCATGGGCCGGAATGCCGAAATCGGCGCAACGCTCGACGATCTTCTTGGCGACGGCGAAGCGCACGTCCGGGTCCATCGAAATGCCGGTCTCGTCGTTTGAGATGGCGACCACCGGAACGTTGTATTTCTTGACCAGCGGCAGGATCGCCTCAAGCTTTTCCTCCTCGCCGGTGACGGAGTTGACCAGCGGCCGGCCCTTGGCGACCTTCAACGCCGCCTCGATCGCTGCTGTGACCGAACTGTCGATCGACAGCGGCAGGTCGACCAGTCCTTGCACGATCTCCAGCGTCTGCACCAGCAGGCCGGGTTCGGTCTCGTTCGGGTTGACAGAGGTGACGCCTGCATTGACGTCGAGCATGGTCGCGCCGCAGGCGGCCTGTTCCAGCGCGTCCCTAATGACGGTGTCGAAATTGCCCGCGATCATCTCCGCCGCGAGCTTCTTGCGCCCGGTTGGATTGATGCGCTCACCGATCACGCAGAAGGGCTGGTCGAAGCCGATGATGATTTCTCGTGTCGCTGAAGCGACGATCGTCCGGGTCATGAAATCTCTCCGTCGTGATATAAAGACTTCTTTATATCGTTTCTGATTTCGATCAAGCGAATGGTGGCCGTCCGCACCTTCAATGCGCGGTCTTGACCATGTCGACCTGCGTTTCGGTTATCTCATCGTGCAATATGTGGTCGAGCCGATCGGCGACGAGCTGGTCGTCGCGGCGGATTTCGCGTTTCCAGGGCTGGCGGCCCTTCAGCACGCCCGATTCATCGACGATCTCGGCGACATATTCTTCCTGGCGATAGGCCATCACATGGACGCCGGAGACGCCGGGAATTTCCTTCACTTCGTTTATGATGTCGATGCAGAGCTGCTTGCCTTCCTTCTTCTGATCCTGAGCGCCCTCCAGTCGCTTGACGACCTGATCGGGGATATGAATGCCCGGCACGTTGGAGCGGATCCATTTGGCGGTCTTGGCTGAAGCCAGCGGTCCGACGCCACACAGGATGAAGCACTTTTCCGTAAAACCGAGATCGCGGACCTGCTGCATGTAGGTGCGGAACATCGGCACGTCGAAACAGTATTGGCTCTGCACGAATTGCGCGCCGGCGGCGATCTTCTTGCCCAGCCGGTAGGGGCGGAAGTCGATCGGTGGCGCGAACGGGTTGATCGCCGCGCCGAGGAAAAGCTGCGGCGGCGTCGTCAGCTTGCGGCCGGACAGGAACTTGCCGTTGTCGCGCATGATGCGGCAGGTTTCGAGCAGCGACATGCAGTCGAGATCGAATACCGGCTTGGCGCCGGGCTGGTCGCCGGCCTGGACGCCGTCGCCGGTCAGGCACAGCATATTGGCGACGCCCATCGCCGCCCCGCCCAGCACGTCCCCCTGGATGGCGATGCGGTTCCTGTCGCGGCAGGCTATCTGCATGATCGGGGCATAGCCCATGCGGGTCAGCAGCGCACAGATGCCGACCGACGACATGTGGCAGTTGGCGCCCGACGCGTCGACGGCGTTGATGGCGTCGACCCAGCCGTCGAAAATCTTTGCGCGGTTGTAGACGTCTTCCGGATCGGCGCTGTCGGGCGGGTTGAGTTCGGTCGTTACTGCGAACTCGCCGCGCCGAAGCACGCGCTCCAGGCGCCCGCGCGAGGTGTGGCCCGGCAGGGGTTCGAGCGGCAGATGAATGCCGGCCGGGTTCTCGTCGCGCTGGCGGCCGATCATGCCGATGCCCCGGTGTTCGAAGTATTCTGGGCCGCATGGCGGGCGGTTTCGCGCGCGGTGGCAGCCTGTGCTGTCACCCGCAACCATGCCGAGGTTTCGCGCAGCGACTGGTCGACCGGCTTCTGCACGTCGAGGATCTTGTCGCCCTGCACCATGTTGCGCGAGCCTTCCCACGCCTTGACCCAGACGCAGGGCATGTCAGGCTCGACCTCGCAATTGCCGTTGGCGCGCACACCGCCGCAGGGGCCATTGCGCAATTGC
Organism: Mesorhizobium robiniae; assembly: GCF_040545535.1. NCBI lineage: Bacteria > Pseudomonadati > Pseudomonadota > Alphaproteobacteria > Hyphomicrobiales > Phyllobacteriaceae > Mesorhizobium > Mesorhizobium robiniae. The sequence goes on from NZ_JBEPMC010000004.1 coordinate 187,786, forward strand.
TTGGGGCAATTCATCGGGCACGACATGCCGGTCGAGGAAAGGATGCATTGGCCGCACATGCGGCAATCGAACATAAAACCCTTGACGCGTTTTTCGACGAATTTGATCGGTCTTTCGACCCTGCCGTAGCCGATGCCTTTCCACAAGGGATGCAGCAGCAGGAACATATCGGCGAACCTGGAATAGAACCATTCGAGCAATCGCGAATGGCGGATCGACCACAGCCGCACTGCGAAGGAGCGCTGGACGCGCCGCTGCGGCGACACGTCGGCTGGCTTGTAGTCGGACTTCGGCGCTGCCTTCTTGACCAGAGTGGCCTGGGTAACCGCCGGGGTTGTTTCAGACATTTTCTTTTCCGCCCGCCTTGACCAGAGCGACCAGCCGCTCGCGGTCGTATTTCGCGTCGAGCTCCTGAAAGGCTTTTTCAACCTCGGCTTCGAGGTCGTCGCTGACCGGCACGGGATCGGCCTTGCGCCATTCGGCCAGGTAATCGTCGGTGCCGCCGGCGCCGGTGCGCATGGCACACATGTCGATCGCCTCGGTAAAGCGGAGCGGCAGTTCGCGCTTGGCGTTCTGCCGGCCCTTCTTGACGATGACCTGGGCGGGGATGTCGCGCCAGTAGACGACAATCAGATCGGCCATGAATTCTCACTCCTGCAGGGCGCTTTACGTCTGGTTGGAAAGGGCGCCCTACCAACTTAGCGCAGCCGCATCGTGCTTTCCGACGATCGATTTCGATTTTCGGGCCGATGCAGTGGTTTCGAGCATTGCCGCAAGCGCCACTAGCCTGCTTGTTATGGGACGACGCGCGCGCATTCAAAAGCGACGCAATCGCTTGCCGCCAAGGGAAAGCCATCCAGGCCTCCCTCATTCGTCGCCAAAGCCATTGTGCCTCAAATCGGCGATCCGGACGATCATGCTTCGTTTTGGATCGAATGGTAGGTCTTGGAAATCAAAGCCGCGATAGAAGGCTCTCACGGTCTCGTCGAGCGGGTGTGAGAGAACGCCGAAGCAGCCGATCTCACTGGAGAAGCGAACCGCTGTCCTGAGCGCGAACAGAAGCAGGGAGCGCCCACAGCCGCGCCCTTGATAGCTGCGGTCGACGGCAAGTTGGCCAAGCAATATGACGGGAATGGGATCGGGCCGGTTGCGTTGCGCCGGTTTTGGCAAATACGCGCGTTCGATTTGACCGGCGCTCAAGGCTACATAGGCGGCGATGCCGCCGTTCGCCGCATCGCAGACGACGGTCGTGCGCGATACGCCATCTTGCTGATTGCGCCAGGCATGGCGGCGAAGCCAGTTGTTGAGCGACTCGCGACCGCAATCGAACGTGTCCCTGTCGTCATCTGTAGCAAGCGGCCGCGGCGGCGTCAGTCCTGCCATACTGGCCGTGACGCCGCGAGCCTACGCAGCCCGGGAAGGGTCTTCGGCGGCGACTTCGCCCACGCCTCGAATTTTTCCCAGTCGGCTGCGGGAATCGTCACAACGCGCCCGTCCAGCACCTCCATTTCGGCGGCTTCTACCGCCTTGCGTCGGATGAAGTCGCTGAGGTTGGTATGTGCCTGCCTGGCGGCGGCTTCGAGAATGTCACGTTCGTCCGCGGTGACGCGAACGCTAACGGGGGCCATGCTGGACATCGGATAAAATCTCACTTTCTGTATGACAATAGCATACGAAGTGGCCGGCCGCCAGCGCCTACCACACGCCGCGACGCAATCCGGTCCAAAGGTAGAACCAGATCGTTGGATGGTACCATTGTTTCGAGGGCAGGCCGGGATCCGATGTAGCAAGCTTGCCCGCCAACGCGTCCCTGACCGCCTCGACGCAGATGTCGCGCGAGAAAGCCGCCTGCCGCAGCGCGTAGCTTGAAATGGTGTCGCCCGGGTCAGGCTTGCCGCGCGCCTGCCGCAGCACGCCGCCGGTGTCGACGCCGGCGTCGACCAGATGCACCGTAGTGCCGAAATTTTCCGTATCGCCCGACGCCAGCGCCCAGTAGCCGCCGTTCGTGCCGCGATATTTGGGAGTGATGCCGGCATGGTAATTGAGGACCGGGCAAGGGATATTCGCCAGCGTCTGTCTCGACAGCAGGCGGCAGCCGGCGAGCAGCACGACGCCGGGCCGGATATTCGCGATCGCCTGCAGGCACTCCGGCGCGTTGGCCGAGGGAACATGGGTGATTGCCTGTCCGGGCCTGGGTTCGGTTTGCAGCTTCTGTTCGGCGATGATGCGTGCTGCGTGCCCGGCGAAAAACCGCTTGCCGAGCCGCGTCAGCACCATGGTGCCGAACTGCCCAATCGCCTGTGGCCAGCCTTGGCGGCGGGCACGCCCGAGCAGCAATTGCTTTTTGGATTCAGGGGTTTCGAGAATGACGCTGACGGGACCTAGTCGGTCAGTAATGGCGTTGACGATGGCCCAGATATGCGGACCGCCTTCGGTAATGACGACGATCGGCGGCAGGTTCGATTTCTGGCGTTCCATGGTTCGCGACGTGCCGCCCGTAAAGACATGGTCCTAGCGCGCGGGATGTTAGGCGGCCCGGGTTAATCCTTGGTGATAGGCCAAGGTGTCAGAGCCGCAGGCTCAGCGCTTGAATTCAAGGATGTCGAGCTTCGATTCGTAGTAGGGCGCCGGGAACTCGATGCGCCATTCGTCGGCACTGCTGCGAAGGGCGTAGCCGACCTGGTCGCTTTCCGGGCCGCTGCCATAGGGTTTCGCGGGATCGTTGTTGACGGAAAAGGAGCCGAGATAGATCGCACGCTTTTCGCCATCGTCGAAGAAACGGCCCTTGGTGCGTTGCGAGCCGGTGGTCTTTTCCAGCCTCCAGCCCGAACCATCGTCGCTCACCTTGCATTTGAACCAGCCATAGATGACCAGCGCGCCGGGCCCGCCCGCCTTGATGGTGCGGCATTGCCAATTGCCGGTCAGGTCCTTGTCGGAAAACGAGACCAGCGGCTTTGCCAGCAAGGCGTCGAGCTCTTTGACCTCGGCGGCGTTACCGGCCTTGGCTTCGTCGAGCGCTGCCTTGCGCGTCTCGTCATATTTGTCGAGCCGCGCCTTGTCGGCGGGCGTGATCAGCTTCTGCACCTCGCCGTCGGCGAGCGCGGGCAGGGCGAAGCAGACAATTCCTGCAGCAATCAGGAGGCGAGTGATCATCGGTGCGTTTCCCGGTCGATGGCTGGAGCAGCCTGTTTTCTCGTTTGGCACATAACTTACCTGTTCGCGGCTGCCTGTCATCCGTGCTTAACAGCAGTCAGATTAAAAATCGTGGTTTCGCCGATGCGGATCTTGCTTACGGGATCGTCAGGCTGGCTGGGCAGCGTGCTCGCGCCGCGCCTGCGGGATCTTGGCCATGACGTGATCGGTTTCGATCCCGTTCCGTCGGCGCAAACGCAAATGATCGGCTCGGTTGCCGACCGTGATCTGGTCATGCGGACAGTCAGGGAAAACCGCATCGAGGCTATCGTCCACAGCGGCGCGTTGCACAAGCCTGATATCGAGCACAACCGCAATGAGGATTTCGTCGAGACGAATGTGCGCGGCACGCTGAACCTGCTCGATGCGGCGGTGGTATCAGGCGTTCAGCGCTTCGTTTTCACGTCGACGACGTCGCTGATGATCTCGCAAGCCATCCGCGCCGGCTTCACCGGCGGTGCGCGCAAGGCTGCCTGGCTGACGGAAGAGATGTCGCCCGAGCCGCGCAACATCTACGGCGTCACCAAGCTCTCGGCCGAACATCTTTGCCGTCTGTACCACATCGAGCACCGCCTGCCGGTGATCGTGCTGCGCACGGGGCGCTTCTTTCCCGAAGCCGACGACATGGCGCATGCGATCGAACAGTCTGACGCCAACACCAAAGCCAATGAGCTGTTGTTCCGCCGGCTGACTGTGGAAGATGCAGCGGATGCCCATGTCGCGGCACTGGAGAAGGCGCCGCAACTGGGCTTCGACACCTTCATCGTCTCGGCGCCAACGCCGTTCAGACCCGACGATTGCGAGGCATTGATCGCGGACGCACCGTCCGTCGTCGCGCGCTATTTCCCGGAGTTTCCGGCGCTCTACGCCCGCAAAGGCTGGACAATGTTTTCCTCGATCGACCGCATTTACGATGCGTCGCGAGCGAGGGACAGGCTGGGCTTCGTCTGCAAGACGAGCTTTGCCGACGTGCTCGCCACCATTGCAGCGGAAGAAGGAGCCGCCTGATCGAAAGATCAGCCGCGTGCCGCGGCGCTGGCCAGCTCCGTCGGCAGGTCGCCATAGCCGGTCGAGCGACGCTCATAGGCGAGGCCGAGCATTTTCGCGGCTTTCTCGGCGACCTTGTCGAGTTCCGGATCGTCGGTCTGGGCGATATAGATCAGCTTCTCGTAATTGCCGAAATAGTCCTTGATCAGCTCCGGATGCCTGTCGAGGCCGAGCGGCTTCATGAAGAAGGCATCGAACTGGCGGCACAGGAAGTCGGTCATGTAGAACGACATCATGTCGTCGTCGGCGACCTTCGCATAAGCGTCCATACCCTGGTAGAAGGCAAAGCAATGCGGCCCGGCCATGCGCTCCACGCCATGCTTCTCGCAGACGCGGTCGAGCAGGCCGCCAGTGCCGCAATCGGCGTAGCCGACGAAGATGTTTCTGTAGCCGTCGGCCTTGGCCTTCTCGATTGCCTTGTCCATGGCCGGGGCGATGCGGTCCGGGTAGAAATGGAACTCCGCCGGCAGGCAGGTCAGGTCGAGATGGTCAAGCCCCAGCTGCTCCTTGACGGCCAGAATTTCGCGCGCAATCATCCCGCAGGCGATGACGAGTAGCCTGGCGCCTTGATCGGGTTGTAGTTTTCGTACGGCGCTCATAGAACGGTTTTCGTGCTATTGTTTCGAATCTATCGAACGAGGGAGACTATCCATGAAACTGTTGCGCCTTGCACCTATTGCCATTCTAGCTAGTGCCCTGGCACTTTCGGCCTGCGCCAACACCGTCCGCGGCGTCGGCAAGGATGTCAAATCGACAGCCAACGCGGTTGAGGACACGGTCGAGAATCCCTGATCCGCAATCTTATCAACGCGCATCGCGATCAACATAGTTCAAGCGATGCGCGTTAAGTCCTTCTAACATCTGGGAGCAACAAAGTCGCGCTGCAAGGCGCGGCTTGGTTATTGTCCGTGCCGAATACTCCGGGCCGAGCCGCGGACGTCGTGTCCGCCTGTTGCGATTGCTTTCGTCAGGGCGGGCACGAAAAGTTGACTTTTCGAGCAGGGGATATGCCGTTACCCTTTTCTAGTACCCTCAACAACGAAGCTAGGAGCCTTAGGATGAAGACCGCTCTCTTGGTTGTCGCCGCACTGGGCCTTTCTGTGTCCGGCGCCGCAGCGGAATGTGTTGGCCACACTAAAACGACGGCTTCCGTAGATCAGCAGACCAAAGCTGCAAGCGTAGATCAGCAGACCAAAGTCGCAAGCATCACGAATACGACAACTGCCGACACGCCGGTCTTGAAAAAGGAAGAGGCGAAAGAGGCGGAATAGTCATCGGCATGTCCGCTGCGCGGACCACTGTCGCTTGCTGCCAGGCGTTACGCGCCGCTTCGGCCTGTGTCATGGCATAAGTACGGGCTTTCGTACTTATGCTCCTGTCTTCTCCTCGTCAGCTCAGGCCGAAGCGCGGACGTTGTGCTTGCGCTTCATGAAGTCCTTGGCGGTCTCGACCGCCACGGCCGCGTCACGGCAGTAGGCGTCGGCCCCGACCGCCTTGCCGAATTCCTCGTTGAGCGGGGCGCCGCCGACCAGCACGACATAATCGTCGCGGATGCCCTTTTCCTTCATCGTGTCGATGACGACCTTCATGTAGGGCATGGTTGTCGTCAGCAGCGCCGACATGCCGATGATGTCAGGCTGGTGCTGTTCGATGGCGTCGAGATATTTTTCCACCGCATTGTTGATGCCGAGGTCGATGACGTCGAAACCGGCGCCTTCCATCATCATACCGACAAGGTTCTTGCCGATGTCGTGGATGTCGCCCTTGACGGTGCCGATCACCATCTTGCCCTGCTTCGGCGCGCCGGTGGCGGCAAGCAGCGGACGCAGGATGAACATGCCGGCCTTCATCGCGTTGGCCGATAGCAGCACTTCGGGAACGAACAGGATGCCGTCGCGAAAATCCTCGCCGACGATGCGCATGCCTTCGACCAGCGCCTCGGTCAGCACCTTGTAAGGCGCCCAGCCGCGCTCGAGCAGGATCTGGGTGCCTTCCTCAATCTCTTCCTTCAGACCGTCATAAAGGTCGTCGTGCATCTGCTGCACGAGTTCGTCGTCGGAAAGCTCGGAAAGGATGATCTCGTCGTCGGCCATTTTTTCTCAGGCTCCTCGCCGTGTGGAACAATCACGGCAGCTCAAAAAATATTGCGTCAATACCTAACCCGCGAGGGCCGCTTGTCCATAGCTGATTTGCGACTTCCCGCAAAAGGAAAGCGACCGCAAATCTATTGGAATTCTTGTCGATTTTGCGACAGGCGTTGGCGCTGGCGGGCCGTTTCGAATAGGGTGCATGACTACGATCCGGCCAGAAGCCGCGATATGCGGCCGCAACAGTTTTCGGGTTTCAGGGAAGAAGATCATGAGTGAGAACGCGCCGGTCGATCAGGAAGCGTCAAATGCGCGGCGCGGGCGCGCCGCAAGCGGTGGCGCTGCTGCCCGGCGGGCGGCGCGCTCGGGCGGCGGCCCCGGCACCCAGCTCACCTATATCAAGCGCAAGATCAACTTTTATGAGGTGCTTGATGAAGAAGGGCTGGCGCTGATCGAGAAGAACACCGACACGGTGCTCGAGGAGATCGGCATCATCTTTCGCGACGACGCGGAGGCGCTGCAGCTGTGGAAAGAGGCCGGCGCCGACGTCAAGGGCGAGCGTGTGCATTTCCCGAAGGGCCTCTGCCGTTCGCTGCTGAAGACCGCGCCGTCTACCTATACCCAGCACGCCCGCAACACCGAGCGCTCGGTGCAGATCGGTGGCAACGCCACCGTTTTCGCGCCGGTCTACGGACCACCCTTCGTGCGCGACCTCGACGGTGTCAGGCGCTACGCGACGATCGAGGATTTCCGCAATTTCGTGAAGCTCGCCTATATGGCGCCGTCGATCCACCATTCGGGCGGCACGGTATGCGAGCCGGTCGACGTGCCGGTCAACAAGCGTCATCTCGACATGATCTACAGCCATATCAAATATTCGGACAAGCCGTTCATGGGCTCGGTCACCGCGCCGGAGCGCGCCGAAGACACTGTGGCGATGGCCAAGATCGTGTTCGGCGACGATTTCGTCGAGAATAACACCGTGCTGACCAGCCTGATCAACGCCAATTCGCCGATGGTGTTCGACGAAACCATGCTGGGAGCGCTGAAGGTTTATTCGCGGCACAACCAGGCCTGCATCGTCACACCGTTCATCCTGGCCGGCGCGATGAGCCCGGTGACGGTCGCTGGCACGCTGACGCAGGTCCTGGCCGAAGTTCTGGCCGGCGCGTCGTTCACGCAGCTGATCCGGCCGGGCGCGCCGGTGCTGTTTGGCACCTTCGCCTCGTCGATCTCGATGCAATCGGGCGCGCCGACCTTCGGCACGCCGGAGCCGTCGCTGGTCTCCTATGGCGCGGCACAGCTCGCGCGCCGGCTCGGCCTGCCGTTCCGTACCGGCGGCTCGCTGTGCGCCTCGAAGATACCAGACGCGCAGGCCGCCTATGAGAGCGCCAATACGCTGAACTCGACGATCCTTGCCGGCACCAATTTCGTGCTGCATTCGGCCGGCTGGCTCGAGGGCGGGCTCGCCTCCTGCTACGAAAAGTTCATGATGGACATCGACCAGCTCGGCATGACGCAGAAGTTCTCCGAAGGCGTCGACCTGTCGGAAAACGGCCAGGCGATGGACGCCATCCGCCAGGTCGGTCCGGGCAGCCACTATCTCGGTTGCGACCACACCCAGGCCAACTTCCAGACCGCCTTCTACCGTTCCAACATCGCCGATAACAATTCCTACGAGCAGTGGCTGGCCGAAGGCGAAAAAACCGCACCGCAGCGCGCCAACGAACTCGCTCGCCGCTGGCTGGAAAGCTACGAGGCGCCGCATCTCGATCAGGGCATCGACGACGGGCTGAAGGAGTTCATCGCAAAGAAGAAGGCGTCGATGGCCGACGCCTTCACCTGAAAGGAGCCCGAGTCAGGCGGGGCTAAAGTCGCCAACATCATCCACAAGGAAGTCTGGCGGAGCGCTTTCTCCGACCCGGACAAGAAGGGATAATTTGCGCGTCGCGGGTGAGGACGAGCGGCGAGGGAACTGTGCCAATGCCTTTCAATCCAACCAGGCGAAACCGGAACATTGGCACGCCGAAGCAGGGCCATGGGCAAAACAACCGCATGATCGTTCCCCGACCGTGGACATCCGCTGGATGGTGTGCGGCGCAGCTCAATCCTGGCCAGACGCTGCGCAGGACGGTGAATGGCAGGGACGTAACACTCATTGTCGAAAAGACGAGCGGTGGGTGTGTTCACGCTTGCTCGGTCGAAGATGTTGTCTTCCTTCTCTCTCATGTTCCTCTCGCTGACTGGGCCGGGCTGGAAACATTTGTCTTGCGCCAACCGACGCGAAAAGCGCGCGTACTCAGACCGGCGTGGGGGCGAATGTTTTATTATGCCGATCTTGGTTTTCGCGGATCCTCCATTGAAAAAAGTGGTCCGGCCTTATTTTTGGAAGCCTGTAACGTTGGCGACACCATCGAATGGTCCACAGCGCTGGACCCTGAGGATGCGGCAGAGTTGGACAGACTTCGTTTGGATGGTCACAAAGTTAGCCGGGTTGGGAAGAAGCATCTCGTTTCCACCTCACTCGATTCCGTGCGAGCCACGCAGCTCTATCGCACGCTTCTGCATGAGATCGGTCACTGGGTTGATTGGCTTGGAAAAGTGGAAGCGCCGTTCGCCCAAGGTGAGGACTATTCAACACTTTATGACCGCTATTTTGCCCGGCCCAAAGTTGAAGTAGAGGCGTTTGCGCATCGCTACGCCGATAATTTGCGTGAGACGCTTGAGAAAAAGGGAGTAATCCCGTTTTCAAGGATCGAAGGGTGACAGGAATCCTCGAACGCAGCATGATCGACGCCATCGCGACTGCGCTTTTCGCCCACGCCCTCATTCTGCGCGGCGGCTTCAATTTTGCAGGCGGTGAAGAAACGCCTCCTGGTCTCTCTGGCGCTGCCGCCAGATCCATTCTGTTGGTAGGGCAGGCGGGTGCTGCGCCATGGCCGCATTTCCTACGCTGGAAGGAAAGCCAATCACGGACGATCGCCGATCCGCTCGACATATGGTCGCGCGAAGTGATCGGCGCGGCCGCGAAGAAATTCGGCGCGCGTGCCGTATCACCGTCCGACAGGCCGTATCTGCCGTTCCAGCAATGGGGGATGCGGGCGGAGGGCTTGCGGCCGTCGCCGCTCGGCATCCTCATGCATCCGCAATACGGGCTCTGGCACGCCTATCGCGGCGCGCTGCTGTTCGAGGACGAGATTGCGCTGCAAGAACCTCGCGGCGTGATTCATCTCTGCGATACATGTCTGGAAAAACCTTGCCTGAAATCCTGCCCGGTCGATGCGTATTCTGCGGATGGTTTCGCGCACGAAACTTGTCTGGTGCATGTGCGTGGGCAAAACGGCGCGCCTTGCCGAACCGGCGGCTGTCTCGACCGCAACGCTTGTCCCTATGGTACGGACTACCGCTATCCCCCAGAGGTTCAGGCTTTTCACATGGCGGCGTTCGCGCGTCTGTAGCGCGCCGAATGCCGCACGGAATCTTGAATAGGGTTGCCGCATTACGGCTTGCCCCGATGGCTTGCATGGATATGTATCGCACGACAAGCCAAGGAATGGGTGATGGCGAAGCGGGACATTCAGATCAAAACCAGCGACGGCTTGGTAAAAGCCGGTCTGTTCCGCTCGGCAGCCCAGGCCAAGGCCGCAATCATCCTCTATATGGACGCTTTTGGCCTGCGGCCGGCGCTCGACCAAATGGCGGAACGGCTTGCAGGCGACAATTACGCGGTATTGGTCCCGGACATTTTCTACCGCAACGCGCCCTACGGTCCTTTCGAGGCCAAGACCGCATTCAGTGACGAGAAGCGCAAGGCCGTCATTATGGGTCTTCTCAGCGGCACGACACAGGACATGACCATCCGCGACAGCGGCGCTTTCCTCGATGCGCTCGATGCCGAAGGGGTGGCCGGACCGGTCGGCACCGTCGGCTACTGCATGGGCGGAGCGCGGGCGCTGAATGCTGCCGCAGCCTATCCCGGTCGCATCCTTGCCGCGGCCAGTTTCCATGGCGGCAATCTGGCGAGCGATGCCGCCGACAGCCCGCACCTCAAGGCTGCGTCGATCAAGGCGCGGGTCTATGTCGGCACGGCTGGTGTGGACCGCAGCTTCCCACCCGAACAGTCGGCGCGGCTGGCCGAAGCGCTGCGCACGGCCGAGGTCGACCATGTCATAGAAAACTATGCCGGCATGGCGCATGGCTGGTGCGTGCCGGACCACAGTGCCTTCGATGCTACCGGCGCCGAGCGCCACTGGAAACGATTGGCGACGCTGTTCGCGGAGACGCTTGGATAGGGCGTAGACGGTCTTCATGTGACCGCCTGCCAAAAAATTTCTTCCCTCATGCCAAGGAATCGCCACTAGCCTTCGTCCAACAGGCAAATGATGGCGCTGATGCTGGATGAAAGCGAAGCCTCCGACGCCGAACTGATCGGGCGGGCGAAGGACGGAGACAGGGGGGCTTTCGGCACATTGCTCGAAAGGCACTATGATTTCGTCTATCGCGCCGCCTATCGCTGGTGCGGAAAAAAGGCCGACGCCGAAGACATCGCCCAGGAAGTCTGTGTCCGACTTGGCCGGGCGATCCGCGACTATCATGGCAGCGGCGCCTTCACCACCTGGCTTTACGCCATGACACTGAATGCGGCGCGCGACATGATGCGCAAGACTGCACGCGAGACGGTCAAGACCCGAGCCTATGGCGCTTACGAGCTGATCTCGGGAGAAGCCCCGGCCGAGCCCGAAGATCCGGCCGAGGCGCTTTGGGCGGCGGTGCGGATGCTGCCGGGCAAGCAGCGCGACGCAGTGCTGCTCGTCTATGGGGAAGGGCTGAGCCACGCAGCCGCTGCCGAGGCGATGGCGATCTCTGAGACGACGGTTTCCTGGCATATCCATGAAGCGAAGAAACGGTTGAAGACGCTCATGCGTTCAGCCGGGGAAGTGTGATCATGGTCGACGACAACGAACTCAAGAGGCTGCACGACATCGCAGCGCCGGCACCGGGTACCGACGCGAAGGCGCGTGCCTTCGCAGCCGCCATGCGTGCCTACGACATAGACGAAAAAACTTCACCTGCCGCCCAAGGATCGGCGGGCGGGCTTCGTCTCACAGAGCGAGCACAAAAGCTCTGGAGCGAAATCATGCAAAAGAAACTCTTCGCCACGCCGGCCATTGCCGGGCTCGTCGCCCTGCCGATCGCCGGATACGCCACCATCTATATGCTGCAGGAGCAGCCGTTCCGTTCCGGTGGGGACGAGAAGATCACCGAAACGCTCGCCGACAAACCTGTGGCCAATGCGCCGCCAACGGTGACGCCGCTCACCGTCACCGAGGCTGACAAGCGGAAGAAAGCCGATGTCGACGTTGAAAGCCGCGTCGCAGCCGAGGCACTTGCGCCGGCATCGCCACCGAAGCCCGAATCGGCGGCTGTCGGCGGCATGGCAAGGCAGGATGCGCTGACCCGCAATGCGCCCCCGCCGGCGCCGATCGGCGAGCTCGCACGGGACGGCGGCGCAAGCGCCCCAGCGGTCGGCACAACAGCCGAATCCAAACTGATGGCGCAGCCCTCCACCATGCCGGCTGACCAGATCCTGCCGCAGGAGCAAAACCGCGACCGCGTCGAGGGTTTCAAGACCAATCCGGTGCGTGCCGCGCTCGAAGCTCCGGTCTCGACGTTCTCGATCGATGTCGACACGGCCTCGTATTCCTTCGTGCGACGTTCGTTGAAGGAAGGTCTCCTGCCGCAGGCCGACACGGTTCGCGTCGAGGAGATGATCAACTACTTCCCCTATGATTGGAAAGGGCCTGAGACCGCCTCGACGCCGTTCAATTCGACCGTCAGCGTCATGCCGACGCCATGGAACGAGCACACCAAGCTTATGCATGTCGCTATCAAGGGGTTCGACGCCAAGCCGGCCGAGCAGCCCAAGGCCAATCTGGTGTTCCTGATCGACGTGTCGGGCTCAATGAACGAGCAGGACAAGCTGCCGCTCCTGCGGTCGGCCTTCCGGCTCCTGGTCGGCAAGCTGAGACCCGACGACACCGTCTCGATCGTCACCTATGCGGGCGATGCCGGCACGGTGCTCGAACCGACCAAGGTTTCGGAGAAGGACAGGATTCTCAATGCCATCGACACTTTGAGGCCTGGCGGAAGCACGGCCGGCGAGGCGGGCATCAAGGAAGCCTACCGGCTGGCGCAAAAGTCCTTCGTCAAGGATGGCGTCAACCGGGTGATGCTGGCCACCGATGGCGACTTCAATGTCGGCCAGACCGACGACGACGATCTGAAGCGGCTGATCGAGCAGGAGCGCAAGACCGGCGTATTCCTGTCGGTGTTCGGCTTCGGCCGCGGCAATCTCAACGACCAAATGATGCAGACCATTGCCCAGAACGGCAACGGCACCGCTGCCTATATCGACACGTTGGCCGAGGCCGAGAAGGTGCTGGTCGAGGATGCGTCCTCGACGCTGTTCACCATCGCCAAGGACGTGAAGATCCAGGTCGAGTTTAATCCGCAAAAGGTCTCGGAATACCGGCTGATCGGCTATGAGACGCGCGCCTTGAATCGCGAGGATTTCAACAACGACCGCGTCGATGCCGGCGAGATCGGTTCGGGGCATTCGGTCACCGCGATCTACGAGATTACGCCGAAGGGCAGCGGCGGCGAGAAGATCGATCCGCTGCGCTACGGCCAAGCTTCGGTGAACAATGGCGGCGTTACCAACGCCGACGAATATGCCTTCGTCAAAATCCGCTACAAGCTACCGAACGAGGACGCCTCGAAGCTCATAACCACGCCGGTGACATCGGCCAACGAGGTGGCGAGCTTTGACCAGGCCAGCACCGACCAGCGCTTCTCCGTTGCCGTCGCGGCCTTTGGCCAGAAGCTACGCGATGAGGATGCGATCGCGAAGTTCGGCTACGACAAGATCATGGAGATTGCCACTGCCGCCCGGGGAGCCGACCCGTTTGGGTACCGGTCCGAGTTCCTCTCGCTTGTGCGCCTTGCCTCGGCGCTTGGCGGCAACCGGTAGTGGCGATACGGCCGGTTTTCTTCAGATGGGATCGTTCTGGTAGGGGAAACCGACCCATGGGCGGGTGAGGCAGGCCGGCAAGGGAAACCTTGCCGGCCTTTTTCAACATTTGTCAGGCGCGGCTGCGCCGACGCTCGCGGCGGGCTTCGCTGGTCTCGGCGGTGTTGACCGTCGCTTGCTTGTTGCGCATCGGGCCGATGCGCTCGACAATTTTCTCGACGGTCGGGCGATCCGACCTGGTGTGTGCGTCGAGCGCCTTGCGCATAGCGGCTAGGTGGGCGAACGAGGTGCCGCAGCAACCGCCGACGATTTTGGCGCCGGCATCGACGGCGAGCCTGACATAATCGGCCATCAGTTCGGGCGTGCCGGAATAGTGGATCTCGGTGCCGCGGAATTCCGGAATGCCGCAATTGCCCTTGACGATCACCGTCGCCTCCGGCTTCGCCTCGGTCATGTCGAGCAGCGAAGCGAGGATGTCGGAGGCGCCGACGCCGCAATTGGCGCCGACCCCGAGCGGCGCCTGCGACAGTCCATCGGCGACGCCGTGGATGTCTTTCGGCAATAGCCCCATCATGGTGCGGCCGGCGGTGTCGAAGGAGCCGGTATAGGTATAGGGCAGGCCGACACGGATCGCGGCTTCGGCTGCGGCGCGGATTTCGTCCGGTGCCGACATCGTCTCGATCCAGGCGACTTCGGCGCCGCCGGCCTTGAGACCTTCGATCTGTTCGGCAAAGGCGTCGACCGCCTCGTCATAAGTCATGGCGCCGAGCGGCACCAGCAACTCGCCGGTCGGGCCGACCGAGCCCGCCACGATGACCTTGCGGCCGGCTTTATCGGCGACAGCGCGGGCGATCTCGGCGGCGCGCTTGTTCAGCGCGTGCACGCGCTCCTGCGCATGGTGCAGCTTCAGCCGGTGGCGGGTGCCGCCGAAGGAGTTGGTGAGGATGATGTCGGCGCCGGCATCGACAAAATTCTGGTGCAGGCTGGTGATGGTGTCGGGCGCCGTCTCGTTCAACAGCTCGGGAGCTTCGCCGGCCTCCAGCCCCATGGCGAACAGATTGGTGCCGGTGGCACCATCGGCAAGCAGAACGCCCTTTTCGGCAAGCAGCGCGTCAATCGGGTTGGTCATGGTGAAATACGCCTTCCGGAATTCCCTATTGGGATAAAGACATAAAGAACTCTTTATATGGCGTCAATGTCAACGCAGGAAACAGGCCGTCAAAATCGCATTTCCGCCAACCTTTGCGTGAAGCTGGCGGCTTCATGCGCGTTGATGTCGGCGGCGCGGATCAGATTGTCGAAATGGCTGGTCAGCGTGCGGACCGGCTGGGTCGCATTCAGCACCAGATACATGTCGCCGACATAGATGGCGGCGCGATAGGGCCCGAAGATGGTGTAGGGGATCGAATAGCGCATCCGCCCGTCATAGAGAAACAGGCGGAAGGTCGGATAAAGATCGTCGAGTAGCGTCGCCATGTGGAGAAGCTGCTGGTGGCGGTCGGCCTCCGGGAAACGGTCCCACACGCCTAAGCCCCGGGCAAAAATCTCCAGCGTATGGCGCGGCATGCAGACTTCCATGTCGGTTTCCGGCCGTCGGTTGTAGTCGATGCGGTACTGCGTTTCGCCGGCCTGCGCCTCGCGGCTCTTGTTGGCAATGCCGGCTTCGTAATCGACAAGCGCCTCGGTGCGCAAAAGATCGGGAATGCCGGCCGGCACGTAACGGATTTTCGTGCCTGCGGCCTCGGCATGCCACCTGGCCAGTAGCGTGCGGTCGAAACCGTCGGGCGCTTCCTCGATCTCCAGGCTCTCGCGGATTTCGCCGGTGACGCCTTCGTCCTGGCTGAGGCCGAGCAGCCAGTCGAGCGACACCTTGAATTCGGCGGCGATGTTGAGCAGCGTTTCGGCGCGCGGAAGGCGTGTCGAGGCGCCGGAGAGAAGCTGTGAAAGTGCTGAACGGTCAATGCCCACCGCCGTCGCAAAGGCGGACTGGTTCAAATCGGACCTTGTCAAGAGCATTTTCAGGCGCTCCCGAAAGATCGTCGACAGGTCGCGTTTGTCCATATCGTCATTCCGGCCGTTGGAAGGAAAAAAATCTGCCGAAGCCCCCAAAGCGGCGCTTCCGGCGTAAATTAATCCTCGATGTTGTTTACAATACATAACATGTGCGGCTGAAAATGCGCAATCGCAACATCTTGTGCGCTTTGTCGCGTTGCAGCAATTCAACGCTCCTGACACAATGTTGTCAGGAATCAAAAACGATTCCGGCGACTGGAAGGGCAGTGGTCGATCCATGACGAGCACGAACAACAGACGACGCAGTGCACCGGCCATCGAATGGCCGACCGTGTTTCTGGCGTTTTTCTGTTACGGCACCTGGCTCGCCGCCGGCTTGCTCATCTGGCCATTGTATCCGCTGTTGGCGCTCGCCGTTCTGGCGTTGGTCGCCGCACTGCAATCCTCGTTGGCTCACGAAGTCCTGCACGGCCATCCGACCCGCAATGCACTGCTCAATGAAGCTTTTGTCTTCCTGCCGATCGGCCTCGTCTGGCCGTTCCGCCGGTTCAAGACCATTCACCTGCGTCACCATGCCGACGAACGGCTGACCGACCCGCTGGACGACCCCGAAAGCTACTACAAGGCGCTGTGGCACCATGACGAATTGCCGCCGGCGATGAAATTTCTGTTGAAGATCAACAACACCATGGTCGGCCGCTTCGTGCTCGGCCCTTGGCTCTCTTGCATCGGCTTCTTCATCGACGATGCCAAGCAGATACTTGCCGGCGACAAGGCGATCCGCAAGGCGTGGTTGCTGCACGCCGTCGGCCTCGCCGTGGTGCTGCCCATCGTGCAATTCGGCTTCGGCATTCCGTTGTGGCTCTACATCCTGGTGCCGGTGTGGCTTGGCCAGTCGCTGATTTCGATCCGCACCTTCGCCGAGCACCAGTGGTCGGAGCATCCGGAAGGCCGCACGGTGATCGTCGAGCGTTCGCCGCTGTCCTTCCTGTTTCTCAACAACAACCTGCATTTCGTCCACCACAAGAGTCCGACAGTTGCCTGGTATCGGCTGCCGAAGCTGTTTGCCGACCGCCGTGACGAGTGGCTGCGGATGAACAATGGCTATGCGTATCCGAACTATTTCGCGCTGCTCAGGGCTTATGCATTCAAGGCTAAGGAGCCGATCGTCCATCCGGTGCTGAGACGCACGCCGGAGCCGGGGCGGGCGTTCAAGCCGCGCATCAGGGCGCGCAGCTTGAATGGACTTGGCAGCGCGCCAGTGCCCGCCGAGCCGCCGAAGGAATGATTTTGCGACTTTGCCGCGCTAGCGGCTATCCTTGTCGTGGGCGCTTGGCGCCAATGGTACCATCAACCCCTCTGGCATAATGGTCGATTCCCGGCATGAGCGAATTCATTGCGGCCTTGCCGATGTATGACTGGCCTGAAGTGCGCCACGAAGTCGACGCCCAATGGGCGCGGCTGCGTGACGCCTTTCGGCAAAAAGACATCGACGTGCCGGAGACCCTCATGCGCCGCAATGGCGACCTGCCGCCGGTGCCGGGTGGTGTTCGCGATGCCGCTGGAAGCGTGATCGCGCCCGATCCGGCAACATTACCGCCGAACGAACTGGATTTTCACAAGCTTTGGCTGCATCCCGCGCTGCTGTTCGCGCAGAGCTGCTGGGGGCCGATGGAACTCGGCCTGTCGAAGCATGTTCAACTGGTTGGCCAGCCGAGCTACTCCGCATTCGAGGGCGGGCAGGGTGAACTCTATTCGAGCGCGCTCGTGATGCGGGCAGGTGAGCTGCCATCGGTCGCATCACCTGCCGACGGCAGCGCTCTCATCCCGGTCGATCTGCTGCGCGGCAAGCGCTTTACCTTTAACAGCCTTGATTCGATGTCGGGCATCATCGCACCGACGCGCGATCTGGAAGCGCTTGGCGAAGGCCTGGACATCTTCTCGGAGCGCAGCGAGAGCGGTGGCCACCGGGCTTCGATCATCGCCATTGCCGAGGGCAAGGCCGATGTCGCGGCCATCGACTGCCAGAGCTGGGCGCAGGCGCAGCGCTTCGAGCCTGCAGCCGAAGCGGTGGCGGTGGTTGGTTGGACAAGGCGGCGCAAAGGCCTGCCATTTATCACCGCCAGGACGACGCCGGAGAGGATCGTGGTGGCGTTGCGCGAGGCTGTTGCTGCGCTCGCATAAAACAATCAGCCGCCGAGCAGCCGCTCGTCGAGCGGGTAAGCCGAAAGCTTTTCGTTGCCGGTTTCGGTGATCAGGATCTGTTCCTCGATCTTGACGCCCTCATGGCCGCCAAGCCGGCCGATATAGCTCTCGACGCAAAGCACCATGCCTGACGCAAGCACGCCGTCCGGCGTGTCGTCAGTCCAGTCGATCGCATGCGGCAGCGTCGGGTATTCGTCGGCCAGGCCGACGCCGTGATAAAGCACGCCGTAGCGCGTCGGGAAACAGTCTCCGGGTGGCACCGCCGAGCGTTCGACAAGATCGCGGAATGATGTCCCCGGCTGCATCAGGCCGGTGTTGTGGGCGATCTGGTCGGCGGCGATGCGAAACAGGTCTCGTTGTTCGTTAGACGGATTCGCGTCGCCGCAAAGCCAGGTACGCGACAGGTCGGCACAGAAGCCGTAGGGGCCGATCAGATCGGTGTCGAAGGCGACGAGATCGCCGGCTTCGATAATTCGCGACGAGCATTCCTGAAACCACGGATTGGTGCGCGGGCCCGAGGTCAAGAGGCGGGTTTCGATCCATTCGCCGCCACGCGCAATGTTGCCGCGGTGGAGTTCGGCCCACAATTCGTTCTCGGAAATGCCTGGGACGAGTGCGGCTTCCATTTCGCTCATCGCCGCCTCGCAAGCTACGATCGAGCGGCGCATGGCCAGGACTTCGTCGTGCGATTTGATCAGACGTGCATTTTCCATCAACGCTTCGCCATTGCCGATCGAAATGCCGAGGCGGGCGAGCGCTTCCACGCCCTCGGGATTGATATGATCGACGGCGATGCGGTTGATGCCGCCGCCATGCTCCCTCACCAGATCGGCGATGCCGGCCGCCCAGCGGCGGGTCTTTTGCTCGGTCAACTCGCCGCTATAGAGATACATCCACGACACAGCCGGCCGCACCTCGTCGACGACGCCGGAATGGTCGGAAAGGTGCTCGCAGGAAAAATAATCGAACAGCACCACCGGGCCTTCGGTGGCGACGAAACAATGCCTGGTCGGATTGTGCGCGACCCAGAGCTGCATGTTGGTCGAATCCGTCGCATAGCGGATGTTGATCGGATCGTAGAGCAGGGCTCCAGCATAGCCGCGACGCTTCAGCTCGGCTCGGATGCGGTCGAGGCGGTACCGGCGCATGGCGGGCAGATCGGGAGCAGCAATTCCGGCGGCTTGCCACTCGGCTTCCGCCAGCGCGCCATAACCGAGCACGTGCTGGTTGAGCTCAGCGGCCTTCTGCCGCGACTTCAGGCGCAACGCCTCGATGGAGCCCGCTTCGTCCGGCTCGAATGGCATGATCTTGCGGTGGCGACCGAACCGTCGCTCGACGCCTGGCTCGCTCACTTTCCTATCCTTCCGATCTCAATCGGCCGCAGGAGCATTGGCATTTCGCTTTTTCAACTTGACGACGGTCACTAGCCTGCCTTCGCTGGAACCGAGAAATTCGGGAACCCTGAGGCTGCGGCGTTCACTGTCTAGGACGAAACCAGCCTGATTGATGCGGTCCAGGATTTCCGGTTCCGGATCTGGTTTGTCGAGCCAGACCAGAACGGCGGGTTCCTGCAGCAACGCGGCGAAATCAGGCACCTCGTCCCCGAGAATGATAAGGTCGGGATCGACGAGCCTGAGATTGCCCACCCAGTGCCAGTCCGACGTGACCGTCTTGACGGCGCCATCGGCCGTCAGATCACGATACAGCGTCGGGTAGTCCAGGCGGACGACGCGTCCCTGGCCCGTTCCGCCGTAGACCTGATAAGCCCATGTCGCCGGCAAGATCAGTATGGCCAGTGCTGCTGCAACGGTGATGATGAGGTTTTGCGCTGTCCTGCCTTTGTCGCCGAGGGCCTCCATGCGAGCAGCGAAAGCGACAGGCAGAAAAAGCAGGACCGGCAACAACCAGCGCGCCTTGAACGTGGTGGCGCCGCTGGCAATCACCAGCACAATGGTGATGCAGAGCCCGAAGCCGAGAATGCGCCACAATAGTTTTTCCGACTCTGGAAGCCGCTGGCGGAGCGTCGATGGAACGACCCGCCCCGCCAGCATCGCCACTGCAAGAATCACGACCGGCAGGATGGCAAAATTCAGTACGGCATCGCCAAAGGCGATGATGCCTTTCAACGCGACGACGAAAGCACCGTCGCCTCCATTGATGCCGAACTTGTAGCTGCGCGCCAGCAATTCGCTCGGATGCGTGGCGGTCCAATACAATGTCGGCAGGCAGACCAGCAGCGCCACAGCCATGCTGATCATGATTTGCGGGCGCAGGATGACGTGGCGGGTTTCGCGCAACGTCAATGTCGCCGCCAGCATCGCGGCAATCAGGATGAAAAGGTTGTATTTCGCCAGCACAGCTGCGCCGATCGCCAGGCCGAACAAGGCATAGGCGAGCAGCGATTTGCGCTGCAGCAGCTCGACGAGCGCAAGCAGCAGCAGCCCCGAAAAACAAAAGGCGGCAACGGTATGCGACAAGGTGTGCTGCATTTCCCAGATCAGCTGAGGAAACAGTAACAGGCCTAGAATGGAGGCAACCGCGGTGCGCTGGGAATAGCCCAGTTTGCGCACCGTGACGAAGATGGACGCCAAGGCTACGAAAATCAGGGAGTATTTCAGTAATTTCA
Organism: Mesorhizobium robiniae; assembly: GCF_040545535.1. Lineage (NCBI taxonomy): Bacteria > Pseudomonadati > Pseudomonadota > Alphaproteobacteria > Hyphomicrobiales > Phyllobacteriaceae > Mesorhizobium > Mesorhizobium robiniae. Next base: position 207,986 of record NZ_JBEPMC010000004.1, read on the forward strand.
GCGTGAAGATGTTGGTTCCGAACACCGACGACGTCAGCCAGCCGAGCCAGGAGTAAAGCGGCGGCTGCGAGCCGCCATAGCCCGCCCACAAAAACCTGATATACATCAGCTGTTCGGAGTCATCGACACCGACCCCAGTTCCCGCCCAGAGGCTCGCCAGCGGCAGCACGACGATCTGTGTGCAGCAATAGAGCGCGACCAGCACGATCGCCGCGGGGAAGGGGCCGATCCTGCCCTCGGCAAGCCATTCGGCCCATCTCATCGAATATTTCAAGGAATTCTCGTCGTCAGTGCCAGTTGCCGGCTCCGCTAGCATGAAGACCGCTTCCTGCACAATGTGGCAGCCCTGATCGCTGCTAGAGCGGCGGTCTTCCAAGTCGAATCGTACCGCCGCACTATCTCTTTGCTTGAGCATCGGATTTCCCAACCGGACCCACTTTTGGGTCCGATGCTCTAGGTCCGCATCTTCTCGCCCCTCGGGTCGAACGGCGGCTCGATATTGATGCGGGCCGGCCGACGGCTTCCGAGGATTTCGATCTCGAACAAGCCGGCGCTCTCGTTCTCGGCCAAGGCGGCCGGCACATAGCCTTGCGCCATCGACTTTTGCACGTAATGCGCGTAGCCGCCGGAGGTGACCCAACCGACCACGCGCCAGTCGCCGTCGACGATGCCACGCACGGCCGAGGCGCCTTCCGCAGCCCTGGAGCCGCGCACTTCCTTGCCGTCCGCACCGAAACGCGGCGCGCCATAGCCATGCGGCTTTTCCACCGTGCCGTAGTCCTTGCCGCCGACCTTGGCCCAGATCGGTTCGTCGCCCATGACATCGGCATCCGCGGCATCGACGATGAAGGAGACGCGGCGCAGTTTCGGCCCTTCCGCATGCTCCCGGGCCGCCGCTTCGCGTCCGATGAAATCGTTCTTCTCGAGCTTGATGAAGCGATCCATTGCTCCTTCGAACGGGCCATAGATCGGGCGCAGTTCGCGGAACCAGGTCGGAAAATTCTTTTCCAGGCGCATCGACAGCAAGGCGCGCATGCCGAAATCGACGATGCCAAACTCCTCGCCGGCATCCTTGATCGCCTTGTAGACCAGGCGCTGATAGGCTGGCGCCATCCAGATCTCGTAACCGAGATCGCCGGTATAGGTAACGCGATTGACCATGCAGGGTGCGCCGCCGACCGCTATTTCGCGGAAATCCATGAAGCGGAAAGCCTTGGTCGAAACATCCACGTCAACAAGCTTCTGCAGCAGGTCGCGTGATCTCGGCCCGGCGATCGAGAGGCCGACAAGCGTCTGGTCGAAGCGGTGGATGCGGACCTGTGACGCCCTTGGACCATCCTTCGGCAGGTGCTTCTCGAACCAGCGCATATGATACTTCTGCGCGGCCGACGAGCCCCAGATCATGAAACGCTCTTCGCCCGCCTTGGCGATGGTGAAGTCGCCGATCAGCCTGCCGAATTCATTGAGCATCGGCGTCAGCACGATGCGGCCGGTCTTCGGCATGCGGTTGGTCATCAGCCGGTTGAGGAAATCCTCGGCAGCCGGCCCGGAAACTTCGTATTTGGCGAAGTTGGCGATCTCGGTGACGCCGACCTTCTCGCGGGTGGTACGCACTTCCTCGCCGATCGGCCCGAAATCGTTGGAGCGGTGGAAGGAAACGATATCCTTCGGCTCCGTACCTTTCGGCGCGAACCAGAGCGGCGTTTCGAGGCCCCACGAGTCGCCCATGACGGCGTTGTTGGCCAGCATCGTGTCGTAGAGCGGCGTCGTCTGCGCCGGCCGCGCGGCCGGCAATTCCTCGTTGGGAAAGCGGATGGAAAAGCGGCGCGAATAGTTTTCGCGCACCTTGGCATTGGTGTAGCGCAGTGTTGCCCATTCGCCGAAGCGGGCGACGTCCATGCCCCAGACGTCGAAGCCGGGGTCGCCATTGACCATCCAGTTCGACAGCGCCAACCCGACGCCGCCACCTTGCGAGAAGCCGGCCATGACGGCGCAGGCGCACCAGAAGTTGGTCAGGCCCTGCACCGGGCCGACCAGCGGGTTGCCGTCCAGCGCGAAGGTGAAGGGACCGTTGATGATCTGCTTGATGCCGGCCTTCTCGATGCCGGGGAAATGCTTGAAGCCGATTTCGAGCGACGGCGCGATGCGGTCGATGTCGGGCTGCAGCAATTCGTGGCCGAAATCCCATGGCGTGTTGACCGGCGACCATGGCTTGCAAGCCTTTTCATAAGTGCCGAGCAGGATGCCGTTGCGCTCCTGCCGGGTGTAGATCTCACCCTTGAAGTCCATCACGCCGATCATCTCGCGGCCGGTCGATTTGTTGAATTCTTCGACCTCCGGCATCGGCTCGGTCAAAAGGTACATATGCTCCATGGCCAGCAGCGGCAGCTCGACACCGACCATGCGGCCGATCTCGCGCGCCCATAGGCCGCCGCAGTTGACGACGTGTTCGGCCTTGACCGTGCCTTGCTCGGTGACGACGTTCCAGGTGCCGTCGACTTCCTGCGTCAGCTCGACGACGCGGTTGCGCAGCACGATTTCGGCGCCGAGCTTCCTGGCAGCCTTGGCATAGGCGTGGGTGGTGCCGGAAGGATCGAGATGGCCTTCGACCGGATCCCACATGGCGCCGACGAAATTCGTCTCGTCCATCAGCGGGAACATCGCCTTGGCCTCGGACGGCGTGATCAGCTCGGTGTCCATGCCGAGATAGCGGCCCTTGGCGTGGGCAAGGCGTAAAAAGTCCATGCGCTCGGGCGTGTCGGCCATCATCACGCCGCCGGTCAGGTGCAGCGAACAGGACTGGCCGGAAAGCTCCTCGATCTCCCTGTAGAGCTGCACCGTATAGGCCTGCAGCTTGGCGACGTTGGGGTCGCCGTTGAGCGTATGGAAGCCGCCCGCCGCATGCCAGGACGAGCCGGAGGTGAGCTCAGAGCGCTCGATCAGCATGATGTCGGTCCAGCCGGCCTTGGCCAGATGATAGAGCACCGAGCAGCCGACGACACCGCCGCCGATGACAACTGCTTTTGCATGAGATTTCATGAAGATAGTTCCGTTTTTGAAGAGATCGAATCGAGTGAGCGGGGCGTGAAAACAAAGCGGAGGTCGGATACAGCGATGTTTTCGGCGAGCCTGCCATCAAGCACGGCTAGGATGGTTTCACAGACGGACGTACGATGTTTCAGGACGTCATGGTTCCAAAGACGCAGGATCGAATAGCCTTGGGCACGCATGAAATCGTCGCGGCGGCGATCATATGAGCTGTCGGCGTGTTGGTGTCCGTCGACCTCAACAACAAGCCATTTTTCGCGGCAAGCGAAATCTGCAAAAAAGGGGCCGATGGAGAACTGACGCGTAAAGCGGTAGCCGCCGAGCTTGCGCGTCTTTAGTTCAAGCCAAAGCAGTGCTTCCGCCTGATTGCCCGTTTGCCGAAGGTTACGCGCTCGCTTCGTTGTCCCGGTTTTGCGGCGACTGCGCGTTTCATGAACGGCTTCCCCCACTCCGTCGCCGCTTCGCGGCGCCACCTCTCCCCCCTCCGGAGGGAGAGGAAGGGTGTCAGCCGGAATCGCTTCGCGCCCTTCCTCCCCCCCGTCGATCGGGGGAGAGGTGTCGAGCGTAGCTCGACGGAGTGGGGGTCGACCGTTCATCAAATCCATACGAATGATCAGTTCATCAACGACACAATCATCAAAAATCGGTCGGCGCGCCGCCTTCGGACCGGCGTTTTTCGACGAATGCGTTGAGTTCTTCGCGAATGGCCGGGTCCATGTAGGGCTCTTCGTAGGACGCCAGCCGTTCCTTCCACACCTTGTTGGCCTTTTCGAGAGCCGTTGGCGATCCGGCTTCGGCCCAGGTCTCGAAATTGCGCCAGTCGGAGATAACAGGGGAATAGAAGGCGGTCTTGTAGCGGTCCTGGGTGTGCTGGGTACCGAAGAAATGCCCGCCGGGTCCGACCGACTGGATAGCGTCGAAGCCGAGTGCTTCCTCCGAAAGGTCGAGCGGGGTCAAAAATTCCGCCACCATCTGCAGCAGGTCGATGTCCAGAATGGTCTTCTCATAGGAGCAGCGCAGGCCGCCTTCCAGCCAGCCGGCCGCATGCATCATCAGATTGCCGCCACCTTGGATGGCGCCCCACAGCGAGAACACGCTTTCATAGGCCGCCTGCGCGTCGACCGTGTTGGCGGCGCAGGTGTTGGAGGTGCGGTAAGGGATGTTGTAGCGGCGGGCGAGCTGGCCGCCGACCAATTGCGCCTTCATGTATTCCGGCGTGCCGAAGGCCGGCGCGCCGGACTTCATGTCGACATTGGAGGTGAAGCCGCCATAGCCGACAGGGGCGCCCTTGCGCACCATCTGTGCGAAGGCGATGCCGGACAGCGCTTCCGCATTCTGCTGCACCAGCGCACCGGCGATGGTCACGGGCGCCATCGCGCCCGACAGGGTGAACGGCGTGACGATGACGACCTGGCCCTTGCTCGACATCTGGATAATGCCTTCCATCATCGGCACATCGAGCTTGAGCGGCGAATTGGTGTTGATGATGGTGAACACCGACGGCTCTTCGAGCAGTTGCTCGTCGCTGATGCCGCGCGCGATCCTGGTGATCTCGATGCCATCGACATTGCGCTCTTTGCCGAGCGAATAGATGTGAAACACCTTATCGGTGAGCATGCTCAAATCGCGGATGCATTCCAGGTGCCGGACGGACGGATGGATATCGATCGGCTCGACCGGATAACCGCCCGTGCAGTTCAGGATGTTATGCATCTGCGCGAGCTTGAGGAAGTTGCGGTAGTCCTGCTGGTTGCCCGGCCTGCGACCGCGATCGATGTCGGAACAATTGGGCGCCGACGCCATCATCGAGATGATCAGATTGTCGCCGCCGAAGCGAACATTATGCGCCGGATTGCGGGCGTGGATGGTGAATTCCGACGGGCAGTGCGAAACGAGTTCAAGGATCATGTCGCTGTCGAAGCGGACCCGCTCGCTGCCTTCGCGGACATCCGCGCCATGCGCCTTCATGATGCGTCTTGCCTCGTCGTGCAGCACGTCGACGCCGATTTCCCTGAGAACGCGCAGCGAGGCGAGGTGGATCGATTCCAGCTCGTCGTCGGATACCAGCTTCGTCGGCGTCAGCGGAATTTTCAGCTGACGGAAAGGCGGCTGCTCGAACGCCACCGCTGCGCCGGCGCGCTTCCCCGCGCGGCCGCCACGACGGGCGCGGTCGTTTGCCAGTGCCGGTTCGGCGGGATGAAGGGCGGCGGTCATAATAGGCCTCGTACGCTGCGACAGTGCGGCGGCATAATGGACCGCCAGCCGTCCCGCCATTGCGGAGGCGGCGACCACTAGGACGAGGGAAGCGACATGACGGCTCCGGGGCTGAAGGGCTTCTCTGGCTGGCGCAAGCGGTTCTCGCCGCCGGTGCTTCCCGGCACGCCGCCGAAACGCTAATCGTGCAGGTTCCTTATTGGTGCGATCATGATCCGGGTGGACCAGAGCGACAGCGAGAGAATGCAGTGGGCGGCGATCACCGGCGTGATCGCCACCGTTTCGGTGTTCGCCATCGCGCAAGGGCTGAGTTATCCGCTGTTGAGCTTCATCCTGCAGCGCCAGGGCGTCTCGCCAGCCATGATCGGGCTGTCGGCGGCGATGACGCCGGTCGGCTTTATCGTTTCGTCGCCGCTCATCCCGGCGCTGGCGCGCCGGTTCGGGGCAGGGCGCACCGCGCTCACCTGCGCCGCCCTTTCCGCGATCGTTCTAGCGCTGATCGGCTGGACGCAAAATGTGTACCTATGGTTTCCGCTGCGCTTCCTGATCGGCGTGGTGACCAATCCGCTCTATGTGCTGAGCGAGATCTGGGTGATCGCGCTGGCGCCGCCGAAACGCCGTGGTCGTGTCATGGGGATCTATTCCACAGTCATTTCGGCAGGTTTCGCCGCCGGTCCGCTGTGCCTGCTTGCCGTCGGCACCGAAGGCTGGCCGCCATTTCTCGTCGGCATCGCCGCGTTCGTCTTTTGCGGCGCCTGCCTGGCGCTGGTGCTGCGACGGCTGCCAAAGGTCGATGAGGCCGGGCACCGAGTTTCGGTCATGGGGTTTATACCGATGGCATGGCTGCTGTTGTCCGCGGTCGTCGTGGCCGCCGGTTTCGAACAGGGAGTACTGGCGCTGCTGCCGGTCTATGGCACGCATTATGGCATCGCGGAATCCCGCATGTCGGCGCTGCTGTCGATGATGATAGCCGGCAACATCGCCATGCAGGTGCCGCTCGGCCTGCTGGCGGAACGGCTGACGGCGCGTCTGGTGCGGTTTATCTGCGTTTCAATGACGGTGCTCGGATGCGCGTTGTTGCCGGTTCTCATCGAAACGCCGCTGATCTGGCCATGCGTCTTTGTCTGGGGCGCGGCTTCTTACGGCATCTACACGATGTCGATCATCGAGCTCGGCGAGCGGTTCACCGGCTCGGCGCTGGTCGCCGGCAACGCCGCCTTCTCGCTGATGTGGGGCGTCGGCGGCATCGCAGTGCCGCCGCTGGCGGGCGGCGCCATGAATATTCTCGGTGCGGGCGGCCTGCCGATCACACTCGGCGCGATCTGCCTGGCGCTGGCGGTTACAACCGTCATGCGGCGGCGGATCGTGTGAGATTCGTATCGAAGTGCTGTAAGCCCTCAATTGCCTTGCCGTCTGAAAATAGCCCATAGGTCACAATCGGCATGGTGTTCCGGTGGATAGTATTTGCTGCGTAGCGTTCCTTGAATTTCAACAGCACGATCAAAGTCTGGGATCAGTCCGACGCTGGAGAGTTCCGAGTTCGCGAATGCTTCCGGAAAGCCGCCGCAATTGGTTAGCGCGCTTGTTGAGACGTCCTGGTCCAGCAAGTCGTAGCCAAGGAACGTGAATCCATTCCAGTCAAGGTGGCGCACGTCCGTTGAGGGCCGTCGGATCACACCAAGGACGTTGAGGTCGTTCGCGTCGACCAATTCCGAAAGAAGGAAGTCCAGATCCACAAAGAAGTCGAGCATGTAGTCTTCGTTCACAATATGAGGCCAGTAGCTGTCCTTCGTATCTGCCAGTGCGACCGGGCAGAGCATCCCGTCGAGCGTGACGACCTCGCTCAACTGTGTGAGGCCCGACCACTGGATGTACTCCTTCCATCCTGTGCCGTTGACCGCATCAAACTTCTCATTCGCAATGTAGAGACGTTGCATGAAGTTCCCTTGCACCCTACGCAGAAGGCTTGCCTATGGAGACTACGGAGTCTGTTCGTTTTACGTGTTTCAATTGAATCTCGATAGCGCCATGCCGATGTTTGCGGCACCGAGCTTGACGATTTCGGAGACCACATGACCAAAGCTATGACACAAAAGCAGCCAGATTCATCCGGCGTGGCCGAGGATCCCTTTCTCTGGCTGGAGGACAGGACAGGCAAGGAAGCGCTCGACTGGGTTCACCGTCAGAACGCGGTTACAACAGGTGAATTGCAGGGCGATCCGTCCTACCAGGCCGCCTTCCAGACCGCGCTCGACCTGATGACGGCCGAAGACAACATTGCGGTCGGGTCTGCACTCAACGGCCACGTCTATAATTTCTGGCAGGACGAGACCAATGTGCTCGGCCTCTGGCGACGCACGACGGTCGCTTCCTACAAGACCGACAAACCGCAGTGGGAGACGATCATCGACTTCGACATGCTGTCGGCGAAAGAGGGCGTGAAATGGGTGTTCAGCGGCGCCAGCCGGCTTTATCCCGACTTCACCCGCTGCCTGCTCTCGATGTCGCCGGATGGCGGCGACGCCAGTGAGATGCGCGAATTCGACATCGACACCAAATCCTTTGTCGAGGGCGGCTTTCGCGCACCCGCCTCGAAGTCCGGCTTCGGCTGGCTGGACAAGGACACGGTCATCGTCTCGGCTGCCTTCGAGGAGGACGAAAAAACCCAGTCCGGTTATCCGCGCGTGGTCAAGCTTTGGCAGCGCGGCGCCAGGCTGGAGGATGCGACGCCGATCTTCGAGGCGCAGAAGCAGGATCTCGCCGCCGGCGGTTCCCTCGAATACGACGGCGACAAGCGGCATCTGTTCCTGACCCGGACGCTCGACTTCTTCGCCTCGCACAGTTTTCTGCGTCTGCCTTCCGGCCAAAACAGGCGCATTCCGCTGCCGGATGACGTCACCGACACGGCACTGTTTCGGGATCAGTTCGTCTTTGGGGTGCGCAGTCCGTGGACGGCGCCGGACGGCACGCTGTGCCAGCCTGACGGCCTCTATTCGCTGGATTTCGCACGCTGGATCGAAACCGGTGCGCTAGATCAGGTGGAAACCGTGCTCCAGCCGGCGCAGCGCGTTTCCATCGCCGGCATTGCCCGTACGCAGGACCGGTTGTTCATCAATCTGATGGACAATGTACGCGGCAAGGTCGTCGTCTGCGAGCGCAACCATGACAGCTGGTCGCTAGAGCCTGTCGCGCTGCCGGAGAATGGCAATGTCGGCATCGCCCATGCCGAACATTTCGGCTCCAGCGTCTCCTTCTCCTTCACCGATTTTCTGACGCCGAGTTCGATCATCTGGTCGGACGACAATGCTGCGACGCTTATGACGGTGAAATCGCAGCCGGCGCGTTTCGATTCTGCCTCCCTTGTCTCGGAACAGTTCGAGGCACGCTCGAAAGACGGCACTATGATCCCGTACTTCGTCGTCAGGCGGCGCGACCAGGACGGGCCGGTGCCGACGCTGCTTTACGGCTATGGCGGCTTCGAAGTGCCGTTGCTGCCCGGCTATGCCGGTGTGCGCGGCAGGCTGTGGCTGGAAAAGGGCAATGCCTATGTACAGGCCAATATCCGCGGCGGCGGCGAGTTCGGCCCGAACTGGCATCAGGCCGCGCTCAAGGCCAATCGTCAGAAGGCCTTCGACGATTTCGCCGCGGTCGCGCAGGACCTGGTGAAACGTGGCATCGCCACGCCGGCGACGCTCGGTATCCAGGGCGGCTCGAATGGCGGCTTGCTGACTGGCGTTTCGTTGACCCAGCATCCGGAGCTTTTCGGTGCTGTGATCATCGACGTGCCGCTGCTCGACATGCTGCGTTATACCGAGCTGCCGCCCGGCTCATCCTGGATGGCCGAGTATGGCGATCCGGCGAAGCCGGAGGAGGCCGCGTGGCTGGCCGCTTACTCACCTTATCAGCATGTAAAGACCGATGCGGCCTATCCGCCGGTGCTGCTGACAACGTCGACCGCCGACGACCGCGTCCATCCCGGCCATGCGCGCAAGATGGCGGCGCGGCTGCAGGCCGCCGGGCACGCCAATACGCTGTTCTTCGAGGAGACCGAGGGCGGCCATGGCGGGCGCGGCGATCGTCGGCCGCAGGCAGCACAGGCGGCGATGAAGTATGTCTTCCTGCAACGTGCGCTGAACGGAACGGCCTGAACGGAACTGCTTGAACTGATCGTATCGGGCGGCATAAGGTGCTGCATGGCTCGGATGAAGACATGTCGCGCATTTGGGGTGGCGGTGACGCCGTCGCCGCGCACGCTTCGCGCCGAGCTTTTGCGGCTTTGCGCCCGCATCGGCTATTCGCCGCCCGCGCACCTCTGACGAATCCGCCCCGGCAAAACGCCGATTGGTTCAAAGAGGAAAGATCAGACATGACTTATCAAAATTATTCGCTGAAGCAGCTTCAGCAGATCGATGCCGCGCATCACCTTCATCCGTTCACCGACCATAAGGAGATGCGCGAGGCGGGCTCACGCATCATCACCCACGCCAACGGTCCGTTCATCTACGATTCCGAAGGCACGGAAATCCTCGACGGCATGGCCGGGCTATGGTGCGTCAATGTCGGTTACGGACGCGACGAGCTGGCCGACGCGGCTTACGCCCAGATGAAGGAACTGCCTTATTACAATTCCTTCTTCAAATGCTCGACACCGACCCCGGTACTGCTGGCCAAAAAGCTGGCGGAACTGGCGCCGAAACACGTCAACCAGGTGATCTACGGGTCGTCCGGTTCGGAGGCCAACGACACGGCGCTGCGGCTTGTCCGCCACTATTGGGCACTGGAAGGCAAGCCGGAGAAGAACCGCATCATCTCGCGCAAGACGGCCTATCACGGCTCGACCATTGCCGGTACGTCGCTGGGCGGCATGGAGCCGATGCACAAGCAGCTCAACGGCGCGGTTCCCAACATCGTCCATGTGATGATGCCTTATGCCTACGAGCTGGCTCTGCCTGGTGAAAGCGACCATGATTTCGGCCTGCGCGCGGCCAAGGCCGTCGAGGATGCAATCCTCGAAGCCGGCGCCGACAAGGTCGCCGCCTTCATCGGCGAACCGGTGATGGGGGCAGGCGGCGTGAAGATACCGCCGATGAGCTATTGGCCGGAAGTACAGCGCATCTGCCGCAAATACGATGTCCTCCTGATGCTGGACGAGGTCATCACCGGCTATGGACGCACCGGCGAGTGGTTCGCAGCTCAGACCTTCGGCATCGAGCCCGATACCATCACCACCGCCAAGGCGCTGACCTCCGGTTATCAGCCGCTGTCGGCGCTGCTGGTCGGCGACCGCATCGCCGCGACTCTGGTCGAGAAGGGCGGCGAGTTCAATCACGGCTATACTTATGCCGGCCACCCCGTGGCCTGCGCCGTGGCGCTGAAAAACCTCGAGATCATGGAGCGGGAAGGTCTGGTCGATCGGGTCAAGAACGACACCGGACCCTATTTCGCCAAGGCGCTGCAGGAGCACATTGGCGGTCACGATCTGGTCGGCGAAGTGCGCTCGATCGGGCTGATGGGGGCGATCGAGATCGTCAGGGACAAGGCGACCAAGGAGCGTTTCCTGCCGGCCGGGAGCGCGGCCGTGATTGTCCGCGACCACGCAATCGCGCAAGGCATGATGCTGCGCGCCACCGGCGACACGATGATCTTGTCGCCGCCGCTGATCTGGACGAGCGAGACGATCGACATGGCCTGCGAACGCATCGCCAAGGCGCTTGATCTGGCGCAAGCCGATTTGCGCAAGCGGTAAGGCAAGGACAATTGCCGGGCGTCCTGCAACCGGACGCCCGGCGTTTGAATGCCCCATTCTGCCGAAGAGCTCGCCAGGCGAGGATCGGCCGCGAGGGCGGCAATCAGGTCTCTACGCCCTGAAATACAACCCTAGAGGGTCAGCTATCAGAAACATTCGATGGGTCATCGAACGCAACATCAATCTGATACGCGCCGTATCGGTTCTGCCCCAGGTCGATATCCCGGAACAGCCGCTCACCAGGGGTCGCTACGAGCACTCCGGCAGTGACGCGCAATATTTACCTTAACGTGTGAGAAGTAGAGAGACATCGACACGAGGTGCGAAAAAGCAACGCCAATACAGCTGATTAGTTACGGCGTATGTATTCTCGCAGATATGGTATTGGCCGTCAGGGGATTCCTGTACGCGGTCCCTTGGAATAGTGAAGTTATGCGGCAAATAAGTGTAACCGCCGTCTATCCTGGACCGCACCGAAGACCGAGGTATGGCGCGGCAATCAGAGCCACCGCAACACTTGAATTTCGTCTGTGGGTCAATCTTGTCTTCGTACCAATCGTGGGCGTTGGCGGCTGTTGCGGCGGCGATACACATTGCCGTGAAGATGAACTTTCGCATGGCTTACCTCAAGTATTGGCAGGCGCTGCTCGTCCGAGCGTCCATGTATATTAGTGTTCCGTTAAAAATACCATTGGGTCTCCGACTGATTGACCGAGTTCCAGCAAGCGGCGCTCGCGACTGAAAGACCGCATTGGGTTACGGCTTCCATCCGAAGCGGCCTTTCGAGAAAGCGAAGAGATCGACCGCCAGCCGCTCAGCCGTGACGTTCGTAAGCCATCTGTAAGTCCGGTGCTGTCAACTTCACCCGATCGGCAGCGAGAGGAAATTGCGCGCCTTTCGATCAGCTTGGCTGTCAAGGATGTGTACTTCGTCGGGTTTGTCGGAAGCAGAGGGAGTGACACGTGTTTAAACATCTGTCTCGGGAAGATCTCACGGTTGAACAATCGGAAGTTCTGGAAAAAGCCGCGTTCTTGATCATCAGCGCGAGGAAAGAGGCCGCAGCGATGCTGGCGCGAGCAAGTGTACAGTTGCCTGACGACGGGTTTGGGTTCGGGAGTCCGTGCCACGCGCATATTGAGGGGCACGGCAACTGTGGGTGCCCCGATTACACAGGCGATGGTGGGACCTGTTTAACGCTGGTCACCGTCGATCCGGGCTTCCCTCCCGTGCGCAGTTGCGGCCATCCACCATCAAAACATCTTTCCACGTAAGCTCGCACGATACGGCGAAACGCAAAAACCGCGCTCCATCGGAACGCGGCTTTGCCAGATACGCATGGCGCTTCGCTACCAGAACACTTGCGAAACTTACGGGCTCCGGTACGCGAGACCTGATCCGGAGCGCCGGGCGGATGCGATATGCCGCCTCGCATTCCGTTTTACAGGCACATCGTTACCGGCGGGTTATCGAGAGTTTAAGCAAATCTAAATTTGCGATGTTTCTTTGCCAGGAAATCAAAAAGCCCTGTCGAGTTGCGCACCCTCGGGTCAAGCCCGAGAGCAAGCTTTTGGGCGACATGCATTACGCAGGGGTACCGCGCAGGAAATTTATGATGCCAGAAAAATCGACACCGGCGTGTCCCTGGGCGTTGAACAGCGCGTAGAGCTGGGCGGCCTCGGCGCCGAGCGGCGTCACGGCACCGGCGCTTTGCGCGGCTTCCTGCGACAGTTTCAGGTCCTTCAGCATCAGTGCTGCGGCAAACCCCGGCATGTAGCCATTGTTGGCCGGAGATGTCGGCACCGGGCCGGGCACCGGGCAGTAGGTGGTCAGCGACCAGCACTGGCCCGACGAGGTCGAGGCGACGTCGAACAGCGCCTGATGCGACAGGCCGAGCTTTTCCGCCAGAACGAAGGCTTCGGCGACGCCGATCATCGAAATGCCTAAAATCATGTTGTTGCAGATCTTTGCCGCCTGTCCGGCGCCATCGCCGCCGCAGTGGACGATGCGGCCGGCCATCGGCGTGAGGATTGGCTCGGCTTTGGCGAAGGCATCCTCCGAGCCCCCGGCCATGAAGGTCAGCGTGCCGGCGGTTGCGCCGCCGGTGCCGCCGGAAACCGGCGCGTCGATCGACAGCAACCCATGTTTGGCAGCAATGGCGTGGGCTTTTCGCGCCGATTCGACGTCGATGGTCGAGGAATCGATGAACAGCGCGCCTTGTTTCGCCTTGGGCGCGATGTCTTCGTAGACCGACAGGACGTGCTTGCCGGCCGGCAGCATGGTGATGACCACATCGGCCCCCTTCACCGCGGCAAGGGCATTGGCCATGACGACGACGCCATGATCCCTGGCGATGACAAGGTTCTCCGGCATCAGGTCGAAGCCGTGCACTGTGTGTCCCGCCTTGACGAGGTTGGCGGCCATCGGATTGCCCATGTTGCCGAGGCCGATGAAGGCGATGGTGGTCATCGTTTTTCTCCGATTTTTGTTTTCATGCATGTCGTTATCCCAAAACCGCTGCGCACTTTTGGGCGACATGCATTGGCGTCAACGGCCGATCAGGGCACGTGCGATGATGACGCGCATGATCTCGTTGGTGCCTTCGAGGATCTGGTGGACGCGCAGATCCCGCACCAGCTTCTCGATGCCGTAATCGTGCAAATAGCCGTAGCCGCCATGCAGTTGCAGCGCGTCATTGGCGACGTCGAAGCCGATGTCGGTGACGAAGCGCTTGGCCATCGCCGACCATTTCGAGGCATCCGGGGCCTTGCGGTCGAGCTTCGAGGCGGCGGCGTAGAGGAATATCCGTGCTGCCTGCAGCTCGGTCTCCATGTCTGCGAGCTTGAATTGCAGCGCCTGGAACTGGTTGATTTTGGAGCCGAAGGCCTTGCGCTCGGCGGTGTAGGACAGCGCCTTGTCGAGCGCCGATTGCGCGCCGCCCAGCGAACAGGCGGCGATGTTGAGCCGGCCGCCGTCGAGCCCGCCCATGGCGATGGAAAAGCCGGCGCCTTCGGCCGAGAGCAGGTTTTGCGCCGGAACCTTGCAGTCCTCGAACACAACCTGGCGGGTCGACTGCATGTGCCAGCCCATCTTGTGCTCGTTGGAACCGAAGGACAGGCCGGGCGCATCCTTCGGCACGACGAAAGTGGAAATACCCTTCGGCCCATCGGCACCGGTGCGCGCCATGACGATGTAGATGTCGCTGTCGCCGGCGCCCGAGATGAACTGCTTGACGCCGTTCAGCACATAGTCGCCGCCGCTTTTCATCGCGCGCGTCTTCAGCGCCGCCGCATCCGAACCCGAGCCCGGCTCGGTCAGGCAATAGCTGGCCAGCCATTCCATCGAGGTCAGCTTCGGCAGGAAGTGCTGGCGTTGCTCGTCGCTGCCGAAGCGGTCGATCATCGACGCCGCCATGTTGTGGATCGAGATGAAGGAGGAAAAGGCCGGATCGGCGCGCGAAAGCGCTTCGAAGATCAGCACCGCGTCGAGCCGGCCGAGCGCCGAGCCGCCGACATCGTCACTGACATAGATGCCGCCGAGGCCGAGCGGGCCGGTTTCGCGGATCACATCCGCCGGAAAATGCTTGTTGCGGTCCCAGTCGAGCGCGTTCGGCGCGACGCGGTCGGCGGCGAAGGCCTCGGCCATCTCCTGGATCGCGCGCTGGTCCTCGTTGAGTTCGAACTGGCTGGTGCTCGCATCGACAGCGGCGTCCATGGCGTGCTCCCTGATGTTTCCGGCCTGCTGGCCTGTCGTTTTTGGCTTTGCGCGCGCACCAATCTAGACCAATGATGCCGCCGCGCAAGCCGACCCTCCGCGGAACGGCTGTGCGTGAATCGGAGCCAGATGTGTCGACGAATTCAAATGAACTGCTTGAGCATTTCCGAACCTATCTCGAAACCTTCGATGATGCGCTGGTAGGCGATGCGGTGACCCGGATCGGCTGGGACATGCCGGTCCGTCCGCTCGAGCCGCATCGCCTGCCTTGCCTTCGCTATCTCGATCGCGCAGCGGAACTTGCGCCGCCAGATGCCAGATCGCTGGCGCGGTTCCTCACGGCGCATCGCAATGAGCTGCGCTGGGGCCAGACCTACAGCGCTGCCGATTTCGGCGCGGAATTCCTGGCCAGATACGGCTGGCTGGAGATCTTTGGTACGCGCGGCCATTTCGTCAATGACGAGGTTGCGGCCGGTCTGCTGATCCTCGGACCTGACATCGTCTATCCCGACCATCATCACGTCGCCGAGGAGATCTACATTCCGCTGACCGGCGGCACGCAATGGCGCATGGGCGAGGGGGAATTTCGCAGGCGCGAGGCGGGTGAGGTGATCCACCATGCCTCCAATGTCAGCCACGCCATGCGCACCGGCAAGGAGCCGCTGCTTGCGCTCTACATCTGGCGTGACGGGCCGCTGGCGGCAAAATCGACGATCACCGGAACGACGGCACAGGGCAAGGACTGATGGCCAGGGCGATCATGCTGCAAGGCACGGGCTCCGATGTCGGCAAAACGGTGCTGGTCGCGGGTCTGTGCCGCGCGGCGAAAAAACGCGGGCTGAAGGTGCGGCCGTTCAAGCCGCAGAACATGTCGAACAACGCTGCCGTCGCCGACATTCCGGGTGACAAACTCGGTGGCGAGATCGGCCGCGCCCAATGGCTGCAGGCGATCGCTTGTGGCGTGACGCCTTCCGTCCACATGAACCCAGTGCTCCTCAAGCCGCAGACCGATATCGGCGCGCAAGTGGTGGTGCAGGGCAAGGTGTTCGGCGAGGCAAGGGCGCGTGACTACCAGGCGCTGAAGGGGCGGCTGATGGATGCGGTGCTGGACTCTTGGACAAAGGTCGGTGAGGGCGCCGATCTGGTCATCGTCGAGGGCGCCGGCTCGCCGGCCGAGATCAATCTCAGGAGCCGCGACATTGCCAATATGGGCTTTGCCACGCGCGCCAACGTGCCGGTGATCCTCGTCGGCGATATCGATCGCGGCGGCGTCATCGCCTCGGTCGCCGGCACACACCTGATCCTGCCGGAAGAGGACCGGCGCATGATCGTCGGCTACCTCATCAACAAGTTCCGCGGCGATGTCTCGCTGTTCGAGGACGGCATCAAATCGATCGAAAAATTCACGGGATGGCGCTGCTTCGGCGTCGTGCCGTGGCTGAAGGCGGCGGCGCGGCTGCCATCAGAGGATTCGGTTGTGCTGGAACGGCTGGCCTCTGGCGAGAAACGGGCGCTGAAGGTGGCGGTGCCGATGCTCGGCCGCATCGCCAACTTTGACGATCTCGACCCGCTCAAGGCCGAACCGCAGGTCGAGGTGGTCTTCGTGCCGCCGGGAAAGACGCTGCCGCAGGATGCCGGGCTGGTGGTCATCCCCGGTTCGAAATCGACGATCGCCGATCTCCTGAAATTTCGCGAGAATGGCTGGGATCGCGACCTTCTCGCGCATCGCAAGCGCGGCGGCTACATTGTCGGCATCTGCGGCGGCTTCCAGATGCTGGGCAAAATCGTGCGCGATCCCGACGGTATCGAGGGCAGTGTTCCCGAGACCGAAGGGCTTGGCCTGCTCGACGTCGAAACGGTGATGGAGCCGGAAAAGACGGTGCGCAATGTCAGCGCGCGCTCGGTGCAATTCGACCTGCCGCTGCAAGGCTACGAGATCCATCTCGGCCGCACCACCGGTCCGGACACGCTGCGGCCGTCCGCCGTCATCAACGGCATCGATGACGGCGCCATCTCGACCGACGGCAAGGTATCGGGCACCTATCTGCACGGGCTGTTTTCCGCCGACGCTTTTCGGGCGAAATTCCTGGAAAACCTTGGCGTCAAAGGCGGCGGCATCGACTATCGCGCCGAGGTCGAACGGGCGCTGGACGAGGTCGCAGCCGAGCTGGAGATACACCTCGACTGCGACGCCATCTTTGGCCTCGCGCGTTAGCTGGCGGGCTCGGCGGCCTTCGGCCAGTAGGTACCAAACGACCAGACATTGCCTTCCGGATCGCGGCAGATGAACTCGCGGCTGCCATAGTCGCGGTCAGTCAGCTCTTCCAGTATTTCGGCTCCGGCCTTTTTTGCTTTGGCATAGGCGGCATCGGCATCGTCAACGGCAACGTAGATCGATCTGCCACCACCCTGGCTCGGTGCACCGACCATCTGGCCAAACTTGTCGTCGCGTGCAGTGCCCAGCATGATCATCGAGGAGCCGAAAGTCAGTTCGGCGTGATGGACAATATCGCCTTCGCCGTAGCGGGCATGAACGGCAAAGCCGAAGGCTTCACCCAGCCAGTCGATCATCTTTGCGGCATTGCGATAGCGCAAGGTCGGATAGAGCCGGGGCGGTTCGACTGATGTGGTCATGACGGTCTCCTTCAGTTGGGTTGGTCGATACCCCAGTCTGGGCGAAGGCCGTTTCGGCGTCTTGAAGAAATGTTACCTGAGGCAAGGACCCTGCGCGTCTATGCCTGGACGGCAAGCGTCGTCGGCGTTTCGCCGGCAAGATCGCGGAATTCGCGAACCAGATGCGCCTGGTCGGCATAGCCGCAGTCGGCGGCGATATCAGCCCAGTCGGATTTGTCCCGCTTTGAATGGCCGAGCGCCCGGTTGAAGCGGACGATGCGCGACAATGTCTTTGGCCCGACCCCGATCGCGTTGGAGAATTTCCCCAAGAGATGCTTGCGGCTCCAGCCCAGCCTGTCGGCGAGCGATGAGACGCGAATGCGGCCGCCCGAGGCGATGATCCGTTCATAGGCCCAAGCGATTTCGGCCTGCGTTTCCCGGGCCTCAGCCAGCCGTTCGGCGACGAACGCCTCGACGATGGCAAAGCGCGCGCTCCAGTCGCGCGCGTTTCCAAGCCTTTCGCGCAGCGCGATGCCTTCAAGGCCGAGCACATCGTCGAGGCCTACCATGCGGTCGGTCAGCTCGCTCATCGGAAGGCCGAAGAAGCGGCGGGCGCCGAGCGGCGTGAAATTGACCTGGACGCAGCAGGCGCCACCGTAGGATTCGATCACCACCGGACCGGCGTAGAGGCCGGCGGCGAAACTGGCGAAGCGGTCATTGTCGCTGGGGTCCTTGCCGAGACCGATGGAGAAGGGTTCGGCAAAGCTGATGACCAGCGGCACGGTCAGCGATGCATATTCGACGTCGCGGAAATAGCCCGGTGCCGTTTCGCGATAGAAGCAGATGTCGGTGACCGCGCCGTGAAGCCCAAGGCCGGGCGCGCACCGCATCATCTCGAACTGGCCGAGGCCGGGGCTGTGATGATTGCTGCCGTCTTCGCCTTTGGCGGACATGAATTTTCCTTCCGCTGGGGAACTGTAGCAGACCAGCCCTCAGAATCAAAAGCGCCCGGCTTGTGGCCGGGCGCTCCGAATTGCCTGAGATTTGAGTGCTTAAAGCGCGTCGCGTCCGCAAAAAATCTATGCAACGCGCTTTAAGCCTTTGTTTTTATGCATATCGTTGACCCAAAACCGCTGCGCACTTTTGGGCGACATGCACTAGGCGCCGCGCATCAAGCAGCCACCGGCAAGCACGATATAAGCGATGAGGGCAATCCAAACCGCGGGTATGGGAATGAACGCAAGGACGCCGAAAGCGGCAAGGAGGCCGAGAATGGCGATAACAAGGGATATGATGAAAATAAGCTGTGTAGGCGCACTGAGATTCATGTGTGGCTCCTCCAACATGATTCGTACGACCACATACTATCAGGCGCGCCGTCACACACCAATCAGCGTGCGCAGCGGGTTTGCGCATGACGACGATCTGGGTGGCAAGATCGAACATCGGATGGTTGCGGGGAGAGAGACGTCCGGCGCGTTCGACCACCCGTTTGCGCAAGGCCGATTCCGCGCTACCTATTCGCAACGAATCGGAAAGGGACGCTGATGGCATTCGCTTTGCTGGACCAGATACGCTCGATCTTCGATGGCGACCCCGGTGTGCGCAAGGTTGCCGACGATCCTGTTCTGTCGGCGGAACTGCTCATGCTGTTTCGCATGATCCTCGCCGACGGCTCGGTCACAGAGAGCGAAATGGCCGCCTTCAGGCGCATCTGCCGGGAAGCCTTCGCCATTCCGGAAGCCAGCATCGACAGTGTCATCGAATATCTCAACGAGTTCGGCTACGAGACCAACAGCTCGCAAGCCATCGCGCAGTTCCGTGACCTCGACGTCGAACGGCGCACGCTGCTTGCCCGCCACATGGCCGAGATCGCCAAGGCCGATTCGCAGCTTGCCGGGACCGAGATGCAGCTCTTGCGGCGCACGCTCGACCTACTCGACATCAGCCCTGCCGATGTGGTGAAGCCGCAAACGTAAGCTTCAACCGCCCGCCGCTCAGCCTTGTTCCTGTAACCGGCGCGCTATCGCCCGGTGCAGGTCCGGAGCCGCAGCGACCAGCGCCTTCGCGGCTTCGGACTGCGGATGGTCTAGAACCTCGCTCGTCTTGCCGCGCTCGACGATCCTGCCGTCATGCATGACCATCACCTGGTCTGATATGGCGCGGGCGACGGTCAGATCATGGGTGATGAAGAGGTAGGCGACGCCGAGTTTCTGGTTGAGCTCGGCGAACAGGTCGAGCACCTGGGCGCGGATCGAGACATCGAGCGCCGAGACCGGCTCGTCGGCGACGACCAGTTTGGGGCGGGTGATGATGGCGCGGGCGATCGACAGGCGCTGGCGCTGGCCACCGGAGAATTCGTGCGGATATTTGTCCATGTCGCGTGGGCTGAGGCCGACCTCGTGCAAAGCCTTTGCCACCATTTCGCGCCGCTCGGCATTCGTCGGCTTCTTCTCCAGGACATGCAGCGGCTCGGCGACCAATTTTTCGACCTTCTGGCGCGGATCGAAGGAGCCGTAAGGATCCTGGAACACCACCTGCATGTCGCGCCGTGCTGGCTTGAGCTCAGTCTCGCTCTTGCCGGTGATGTCTTGCCCACGAAACCGGATCGTTCCCGATGTCGGCCCGTCCAGCGCCAGGACTATGCGGGCAAGCGTGGACTTGCCGCAGCCGGAACGCCCGACCAGCGCCACCGACTGGCCCGGTGCCATCGAAAATGAAACATTGTCGACGGCGCGGATCGGGGCCGCCCGCTTCAATAGCGATGTGCGACGTCCCGGATAGTCCCGCGTCACGCTGTCTACCTGGAGCAGAGGCTTGGCACCATGGAGCAGGGGGTTGCCTTGACCGACCTCGTGTGCCTTGGCCCGCGCGGGCACATGCATCGAGGCCTGCGCCAGCTGTCGGGTGTAGGGATGAAGCTGTTCGGACAAGGTGCGCGCCGTGTCGCCGGCCTCCATCACTTCGCCGTGGCGCAGGATGGTGATGCGATCCGCCATCTCGGTCACCACCGCGAGGTCATGCGAGATCAGGAGCAGGCCCATGCGATTTTCCGCGACCAGATCGCGCAACAGGTCGAGGATCTGCGCCTGCAGCACGACGTCGAGCGCCGTCGTCGGCTCGTCGGCGATCAGCAGCTTGGGCTTCAGCGCGCAGGCAATGGCGATGACGACGCGCTGGCGCTGACCGCCGGACAGTTCGTGCGGATAGCGTGACAAGGGAAACTGCGCCGCCGGCAGGCCAACCCGGTCGAGCATTTCTCGCGCCCGGCCCTCGCCGTCGGCGCGGCTTACCCCGGTGTGCCAGCGGATGCCTTCGGCGACCTGTTCGCCAATGGTCTTGACCGGGTTCAGCGCCGTCATCGGCTCCTGGAACACCATGCCGATATCGTCGCCGCGCAACGCGCACATCTGGTCTTCGCTGGCCGCAAGGATGTCGATGCCGTCGAAGGTGACGCGCCCGGTGGCGCGCGCCGCCCAAGGCAGAAGCCGCATCACCGTCAGCGCCGTTATCGACTTGCCCGAGCCGGATTCGCCGACCAGCCCCATCACCTCGCCGGGCGCGACGGAGAGCTCGACATCCCTCAGGATCGGTGTGTCGCCGATGCTCAGGGACAATTTTTCGATTTCGAGCAGGCTCATCGCTTCCGCCGCGATTTGGGATCGAGGATATCGGCAATACCGTCGCCGAGCAGGTTCAGTCCGAGCACGGTGATGACGATCGCCATGCCTGGAAAGATCGCCATCCACGGCGCCATCACCATGCGGGTCTGCGCATCGAACAGCATCCGCCCCCAGCTCGGCATTGGCGGCTGTGTGCCGAGCCCGACATAGGAAAGCCCGGCTTCGGCCAGGATGCCGAGCGCGAACTGGATGGTGCCTTGCACCAGAAGCAAGGTGACGATGTTGGGCAGCACATGTTCCAGCGTGATCAGCGTCTTGCCCTTGCCGGCGGCGCGCGCGGCAAGGATGAATTCGCGCGGCCAGATCGCCAGCGCACCGGCCCGGGCGACGCGGGCAAAGACCGGGATGTTGAAGATGCCGATGGCGATGATGGCGTTGAGCGCGCCAGGGCCGAAGATGGCGGTGATCATGATCGCCGACAGCAGGGCAGGGAAGGCGAAGACCAGATCGTTGAGCCGCATCACCGCTTCGTCGAGGATGCCGCCGCGGGCCGCGGCAAAGGCGCCGAGCGGCACGCCGACGCCCATGCCGATGCCGACCGCCACAAGCGCCACGGCGATCGAATTGCGGGCGCCGACCATGATCATGGAAAGAATGTCGCGGCCGAAATGGTCGGTGCCGAACCAGTGCGCCGGCGAGGGTGCCTGGGTTCTGTCGGCGATGATCAGCCTGGTGACGTCAAAAGGCGTCCAGAAAAACGAGACGACGGCAATCGCTGCCACCACCACGGTGATGACGAAGCCGGCGAGAAACGAGCGATTGGTGAAGGCCTTGACCAGGATGTCGGCAAAATTCTCCTCTGGGATGTCGAAGCGCAGCGTCATTGGCGGCTTCTCAGGCGCGGATCGACGACCGCATAGGAGAGATCGACTAGCAGGTTGACCGCAATGACGGCGGCGACCAGCAGCATGACGACGCTTTCGACGACGATCAGGTCGCGCTGGGTAATCGCCTGGAACACCAGCCGGCCGAGGCCGGGAAGATAAAAGACGTTCTCGATGATGATGGTGCCGGCGAGCAGGAAGGCGAACTGCAGGCCGAGAATGGTCAGCACCGGGATCATGGCGTTGCGCAACGCATGCCGCCACAGGACGGCGCGATAGGGCAGGCCCTTGGCGCGGGCGGTACGGATATAGTCCTCGTTCAGCACTTCGATCAGCGCCGAGCGGGTGACGCGGGCGAGGATCGCCGCTTGCGGCAGGGCGAGCGCGACTGCCGGCAGGACCAGTGATTTCAGCGCCGGCCAGACGCCCGCACTCCATCCCGGAAAACCACCTGCCGGCACCAGCCGCAGCCAGACGGCGAAGAGGTAGATCAACATCAGCGCAAACCAGAAGTTAGGCACGGCGACGCCTAGCTGGGCGGCGCCCATCGCAATCGTGTCGCCGGCCCGTCCGTGCCGGCCGGCTGAAAACAGCCCGACCGGAATGGCAATGACGGTGGACAGCGCCAGCGCGATCAGCGCCAGCGGCAGCGAGACGACGACGCGCTCGCGGACAAGCTCGATAACCGGCACCGAATAGGTGTAGGAGCGGCCGAAATCGAGGCTCAGCAAGCCGCCCGCCCAGTGCAGATAGCGCGCGGCAAGGGGGGCGTTGAGGCCCATCTGGTTGCGCAGCAACTCGACCTGCTCGGCGCTGGCGTTCAGGCCAAGCATCAGCCGCGCCGGGTCGCCGGGAATGATCTCCAGCACGGCAAAAACCACCATCGAGGCCAGAACCAGGGTGATGAGGGCTATGGCGAGACGTTTGAGGAGATAGGCGGTCATGGTGGCGGGCCGCTGCGCAACCTCACTCCGTCCACTTCACCTTGGTCAAGTCGTTCGCCTGGATCGGTGCGTTTTCCCAAAAACCCTCGAGCTTGGCGTCCCAGACGCCGACTTTCGGCAGTTCGTAGAGGAAACCGACCACGGCATCGTCGGCCAGTATCTTCTGCGCCTCGCCGAGCAGCGTCATGCGCTTGGCCTCGTCCGAGGTGAGGTTCAGATCGGCGATGATCTTGTCGAAGGTCGGATTGTCGTAATTGAAGTAATAATCCTTGCGCGAATAGATATCGATGTCGTTGGGCTCGGTGTGGGAGACGATGGTCAGGTCGTAATCCTTCTTGGTGAAGACCTGGTCCAGCCACTGCGCCCATTCCACGGGTACGATCTGCAGATCGATGCCGACATCGCGAAGCTGCGAGGCGATGATCTCGCCGCCCAGCCGCGCATAGGGCGGCGGCGGCAGTTTCAGCGTCGCCTTGAAACCGTTCTCCAGGCCGGCTTCCTTCAGCAGCTCCCTGGCCTTGTCGACATTGTGCGGATAGAGGCCGGTGAGGTCGACATAGGCTTTGCTCGCGGGCGACATATGCGAGCCGATCGGCACGCCGAGCCCGGCCGAAGCGCCGTCGATGATCGCCTTGCGGTCGAGCGCAAAGGAGATCGCCTGCCTGACCTGCAGTTTGTCGAAAGGCGGCTTCTTGTTGTTCATCGAAAGGATGGTCTCACCCTCGGTCGCGCCGATCACCACCTTGAAGCGTGGGTCGCCCTGGATCTGCGCGACGCTGTCGAGATCGGGGAAGAAGGGAAAGGCCTGGACGTCGCCGGAAAGCAATGCCGGCACAGCGGCGGCGGCATCGGGAACGATACGGAATTCGGCCTTGTCGAGAGCAACCGGAGCACCCCAGTAAGTGTCCGACTTGATCAGCGTGATCGACGAGCCCTTGGCCCAGCTCTGGAACTTGAACGGGCCGGTGCCGACAGGCTTTTCCTTGTTGGTGTTGGCTGTCTCAGGCGCGACGATGACCGCGTCGCCCCAACCCATATTGTAGAGGAAGGAACTTTGCGGGTTCTTCAGCGTGATCTTGACCGTCGTCGGATCGACCACCTCGACCGCATCGATGGCGGCGAACAGGCCCTTTTGTGCATTGACGGAGTTGTCGGCGCGGGCGCGGTCGAGCGAGAATTTCACGTCGTCGGCGTTGAAGTCGGTGCCGTCGTGAAATTTCACGCCGGTATGCAATTTGAAGGTGTAGGCCTTGCCGTCATC
The DNA here is from genome assembly GCF_040545535.1 of Mesorhizobium robiniae. Lineage (NCBI taxonomy): Bacteria > Pseudomonadati > Pseudomonadota > Alphaproteobacteria > Hyphomicrobiales > Phyllobacteriaceae > Mesorhizobium > Mesorhizobium robiniae. The sequence continues at coordinate 232,030 of NZ_JBEPMC010000004.1, forward strand.
GGAAATAGTCCAGCTTTCGGCCAGATCCGGCAGCACCTCGCCGTTCGGACCGATGCGGGTCAGCCCCTCGAACACGTTGGCGTACAGCACTTCGTCGATCGCCGCCGCAGCACCCGCGGTCGGGTCGAGATGCGGGGGTTCGAGCGTGATGCCGATGACCAGATCGGTCCGCGCGGCAAATACCGATGTTCCGGCAGCCAGCACCAGGCCTGCAGCGGTGAGAATGGTTTTCCACAATTTCATCGTGCAGCTCCCGATATGCTCAAAAAGATGCTCAGAACTCGGTGGATAGAAGCGTGATTTCGCCGAGGAGTAAATTGCGTTTCGTGCTTTCCGGCAGCGCCGGCAGGAATGTTTTTTCGTTAGCCGCCGACTCTGGCGATTGAAGCTTGCCCGTCGCTGCCGGATTACCGTGCGCCGGTGAGCAGTATGTTCAGCCCGATCGCCATCACCTTTGCCGATTCGACCATGTCTGATATTCCGACCCATTCGTCGGGCCTGTGGGCGAGGTCGAGAATGCCCGGACCGTAGGCGATGCAGTCGTAGATGTGGCCGATGCGGGCAATGTGCTTCTGGTCGTAAGTGCCGGGCGAAATCACATAGTCGGGCTCGCGGTCGAATACCTCCATGATGCCCTGCGCCACCGCCTTCACCACCGGCGCATCGCGCTCGGTCATCAGCGGCAGCACCTCCATGAGGTCACGGATTTCGTAGTCGAATTTCTTGCGCTCGCGCTTCAGCCGGTCGAGGATATCGGTCACCTCGCTTTTGACGGTGCCCAAATCCTCTTCGAGCAGGAAGCGGCGGTCGATGGTCAGCCGGCAGGAATCGGGCACATTGGGCGAGGGCAGGCCGGGCCGGAAATCCTCCGTCTGGCCGCCATGGATCGAGTTGATGTTCATGGTCGAGCGCTTTGCGCCGTCGGGCACGACCGGCATGCGTGTGATCTTGCGGTCGAGCGCCGGGAACAGCTCGTCCTCGAAAGCCCTCAGCACGGCGCCCATGTGGCGCACCGCATTGTCACCGAGGAACGGCATCGAACCGTGGGCGATCTCGCCTTTGGTCTCGATCTCCGCCCACCACACGCCGCGATGGCCGAGGCAGATGCGGTCCTTGTTCAACGGCTCGGGGATGATGACATGATCGACCTTAGGCCTGGAGAAATAGCCGAGCTTTGCCAGATGCGCGACGCCGCCAAAGCCGCCGGACTCCTCGTCGACCGTCCCTGAAATTTCGATGGCGCCGGGAAAGTCGGGGAAGACCTCCATGAAGGCCTCGACGGCGATGATCGAGGCGGCCAAGCCGCCCTTCATATCGCAGGCGCCGCGGCCGTAGATCTTGCCGTCCCTGACGATGCCGGCGAAGGGATCGAGGCTCCAGCCGTCGCCGGCTTCGACCACGTCGATATGCGAGTTGAAATGCACGCAGGCGCCGGGCGAGCGGCCATCGAAGCGGGCGACGACATTGACGCGCGGGTAGCGGTCGGTGTCGCCGGGGGTGCCTTCGGCGCGGATGAATTCGACTTCGAAACCGCGCTTCTTCAGCCGCGCTCCGACATATTCGGCGCATGGCCGGTAGGCTTCGCCGGGCGGATTGACGGTCGGAAAGCGGATCAGATCAGCGGTCAGCGCGACCAGGTCGTCGACCCTATCATCGACCGCTTTCAGGAGAAGTTCGTTCATTCGGCGAATTGAGCAGCCAACGGTGCGGTTTGGCAAGCCTGTCGGCGGACCCCGACGCGTGCTGTTGCGGCAACTATCGCGGGAAATCGTTCAAATTCGCTGCTTTGGATTGGTGAATTCGTCAAGGAGTATGTGGTTACCTCACTTGCGATTTAAAAAATCAAGAATAGCGTGCAGGCAGGCAGGCAAGGGCAATCAAAGGGGTTTGATCGCATGAAAAAGACCGTTCTCATGGCAGTGTTACTGCTAACGATGCTGTTCGGTTCTTCGGTCGAGGGCTGGGCAGCCAAGCTGGTTGCAAGGATCGACGTGTCATCGCAGACGATGACTGTAAGATACGGTCAGGCGGTTTACCGCTGGCGCGTGTCCACGGCGCGCCAAGGTTATATCACGCCGCGCGGCAGCTACCGGCCGCAACGAACTGCACGGATGTGGTACTCGCGCAAATATGACATGTCGCCGATGCCTCATTCGGTGTTCTACCGCGGCGGCTACGCCATCCATGGCACCGGCGCGGTGAAGTCTCTCGGGCGCCCGGCGTCGCATGGCTGCGTGCGGCTGCACCCGGCCAATGCCGCCGCCTTCTATTCGATGGTGCGGCAAGCCGGCTTCCGCAACACGCGGATCGTGGTGACCAACTGACTGTAATTGGCCGCAAGCGAAGGAAGCGAGAAGCAGAGGGTTCGCGGCTGGCGGCTCATATCTCCTCGACGGCGTCGGCAATGTAGCCGCCGGTCTGCCGCTTCCACAGCCGGGCATAAAGCCCGTCGCGTTCGAGCAGCGCCGATGGCGTTCCCTCCTCGACGATTCGACCTTTGTCGAGAACGACGATCCGGTCCATCCTGGCAATCGTCGACAGGCGATGAGCGATGGCGATCACCGTCTTGCCCTCCATCAGGAGCGCGAGCTTATCCTGGACCGCCGCCTCGGCTTCGCTGTCCAGTGCTGATGTCGCCTCATCAAGAACCAGAATTGGCGCGTCCTTGAGCAACACCCGGGCGATCGCGACGCGCTGGCGCTGGCCGCCGGAAAGCTTCACTCCGCGGTCGCCCACGAAGGCGCCATAGCCGGTGCGGTCTTCGCTATCTCTGAGATCGGCGATAAAGCCGTCCGCCTCGGCCAGCATCGCAGCGTGCTCCAATTCCCCTTGCGAGGCATCGGGCCGGCCGTAGCGAATGTTGTCGCCGACGGAGCGATGCAGCAGCGAGACATCCTGGGTGACGACGCCGATGCTCTCCCGAAGGCTGGCCTGGGTTACGCCACGAACATCCTGTCCATCGATCAGGATAGCGCCGCCCTTCAGGTCGAAGAACCGCAGGAGCAGGCTGACAAGGGTCGACTTGCCGGCGCCGGAGAGGCCGACGAGCCCGACCTTCTCGCCGGCACCCACGGTGAGCGACAGGTCTTCGATCACCTTTTGACCCTCTCGATATTCGAACCGGATGTTCTTGAACTCGACTTTGCCTGCCGTAACAGCAAGCGGCTTGGCATCCGGCGCATCTTTTATGGTTGGCGGCGTCGTCACGACCGGCATCGCGTCGCGGATCGTGCCCACCGCCTGGAATATCTGCTGACCCATCTGCAGGAAGGCACGGGAGTTGGCATTGAGCCGCTGAACGATGGCGATCGAGGCGGCGAACTGGCCGATCGTGACGAAGCCGGCGACAAACCCCCAGAGCCCTATGGCGACGTTGGTGAGAAAGAGGGCAACGTTGAGCAGGACGACGCCAATATCGGTTGTCAGATAGATGCGCCTTTCGCGCTGCTGGGTCTCGATGGCGTTTTCCATGATGGCGCGCATCGCACCCGCCTCGCTGTCTTCCGCCGCAAACAGCTTGACCATCTGGATGTTGCTGTAGAGGTCGGTCATGGCGCCGACAACAAGGCTGCGCCCCCGTGCCGACCGGCGCGATCGTTCGGAATATTGGGGCACCGCCACCACCGCGATGGCAATGTTGGCGGCGATCCAGACGAAAACGGGAAGCGCCAGTGGCCAGGACAAGGCGCCAAGCAGAACCAGCGAACCGACGAGCTGCACAAAAAACAGCGGTATTCTGTAAAAGGCGACGACGATCTGCTGCTGCACGGCGGATGCGACTTGCGAAATGCGCGATGCAACCTGGCCTGCGAAGAGATCGTGGAAGAAGGCAAGGTCCTGGCGTTCCACCGCCTTGTGGCCCTGCCATTGCATTGCCGCCGGCATACACACGGCCACCGTCTGGGAGTTCAGCGCATTACCCAGGAAGATGAGCAGCGGCAGCACGGGGAAAACCAGAACGCCGAGAACGGCTAGCGTCAGCCAATCCTCCTGCAGGAAAACCGCCGCGCCCTTGGCACTCACCCCGTCGACGATGAACGAGGCCCCCCAGATCGTCGCGAGGTTGATCCCCTCGACCGCCATCATCAAGACGGTAATGGCCGCAAGAGTACCGCGGAACATCCGCGCGAAATGCAGGAGCAGCGCAAATGGCCCGCTCGCAGGCAACGGCGTCGGTGGGATATCCAGCGGACGGATAATCGTCTCGAAAGGGCGATAAACGAGATCAGAAAACCACATGGCGATGCAAAACAGGCGAAGGAGACGGCGACCGCCGGTACTTAAACACGGATTGGGCTCAGCGGGAAAACGCGCGATTTGTTTGTTAACCGCTACCTTGACGTAGACGTTCCCGATTGGTTTGCCAGTTATCCTGTAGCTTTCCACCACGATGCCGACAGAGTGAAGCGGGGAAGAACCGACTCCCCGGGCATTCGGCGATCATGCGCCACATGCGGCGGCGCCTGCGATGGCGATCGGAGTTTCTCCCTGTGAGCGAAACAATTCATGCTTGAACCGCAATCCTTGCGTTGCGCTCTGTACTCGGACGACGGCGCAGCTTTGCCTGTGCGATTTCCGGGGGCTGGTAAGCAGCTTCCAAGGCTCCGACATCGGTGCCCGGAGGAACGATCTCGTCGATCCGGTCGAGAACTTCGTCGCTCAGCACGACGTCCGCTCCCGCAAGCAGATCGTCCAGGTGTTCCATCTTGCGCGGTCCGATGATGGCCGAGGTCACGCCCGGATGCGCAATCACGAAGGCCAGCGCCATATGGGTCAGCGACAGGCCAGCGTCCTCGGCGAGTGGAATAAGCTGCTCCACCACATCCAACCGGCGTTCGTCCGACATCTGTTTGGCAAAGTAATCCACACGCAGGCTCTCGGTGTGCTGCCCTTTGCGGTACCGGCCGGTCAACATGCCCATGGCCAGCGGGCTCCAAACCATTGCACCCATTCCGTACCGCTGGCAGACAGGCAGAACATCGCGCTCGATGGCGCGATTGAGGATCGAATAAGGCGGCTGTTCGGTGCGGAAGCGGGCCAGACCGCGACGCTCGGCAACCCAATGTGCCTCAACGATCTCCGCGGCCGGCAGAGACGATGCCCCAATCGCCCGCACCTTACCAGCCCGCATCAGGTCGGTAAGGGTCGAAAGGGTCTCTTCGATGTCGGTGTCCGGCGCGGGGCGGTGGATCTGGTAGAGATCGATGTAGTCAGTCCCGAGACGGCGCAGTGAGTCCTCGACAGCGCGGGTCAGCCAGCGGCGCGAATTGCCCTGCATGTTCGGATCGTCGCCCATTGGGAGAAACGCCTTGGTGGCGAGCACGACGTTGTCACGGCGCCCCTTAAGAGCTTTGCCGACGATCTCCTCGGATTCTCCGCGGTTATAGGCATCGGCGGTGTCGATGAAGTTGACGCCGGCATCCAACGCCTTGTGGATGATCCGGACGGAGTCGTCATGGTCGGGGTTGCCGATCTTGCCGAACATCATAGCGCCCAGGCAGTAGGGGCTGACTTTGATGCCGGTTTTTCCGAGCGAGCGATATCGCATGGTCTGTTCCTTTGGTCCTTGAATGGCGGTCAGCGCGCGTTGCCGAGTCAAAATTCACGGGGAACGGCCGGTCCTGGCTCGGGAACATGCCCATCGGACCGTTCGCGTCGAGGAGCGCGGCCGAACGGGTTCACGCGGCCCGTTCGGCCGTACCCTCGAAGGTGTTGAGGTTCGTCGAAGTGAAGCCGGGGCAAGCGGCGTTGGCCTCGATGCCAGCGTCCTCAAATTCGATGGCGAAGGCGAGCGTCGTCGGATCGAGGCCAGTCATCGAGGGGCTGTAGACGGGGCCGAACAATGTGCGACGTGGATTGGACGGGTCTACGTTGACGATGCGCGCCGCCGGCGCCTCCTCGAGAAGCCGCAGCATCGCCTGCGTGACGGCGATGACGCCGAACACGTTTGTCTCGAACACCGCAGGTACCTCGTCGAGAGACGCGACGCTCGGGCGACCCGGCTTTCCCGCATGGGAAATGCCCTGCTTTCCCGCTTGGGAAACACCTGCATTGTTCACCAGCACGTCGAGACGGCCGAATTCACTGCGGATGCGCTCTGCCGCGGCGGCGATCGAGGCTTGGTTCGCGACGTCGAGCTGGAGGGCGCGGGCATCCGCTCCGACGCTCTTTGCAGCCGTCTGCGCATGCTCGAGGTTACGCGATCCCACGAGCACGGTGAGGCCGTGCATCGCCAGATCCCTGGCGATTTGGAGACCGATTCCCTTGTCGGCCGCGGTGACCAGGGCGACTGGTTTGTCCTGCATGGTGGTCTCCTCTTTTTTGCATTGACGCGTAGGCAACGAAGCCATGCTGTGCTAATTTCCCCAAGCGGAACTTCATTCCGTTTTTATACGGAACATTGTTCCGTTTATCAAGTGGAAAAGTGATGGACGACAAATCGCAGGAGCGGGGTGGTGACTCGGAGCCCGTAAACTCGACGGATCGGCGCGTGCGTGCGGACGCGCAACGCAACTCGAAGGCGCTGCTCGAAGCGGCAATGGCAGTCTTTGCAACGTCCGGGGTCGATGCTCCGGTGCGAGAGATCGCCGATAAGGCCGGCGTTGGCGTGGGTACGCTCTATCGCCATTTTCCGCAGCGTTCGGACCTGATCGTGGCGGTCTTCCGTAACGAAGTGGATGCCTGCGCAAATGCTGCATCTGTCATTGCGGCCGAATATGAACCCGGCGAAGCGCTGGCCCGATGGATGCAGCGTTACGTGGATTTTATCGCGGCCAAGCGCGGACTCGCGGCGGCTTTCTCCTCAGGCGATCCGGCATACGAGTCCTTGCCGCTCTATTTTCTCGAGAAACTTCGGCCCGCGCTGCAGACCTTGCTGGATGCCGCGACCGAAGCGGGCGATGTTCGCGCGGACGTCGATGCCAAAGAACTATTGTTCGCGATAGCCAGACTCTGTTCACCAGACCACTATGGCGGAGGCCCCGAACAAGCACGACGCATGGTCGGCTTGCTGGTGGACGGGCTTCGCTATGGCGGCGCCCCTTCGGTTGGCCCTAAAACCTAGAAGAAAGCTGTCAGTCTCGCTCGGACGCCTGCGTGAGTTCTCGAAAGTCGGATTGGTCTTGCCGGGGCAGGTGGCCGCCGAGCGGTCGGCGGCCAAACAAAAACCCGCCTCGGGGTCCGGGCGGGTCGTTGGCGCAAATCAGCACCATGAATAAATTCCTAGCATAGCTGCCGTCACCTGTCAAGTTGAAACCGTCACATTTTGCGGTTTCTACATGTTGCAGCTTCTGCTCAGGCGGCTTCGCCGCGCTGTCTTGCCGACCGGCGCTTTTTGCGCCGGCCGCTGATGTCCCACCTTTTGTGGAACCACATCCACTGGCCGGGATCCTCGCGCACCCAGCGCTCGACCACGTCGTTGAGAAGCTGGGTGGTGCCGTGGACGTCGACGCTGCCGCCGGCGGTGCGCGGTAAGGTCAGCTTGTCCTCGATCTCGAGCCGGAAGCGGTTGCCCGGCAGGCGCATGCAACGCGCCGGATAGACATCGCAGTCATAGTGGCGCGCCAGAGTGCCCAGGACCCGGTTGCTCTCGCATGGGCGGCCGAAGAATGTCGTTGCGAGCCCGCCCGAGAATTTCTGGTCGACCAGCACGCCGATATTGCCGCCTTTCTCCAGGATGGCGGCAAGCGCGAATGAAGCGCCGGTCGAAGAGGGCAGCAGCGACCCCATGGTCGAGCGGCGCGTCGAGAGGATGTAATCGGCAAGGTAAGGGTTGTTGGGCGGGCGAAACAGCGCCGTGATGTTCATGCCGAAAGTGGCTGCCGCTACCGGAAGCAGCTCGAAATTGCCGAGATGCCCGGTGAAGATGATATGCGGTTTTTGCTCGCCGGCGATCTCGACGAAATGATCGATGCCGCGGACCTCGACGCGGCCCGGCTTCGTCGCTTTCGGGTCGTAGTCGAAGAGCGCATCGAGAAATATGTATTCCGCGGCGAGGCGAGCCATGTTGCCCCACATGTCGGAAGCGATGGCCTGGATCTCGCTGTCGCTCTTTTCCGGATAGGCCTTGCGCAGATTGGCGACGGCGACGTTGTGGCGTCCCACCCAAGGCCCAACGCGGCGGGCGACGCGGTCGGCGAAATTGAGCGCGCTGTCGACCGGCAGCAGACGCAGCACCCAGATCATCGTCATCGCGGCGCGCGCAAGCAGCCAATAGTTGAACTGGCGCAGCCGCCTGCCGTGGCGGAACGCCAGGTCCCTGCGGAGCTTCCTGAAGGCGTCGCCGATCATCCCTAGACCATGATGTTTTCAGACAGCAACATCACGGACTAACCGACGCGCAGTATGATCTTGCCGAACACGTCGCGGCCTTCCATGCGCTTCAGGGCCGCGTCGATGCCGTCGAAGCCGACCTCGGTGTCGATAACCGGAGACACCAGTCCCGCCGCCATTTTCTGCATGGCGTCGGCCATGTTTCCCATGCGGCAGCCGAAGGAGCCGAGCAGCTTCAGCTGTTGCTGGAACAATTGCATCAGATTGATCTGCGTCGAGACGCCCGAGGTCGAGCCGCAGGTCACCAGGCGACCGCCACGCTTCAGGCACAGCATCGAGGCGGCAAAGGTGTCGGCGCCGACATGCTCGAAGACGACGTCGACGCCTTTCTTTTTGGTCAGCTTGCGCACGACGCCTTCGAAGCGGTCATCGCGATAGTTGATGACGTGGTCGGCGCCAAGCGCCTTCGCCTTGTCGATCTTATCGTTCGAGCCGACCGTGGTGATCACGGTGCAGCCCATTTTCCTGGCGAGCTGGATCGCGGCGGAGCCGATACCCGAGCCGCCGGCATGGATGAGGATGGTTTCGCCGGGCTGCAGCCGGGCATTGTCGAACAGCATGTGCTCGACCGTGCCGAAGGTGACGGGTGCGACGGCCGCCCCGATATCCGTCACGCCGGGCGGGGCAGGGACCAAAAGGCGCGCCGGCAGGTTTATCTTTTCTTGCGCAAAGCCGTCGAGATGAAAGCCGTGAACGCCCGAAACATGCTCGCAGAGATTATCGCGGCCTTCGCGGCAGGCACGGCAAAGCCCGCAGGTGCGCGCGCCATAGATCGACACAAGCTGCCCGGGCACAAGGCTGGAGACGCCGGGACCGACAGCCTCGACCTCGCCGGAGGCTTCGGCGCCGACGACCAGCGGCAGCTTGCGCTTGGCGAAGGCCATGCCGCGCCAGCCCCAGACGTCGATATGGTTGAGCGCCACGGCCTTGATGCGCAGCGTCACTTCACCCAGCGCAGGCTGCGGCGGGGGCGGCAGGTCCACCGTTTCAAGGCGGCGGTCCTCGATAAGTTGCAATGCGCGCATTAGGCCTGTCGGTTCTGTTGAGCTGGAAAAGGCTCGCTTAGACCGGTTCCCGCGCCATGACAAGGCAGGTGTTCTGGCCGCCGAAGCCGAAGGAGTTCGACAGCACCGTGCCGACCTCGGCATTGCGCTTCGTGTTCGGCACCACGTCGAGCACGATCGCCGGATCGGGATTGTCGTAATTGATGGTCGGCGGGATGACGCTTTCGCGCATGGTCATCAGCGAAAACGCGGCCTCGACGGCGCCGGCTGCCGACAGCGTGTGGCCGATCATCGATTTGTTCGACGAGATCGGCATCGAGCCGATCCGCTCGCCGAACACGGTCGACAGCGACAGATGCTCCATCTTGTCGTTTTCCGGGGTCGAGGTGCCGTGGGCGTTGACATAGTCGATCTCGTCTTCGCTCAGGCCTGCATCGGCAAGGGCGGCGCGAACCGCCGCGATCGCCGGCGAACCGTCCGGCTTCGAGCGGGTGCGATGGAAGTCGTCGGCCTTTTCGCCGCAGCCGCGCAGGATGCCGAGGATGGTCGCGCCGCGGGCGAGTGCTGCCTCCAGCGATTCCAGCACAAGCGCGCCGGAGCCTTCAGCAAGGACAAAACCGTCGCGATCCCTCGAGAACGGCTTGGACGCCTTTTCGGGGATGTCGTTGTGGGTGGAGAGCGCCGAAAGCAGCGAGAAACGGATCAGCGCCTCGGCGGTCGCCGAACCGTCGGCGCCGATCGACAGCGCCCTGTCGCATTCGCCGCGGCGGATCGCCTCGACGCCGAGCTGGATCGAAGTGGCGCCCGAGGCGCAGGCGGTCGACAGCGTGATCGGCAGGCCGCGTGTCCCAAACTGGTCGGCGAGCCGGTCGGCGATCGACCCGAACTGGGTGGTTTCGAAAATATCGAGTTCCTTCAAACCCCGCGCCACGCGAAGCAGCCTCTCGGCGCCGATGTCGTCCTTGTCGGAATTGTAGAGCGAAAAGCGCTCGCTCCAGTCGAGTTCGACCGGCGGCGAGGCGAGGAAAAGCGGCCCGCCGAAATCGCCCGAATTAAGGCCGGCTTCGGCCACGGCTTCCTGCGCGGCTATCTCGGCGAGATCGTAGGTAAGAAGGCTGGCGCCCTTGGAGCTCGACGGCAGGAAATCGACCGTGCCGGAGATGCGGGTGTTCAGATGGTCGACCGGAAAGCGGGTGATCGGATGGATGCCAGACTTGCCCGCGGTGAGCGCTGCCCAATTGTCGGCCTTGCCGACGCCCAGTGACGTCACCACGCCGATGCCGGTGACGGCGACGATCGGCCTGCCCAAGTGGTCGTTCAGATTGGCCATGACTTGTCCTGGACCTTTAATCGGCGGCGTTGACCAACGCCATGCCCTCGAATTGGTGATAGCCGATCGCCGTTGCAAGGACGGTCGCGGGAATGCCGTCGAACGGCTTCTCGTTGGCGGCGTCAAAAGCCGGGTAGGCGGCCTTGCGCTCGACGGCCAGTGCCGCCAGCGCCACGGCGAAGGGAAACTGCGCTTCCTTCATGTGGCCGGTCAGCGTCGAAAAGCCGCGTGCGGCAATCGCCGGATGGGCGTCGAGCACCGATTTCTCGGCAGCAGTAGCGGCATGGGCGCCCGAAGCGCCTGAAATCGTCAGCAACTCGCCGTTCGGCAATGCTGCCTGCCTGAGCAGTGCGGCAATCTCGGCATCGAGCTCGCCCTGCCGGCGCCTGGCGCGTCCGGATACGACCGGGCCGAGTTCCGCATAGATCTTTCGCCCGCGGCTGATCGCGTGTTCGCGCTGTTCCAGGACGAGAAACGCGCCGCCGGATCCGGTCACTACGCCACCGCCTTCGGCGCCCTGTCTCTGCCAGACCGGTTTCCAGGGGCCACGATGCAGGTAGCCGGCCAGTTCGTAGCCAAGCAACATGTCGGAATGCTCGGTCTGGAAGGCGCCGCCGACCAGTATATGCGTCGACTGGCCGGAGCGGATGCGTGCGGCGGCCGTCTCGACGGCGGCGACGCCTGCCCCTTCCTCGCCCATGAAGGTGCGCGACGATCCCGTCACCTTGTGGACGATCGAGATGTTGCCGGCGAGCAGGTTTGAAAGCTGCGCCAGAAACAGCGTCGGCCGCAATTCGGTGGTCAGTTTCTCGTTGAGCAGCACGTCGCGATCGTTGCGGCTTTCCGAAGCGGCGAGAATGTCGGCGTCGACCGCCTCGTCGCGCTCGCCGCCGCCGGCAGCCACCACCATGTCCATGGTCGTGCAGAGTTCGTCATTGCCCTTGATGCCGGCGTCGTCTAGCGCCATGCCGGCGGCGTAGGTGCCGAGCCTCTGCCAGGTCTCCATCTGCCGCTGGTCGCCGCGCTTGGCGATTTGCAGGTTCCAGTCGATCTCCGGCAGCGGGTGGACGGTGTAGGGCGAGAAGCGCGCGGGTTCGAGCACGGGTTCCAGGCCCGGCTGGACGAGTTTGCGCCAATGCGCATCCGGACCTTCTCCCAGCGAAGAGACAAGGCCAATGCCAGTTATGACGACGTGGTGGGGGCTGCTCATGAGCGGCTTTGTGGGTCAGGCGGCGGAGCGCGTCAAGATCACGCGCTCAACTGGACGTCAGGCGTTCTTGGCCGCAACCAGTGCGTCGATCTTGGCGCACAGGTTTTTCATGACGAAGTAATCGTCGGTCGAGGCCTTGCCGTCATTGACCTCTTGCGTCCACTTTTCCAGCGGCACCTTGATGCCAAATTCCTTGTCGATGGCAAAGACGATGTCGAGGAAGTCGAGGCTGTCGATGCCGAGATCGTCAATAGTGTGGCTTTCCGGAGTGATCGTGTCGATGTCGATCTCACTGGTGTCGGCGATGATCTTGGCGACTTTGTCGAACGTGGTGGACAAGGGCTTTTCCTTCGGGTTGCGGGCGGAATCTGTCCGCATGTGTTTGCGCGCTGTCTAATCGGTTTTTCCGGGCAGGAAAAGGGCCTGATGTGCCGGGCGCAGATGGGGTGACTGTTCTGCCAGGGCAAGAGGGTCGCCGGCAACCCGTTCGGCGATGTGCCGAAAACCTTAGCGGCGACCCTGGAAACGATCGGCCATTTGCAGCGCATCTATGGAATGGAGCTTGGCGCAGCGGCAGCCACCATCAGGCGAAAACCGGCGGGGAGGGAGATGCCGAGCTGCCTTGAGCGCAGCCACAGAACCGTGCTTCGGCGCCAGTCGACAGCGTTGTGAGCGCGCAGCTGGCGCGCCCACCATCTCAATTCAAGCGATCAGGCCAACAGCGGCGCCCGTTAGTCAAGCACGACCACGGCCTCCACCTCGAACAGCATGGGGTCAATTGCAAGCTTGGGGACGGGAACCAGTGTCTGTGCCGGCAGCGTGTCGCCGAACATCTCCTTGACGTTCTTGGTCAACACCTCAAGCTTTGACATATCGTGATCGACCACGAAGACCGTGAGCTTGGCCACTTGATCCGGCCTGGCACCGAGCGCATCGAGGGCGGTGCGCAAATTTGCGTAGGCCTGCTTAACCTGGACAGCGAAGTCGGGCGACAACGCTCCCGTGCTGTCTTGTCCGCCCTGTCCGGAGATGTAAGCCACTCGGGTATTGCTGGGCGTGATCACCGCCGTGCTGTAGCCATTCGGCGACGGGTCGTAGAGGTTTTGCGGATTGACGATGGTCAGCTTGAGATCATTCTCATTCGCTGTCGTCGCAGTGGGAATGCCCATGGTCATGATGATTAACCCTCCGATAAGCAGATGCTTGATTGCGCGTGACATGATTTTCTCTTGGCTCTGCGGAACTGCGAGCAACGTATCCTCGCGGCCGCATGATTGAATTTTTGCATATCGCCCATACGACTCGTACGAGGTACGATTTAATCGTATAGTACGTCGTACGAGTCAATCGTTCAAGATCGACATTCGTCGCGTTGCCGGTCAAAATCGACATTCTCAACAGCGAGGAAGAAGGATGGCAGCCAAACACACCGGCGCCCGGAGCGAACGCTCTCAACGGACAAGCGAGTGGCTCCAGCCAGCGGGAGAGCCGCGCAGCGAACCGCCTCTCTCTCGGGAACGCATCGTGGCGGCCGCGGTAGAACTGCTGGACGCTCATGGGGTCGACGGATTGACGATGCGCCGGCTGGCCGATGGCCTCGGCTCGGGCGTGATGAGCCTATACTGGCACGTCGACAACAAGGAGAATGTCTTCGATCTGGCGCTCGACTCGGTGCTCGAATATCGCGGGCCGCAAACAGCTCAGCAGGCTCAAGACTGGCGCGCAGAAGCCGTTCATATGCTCGAAGACTGGCGCGCCAGCATGCTGCGCCATCCTTGGTCGGCATCGCTGTTGCCGCGCCGGGCGCTCGGGCCGAACATTCTCAGCCGCCTAGAGGTGCTGAGCAAGACCTTGTCCAGAGCCGGTGTTGCGGACGCAGATCTGAACGTCGCGATTTGGTCGCTCTGGAACTATGTGATGGGCGCCACCGTCACCCGGGCAAGCTTCGATCTCTCGGACGAGGACAGGGCGGCAGCGCAGCAGCGCCTTACAAGTCTCAGCGAACGCTACCCGACAATCGAACGTTCTCGTCTGCTGCTGGACAACGATTGGGATGGTGCTTTCCGGCAAGGCCTCGGGTTCCTGCTCGATGGCCTTTCTCCAAGATAGTGACTTCCTGACATGAATGCTGGCTCCAGCGCGGATTAGAAGGTGACGCGGCCGAGCACGCGCAGACCGTCGTCTTGCGGCTCGACGATCACGGCTTCGCCTTCGCGCGGCGAGATGCCGGTGAGGGCCATTATGTTTTCCAGATGGGTGACCATGACCACATTGTCGGAGCCGGAATAATTGCGGATCTCGGTCATGATCGCCTCGAGCTGAGTGGCTTTCTCGCTCGCGTCGGTCTTCAACAGGTCAAGCGGCGCGAACGGTTCCGGCTCTGCTCTGAAAGCGATGCTGGCGGTGTCGAGGCAGCGGCAATAGCGGCTCGACAGCATGCGCTCGATGGGCGCGGCGCGGGCGGCAAACAGTGCACCGATCTTGCGCGCCTGCTGCTTGCCACGCACCGAGAGGTTGACCTGGGTCGCACATTTCTCGATGTCGAAATTCGCCGGATCGGTGGCGCCGGTGACCATGGCATGGCGGAGCAGCACCACATGCCCGCCGTCGCGCAACAGCGCCCAGCCGGCTTCAGTCGCATGGGCCGCGGCGGGAACGACGAGCAGCAATAGAGTCAGCACAAATCGAAGCATCAGACGTCCTTTTCCGGCCACCGCAGATGGGTTGCGGTGACCTGATATAGGGACGGCAAAGCCGGCTGAAAAACAAGGCATGACCGATCCCGGCTGTTTGCCAGCACAGGCCGCTTCGGAAGGCGGGGCGATTGCGCTGCAATCGCGGCTCGCCTATCAGGAGAAAAATGTCTCCACTCATCGAAACCGTCCTTTTTGTCTTCGGTCTTGTCGCGCTCGGCTATCTGGCCGGGCTCACCGGCTATTTGAAGGCCGAGGCGGGCGCGGCCATCGCCGAATTCGCCGTCGGGGTGGCGATGCCGCTGCTTCTGTTCCGCACCATGGTCAACGCCGATTTCCATGGCGCAGCGCCCTGGTCGTTCTGGGGAGCGTATTTTGCGGCGGCGGCCATCACGTGGGCCGCCGGCCATCTGGTCACCACACGGGTGTTCAGGCGCGATGCGCGCGCCGGCGTCGTCGGCGGCGTGTCGTCGGCGTTTTCCAATCTGGTCCTGCTCGGCATCCCGTTCGTGCTCGGCACATTCGGGCCAGATGGCTTCGAAGTGCTGTCGCTGCTGATTTCCGTGCATCTGCCGACGATGATCATGGCGTCTATCATCCTGTTTGAAATCTTTGACCGCGGTGACGAGCACGTGCATCCGCTGCGCATCATCCGGCGCTTCTTTCGAAAGATGCTCTCCAATCCGCTGATCATCGGCATCCTGGCCGGATGGGTGTGGCGTTTCACCGACCTGCCACTGCCGGACCTAGCCGTCCGGCTGGTCGACGCGTTGGCCAATATCGCCGGACCGGTCGCGTTGTTTGCCATGGGGCTTGGCCTATGCCGTTTCGGCATTTCCGGCAACGTGCGGCCGGCGCTGGCGCTGTCGGCGTTGAAGCTGTTGCTGATGCCGGCTGTTGCACTCGGCCTGGTCTGGCTGTTTGGGCTGCCGCCGCTGTCGGCGAAGGTGGCGGTGGTGGCGGCCGCGCTGCCGTCCGGGGTCAATTCCTACCTGATTGCGACCCAGTTCAACACCGGCCAGGCACTGGCGTCGAACCAGATGACCATCGCCACCGCATTTGCTGTCATCACCACGGCCTTCTGGCTGACGGTGGTGGTTCATGTCTTCGGCTAGGTAATCTCAACACCCTCGAGCGAGATCGAAGCGCAAAACCGGCCTCGCCTTGGCTGGCCCAAACCCTATATGCCATCTTGCGATTGATTGCGGGGCTCGCCCTAGGTAAAGAGCAGTGGCTCCAGGCGTGCCGGCATCGATGCCGTTGCGCACGCCCACCAAAGAAATCCAGATACCGGCCCGTCAGTGCGCCGAACGGAGGCTAGACCATGCTTCAGAAAACCAGCCATTTCATGCGCCAGGCCAATCTTATCAATGGCGAGTGGGTGCAGGCCGACAGCGGCCAGACGGTCGACGTTAACAATCCGGCCACCGGCCTCAAGATCGGCACCGTACCGAAATCGGGCAAGGCCGAGACCCGCCGCGCCATCGAGGCCGCAGACGCCGCCTTCAAGACATGGCGCAAGACGACTGCGCTCGAACGCTCGAAGCTGTTGCGCAAGCTGCATGACGCGATGATGGACAATCAGGATGTGCTGGCCGAGCTGCTGACCATCGAGCAGGGCAAGTCGCTGGCCGAATCGAAGGGTGAGATCGGTTCTGCCGCGTCCTACATCCTGTGGTTCGCCGAAGAAGGTCGCCGTACCTACGGTGACGTCGTGCCGTCGCCCTGGGCGGACCGCCGCATCCTGGTGACCAAGGAGCCGGTCGGCGTCATCGCCGCCATCACGCCGTGGAATTTCCCGTCCTCGATGCTGGCCCGCAAGCTCGGCCCGGCGCTTGCCGCCGGCTGCACCGCGGTCGTCAAGCCGGCGTCGCAGACGCCTTATTCAGGCCTTGCCTGGGGCGCGCTCGCTGAAGAAGTCGGCTTCCCCAAGGGGGTCATCAACATCCTGACCGGCGCCGCCGGCGAGATCGGCGACGAGATCTGCGCCAACCCGCTGGTTAAGAAGATCACCTTCACCGGCTCGACCGAGGTCGGCAAGATCCTGATCCAGAAATCGTCGACGACCGTGAAGAAGGTGTCGATGGAGCTTGGGGGAAATGCGCCGTTCCTGGTCTTCGACGACGCCGACATCGAGCGTGCCGTCACCGGGGCGATCACCGCGAAATATCGCAATTCGGGCCAGACCTGCGTGTGCACCAACCGCTTCCTGGTTCAGGCTGGCGTCTATGACAAGTTCGTTGAAAAGCTCGCCGCCGCCAGCAACGGCCTGAAGGTCGGTTCCGGCCTCGAAGACGGCGTGCAGCAGGGGCCACTGATCGACGAGAAGGCAGTCGAGAAGGTCGAGGAACTGATCGCCGACGCCACCGCCAAGGGCGGCAAGGTCGTCGCCGGCGGCAAGCGCCATGCGCTGGGCGGCTCGTTCTTCCAGCCGACCGTGATCGCGGATGCAACGCCGAAGATGCGCTTCATGAAGGAAGAGATCTTTGGCCCGGTCGCGCCGGTATTCAAATTCGAGACCGAAGAGGAAGCGATCGCGCTCGCCAATGACACCGAATTCGGCCTCGCCTGCTATTTCTACACCGGCGATCTCGGCCGCGCCTTCCGGGTCATGGAAGGGCTGAAATACGGCATGGTCGGCGTCAACGAAGGCCTGATCACCACGCCTGAGGCGCCGTTCGGCGGCGTCAAGGAATCGGGCCTCGGCAAGGAAGGCGGACATCAGGGCATCGAGGATTATCTCGACACTAAATATGTCTGCATCGGCGGCCTCGGCCTTTGATTGGCGCCGATCTCTGATTGAGTTGGGTCTGTTGACTATCGACAGACCCAAGCCGGCCCGAGAGGCCAGGCGGGAATCAACCAACTGGCGTTTCGGGCATAGCGATGAAGGACGGCGAAGTCTTCGGCACGACGCAAGCGGGTGAGGCCGTCCGCCGCTTCACCATCCGCGGCGGCGGCCTCACCGCCAACATCATAGGACTGGGTGCGATTATCCAGGATCTGCGCCTGACCGGGCACGATGCGCCGCTGGTGCTCGGCTATGACAGTTTCGGGCCCTACGAGACGGACACGGCTTTCTTCGGAACCGTCGTCGGACGCTATGCCAACCGTATCCGCGACGGCCGCTTCACCATCGCCGGCCAGCGCTACCAGACCGAGCGCAATTTCCTCGACAAGCACACGCTGCATGGCGGCTCGCAAGGTTTTTCCCACCGGCCATGGGAGGTTTCGCTGCATGGCAGGGATTTTGTCACCCTGACCCTGCATGATCCCGACGGCACGATGGGCTTTCCCGGCGCGCTCGACGTGACCTGCACCTACAGGCTGAAAATCCCCGGCACGCTCAGTGTCGAGATGACCGCTACCTGCGAGGAGCCGACGCTGTGCAACCTCACCCAGCATTCCTATTTCAACCTGGACGACGGCGGCGCCGGCGACATCCTCGACCATCGGCTGATGCTGAACGCCGGCGCCTATCTTCCCGTCGACGGCGACCTGATCCCGACCGGCGTCGTGAAGCCGGTCGACGACACGCCGTTCGATTTCCGCCAGGCGCGGCTGCTGCGCATGGAGAGCGAGGGCAAGCAGCTTGCCTACGACCATAATTTCTGCCTCGCCTCGACGCGCGGACCACTCAGGCAGGCGTCATGGGCACAAGGGGCAAATTCCGGCGTCGAGATGGAGCTCTGGACCACGGAACCGGGCGTCCAGCTCTATACCGGCCAGTATCTGGCGCCGCCTTTGCCGGGACTTGGGGGACGTCACTACAAGGCTTTTTCGGGCTTCTGCCTGGAACCGCAGGTCTGGCCGGATGCGCCGAACCGGCCGTATTTCCCGCAGGCCACGCTATGGCCGGGCCAGATCTACCACCATGTGACGGAATACAGGTTCAGGCTGCCTTACGCATGAGCTGGAAGCCGGTACCGGATTTTACGGTACTACCTTCGGTTCGGAAAGCGATCATGTCCGCCGTCGAGGCAAACATATGCCCTGGTCGAGACAGCAGGTCCGCTCTAAGGAGCAGACGCTCCCAAGCGGACCTGAAGCCAATCACGGTGTAGTAGCTGCTTCGTCAAATGGCTTGGCCGCCGGACACTTCGATCCGCTGGGCATTCACCCAGCGATTATCCTCGGATAACAAGCTGGCGATCATCGGCCCGATATCGTCCGGCATGCCGACGCGGCCGAGTGCAGTCATTTCCGCGAACACCTTGTTGAGATCAGGCATGTCGCGGACAGCGCCGCCAAGGAAATCGGTTTCGATCGCGCCCGGCGCCACCGTGTTGACCGCGATGCCGCGGGCGCCCAACTCCTTCGCCATATAAACGCTAAGCACCTCGACCGCGCCCTTGACCGCGGAATAGGCGGCGAAGCCCGGGTACGACATCCTGGTGAGGCCCGAGGAGAGATTTACGATACGGCCGCCGTCCGCGATCAGCGGCAGCAGCTTCTGGGTGAGGAAGAACACACCCTTGAAGTGGACATTGACCAGCCGATCGAACTGCGCCTCGGTCGTCTCCGCAATCATTGCCATGTCACCATGGCCGGCATTGTTCACCAGATGATCGAACGTCTCGCGCTGCCAGGTTTCGCGCAACGCCGCCTGCAGGCGCTCAGTGAAAGAAGCGAAGGTGGCAACGTCGCCGGTGTCGAGTTGCAGGGCGACCGCTCTGCGACCGGTTGCCTGAATCTCTGCGACGACGGCCCGAGCGTCCTCGCTCTGGCTGTGGTAGGTGAGCACAACGTCACCGCCGCGGCGTGCGATGCTGAGTGCGGTGTTGCGCCCGAGCCCGCGGCTGGCGCCAGTAACGAGGGTGATCTTGGTCATGGCCTGCTCCTTGTTTGCACCACTGCTGTGGCCGCGCTGATATCGGCCCGGTGGGCAGGCTTTTGTTGCCGGAAGCTCGATCGTTTTTGCCTAATCCTCCAAACTCTTTGCGTTTCGGGCAGCAAGGGAATAGTTTCGGTCCATGACCGCGCTCCTCAATGCCGTCCGCCGCTATGCAGACGCCAATGCCGACCCAGACGGCATGGCGCACACCCCGATACCGGGTCTCAACACGGTGCGGGCGACGGCACCCAGCGATCTGGTCTACGACATCTCCCGACCGCTTGCCTGTCTGGTGGTCCAGGGGAGCAAGCACGTCACGATGGGTACTCAGGGCTTCGCCTTCTCCGCCGGAGATTCGCTGCTGATCACTGCGGACGTGCCAACGGTGAGCCAGATCACCCGCGCCAGCATCGCAACCCCTTACTATTCGGTGGTTCTGGAACTCGACCCGGCGGTCATCGCGGAGCTGAGTGTGCAAATAGGCGCCCAGCATGTGGCCGACCACGCGCCCGTGCGGGTTGACCCGACTGACGCTGAGGTCGCCGATGCGGCCCTGCGTTTGATGCGGCTGCTCGATCGCCCGGCATCGGTCCCGGTGCTGCAGGCCCAGCTTGTGCGCGAGATGCACTATTGGCTGCTGGCCGGACGGCACGGGTCGGCGATCCGACGTCTGGGGTGGCCAGACGGTCATGTGCAGCGCGTGGCGCGCGCGGTCGCAGTGCTTCGGGCAGAGTTCGCACAGCCTTTGCCGGTCGAGCGCCTGGCGGCTTTGGCCGGGATGAGTACGTCGTCATTCCACCAGCACTTTCGCGCCATAACCTCGCTCTCTCCCCTGCAATTCCAGAAGCAGTTGCGCCTGATCGAGGCGAGGCGGCTGATGCTGTCGGAGGGAAAGACTGCGAGCAGCGCGGCATTCGCGGTCGGCTACGAAAGCGTGTCGCAGTTCACCCGGGAATATGGTCGTCTGTTCGGCCGGACGCCTGTGCGGGATGCCAAAGAAGCCAGAGGCAGAACCTTGGCCGCCGCTTGAGGGCCCGACACCCGGAGGCGCAAAGCAGCCACGAAGCGAGCGGAGAGCACCGTCGCGCGTCGAGCCGCAGAAGGCGATCATCCGCTTCGGGCGAACGTGCGACGCCTGTAATTGCCGATTCCCTCGGAATGCCGCCACACTTGTTACTCCCACCTTCCGCTTTCCGGTGACAAACTATCCCCCACGACGACAACGCGCGGTGGGCAGCGAATGAAACGGCGCTTCAGTCACGGGCGCCGGAATTCGCGAAAATCAGGAGGTATCGAAGTCATGACTGCATCAGCCAAGAACGGACGGACAAGCGGACAGCCCGCCATGCATACACCACCGGTCGTGTCGCCGCAGGCGTGGGAGGCGGCCCGCGAGCAGCTGCTCGTGAAGGAAAAGGCCCAGACCCGCGCCCGTGACGCGCTGGCCGCCGAGCGGCGGCGGATGCCGTGGATGGCGGTGGAGAAGAATTATGCGTTCGAGGGGCCTGACGGAAAGGCCAGCCTGCTCGACCTGTTCGACGGTCGGCGTCAGCTGATCGTCTACCGCGCCTTCTTCGAGCCCGGCGTGTTCGGCTGGCCCGACCATGCCTGCCGCGGCTGCTCCCTGGTGGCCGACCAGGTCGCCCATGTCGCTCACCTGAACGCCCGCGACACCACCCTTGTGTTCGTCTCGCGTGCGCCACAGGCCGATATCGCGCGGCTGAAGGCGCGGATGGGCTGGGAGATGCCGTGGTTCACGCTCACCGACAGCTTCGACGCCGACTTCGGCGTGGACCAGTGGCATGGTCACAACGTGTTCATCCGCGACGGCGACCGCGTGTTCCGCACCTACTTTATCGACAACCGCGGCGACGAGCAGATGGGGGGTACCTGGAATTACCTCGACATCACGCCGCTGGGCCGGCAGGAGGCCTGGGAGGACTCGCCCGAAGGCTATCCCCAGACCCCGGCCTACAAGTGGTGGAACTGGCACGACAGCTACGCCGCGGATCCAGCAGCCGACAAGAAGTGGGCCGAGGTGTCGGAGGCTGGAGAGGCGGCGTTCCGGGAGGCCAGCACGAAGGCGTGAGTAAGGCCTGTTCCGGTGAATCGGGCGGACGGCGACGGTTGGTCTGAGGACCATCGATCCGCCGCCGCTCCTGATCGCGTTTGGTCATGAGTTATACGGTCCCCGGTCTTGCGAACACCGGACGGATCTTCCGCGCGCTCTCATCACGCTTCTGCGGCGACGACGGCTTGCAGTTACTCAGGGCGCGCCGCCGCTACTCATGCGGATTTGACGACCAAAAATGGGCGCTTGTGGGTGGCCGGTCTCGCCCGGAATCTCGCGGCGGGAGCCGGACGGCCGACATAAAAGCCCTGGATTTCATCTATGTCGAATTCGCGGACTAGAGCCATCTGCTTGTCTGTTTCCACCCCTTCGACCAAGATTTTATGGCCGCGGTTTCGGACCAGGGCGATGATGTCTTGCAGCATCGCCTTGCCCCTTGGGGTGCCGCAGTCATGAAGAAACGAGCGGTCAATCTTCACCGTATCGAAGTCGATAAGACGAAGCCATGAGAGGCCGGCGAAGCCGGTGCCGAAATCGTCAAGCCATATCCTGATACCAAGCAGCTTCAGGTCGCTGATACAGCGAAGAATGTCGGAGTGCATCTCCATCTCCAGCCCTTCGGTGATTTCGAAGGCAAGCCTGCTGCCGGCTACGCCGGTCTCGCTCAAAATGGCTGCAACAGACGTTGCGAAGCCGGGCGTCTTGAGCTGAATTGGAGAGACGTTGACACTCACGACGCGGATGTGATCGTCGACCAGGAGTTCAGCGCACACTGTCTTTATGGCCCAGCGCCCGAGTTCCAGGACTGCGCCTGTTCGTTCCGCGACGGGAATGAACAGGCCCGGGGGAACCGATGTGCCGTCCAACATCTTGAGGCGCATCAGCGCCTCGACAGCTTCAACTCGGCCCGACGCAACATTCTGGATTGGTTGGTAGACGAGTGAAACGAGATCCTGGCCGATCGCGATCTTCAGCAAAGCCGCGACGTTCTCGCTCTCATCGCTGCTCTGGGGATCGTTGGGATCGAACAGCCAAGTACAATTGCGGCCGCCCGCTTTTGCCAGATAGAGCGCGCGATCGGCCTCATAGATGATCTTCTCCAGCTTGGCGCCAGTCTGCGCCCTGGTGAATGCTGCGCCAACGCTCACCGTTACCACCGAGGTTCCATCTCTGCGGTGCTCGTGGGGAAGCGCCAGGTTCTGCACCGTGCTTCGAATGGCCTCCGTAATATCTGCGACCTGTTCTCTTTTTTCCATGCGGGCCAGGACAATGAATTCTTCACCGCCGTAGCGACCGATCGAGCCATTGCGCTGCTTGACCATATCGGCAAGGGCATTGGCGACAAGAACCAGACAGCGGTCGCCCTCTTGATGTCCATAAAAGTCATTGAACCTTTTGAAAAAGTCCACGTCGATGAGGATCGCAACAAAACTGCTGCCAGACCTTTGCCAGTCGCTCCAGTAGTCCCGCAGCTTTTCGTCGATCGCCCGCCGATTCTCCAGGCCTGTAAGAGGATCGGTTCTCGACAGACTCAGCAGTGCCTGTCCGCGTTCGGTGGCTTCCTTGTGCTGGATTTTGGCTTCGAGGGCATTCAGGAAGACGTTGTAGCGCTCCTCATTCAGCTTCCAGTTTACGTAAGACGTAAAGGTGAAGCATGATATGTAGAAGGTTCCAAATACCATTTTGTACGTTAGCGTGGACGGCACAAAATAATTTACGATATATAGTATAACAAGTATTATTGCCGAAGTTAAGATAGAAACGCTGAATTTAAAAGTGAAAAATAGATTAGCACTCATCATGAATATGGTGCCGAATACCATATAGTAAGAGACACTTTCCTTGTCGGCGCCCATAACCGCTGGGCAAAGCCAGCCAACATAGCCAAAGATGATGGCTCCGGCGCAAGTCACGTCGATCCATTCCGTTGCGACTCCCCGGCGAAGTTGCGCCTCCAAGATCAGGAGCGCAGTCATTCCGACCGCGAAGCGTGCCGTGATCGTATAGATCGCCACATCCGGAATCAGCAGCAGATCCGTTGCCGAAAACATCAGATAGATGGCAACGGCGATCCAAAGCCCCGGCCTGGCGTCCATTCTTCGCTTCGCCTGGCCTTCCTTTCGGTAGAGGTCGCGAAGCTCGTCGGACCGCGGTTCGTAGTGCAGCTCGAACGGTTCCGCATCGGCCATATCCGCCAATGCGGGTGACGCGCGTTCGTTCGTCACGACAAATCCCGTTTGAACGGGGCTTTGCATTCCAAAATCATTCCTGGCTTCTGCCCCCACGCCGGCCGACTCCTCAGGCGCGACAGCGATTGCGGCGCCTCGCACACAATATGCAGTCGCGCAAATAGGCTTTCGTTAACTCGTATCGGGAATCCGGCCCGCAAGGCGTCCAAAGAACTGGGATGGTTGGCGAAGAATTAACGACACCGCTAAAATGCCGAGGGTGTGTGTCTTGGCAAAGGTAAAATTTTACGCAATATCTAGCTAATATCTAGCTAATTGTAACTATGGAGTCTGCGGTGGCAACCATCCTTGATGGCCAGAGTCTGATCACTGCCGAGACGATCGCCGCCAGTCTCCCTCGAGGAAAGCTCGAGCCCCATCGCGAAGCGTTCGAAACCGCCCGAGCGGAGCTTGCGCTCGTTCTTCACTCGACACACCAGCAAGTCGAACAACGAAAAGATCCCGCGGAGGTCATTCGTCGTCTGATGTCGTACCTCGACGCAACGCGTTCCAAGGTTCATCCGGACGTTTGGCAAGCATTGATACCGGTCGTGCAGAACCACCCGATCCTGGAATACTTTCTAGAGGATCCGCTCACGCGGTGGTCCCATGACAAGCCCAGAGGTTATTCTGGCGACGCGCAGCTGCTCGACTACATCTATTGTGATCCGCACGTGGCTGAGAGCGTGGCAAACGCCTCGGAGATCGGCAAGGCACTCTATAGCCATACCAAGGATGTACCGTCGTGCGTCGCGGCACGGGAGCGACGCGATCTTTTGACCCGGTATGTCGATGAGATTGCGACCAAGAATGGGTCGCAGACCGAGGTCCTGGCGATTGCGGCGGGCCATTTAAGGGAGGCCAACCGCTCAGTCGCCTTACGAGAAAGCCGTCTCAAGCGCTGGGTTGCGCTCGATCAGGATCCTCAGAGCGTTGGATTGATCACGCGAGACTTCCAGGGCACCGCGGTCGAGGCCATCGACGGCTCGGTACGAACCGTGCTTACGAGAGGCCACAAGCTTGGCAAATTCGACTTCATCTACGCCTCCGGCCTTTACGACTACCTTGCGCACAACGTCGCCGTGAAGCTCACGAAAACCTGCCTGCAGATGTTGAAGCCGAACGGGACATTCCTGTTCGCGAATTATGCAGAGGGCAATCCCGACGCCGGCTACCGGGAGACGTTCATGAACTGGGTGCTGCTGCTGCGGTCGGAAGCCGATATGTGGAACATCATCAATGCCAGCGTCGACCGCAACACCGTCGAGGCGCAGGTGTTCTTTGGCGAGAATCGCAACGTGCTTTATGGCGTGATCGAAAAGCGCGGATAACGATCGCCTTGGGCTGCAAGGAGCCGTCCATTGGCGGCAGCCATCGTGATTGTATTTTGTTGCTAATCTTCGAACGCGGCCCTTAGCGTCTCGAACGGCGCCAGCGCGCCGCGCACCTGGACGACGCTTGCTGCGACGCGATGCGCGCGCAGCACGGCCTCGGTCGGGGCATGACCGGCAAGCCGGGCGGCGAGATAGGCGCCATTGAAGGAATCGCCAGCACCGGTCGTATCGACGGGCGCGGCGACATGCACGGCCGGAACGAGCCGTAGCGTTCCGTTGGCGGCGATCAGCGCCGGCTCCTCGCCATTCTTGACGACGACTTCGCCGACCAGCTTTCCCAGCCGTTGCGCGGTTGCCCGCGGCGCTGCGTCGCCGAACAGCATCTGCTCGTCGGGGAAGGTTGGCAGCGCTATGTCGGTGACTGCGAGTGCGTCGAGGATCGCGGTCTGCGCTTCTTCACGCTGGTGCCACAAGCGCGGCCGGTAGTTGGGGTCGAAGGCGACGAGCGAGCCGGCGGCGCGCGCCTTGGCCACGGCCGACAGCAACGTCTTGCGCGCGGCTTTGTCCAGAATTGCCAAAGTGATTCCGGAAAAGTAAACAAGCGACTGATTTTCAAGGCTTTTCGCCAAGGCGGCTGCGTCGGACGCTAGCTGCCTTGCGGCGGCATCGCCACGCCAGTAGGTGAAGGAGCGTTCGGCGCCGGTCAGCGTGATCGCATAGAGGCCGGGCCGGGCGCCTGGTATGATCGGGCTGGCACCGATGCCGATGCCATTTTGCGCGAAGAAACCGATCTGGTCGCGCGAGAACGGGTCGTCGCCGAAGGCCGACACATAGGTCGCCGGCCGATCGCCGCTCAGCGCATGCAGCGCCCACAGCGTGTTGAACGTGTCGCCGGCAAAGCCCATGCGCCAGTTCGGCCCCGTCTGGCCTGAAAGTTCGAGCATGCATTCACCGATCGAGGCGACGCCGTTTGCTGTCATGAATCTTTCCTCCTAGTGCATGTCGCCCAAAAGCTTGCCCTTGGGCCTGACCCGACGCTGCGCAGCGGTTTTGGGACAACGACATGGACAAAACCAAAGACCCGGTGCTGTAGCTTTTTGCGGCCGGCAGCGCCATGCTTGGCAGCAGCAGATTTTGCGCCAGGTTCGTTTTCTCAACGGCGCGGCGGGACGCTATCTGCCCAGCGAGACGTTATCTCTGGAAGAGGAACCGGTTTGGCATCGTTATGGCGTTATGTTCTGGCAGGTCTTGGTCTGGCTGCCTTGCTGGCTGGCATTCTTGCCGCCGTCTACCTGACCGCGCCGCAAGCGCCGCAACGTGCGGTCTCCGAGATTGCCCGTTCGAAGAAGACGGCACACGGGTTATTCGTGGCCAGTTTCGAGCCGGAGCGTGGTGTTATCAGGCAAGGCGAGCTGCAATCGTGGCTGCTGACCCTCAAGACAAATGCGGGCGCCCCGGTGGAGGGCGCCGCGATCACGATTTCCGGTGGCATGCCGCAGCACAGGCACGGCCTGCCGACCAGCCCGCAGGCGACCGGCTATCTGGGCGATGGGTGCTACCGCATCGACGGGGTGAAATTCACCATGAGCGGATTGTGGCAATTGCATTTCGCCATTTCCGCGGCGGCCGGATCCGACACGGTCGTCTTCGATGTGCTGCTGTGAACTGGGGCCGCCCCTTGCGTCTTCTCGCGCTGCTGGCGATGGCCGTGCTTGCCGGCTGCGGCAAACCGGAGTTTTCCGATGCCGAAAAGATGACCATCGCCTCGCTGGCGCTTTCGGCGCTGCCGCCGCTGAAAACCGACACCACCAACCGCTTCGCCGATGTGCCGGCCGCCGCCGCGCTTGGTTCGACGCTGTTTTTCGACGTCGGAATGAGCGGCGACGGCAAGGTTTCCTGCTCGACTTGCCATAAGATCGACCGGCAGTTCCAGGACGACCTGCCGCAAGCGGTCGGCGTCGGCCGCACCAACCGGCGCACCATGCCGCTGGCCGGCGTCGCGCATGATCCATGGTTTTTTTGGGACGGGCGGCGCGATAGCCTGTGGGCGCAGGCGCTGGCGCCGCTGGAGAATCCGCTGGAGCAGGCGGGCAATCGCGCCGCCTACGCGCATTACGTCAAGGCGCGCTTTGGCGAGCGCTATGAACGCATCTTCGGGCCGTTGCCCGACCTTTCGACTGTGCCGGCCAATGCCAGCCCGCTTGGCAATAATGCCGAAAAAGCGGCGTGGAACGCCATGCCCGCTGCGCAGGCCGAGGGTGTCAACCGCGTCTTCGCCAATATCGGCAAGGCGATCGCCGCCTTCGAGCGATCGATCGCGCCACCGCAGACGCGCTTCGACCGGTTCGCCGCCGCCTTGGCTACCGGTATACAGCCGCGAGGCGACGATGCCTTTTCGCCTGAAGAAATCCTCGGACTGAAACTGTTCATCGGCAAGGCCAATTGCGTGACGTGCCACACCGGGCCGCGCTTCACCGACGGCAGTTTTCACAACACCGGCGTGCCGCCGGTTGCGAATTTGCCGCCGGATCGCGGCCGCATAGATGCGGTACGCCAAGTCGAGGCCGATCCGTTCAACTGTTTCGGTGCGTTTCGCGATGGCGACGCCAGCGCCTGTGGCGAGCTGCGCTTCATGGTCAAGGCCGGACCGGAACTCGTCCGCGCCTACAAGACGCCGTCGCTGCGCGGTGCCGCGACCCGTCCGCCCTACATGCATGCCGGGCAGTTTTCCTCGCTCGACGAGGTAGTGGCGCATTACTCGAAGGCGCCGGCCAGTGTCGAGGGTGTGTCCGAGGTCCACCCGCTGCAGCTTTCGGACCGCGAACGCGCGGCGCTGGTGGCGTTCTTGAAGACGCTGGTGGAGTGAGAGGGTTGGCGGCGATACGATCAGTTGAAGGAATATCGCAAAAAATTTCGACTCTACGAAGTTTTGGAGGAGAAATTCGCGTTAGTGGCAAATCGCAAGCCTTGGAGATTAGCTGAAACACCCCTCCCTTCGTCATCCCAGGGCGGAGCAAGGAGCGAAGCGACGCGGCGCAGACCCTGGGATGACGAAGTGGAGGGGGACCTATGGCTAATCGCCAGCTTTGGAGATTGGCAGCTGGAGATCGGTCTCTGAGCAGAGATACTACCGATCCTTCACCGTCTCCATTGCCACGAAGGTCGAGGTCTGGGCAACGTGGGGGAGGGCGGAGATGCGCTCGCCGAGCACGCGGCGATAAGCGGCGATGTCGGTGGTGCGGACCTTCAGGAGATAGTCGAAACTCGACGCCATCATGTGGCACTGCTCGATCTCCGGCACCGCCTGCACCGCGCGGTTGAAAGCGTCGAGTGCGGCCGAGCGGGTGTCTGACAGTTTCACCTGAACGAAGGCGACATGGCCTTCGCCCATGCGCTCACGGTCGATGATCGCCTGATAGCCCCTGATAAAGCCGTCCTTCTCCAGCCGCTTGACCCGAGCCTGCACCGGCGTCTTCGACAGGCCGACCTTTGCAGCGAGCTCCGACATGGAAAGCCGGCCATTGCTGCCCAGTGCCGACAGGATGTTCCTGTCGATGCGGTCCAATTGATCTTCTGTCATGAGAATTCTGGTCAAATCGGTGACGATCAGCCGTTATGATAGATCAAAGGGCCTGCACTGTCGATTTCTTTGGACCGACTGTAATCAGGCTTTGTGCTAGTTTGCGCCATTCGGTCCGGCGACCGCCGGCCCGCTCCCTGATGTTCGCTCTACAGGACCGCCATGCCAGCGCTCGATGCCATCCGCCAGCAGATCCGTGCCAATTACTTGCCTGACGAAGACGAGGCCGTGAAGCGGCTGGCCGAAGAAACAGGGCTTTCGACGAATGAGCGGAAGGCGATCTCGGTCCGCGCCGCCGATCTGGTGCGTGCGGTGCGCGGCTCGTCCGATCCGCGGCTGATGGAGGTCTTCCTTTCCGCCTACGGCCTTTCCACCAAGGAGGGCGTGGCGCTGATGTGCCTGGCCGAGGCGCTGCTGCGGGTGCCGGACACCGAGACGATGGACGATCTCATCGCCGACAAGATCGCGCCGCATGACTGGTCGGCGCATTCGGGGGACTCGAGCTCGATCTTCATCAATGCGTCGACATGGGCGCTGATGCTGACCGGCCGGGTGCTTGACGAAGGCGAGGGCGGTATCGAAGGCACGCTGCGCGCCATGGTGCGCCGGCTGGGCGAGCCGGTCATCCGCAAGGCGGTCGCCGCCGCCATGCGCGAAATGGGCGAGCAGTTCGTGCTCGGCCGCACGATTGCCGAGGCCGTCAAGCGCGGCCGGCCGATGACCCAGAAGGGCTATCTCTATTCCTTCGACATGCTGGGCGAGGCGGCCCGCACCGAGGCCGACGCCTTGCGCTACCACAAGGCCTATGCCGACGCCATCTCGTCGCTCGATGCCGGCGCCAACGGCCCCGATATCCGCCAGAACCACGGCATCTCAGTCAAACTTTCGGCGCTGCATCCGCGCTATGAAGTGACGCAAAAGGAAAAGATGCTGCCCGTCATGGCCGAGCGGCTTTTGTCGCTGGCGCTGGCGGCGCGCCATTCGCGCATGGGCCTCAACATCGATGCCGAGGAGGCCGACCGCCTCGACCTGTCGCTCGACGTCATCGAACGGGTGCTGGCCGAGCCGGAGCTTGCCGGCTGGAACGGTTTTGGCGTCGTCGTCCAGGCCTATGGGCCGCGCGCCGCCTTCACCATCGACTGGCTCTATGCGCTGGCGAAGAAGTACGACCGCACCATCATGGTGCGGCTGGTCAAGGGCGCCTATTGGGACACCGAGATCAAGCGGGCGCAGACGCTCGGGCTCGACGGTTATCCCGTCTTCACCCGCAAAGCCAATACCGACGTGTCCTACCTGGCCTGCGCGAAGAAGCTTTTGTCGACGACCGACCGCATCTATCCGCAATTCGCCACTCACAACGCCCACACCGTCGCCGCCATCCTGTCGATGGCCGGCGATCGTGACTCCTTCGAATTCCAGCGCCTGCACGGCATGGGCGAGGCGCTGCACGAGACGGTGCGGCGAGCCGAGGGCACGCGCTGCCGCATCTATGCGCCGGTCGGCGCGCATTCCGACCTGCTTGCCTATCTGGTCCGCCGGCTGCTCGAAAACGGCGCCAACTCCTCGTTCGTGCACCAACTCACCGACGAGGAGGTCGAGCCGGAGGATATTGCTCGCGACCCGCTTGAGACCGTCGAGAAACAGGGTCCCGCCGCCAATCCGGCGATCGCCCGACCATCGGCGATCTTCGGTGCTGCCCGACGGAACTCGAAGGGATTCGACATCACCGATCCAGTGACGCTCACCGCCATCGACAAGGCGAAGACCGAGTTTGCCGGCCCGGACCGCTGGCACGCCAAGCCGATCACGCGGGCCGCCGGCTATGGCAAGCAGCGCCGGGTGGTCAATCCGGCAAAGCCCGACGACGTGGTCGGCACGGTCAGCGAGGCCACCGCAAAGCAGGTCGCGACCGCCGTGCGCATCGCGGTGGAGGCGCAGCCGGCATGGGCAAGGCGTGCCGTTGCCGAGCGTGCCGCCATTCTCAACCGCGCCGCCGATCTCTATGAGGCCAACGCCGTCGAATTCTTCGCGCTAGCCATCCGCGAAGCCGGCAAATCGCTGGCCGACGGCGTCGCCGAAGTGCGCGAAGCGGTCGATTTCTTGCGCTATTACGCCGCCGAGGCGGCCAATGCCGAACCCGGCACGGAAGCGCGCGGCGCGATCGCCTGCATCTCGCCGTGGAATTTTCCGCTCGCCATCTTCACCGGCCAGATCGCGGCAGCACTCGTCACCGGCAATTCGGTGATCGCCAAGCCGGCCGAGCAGACGCCGCTGATCGCCTTCCGCGCCGTCGAATTGCTGCGCGAGGCCGGCGTGCCGGAAGATGTCATCCAGCTTCTGCCCGGCGACGGCCCCTCTGTCGGCGGCCCGCTGACATCAGATCCGCGCATTGCCGGCGTCTGCTTCACCGGCTCGACCGAGGTCGCCAAGCTGATCGAAAAGCAACTGGCCGAGACCGCCGCGCCCGACGCGATGCTGATCGCCGAGACCGGCGGGCTGAACGCGATGATCGTCGATTCCACCGCACTTCCCGAACAAGCGGTGCGCGACATCCTTGCCTCGGCCTTCCAGAGTGCCGGCCAGCGCTGCTCGGCGCTGCGCGTGCTCTATGTGCAGAAGGACGTCGAGAAGAAGATGCTGGAGATGCTGAAGGGCGCGATGGAGGCGCTCAGCGTCGGCGATCCTTGGCAGATCTCCACCGATGTCGGCCCGGTCATCGACGACGAGGCGCAAAAATCGATCCGCGACTATTGCACCAAAATGGGTCTGCAGGGCCGGCTGATCGCCAAGCTCGAAGCGCCGAAGGATGGCCGCTTCGTGGCGCCGCATGTCTTCCGGGTCAAGGGCATCGAGGAGATGGAGAGCGAGGTGTTCGGGCCGGTGCTGCACGTCGCCAGCTTCGATGCCGACGAGATCGATGCGGCGATCGCCGCGATCAACCGCAAGGGTTATGGGCTGACCTTCGGGCTGCACACCCGCATCGAAGGCCGCGCCCAGCATTTCGTCGACGGCATCCATGCCGGCAATATCTATGTCAACCGCAACCAGATCGGCGCCGTGGTCGGTTCGCAGCCGTTCGGCGGGGAAGGGCTTTCCGGCACCGGCCCGAAGGCCGGCGGGCCGCATTATCTCAGGCGCTTCCGCAAGGGGCCGCAGGCCGGCACGCCTGTTCTTGACGGCCGCAAGGTGACGGCGACAGAGCTTGCCGACAATCTGCCAGACCCAGAGCTTGGCGGCTGGTCGACGCGGGCGGACCGCGTTGCCGTGCTCAGGAAGCATCTGCGCGGCAAGGGTGCTGCGGCCATCGGCGCCGCCGCCGGCATCGATTTCGGCCAGGTCGATCTGCCCGGACCGACCGGCGAGGCCAACACGCTGTCGCTGTCGCCGCGTGGCCGTGTGCTCTGCCTGGGACCGGACGCCGACACGCTGCTTGCCCAGACGATCCAGGCGCTCGCCGCCGGCAATGCGGTGCTGGCCGTCGCGCCGGGTGCGCCGGCTGCACTGTCGTCACTGACCGGCAAGGGGCTGCCGCTGGCGGCCATCGACGGCCGTCCCGACCCGGTCGAGGCACGCGCGCTGCGTGTTGATGTCGTCGCATTTTCCGGCACGCCCGAGGCCGCACGCATCGTGCGCAAGGTGATCGCCGACCGCGCCGGCCCGATCGTGCCGCTGGTCAGCGAAGTGCTCAATCCGGCCGCCTACGCGCATGAACGCGCCGTCTGCGTCGACACCACGGCGGCGGGCGGCAATGCCAGCCTGCTGGCGGCGGCGTGAGGTTCATTGACAGGTGGGAGGGACAGCACCCCCCTCTGCCCTGCCGGGCGTCTCCCCCGCAAGGGGGGAGATCGGCAGCTTCGTCGACGGCGCCTGCTTACGCGCCCTCGACGACCGAAAAGCCCTCGAATTGCGGATGACCGAGATAGTGCGCCTTGGTGGTGCCGGTATTGCGGTGCGCGGCGCGAAAGTTCTCGGATTTGGTCCAGGCGACGAAATCCTCATGGCTCGCCCACACGGTGTGCGAGGCGAACAGCGTGTAGCCTTCGGCCTCGTTGACCGGACCACGTAGCAGATGAAATTCCTTAAAACCTTTCATTTCGGACAGGCTGGAATCACGGTTCTTCCAGACGTCCTCGAAGGCGGTCTCAGACCCGTTCTGGACCTTGAAACGGTTCATGGCGATGTACATTGGTGGTTCCTTTCGGGATTGCGGATTATGATGCTTGGTGGATTGCCTGAAACGCTGAGGCGCAGGCTGTTAGAAGGGACCGATCCGCGCTTTAAACACCCAACTTGATTTGCCGGTTTCGGTTGGAATGGGAGGGAATGGTGCTTGCTTGCGCACCAGCGTCAAAGCGAATTGATCAAGCTCCTGAGATCCTGAGCTTTCGGCAAGCTGTATGTCGCTGATGCTGCCGTCTGCCATGATAACGAAAACGACCCTGGCATTGTTGCGAGCGCTGGCTTGTATCGATTTCGAAACACGACGGTTGGCACGGGCAAGCTTCTTTTGAACTTCACCGCTGTAGCGGGTTTCAATCGCATTGCCTGCCGCTTCCTGCTTCTTGCCCTTGCTGGCAGTCACCGCGCCGCGTTCCTCGCCATCCAGCGCGCCGCGGGCATCGTTCGTTTCGCCCGCCACGCCAAGACCTGCTGTCGCGCTTGGCCTCGCGGTCGGGATCGGCGGCTGTCCGAAATCGGTAGGAGGCGCCTCGGTGCTTTCGGCCGGAGCAGCCGGCTCCGCCGGCGCTTCAGTCTTCGGAGCCACGTCCGGTTCGTCCAGCCGTGGGGTGTCGGCCATCAGTATGTCTGGGGTGGGGGTGGGTTGTTTGGCGACCTGCGGCAAGGGCGCGGAGGACTGCGCGGCCATTTCCCTGGCGGGCCGGTCGGCAGGCTGCTCGGGCTTGACCTCAGGCTTGGCCGGCTGCGGGTCGGGCACCAAGGTAACGTTCATCGCGCCCGGGACCTGACCATCCAAGGCGCTGCCGACCACGTTGGCACCGGTTTGATCGGTGCCTTCCATCTGGATAGCGTCCCTGGAATCGAATGTGCCGGCAGGTGTGATGAGAAAAGCGGCCGCCACCGCGGCATGGAACAGGCAGGAGGCGATGATAGCCGCCGTCCATTTGCGGCTCATGGCTGACGGCCGGGCCGGCGCAAGCGGTTCGGTCGGTGCAATCGCCAGTTCGCCATTGGCGTCGGGGAGGGGACTGATTTCCTGCATGGTTCGCAACGAGACCTGCCGCGACCGGTGCGGACTTGTCAAATCAAGATCGCTGGCATCGCGCGACCACAGAACGGAGGTGGCCAAAGGCCACGCCACGATGTTCCGTCCGAGTGCGGGCCCAAGTCCCACTCTCTTCTCAGACCCCGAAGGCGATGCCGGTCTTGGTTTCGGTCTTCAGCTTGCGCATGCAAGCGTCCGGCTCGATGCCGGTGCCTGCGCATTCGGTCGCGCTGTTGATCAGCACGCGGCTGACCTTGGCGCAGTCGGCGCCGGCAAGATCGAACCGCGTCACCTTGGTCTTGCCCGCCGGAAGGTCCTTGAAGTCGAGCACGGTCAGCCGGTCAACGACGCCGGCCTCGTTGAACAGCGCGATCTCGAACGCCGCTTTCGAGAGGTCGGCGCCGAGAGTGTTGTTAACCACGAACGTCAAACGGCAGCCCTTGTCGGAGGGTTGTGCACCATTGAGTTCAAGCGTGAGACCAGGGGCCGGCGCGGACTCTTGCGCCCACGCCGGACCCATCACAAGCGGCATTGCCAGCACCGAGGTCAGCAGGCGAAGCGATGCCGTCAAGCTTGCCATTGTCGTCAGCCTCCAAATCGCATTGTTGCCGCCAGCTTCAACGTGACGCCGGGCTCGTAAATTACACTCGTGGCCGATCCGTTCAACGGATTGGTGTATTTCTCGTCGAACAAATTGTCGGCGCGGAAATCGACCTTGAAGTTGTCGGTCGCCTGGTAGCTGGCGAAGGCATTGACCAGCGTGTAGTCCCTGGCCACTTCGTTGCCCTTCGGCTTGCCATTGTACTGGACCTCGCCGCCGACGGTCAGCTTATCCTCCAGAAAGCGCAAGCCGAGTTGCGCGGTGACTTGGGACGAAGGGACGGTGACGAGGTCTGCCCGCTCGCCTTCATAGGAGATGGTGTGGCCATCGATAATCGAGGCCGACAGCCCGGCGAAACCCCAGCTGGCGTCATAGACAGCTTCCATTTCAAAGCCGCGGATCTTGGCTTCTGCGAAGTTCTGGTACTGGAAGCAGATCGGAATGCCGGGGCCGAACGGGCAACCGCTGGTCGGATCGAAGGCCGACAGGGTGACGCCGTCGATGTAGTCTTCGACATCGTTGTTGAAGTAGGCCGCCTTGAAACGAAACGCGTCGCCGGCTTCGAGGACGTCGTCCTGCTTGTAGTTGACACCGAATTCGACCGTTTTGCCGATTTCAGGCTTCAGGTTGGGGTTGGGCAGAAACGGAAAGCTGACGCCAGCCGGATGATTGCCGCTGATAAGGGTTTCCGACAGCGACGGGGAGCGATATCCCTCCGCATAGGTGCCGTAGAGTTGCAGTCCCGAAAGGCTGGCGGTTTCAAACGGCGAGACGCCGACGGTGATGCGCGGCGACAGCCGGTCGCCGGAGGTTTCGCCGACATCGCTTTCGAGCTCGTAGCTGTCGTAACGCAGGCCGGCGATGACCTCGAGCCAATCCCCGGTGAGCTTGTCCTGGACGTAAGCGCCGGAAACGTTTCGCTTGCCCGAAGGGGTATAGAAACTGGCGCCGCCTGCCGCACCCCCCGTCTCGACGTCGTCGCCAACCCAGTCGCCACCGTAGGTCAGCTCGTGCGCAATGCCGGCGGTCTCGAACCGCGAGGTGTTCCAGATGTCGATGCCTGAAGTGCCGATATCGAAGGTAGACATCGAACCCGCCGGCAGGACGATGGGAAGACCGGTGACTGGATCAAACCGGTTTTGCGGAACAAGGCTCGTCATGTCCAGATTGGTCTTGTTGTAGGAGGCGCCGATGTGGAGATCGAGCCAGCTCTTGTCTTCGTCGGTGATGTTGTAGCGACCGGTGAAGGTGTTCGCTTTCAGGTCGACGTCATTCACCGGCGTGCCGCCGCTGACCTCGTTCCACCCGTCGCTCGTGCCATTCCAGCCCAGTTTCAGCTCGCTGTTTTCAGTGGGGCGGATGGTCGTCTTGAGAAGGCCGCTCAAAACGTCGAAGCCGGTGCCGTTCACCGTATCGCCGCCGCCATCCTTGTAGTCGTCGTAGTCGCGATAGACGATGTTGCCGAGGACATCCCAGTTCTCATTGAAACGATAGGCACCAGCGGCGCTGGTGGTCCAGCCTTCGCCGTTGGTCTCGTAGCGCCCGGTCGCGGACGCCGCCCATGTCTCACCGTCGCGCAGAAAGTCCTCCGCGTCTTTGGTCTCGAACAAGACGACACCGCCAATGGCGCCCGAGCCGTAAGTGTTGGCAACCGGGCCGCGGGTGACGTCGACGGATTTGATGAGCTCCGGGTCGATATAGAAGGTCGATTGCGTGCCGTGATCGGAGCGCTGGAAGTTCTGCCGCGCACCGTCGACGATCACAGCGACGCGGCCGAAGTCCTGAAGGCCACGGATGTTGATGGAGGAACTGACGCGCCTTGCGTCCGCCTGGACCGTTATTCCAGGCACACCGAACAGCATTTCGTTAGGCGTCGTTGCCATGCGCCGATCCAGCTGCTCCTGGTCGACATGACTGGTCGAAGACAGGGATTCGATCGCCGTCTCGCCGGTGCGGCTGATGACCAGGATCTGGTCGAGCAGCGTTGCGCCCGCCGGAGCCGGCCCGGCCTGTTCAGGCGCCTGCGCTTGTTCGGCCTGCTGTTGGTCTGTTGGCGGCTGGGCGGCCTGTTGAGCAGTGGCCGGCGGCGTCAGCAGCGCAATCGCTGCAGCACCCGCCAGCAAAGCGGCTATTCCCTTTGCCACCGGCCGATACGCCGGACCTCGATACGCCGGACCTGGGCTGCTATTCGCCAGACCCGGCCGTCCCCAATTCGCCAACCCCATGCCCCAACTCCAAAAGTCCTGGTTCGATGCTGGCTGGCTTGGAGCTTGCTGGCATTTTTCGTCGTGTCCGGCGTCTTAAATGTTGACTCACTTAGTCCGGTATTGCACTGACTAATAAACATGATTATTCAAGTCAAGAAATGAATCGGCATTTCACGCAAGCCTAGAGCCAGCTGACCAAGCCCCGGCCCAGGAAAGGGATCGAACCAGATGAACACGCACAATCCCAGTGACTTTCGCTATCGCGTCCGCCGTTCCGACGACAATTCGGCTCGTTTCGAACGGGTTCCGTTGACCGTGAGAACCCTGTCCAGCAACACGCTGTTCCAGGGCGAGCACGAGATCGGCATCGAGCATCACGGAGCGCTCTACCGGCTGAAGATCACCCGCCAGGGCAAGCTCATCCTCAACAAGTAGGCAAGAGTAGGTATTTTAGAGATGGACCAGCGCGTAAAGCCCGCTCCGCACGAGATCCGGCGGGCGCGGGAAGACAATCCGAAGACGCGCGAGCGCGATCTCGCCGCCCAGCTTGGGATTTCGGAGGCCGAGCTGGTCGCTGCGCATTGCGGCGACGGCGTCGTCCGCGTCGAGCCGCGCGTCAACGACCTTTTGACCGGCCTCGAAGCCGTCGGTGAAGTCATGGCGCTGACCCGCAATGAAAGCGCTGTGCACGAGAAGATCGGCGTCTACGACAAGATCGTCACCGGCAACCACAACGCCATGGTGCTTGGCGAGAACATCGACCTGCGCATCTTCCCGAAAGTCTGGACGCACGGCTTTGCCGTCGAAAAGCGCGAGGGCGATGATATCAGGCGCAGCCTGCAGTTCTTCGATGCAGCAGGCGAGGCGGTGCACAAGGTGCATCTGCGGCCCGCGTCCAGCCTCTATGCCTATCAGAAGTTGGTGGGCGAACTCGAATCGCCGAACCAGGAGCCGACGGTTGCGGTTTCGGAGGGCGGATTTGCCGACGAAGCCGAGACTTCCGATGCTTCCGCCGATGTCGACGATCTACGCGACCGCTGGAGCCGGCTGACCGACGTGCATCAATTCTTCGGCATGCTGAAGACGCTGAAGCTCGACCGCCGCCAGGCAATGCGCATGGTCGGCCAGGATTATGCCTGGCTGCTCGACAACGATGCCGTCAGCGCCATGTTCCATCATGCCGCCGAGGGCGAGATGCCGATCATGTGCTTTGTCGGCAATCGCGGCTGCATCCAGATCCATTCGGGCCCGATCAAGTCGATCAAGCCGATGGGGCCATGGATCAACGTGCTGGACGAGACCTTCCATCTGCATCTGCGGACCGACCACATCCAAGAGGTCTGGGCCGTTCGCAAGCCGACCAAGGACGGCCATGTCACGTCTCTCGAAGCCTACGGCGCCGACGGCAAGATGATCATCCAGTTCTTCGGCAAGCGCCATGAAGGTGAAAGCGAGCGCGAGGACTGGCGGTTTCTGGCAGAGAACCTGCCGCGCATTCCAAGCCCGACCGCAGCCTGAGGACGACGACAATGGTTCCTTTGCTTAAGCGGGCGGCTCCTTTGCTTAAACGGGCGCGTGTTTTTAAAATGGCGCCCCTTTTCAAACGGGTGCTTGGGGCCACGATCGGCCTTTCCCTGGCCTTCGCCGCGTTGCTGCCGGCCCGCGCCGCCGAAGGCACAGAGGTGTTCGCCGACCCGTCGAAGATAGCCGCCATAGGCGGTTCGATCACCGAGATCGTTTTTGCGCTCGGCGAGCAGGATCGGCTGGTCGCCCGCGATTCGACCAGCCGTTATCCCGAGGCGGCGCTCAAGTTGCCTGACGTCGGCTACATGCGCCAGCTGTCGCCGGAAGGCGTCCTGTCGGTCAATCCGTCGGGCATCCTGGCGCTGCACGGCAGCGGGCCAAAGGAAGCCGTCGACGTGCTGAAGAAAACGAGCATCCCGTTCATCGAGGTGCCCGAGCGCTACGACCATGAAGGCATTCTCGAAAAGGTCCACATCGTCGGCAAGGCGCTCGGCGTGGACGCCAAAGCCGACGCGCTGGCAGCCGAGATCGATGCCAAGCTGAAGGCCGCCGAAAAGCAGACCGCCTCGATCAAGGAGCGCAAGCGCGTCCTGTTCGTGCTGTCGATGCAGGGCGGCAAGATCCTCGCTTCCGGCAGCGACACCGCCGCCGACGGCATCATCAAGCTTTCGGGCGGGTTCAACGCGATCGACGGCTTCTCCGGCTACAAGCAATTGTCCGACGAGGCGCTCATCACCGCCAAGCCGGACGTGATCCTGATGATGAACAATGCCGGTCCTGCCGCATCGGATGACGAATTGTTTGCGCACCCTTCCATCTTGTCGACGCCGGCGGGTGCGGCACGTAAGGTGATCCGCATGGATGGCGGCTATCTGCTCGGCTTCGGGCCGCGCACGGCCGACGTCATCCACGACCTTGCCGCCTCGCTTTATGGCGGGCAGGCCGGGGACTGAGCGGGCTTCCAATGGTGGATCAATCGATCGCTGGTGCGGGCACTATGGCGACAGCATCCGACGGCGACCGTTCGGGGCGGGCGCGCATCGTTATCCTGCTTTTATGCCTGGGACTTGCTGTTGCCGTCCTGTTCTCGCTGACATCAGGCGCGTCCGATGCCTCGGCCGTCAGCGTCATCGGCGACTGGCTGTTGGGTGCAGCACCCGGCAATGAGGCGCTGAGCGCGCGCGACCGCCTGATCGTCTACGATATCCGCCTGCCGCGGGTCATCCTCGGTGTGCTGATCGGGGCAGCACTTGCCGTCTCCGGCGCGGTCATGCAAGGGCTGTTCCGCAACCCGCTGGCAGACCCCGGCCTCATCGGCGTTTCGGCTGGGTCGAGCCTCGGCGCGGTCGCCGTCATCGTGCTTGGCGCCACGGTGCTGGCGCCGATAACTTCGGTGCTGGGCACGCTCGCTCTGCCGCTGGCGGCGTTCTGCGGCGGACTGGCGACGACATTGGTGCTCTACCAGGTCGCCACCAGGCAAGGCCAAACCTCGGTCGCCACCATGCTGCTTGCCGGCATTGCGCTGGCGGCCCTTGCCATGGCGCTGACCGGTATCCTGATCTTCATGGCCGACGACCGGCAGTTGCGCGACCTTACCTTCTGGCAGCTCGGCTCGCTCGCCGGCGCGACGTGGCAGAAGATCGGCTCCGTCGGGCCGATCATCGTGCTGGCGCTGGCGGCAATGCCGTTCCTGGCGCGCGGCCTCAACGCGCTGGCGCTGGGCGAAGCCACCGCCGGCCATCTCGGCATCCCGGTGCAGCGGCTGAAATACACTGCAATCATCGGCGTTTCGGCGGCGGTCGGGGCATCTGTCGCCGTCAGCGGCGGCATCGGCTTTGTCGGCATCGTCGTGCCGCATCTGCTGCGCCTGGCTATCGGGCCGGACAATCGTTACCTGCTGCCGGCCTCGGCCTTGCTCGGCGCTTGCCTGCTGCTGCTGGCCGATGCCGTGGCACGCACCATCGTAGCGCCGGCCGAGCTGCCGATCGGCATCGTCACCGCGATCGCCGGCGCGCCGTTCTTCCTCTGGATCCTGCTGCGTAAGCGTGGCGTCATTGACCTATGAGAGGGGACCTATGCGAGGGTTTTTCATGATCGAAGTGCGGGCATGATCGAAGCGCGAGATGTCTCGGTGGCAATCGGCGGCACGCGTATCGTCGCCAATGTCGATTTCGACATCCGCCCCGGCGAAATCGCGGCCATCGTCGGCCCCAACGGTTCAGGCAAGACGACCTTCCTCAAGGCGTTGTCCGGCGATCTCGCCTATTCGGGAGACGTCACCATCAACGGCCGCGACCTGTCGGCGATGAAGCCGGTCGAGGCGGCCATGCTGCGCGCCGTGCTGCCGCAGGCGACGACATTGTCCTTTCCGTTCACGGTGCGCGAAATCGTTCGGCTCGGCCTGCTCGGCGGGCGGTCGGGCGCGCTGCCCGGCGAGGATGAGCGCCTGCCCGAACGGGCGCTGGCGCGGGTCGATCTCGATGGCTTTGCCGGCCGTTTCTACCAGGAGCTTTCGGGCGGCGAACAACAGCGCGTGCAGTTGGCCCGCGTGCTCTGCCAGGTCTGGGCGCCGGTGCTCGACGGCAAACCGCGCTATCTGTTTCTTGACGAGCCGGTTTCCAGCCTCGATATCAAGCACCAATTGATCATCATGAACATCGCCCGCGATTTTGCCAGACGGGGCGGCGGCGTGGTCGCCATTCTGCACGACCTCAACTTGACGGCCATGTATGCCGACCGGATTTTCGTCATGCACCGCGGCAGG
The DNA here is from genome assembly GCF_040545535.1 of Mesorhizobium robiniae. Lineage (NCBI taxonomy): Bacteria > Pseudomonadati > Pseudomonadota > Alphaproteobacteria > Hyphomicrobiales > Phyllobacteriaceae > Mesorhizobium > Mesorhizobium robiniae. The sequence goes on from NZ_JBEPMC010000004.1 coordinate 272,965, forward strand.
CTTGCTGCCACCGGCTCGCCGCAGGACGTGCTGAGCGACGATCTGATCGAAAAAGTGTTCGATTGCCGGCTGAGGGTCGGCGTTCTGCCGGCCGGTGACATGCCGTTCGTCCTGCCGCAGTCGGTCTATTGATATTCAGGTGATGCCGGCCTGCAAATGGCGGTTTCCTGCGCTTCCGGTACTCACGTACCCAAACGTACGCTCCGTTCCGGTTCTCGGAACCCACCATTTTCGGCTCGGCCTGACCTGAATTTCAACAGACCTATCCCACCGCGATGACCCGGAATCAGGCGGCCGGCGCCCTCTGCACCAGCATGTCGATGCCGAGCAGATGCCGCACATTCGGGCGTGCCGCCACCATGTCGGCGATCGTATGGCGCTCAAGCACGGCGAAGAAGGCGTTGAGCGCCTCGCGCAGCGCCGAATTCAGCGCGCAACTGTCGACCAGCGGACATTCGGCGGCGTCGTTCTCGAAGCACTCGGCCATGGCGAAACTCTCTTCGGTCACGCGTACGACGTCGAACAGGGTGATGGTTTCGGCCGCGCGGCCGAGCCTGACGCCGCCGTTCCTGCCGCGCACTGTCTCGACCAGACCATGCTCGACCAAAGGCTGCAGGATCTTGAAGAGAAAAAGCTCGGACACCGAGTAGGCGGCCGCGATCTCCGGGATGCGGCTCAGCCGATCGGTATTCGCGGCGCAATACATCAGGATGCGCATGGCGTAGTTGGTCTGGCGTGTCAGCCGCATTTTGTCCTCGCGAAGCAGTAGCTCGAGCCCAATATGGCCTATACCTTGGAATAATTCCAGACAAGCACTGCATAATAGATGAATTTTCTTGTCAAGTTTGTGTGCACGTTTTGCAAACCGTAGCCTTGCTTTGGCAGGCATTCGGCTGGGCGGATGCCTAAATTAAGGGTTCGCGAGATCGACCAGGAGCAGCTCATCCATGTCACAATCAGCACCGGCTTTGGCATCCGCCCGGATCGATGCCGACGCGGACGCCAAGCTTTCGGCGCTTCGGCGCACCAAGTTTGTCGCCGCGGCAGCGCTCGCTCTCTGCGTCCTCATCTTTGCCGTGGCCAAGTCGTTCGAGGGCCGCTATCCGTGGCTGGGATTCGTCGCCGCTTTCGCCGAGGCAGCGACGATCGGCGGGCTGGCCGACTGGTATGCGGTGGTGGCGCTGTTCAGACGGCCGCTCGGCCTGCCGATCCCGCACACCGCCATCATTCCGGAGAACCAGAACCGCATCGCCGACAATCTCGGCCGGTTCATCGAGGTTAATTTCCTGGCGCCGGAGCCGGTTCGCGAAAAGCTCGCCGAGGTCGACTTTTCCGCGCTCGTTGCGGATTGGCTGGCCGACCCCAACCGCGCCGCCGATCTGTCGCATTTCGTCGGCCGGCTGGTGCCGCAGACGCTGGCGGCGGTCGGGCAATCCGGCCTGCGCGGCTTCGTCACCAGCCGCATGCTGGAGCAGATCGAAAAGGTGCCGCTGGCGCCGCTCGCTGCCGAGCTGCTGTCGGCCCTGACCGACGACCGCCGCCACCAAAGGCTGTTCGACGAATTCACCAAGGTCGTCGGCCGCTTCCTGAGCGACGAGCAGGCGCTGGCGACGATGCGCGAGAAGATCCGCGAGGAACTGCCGTCGCTGTTCAATCTGTTTCGCGCCGATGCCTATCTGCTGAAGAAGATCGTCGCTTCCGCCGGGTCCCTGCTCGACGAGGTGAGGGCCGATCCCGATCACCCGATGCGCGCCGAATTCGACAGTTTCGTCCAGGCCTTCGTCGAGCGGCTGAGGACGTCCAAGCAATACGCCAAGCGCGCCGAGAAACTGAAGCGCGATTTTCTCGCCAGGCCAGAGCTGAAGGCGCTGGCCGGCGATATGTGGGAAAGCCTCAGCCTGTTCATCGAGCAGGACACCAAAGCGCCGGACTCGATGATCCGCGCGCATCTCGCCAACATGTTCGTCGAGGTCGGCCGCCATCTTGCCAGCGACGCGCAGATCAGGGCCGACATGAACCAGGGTTTCGTCGTGGCGCTGTCCTCCTTCGTCGAAAGCCAGAAGAGCGGCGTCTCGAAATTCATCGCCGATCAGGTCAAGCGCTGGGACCTTGCCCAGCTCACCAGGCTGATCGAAATGAACATTGGCAGGGACCTGCAATATATCCGCTTCAACGGCATGGTCATCGGCGGCCTTGCCGGCCTCGTGCTCCATACGGTGGAATTGCTGTTCCTCGTTGGCTGAGGGCGATCTATTGCGCCTCCGAATGGACCGCGAAGCGCCAGTGCCCTATTCTTCTCCTCGGGTGCCGCACTCGCAGCAACAGGGGAGAGAACCACAATGGCAAAGCAACCGGATTCCGGGTCTTTCATCGACATGTTTGGCCGGTTCGGCCGCGACCTGAAGTTGCCGAACGTCGATGTCGAGGCGATCCTCAACCATCATCGCAAGAACCTCGAAGCGCTGGAAAAATCAGCCAGGGCAGGTGCCGCGGGAGCGTCGTCGCTGTTTTCCAGACAACGCGAGATGCTGCAGGACACGCTGCACGAAATCGCCGACATGGCGCAGAGCTACAGGGCGCCGGGCGATCCCAGGGAGTTGATGGCCAAGCAAGCGGCGTTCGCCAGGAAATCGTTCGAGACCACGTTGAAGAATGCCGGCGAGGTGGCCGAACTGGCCAGGAAATCCGGCACCGAATCGATCGAGATCCTGCGCGACCGCATCAAGGAGGCGATGGAGGAAATCCGTACCGGCTACGATAAGAAGTAGGCTGTTCCCAAGCCAGACGGACTTTTCTCCCGTTGTCCGGCTCCTGAAAGTCGTATTGTTGATTCTCGGTTCGGCCGAGGCACACTGACGCGATACGGCCGAGGTACCGCAGCGGAACGCACGGAGCGAATTGACAGAGGCGGCCGGTTCGTGGTCCGGAGGCAGGGCAAGTGATCGGGAAAGCAGGCGATCGGGAAAGCAGGAATGACGCAAACACGGCTGACGACGCCGCCGACCTACGAGCAGCTCCGGACGATGACAGGGCAGGAGCTTGGCGTGTCGGACTGGACGACGGTCGACCAGAGCCGCATCGACCAGTTCGCCGAATGCACGGGCGACCGGCAGTGGATCCATGTCGATCCAGAGCGGGCGAGGCGGCAAAGCCCATTCCGCACCACCATCGCGCATGGCTATCTGACGCTGTCGATCATCGGCGCGCTGGCGCTCGACATGGGCATCGTCCCCGAAAATACGCAAGCTGCCTTCAACTATGGCTTCGACAAGGTGCGATTCCTGGCGCCGGTCAAGGCCGGCGCTCGCATCAGGCTGCGCATCACGCTTTTATCCATGGAGGACAAGGGCCCAGGCCAGTATCTGATGAAGGCCGCCAACATCGTCGAGATCGAAGGTGAGCAGAAGCCGGCTCTGACGGCCGAAACGCTCGTCATGCTCTATGAGCGCCGGAGGCGGGCAGGAGCCTGAAACAATTCAGATCAACGCGACATCGCTGTTTCGAGCGTTCTGAAAATTCTCTCGTCTGCCGACTGCGCAACGTTGAAGCGCAGGAAACGGCTGGCTGTCTGGGACAGGCTGAACGCGTTGCCGGGCGCCAGCACGATATTGTCCGCCAAGGCGTGGCGGGCCATTTCAGCCGCATCCACGCCGTCCGGCAGGCTGCACCACAAGAACATGCCGGCCGGCTGGTCGATCCAAGGCGTGATGCCGATCGCCTTCAGCCGCGTGCTTGTCTCAGCCATGGCACGTGAAAGCCGCGTGCGGAGCAAATCGACGTGCTTGCGATAGAGACCGTCCTTCAGCAGTGTCAGCACCAGTTCGGAGGCAAGCCTGCCGCTGCCGAAGGACGTAGCGATCTTGAGGTCGGTCAGCCTGTCCATCCAGTCGCGCGGCGCAGCGATGAATCCGCAGCGCACCGACGCCGAAAGCGTCTTGGAGAAGCTGCCGATATGAACGACGCGACCAAGACCGTCGAACGCCGCCAGCCTGGGCGCGGGCGTGTGTTCGAAGTCGGCAAAGATATCGTCTTCGATGATCGTCAGGTCCGATTGGTGGGCGAGCTTGAGCAATCGATGGGCGACGACCGGCGACAGAATTGCACCCGTTGGATTGTGAAGTGCGGAATTGGTGATGTAGAGGCGCGGCCGGTGCTCGATCAGCGCCTGCGCAAACAGCTCGATATCCGGCCCCGACGGCGTATAGGGAACGCCGACCACCTTGGCCCGGTGGGCGCGCAACAGGGCATGGAAGTTGAAATAGCAGGGATCGTCCACCAGCACCGTGTCGCCGGGTTCGAGCAGGAACCGGCACAGGAGGTCGATGGCCTGGGTGCCGGATTCCGTCAGCATGATCTGGCCGGGAGATGCCTCGATGCCATGCTCCGCCATGCGCCGTGCGAGCAGATGACGCAGCGGCGGCAGCCCGAGCGGGGTGCCGTAATCGGTCAGCGTGACATCATCGCCGCGTGCCATAGTCCGCAGTGCCCGGCGCAATCCAGCCTCCGGCATCCACGAGGCAGGCAACCAGCCGCAGCCGGGTTTGAGCACATCGTCGCCGGCTTCCAATGACTGGCGCGAAACCCAGAGCGGATCGACAGCCCGATCAAGCCTGGGGCCGATCTCGGCCAGCGACAAGGGAGCCAGCGGCCCGGCGGCATAAAAACCCGAACCTGGACGCGAGCGGATGATGCCCTCCGCCGCAAGACGCTCATAGGCTTCGACCACGGTGGATTTGGAAACCTGCATGGTCTTCGCGAAAGCCCGGATCGACGGCAGTCGTGTTCCCGGCGTCAGGCTGCGCGCGGCGATCCTCTGCCTGATCGTCGCCATGACGCTCTCGACCAGCGTCCCATTGCCCTGAGTTGCTGTTGCCTGTTCATCCATCCGTACTGCTCAGCCTGCCATGACAGTTTCGCTAAATTGTACCTCATTGTCTCTGGTGGCGCCATATGTCCGGCCCGATAGAGGGCGAGAACATCAGGAGCATGCGATGGACAAGGTGGCGGGTGGCTGGATCAACGGATTCGTAGGCGTGCTGATTTTCAGCGGATCGCTTCCGGCAACGCGTGTTGCGGTGATGGATTTCGATCCGACCTTCCTAACGGTCGCCCGTGCTGCCACAGCGGGCATACTCGGCCTCGCGCTTCTGCTCATTTTCCGCCAGAAGCGTCCGGAGCGGCAGGATTTGTTGTCGCTGGCCATCGTGGCGCTCGGCGTCGTGGTCGGCTTTCCCTTGCTGACAGCGTTGGCGCTCAAGCATATCACCTCGGCCCATTCCATCATCTTCGTCGGCCTGTTGCCGCTGGCGACCGCGATCTTCGGCGTCATCCGCGGCGGCGATCGGCCCAAACCGGCTTTCTGGCTGTTTTCGTGCCTTGGCAGCGCCCTTGTTGCCGGATTTGCGGCGACGCAAGGCGTTTCGGCTTCGCCGGTTGGCGACACGCTGATGCTGGGCGCAATCATCCTGTGCGGACTGGGTTACGCGGAAGGAGCCACGCTGTCGCGCAAACTTGGCGGCTGGCAGGTGATCTCATGGGCGCTGGTGTTGTCGCTGCCGGTCATGCTGGCCCTGACGCTCATCATGATGCCACCGTCGCTCGAAAGCGTCGGCAACGCCGCCTGGATCGGACTGGCCTACGTCTCGCTGTTCAGCATGCTGATCGGCTTTGTGTTCTGGTATCGCGGACTGGCGCAAGGCGGCATCGCTGCGGTCGGACAGTTGCAGCTTCTCCAGCCTTTCTTCGGCCTCGGCCTGGCGGCAATGCTGCTGCACGAGCAGGTCAGTTCCGCCATGATCGCCGTCGCCGCTGCCGTGGTGCTTTGCGTGGCCGGCGCGAAGAGATATGCGAAATAGGCGGCTGCTTGGATGCAGCAGTTGAGGCGTTGTCTTGAGCGCGCCTAGGCGCGCTCAGCCTGTTCGCAGCGTTGACCGTAACCTGTCATATGTTGGCGCAAGTGTTCGCAGCGCAGCGGCGGCTGCCGCGTCGTCGCCAACGACCAACGGGTGCTGAGTCGAGCCAATCAGCTGGGCCTGTTCGGCCGCGATTCGCGAGGCTTCGGTGTATCCGGCTCGCGCCAAGCAGGTCGCGGCATCTGCAACACGGCGAGCGCCAACCCGGATCGCAAAGTGGATCAGATGGCCACGCAGTTCCTCGCCACAGCCGTTTTCGATGAGCGCGGCGAGACCTTCAGCGGCTTCGCCGTTGCCGAGACTTCCAGCTGGCATGTTGTGATCACCGCACATCGATAGCCACTGGATGGCGGTGGGGATCGACGCCTTTATGGCTTCAATATCGGATACTTTCGCGAACTGACTGAAGCCAGTGCGCATCGTATAGGGCGTACCGTAGTCGATCGTCTCGGCTCGCCAGGCCGCTACGAAGTCCGACAGCGGCAGAGAAGTATACGGATAGCCCTGGGGGTCGTGCATGAGAACACGGTCGTCGACCACATCGAGGACGACGACATAATGATCCGCCCCGATCGGCCCCGTCTTGCCCGGTTGATGCGACAGGTGTCCCATCTCGACCGGGCCGATCCATACCGGACCATCCGCAAGGGAGACCCGCAAGCGGGCGAGGGCGTCTGTGGCATTGCTGCCGCTAACCACCGAGGACGTCCAGCCGAGCGCGGTCAATGCCGCGTCAAAACCTGCCTCGGGCGTCCAGCCATAGGGGTCGAAGAACGGCAACGTGCCGCCGATCAGCTGCATGCCAAATGGGCTGCCTGTAGCGATCTCAATGACTGCCGTGGGCGGCGCATCGGCTCCAAACATCATCGCAAACGAGTTCGCGTAGCAGTACGGACCAGAGCCGGTGTAGGGAACGTGCGTCATCTTGCTGTCTCTCACCAAAATTTCGGAACGAGACATAACAAAGGGGGCAAATTCACGAAAATTGTCAATCTGGAACCGGCTCTGAGTCGCCCGAAACTAAGTGAGAGCGCCCCGCCTGAACTCGATGACCTGAAGAGGTGGAACAGTGCCTTTCCGTGTTCGCAAGAAGCTTGAAAATCAACGTGAAGGAGTGCCTTTCTGGCGTCGAAGAACAGTCTGCTCTTTAGAACCTAGTCACCACGCCGATGCCGATGCCTTCGAAGCCGCCCATCGCCATCAAGGCCGCGGGCGCTTCGTCGAGGCTGATCCGCTTGCCGACAAGCAGTTCAGGCTTCAGCTTGCCGGTGCGGATCATCTCCATCATCGCCTGGTAACGGTAGGCCTGCATGCCGTGGCTGCCGCGGATTTCGAGCTCGAAGGCGATCACCTTGTCCATCGGTATCTGCGGTCTGGCATGTTCGCCGAGCATCAGGCCGACCTGCACATGGCGGCCGCGCCGGCGCAGGTTCGCGATCGAGTTGAACGAGGTACTGGAGTGGCCGAGCGCGTCCATCGACATATGCGCGCCGCCATTGGTGATCTGTTTGACCGCCTTGACCACATTCGGTGTCTTTGAGGCGTTGATCGTCGCCACCGCGCCGATCTTGCTGGCGAAGGCCAGCTTCTCGTCGGTCAGGTCGATGGCAATCACGTTGGCGCCCATGGCGCTGGCGATCATGATCGCCGACAGGCCGACGCCGCCGCAGCCATGCACGGCCACCCATTCGCCTGGCGTCACCCGACCCTGGTCGACAATGGCACGGAACGAAGTGACGAAGCGGCAGCCGAGGCTGGCGGCGGTAGCGAATTCCATCTCGTCCGGCAAGCGGACCAGATTGGTGTCGGCATGGTCGATGGCGACATATTCGGCGAATGAGCCCCAGGCGGTGAAGCCGGGCTGGGACTGGTGCTCGCAGACCTGATGGTTGCCCGAACTGCATTCGAAGCAGTGGCCGCAGCCGACGGCGAACGGCACGGTGACACGCTCGCCGGCCTTCCAGCGGGTCACCTGGCTACCGGCGGCCACCACGACGCCGGCCAACTCGTGGCCGGGCACGTGCGGCAGGCTGATGCCGTCGTCATGGCCCATCCAGCCATGCCAGTCGCTGCGGCAGAGCCCGGTCGCCTCGACCTTGATGACAACGCCGTCCAGTGCCGGCTCCGGATCGGGAACGGTCTGGATCGTCGGCGTTTCGCCGAATTTTTCGAAGACGACGGCTTTCATCGGCAATTCCTCATGCTTCAATCCAACTTGCTCTATTCGGCATCGATCTGGTTCTCGGGCGCCGCCTTTTGGAAGGCCGGCAGCGCCATGCAGGCGGCGTGGATGCGTGTGATCGTCGGGTAGGGCGCCATCTCGACGCCGAAACGGGCGTTGCTGGTGACTTGTGCGACCAGACAGATGTCGGCCAGCCCCGGCGTGTCGCCGTGACAGAATGTCCCGGTTTCGGGCGAGGAAGCCAGAATCTTTTCAAGTGGCTGGAAGCCTTCGTTCACCCAGTGCCGGAACCAGTTGACGACGTCCTCGTCGCCGGCGCCGAACAGCGTGCGCAGCGAAGTCAGCACGCGCAGATTGTTCACCGGATGGATGTCGCAGGCGATCATCTGCGCCAGCATCCTGACGCGGGCCCGGCCAAGCGCCTCCTGCGGCAAAAGCGGCGGTTCGGGCCTTGTCTCATCGAGAAATTCGATGATCGCCAGCGACTGCGTCAGCAGCGTGCCGTCGCCCAGGATCAGTGCCGGCACCAGCCCTTGCGGATTGACCGAGAGATAGGCGGGCTCCAGATGCTCGCCGTGCCGAAGATGATGCGGCACATATTGGTAGGTCAGGCCCTTCATCTCCAGCGCGATCCGCACCCGGTAGGAGGTGGAGGAGCGGTAGTAATTATGAAGGACGAGGTCGCTCATTCCCGCACATTCGACCGATTTGGCCGACCGGGCAAGGTATGGATGTACTATTTGCCAATAATCTGGCCATGGTCGCTGGGCTATTCTATCCTGCCTGAACTGAAACGAATGCCATGACCGCAGTCAACGATCGCGCCCGGTTTCTGATCATCGACGACCACCCGCTGTTTCGCGAGGCGCTGCACAGCGCCGTGCAAATGGCCTATCCGGACGTCGACACTGTCGAGGCGCGTTCGATCACCGAGGCATTTGAGCTTCTAGCGGATGCTAAGCCATTCGATCTCGCACTGCTCGACCTCAGCATGCCCGACGTGCATGGCTTCGACGGGCTGCTGCAGCTTCGGACCCGCTATCCGCGTCTGCCGGTGGTTATCGTTTCGGGGCATGAGGAGCCCAAGATCATTTCCGAGGCGCTGTCCTATGGCGCGGCCGGTTTCATCCCGAAATCGGCGCGCAAGAGCGATCTGGCCGCCGCCATCCGCTCGGTGATGGAGGGTGCGATCTACGTGCCCGAAACCTATGAAGGCCAGCCGCCGGACGCCGAGAGCACCGACCGCGCCGAGATGGTGCAGCGCCTCGCCAAACTGACGCCGCAGCAATTGCGGGTGCTGCAGATGCTGCGCCAGGGCTTGCTCAACAAGCAGATCGCCTACGAGCTGCAGGTCGGCGAGACCACTGTTAAGGCGCATGTCTCCGAGATCCTGCGCAAGCTCAACGTCTACAGCCGGACGCAAGCCGTCATCGAGGTTTCGAAGCTCGACAGTGCCGAGCTGTTTCGCGGCCAGGCAGGGTTTTAGGCGGCGCCGGCTGCGGACAGGCGTTCCGCTACAAACCACGAAAGCCGAGTTCTTGCGGTCGATGACGTCGAGCGCGCCTGCCGTGCCGGCCACCGCAAACGTTGGGAATTTGGCCCAGCTTCGTCATCCCTGGGCGGAGCAGGAGCGAAGCTCCGTCGCGGAGACCCTGGGATCCATGCCGTAACCTGGGTCGAAAAATGCAGCGGAACTGAATTCTGCACCGCGGCAGCGCTCGGAAATCGCGGCATGGATCCTCGGGTCTGCGCTGCGTCGCTACGCTCCTTGCTCCGCCCGTGGATGACGAAGTGATAGGCGTTTTCAGCCAGTCTCCGGAACATGCGATCTGCCTACGTAAGCGCTGTCCGACCTGTCGAATTAGCCCGCCGTGAATTACGGTGACAGTGCACCATTTTTCCTGGCGCTCGCGGTCTTCTGCCGGTGTCTTTGGGGGATCAAGCCAGCAAATGCGCCAGCAGCGCGCGCAGTTGTGCCGGTTTTAGCGGCTTGCGCATCAGCTCGATGCCGGCGGCGCGGGCGGCTTTGGCAACGGTCTCCGAACCGTCGGCGGTGACGATCAGCGCCGGCACGGCGCGGCTGAGATAATCGCGGACCTCGGCAATCGTCGTGGTGCCGAGATCACCGCCGTCGAGATGCTGATCGGCTATGACGATGTCCGGCACCCAGTCCGTATCGCCAAGCATGTCGAGCGCAGCATCGGTCGAGGTGGCGGGGCGCACCAGGCATTGCCAGCGCTCGAGCAGGGATGTCATCGCCTGCAGCACCTCGACGTCGTTCTCGACCAGCAGCACCTTTGTGCCGAACAGCCCATAGCCGCGCGGCCGCTCCATCTCGGCGGTGCTGGCAATTGCATCGGCTGTGGCGCCGATCCCGACCGGAACGTCGATATGGAAGATCGTGCCGTGACCGACCTTTGACGAAAACGTCACGGGATGGCCGAGTGCGGCAGCGATACGGCGCACGATGGCCAGGCCTAGTCCCAGCCCGCCGCCGGCAAGCCCGGCATCGGTCGGAATTGTGCCGCGGTGGAATTCCTCGAACACCGCCTCGCGCTGGTCGTCGGGAATGCCGCAGCCGGTATCGGCGACATCGATACGGATCGTATCGCCGCGATGCCTGGTGCCAACCAGCACGCCGCCGGAGCGGGTATAGCGCAGCGCGTTGGAAAGGATGTTCTGCAGGATGCGGCGCAGCAAGGTGCGGTCGGAGCGCACGACGGCGTTGACAGGCCGAAACTTCAGCGTCAGGCCCTTCATCTTCGCGATCGGCTGAAAATCCGAACGCAGCGACGAAAACAGCGTCTCCAGGCTGACGTCGCCGATATCGGGCTGCACGACGCCGGCGTCGAGCTTGGAAATGTCGAGCAGGGTGCGGAGCAGATCCTCCATCGTCTCCAGCGACCGCTCGACCTGCCGGACCAGTTTCTTGCCTTCGTCGCTGGTCTGGACCTCGGCCAGCGCCGAGACGGAGAGATGCGCGGCGTTGAGCGGCTGCAGAACGTCGTGGCTGGCGGCTGCCAGGAACCTGGTCTTGGACAGGTTCGCCAGTTCGGCGTTTTCCTTGGCCGCGCTCAGATCGATGTTCGACTGTTCAAGCCGGCGCAAGGTCGAATGCAGTTCCTCGGTGCGCGTGCGCACTCGATTTTCGAGCGAGATCGCGGTCTGGAACAGTGAGAACGCGTTGCCCTGCTGTTCCATCGACCGCTCGACACGGCTGACAAGGGCTGCGTTGATCTTCTTCAGCTTCTCCAGGTCGTTGATGTCCCTGAGCGGCATAAACCCTCCTACTCCGCCGCCTGCCGCTCTCCGAAGGCTATGCCGGTGAAAGTCTGGTTCAGATGCATCGACCGGTACTGTTCGCCATAGGTGCCGAAGCCGATGACGTTGTTTACCTTGTAGAGTTCCGAAATCTCGCGAAAGACCTGCCGGTTGCGCGCGTCGAGCCTGCGCAGCACGCAGTCGAAACCGAGGATCATGTCGATGCCGCCAAGCCTTTCCTCGACATCCCTAAGGGCGGCACGTGTCGATTCAACCATGTTCTTGGGCTGGGCGATGGAAAGGACGACACCATCGTCAATGGCGCAGAAGAACGACAGCGAGCCGTCCGCGTGCATCTTCTGAATCGAGCGGCAATAAAATTCGCCGCCCACTTTCACCACCACCGGGTGCGAGGCGAAACTCAGTGGCGTCAGCATCTGCGGAATGACGCCGACCGAGGCGGCATATTCCTCGGCGGCATTGGTGGCATTGAATTCGCGCACGATGCGGTGGTCCGGATCGGATGCCGTCACCACCAGCTTCTCGTCGGTGGGAACGAAATTGTCGGTCTTGAACACGTGGAAAGGAATTTCAGTGGTGATCAGCACGATAATGGCGCTGTCGGAGGCTACCTTGCCGTTCGAGATCAGCCGCGTCGTCTCGAATTTCAGATCGTCGCCCGCCGAACCGCCGATCAGCGGAATATCGTCGAGGCCCCAATGAATGGCGGAGGTCACCGCTTCCTCGGCATAGGACAGTCCGTCGATGAAGCAGAGCGCGAAGGTGGTGTTGGTCCGTTCGTACCCGACGCGGCTCTGCAGCGAGCGCCGCAGCGACCCGACTTCATCGGTGATCCTGTCCATGCTCGACGAAGCGAGACTGTCGACCATGGTGCTTGCGACCGAAAACGATGCAGACGGAAGCAGCAGGGCGAGAACCTGGCCGTCCTCCAGACCGCGCGGCGTGATTTCGCCGGCGGTGGAGCAGCCGGCATAGGCTAATCCCGGCGCGTTTACCTTCAGCGCGTCCGACAGGGCCGCAGCATCGACCAGGCTCTGGGAGAAAAAGAGCAGGGCGAAGCCGGCATCGATGGCTGCGGCTTCGGCCGCGATCGCCTGGGTGAACGCATTGGCGTCGGGCTCATCCGTGGTGAGCGCCGACAGGCCGCATGCATAGCGCGTCCGTGAACTGGCCAGCGGCTTCCTCCTAACTTTCCTCCGACGCTCTTTTTGTGCGCGTCTAGCGCGCCGGCGTCGAACTCATTGTTGTCTTCAAGTGCCGCTTTGGCAATGAGCCAACATGACGGATTTCAAGTTTCTGCTATTTTTGGCGGCATCAGCACCCAGAAACGTCAAATCCAAAACCACGCTGGCCAGAACTACACTGGCCAGAACTACACTGAAGGGAGCGTGATCCATGGAAGCCCAGGTCAGGAAGCTGTTTGAAAGGTACGAGCAGCTTTTCCGGAAATCCCTCGCCGGCGATGCCGACATGGATGAGGTGGTATCGGTCTATACCTCCGCCTTCATTGCGGCGTCGCCTGCCGGCGTCATGGTCGGGAAGAACGACGACCAGCTCAAGCAGGTTATGGAACAAGGCTATGCTCACTATAGAGCGATCGGCACGAAGGAGATGCGGATACGGGACGTTCGCATCTCGCCGATAGACGAGCATCATTGCGTTGCCCATGTCGCCTGGACGTCGGTCTATGCCCGCAAAGACCGACCGGACGTCACGATAGATTTCGACGTCCACTACCTCGTGCAGAAGCTGGACGGCGAGCCGAAAGTATTCGGGTGGATATCAGGCGACGAGCGGGAAGTTCTCAGAAAGCACGGCATCGGCTGAAACTGGCGTGGCCAGAACCAGCCGCTCATGGCTCGGAGGCGGCTGCACACGGCGATCGAAGTTTTCGCTTGGTTGCGCCGTTTGCCTGCCTTTGCGTGACCGAAAGTACAATATGCGGATTCTGGGACGAACTGCATTCTCGCAATCTCGGCATTCCGCGGCACTTTTCCCTTGCTTTATGCGGTATAAGAATAGCGGACAGATGGAGGGCTCGGGCACCACCGACGCCAGAACGACCAAGGTAGCACCCAGGGAGGTTTCATGTCGGAAATATCGTTGACGGTGAACGGAAAGCGGGTCAGCGGCGCTGCCGAAGACCGTACGCTTCTGGTTCATTTTTTGAGGGAGAATCTCGGCCTCACCGGGACGCATGTCGGCTGCGACACCTCGCAGTGCGGCGCCTGTGTGGTCCATGTCGACGGCAAGGCGGTCAAGTCCTGCACGATGCTTGCGGTTCAGGCCTCCGGATCGACCGTGATGACGATCGAAGGCTTGGCTGATGGCGCCGACCTGCATCCGATGCAGGCAGCGTTCAAGGAGCATCATGGGCTGCAATGCGGTTTCTGCACGCCGGGCATGATCATGGCGGCGACCGACATGGTCAACCGTCACCCGGAAGGCCTCGACGAGGCCACCGTGCGGGCCGAGCTCGAAGGCAATATCTGCCGCTGCACCGGCTACCACAACATCGTGAAAGCGATCCTCGCCGCATCGGAGACGATGTCCAAGGGCGGGGCCAGGAAAGCGGCATAAGGCAGTAGGCAGTAGGGCAATAAGGCAGTAGGGATTTAGGAGCCAATTTTCCTACTCCCTTACTGCCCTACTCACCTACTCCCTTACATTTTGGGAGGAATTTCTGCGATGGGCATTGAAGGTATTGGCGCTCGCGTGGCGCGCAAGGAAGACAAGCGGTTCATTACCGGCGCTGGGCGCTATGTCGACGACATGGTGGTTCCCGGCATGAAGCATGCGGCCTTCGTGCGCAGCCCGCATGCGCATGCGCAGATCAAGACCATCGACGTTAGCAAGGCACAGGCCATGCCGGGCGTCATCGGCGTGCTGACCGGCAAGGAACTCAAGGCAGACGGCATCGGCAATCTCATCTGCGGCTGGATGATCCATTCCAAGGACGGTTCGCCGATGAAGATGGGGGCGTGGTCGCCGCTGGCCTTCGACAGGGTCCGCTATGTCGGCGACGCGGTGGTCGTCGTGGTTGCCGAAACCAAGGGCCAGGCGCGCGACGCGGCCGAAGCGGTCGACATCGCCTACGAGGAACTGAAGGCAGTCGTCGATGCTCCGAAGGCGCTCGAAAGGAGTGCGCCACAGATCCATCCGGAAGCCGACGGCAATCTGATTTTCGACTGGGAGCTCGGCGACAGCACAGCGACCAACGCGGCAATCAAGGCCGCTGCCCACATCACCCGCATGAAGATCGTCAACAACCGGCTGGTGCCCAACGCGATGGAGCCGCGCGCGGCACTTGGCTATTACGACAAGGCCGAGGACCATTATACCTGCTGGACGACCTCGCAGAACCCGCATCTCGCGCGCCTGGTGATGAGCGCCTTCTACAATGTCGCGCCCGAAAACAAGCTGCGCGTCATCGCGCCGGATGTCGGCGGCGGCTTCGGCTCGAAGATCTACATCTATCCGGAAGAAATCATCTGTCTGTGGGCCTCGAAGAAGACCGGCGTGCCGGTCAAATGGGTCGCCGACCGCACCGAGAGCTTTCTCACCGATGCCCACGGCCGCGACCATGTCTCGACGGTGGAGATGGCCTTCGACAAAAACAACAGGATCACCGGGCTGAAGGTCGACACCATCGCCAATCTCGGCGCCTACATGTCGCTGTTTTCGTCGTGTGTGCCGACCTATCTCTACGCGACGCTGTTGTCGGGCCAGTACGATATTCCAGCGATCCACGCCAATGTGCGCGCCGTCTATACCAACACCGCACCGGTCGACGCCTATCGCGGGGCAGGGCGGCCGGAGGCCACCTATCTGCTCGAGCGCACGATCGAGACCGCCGCACGCGAATTGGGCGTATCGCCGGCGGAGCTTCGCCGAAAGAACTTCATCACATCGTTCCCGCACCAGACGCCGGTCATCATGAACTATGACGCCGGCGATTACGCCGCTTCGCTCGACGCGGCGATGGCGGCTGCCGATTATGCCGGCTTTCCCCAGCGCAAGGCCGACGCCGCCAAGAAAGGCAAGCTGCGTGGTATCGGCTTGAGCAATTACATCGAGGCCTGCGGCCTGGCGCCGTCGGCGGCGGTGGGCAGTCTTGGAGCGGGTGTCGGCCTTTGGGAAAGTGCCGAGGTGCGCGTCAATGCCGCCGGCACCATCGAGGTGCTGACCGGCTCGCACAGCCACGGCCAGGGCCATGAGACCACTTTTGCGCAGCTGGTCAACCAGCGCTTCGGCGTGCCGATAGACAGTGTCTCGATCGTCCATGGCGATACCGACAAGGTGCAGATGGGTATGGGCACCTATGGTTCGCGCTCGGGCGCCGTCGGCATGTCGGCCGTCGCCAAGGCGCTGGATAAGGTCGAGGCCAAGGCCAAGAAGATCGCCGCGCATCTGCTCGAAGCCGACGAGGGCGACATCGTCATCGAAGACGGTGCCTTGAAGGTCACCGGCACCGACAAAAGCGTGCCATGGTTCCAGATGGCGCTTGCCGCCTACACCGCTCATAATTTGCCCGGCGGTATGGAGCCGGGGCTGAAGGAGACCTCCTTCTACGACCCGTCGAACTTTACCTTCCCGGCCGGCTGCTACGTCTGCGAGGTAGAGATCGATCCGGAGACCGGCGTGACCGAGATCGTCCAATTCGTCGCCGCCGACGATTTCGGCAACATTATCAACCCGATGATCGTCGAAGGCCAGGTGCATGGCGGCATCGCGCAAGGCATCGGCCAGGCCTTGCTGGAAGGCGCCAACTACGACGCCAGCGGCCAGCTGCTGACGGCCAGCTATATGGATTACAGCATGCCGCGCGCCGACGATCTCCCATCGTTCGTGGTCTCGACCTCGAACACGCCGTGCCCGGGCAATCCGCTCGGCATCAAGGGTTGCGGTGAGGCCGGCGCCATCGGCTCACCGCCGGCGGTGATCAACGCCATCACCGACGCCATCGGTATAACTGATATCGCCATGCCGGCATCGCCGTCCACGGTCTGGGCAGCGATCCGGGCGACGAAACACTGATAAGCAAATAGCGAATAGGGAGTAGCGAATAGGAAACAAAGAGCGTGCGAAGGGGTAGGCCCTATTCGCTATTCGCTATTTCCCTATTCGCTCTTTCCCCGAAGGGAGAAAGACAAATGTACGCAGTCAACTATCACCGCGCCGCCTCGGTCGCCGATGCCGTCAAGCTGCTCGAGAGCGGCGATGCGAAGCTGCTGTCGGGCGGCATGACGCTGATCCCGGCGATGAAGACGCGGCTTGCCGCACCGTCCGATCTCGTCGACCTTTCGCATATCGGGGAATTGAAAGGCATCGAGGTATCGGGCAGCACGATCACCATCGGCGCCGGCACCACGCATTACGACGTCGCCCGCGACGAGAAACTGAAGAGCGCCTGTCCGGCTTTGGCCCACATGGCTTCTCTGATCGGCGATCCAGCGGTGCGCTACAGAGGCACGATCGGCGGCTCGATCGCCAACAACGACCCGGCGGCCGACTATCCGGCGGCACTTCTTGCACTCGACGCCAAAATCGTCACCAATAAGCGCGAGATCGCCGCTGCCACATTCTTCAAGGGCCTGTTCGAGACGGCGCTGGAGGACGGCGAGATCGTCACCGCGGTGACCTTCACTGCGCCATCCAAGGCGGCCTATGAAAAATTCCGCAATCCGGCATCGCGCTACGCGATTGTCGGTGTGTTCGTGGCCAAGGGAGCGGAGGGGGTCCGTGTCGCCGTCACCGGAGCCGGCGACGACGGCGTGTTCCGTTCGAAGGAAATCGAGGCGGCACTTGCCTCGAATTTCGACGCCGCTGCCCTCAGCGGGATGAAAGTGCCGGCGAATAATCTGATGAGCGACATCCACGCCTCGGCCGATTACCGGGCCAATCTGATCGTTGTGATGGCCAAGCGCGCCGTGGCTGCCGCCAACGCCTGAAGATACCGATTGCCGGGTCTTGGGATTGCCAGTCATTGGGAAGGGGCCTTCGCGGCCCCTTTTTCGTTGCCCTCGCGCCTGACGGCAAGACATGCCGGTGTGTTGCCGTCTCGCACTTGCACAACGCTCTATTGCACTGCAATATGCCTGGAGGAAATGCGAGCCGGGGCTCGGAGCGCACAGTCATAGCCTGCAGCCCTTTCGCATCGTTCAATGCGAAGGGACCGGCATGACGGATATCTCCGCGACGCAGCTTGTCGTGTCCCGACCCGCCGCCGACACAGCGTCGAGAACAAGGCTGGCCTATCTCGACGGATGGCGCGGCCTGTCGATCGCACTGGTGCTGATCGGCCATTTCTTTCCCATTCCCGGAATCAACCTCGGTGTCATGGGCGTCGAGTTCTTCTTTGTGCTCAGCGGCCGGCTGATGGCCGAGATACTCTTTGTCGAACACTATCCGCTCAAGGCGTTCTTCAAGCGCCGGTTCTCTCGCATCTATCCGGCACTGCTGGTTTTCGTCATCGCTTCGATGGTTGCCTTGTCCGGTACATTTCTCGCCTTCAAGTGGAAGGCGGCGCTGACGGCGCTGACATTCACCTACAATTATGCTGGGATTCTCGTCAGCCGCGCTGGCGCCCTTGACCATATCTGGTCGCTGTGCGTCGAAGAACACGCCTATGTCATCCTGGCGCTGATCAGCTTTGTCGTTTCGGGACGTGCCCGCGTCGTCATGTTGCTCAGCGCGCTGTCGGTGCTGGCCATGGCGAACGGCGCGATTTCGTACTGGGTCTTCGGAATGGACTACGAAACCACCTATTGGCGGACCGATGTGCACATCGCCTCGATCCTGCTGTCGGCGGTCATATGCCTGCTCAAGGCCGACGACAGGCTGCCGGCCTTGTTCAAAGGGCCGCATGTCGCCGTTGCAGCGTCCGTCGGCGCGGTCCTTCTGTTCATGGACACGGTGCCAACGCCAATCCACTATCTGGTTGCGGTGCCGCTGTTGGCGCTCGCCGTCAATTCGCTCGATTTCAGCACTCGGTACCTGACCGGATTCCTGTCCTCCTGGCCCATGGCGACGCTGGGGCTGTGGTCGTATTCGCTCTATCTGTGGCAGCAGCCGTTCTACAAGTTCGTCTATGCGCAGGGCAGCGCGCCGCTGCTGATGCTGGCCGGGGCGTTCGCTTGCGCCTTGTGCAGCTACTACATCGTCGAAAAGCCGGCCCGCGCCTGGCTGAACCGCAACTGGTAGAACTGTCGGCTCAGCCGGTGATCTGTCTGGTATAGTAGCGCACTGCCTTCTTGCCGCCGTAGATAATCGCGTCGCCGACCTCGACGAAGCCGAGCGCTGCGTGAAAGGCATCCGAAGCCGGATTGGGCGGGTCGGCATTCACCTCGCAAGTGACGATGGTCTGGCCGGCGCGCGAAACATGGTCGAACAGATCCTCATAGAGCCTGCGGGCATGGCCGCGGCCACGCGCGTGGCCTGCGACGACGACACGGTCGACATAGACGAAGCGCGGATAGCGCTCGCGGAACCAGAGGAAGTTAGGGCTGTCGTAGCTTGCGTCCTGGTCGAAAGTCATGATGAACGCTTCGAGCGCACCGATGCGGCGCGCATAAAACGCTTCGCCGAGCAGGAAGGACAGGCGTTCCGGCTCAAGCCACGACAACTCGGCCGCGTGCTCGTTGTTGAGGGCAAGGACGGCCGGCTCCTGCGCCGGCGAGACCCGGTCGATCTGCGAGGGTGTGTCGATGATCATGTTCTCGCTGCCGCAATCGTCGCCGCCACCAGCGCTTCGTCGGTCACCGTGTTGCGGTACTCGCGGTCGAGGTCGGCGCCGCCCATCCCAACTTGGGGATTGCGGTAGCGCATGGCGCTCGGCACGTCCTTGAGTGCGGCGAAATGCATTTCGGTCAGCCCGGCTCTTTCCCGCACCTCAGCGATATTCCCGGGGTCGAGCCCGCCGCAGCCGAGGATGATGATGCGCTTCCCGGCCTGCCGGACGAGGTCCGCCAACAGGGTCACGCCTTCCAATGCGGTGTCGCGCTGGCCGCTGGTCAGCACGCGGCCAACCTTGCTGCGGATCAGCGCTTCCAGCGCTTCAGCTGGGTCGCGCGTCATGTCGAAGGCGCGGTGGCAGGTGACGTTCAAGGGTCCTGCCGCCTGCACCAATTCGCTCATGCGCTTTTCATCGATGGTGCCGTCGGCGTTCAGGCAGCCGACGACGACACCAGCCACGCCAAGCTCGCGCAGCGCGCCGACATCGGCGAGCATCGAGCTGTAGTCGGCCTCGCTGTAGAGAAAATCGCCGCCGCGCGGCCGCACGATGACATGGAACGGGATCGTCGCCAGTTCGAGGGCGGCGCGCACGGTGCCGAAGCTTGGCGTGATGCCGCCTTCGATCAGGCTGGCGCACAGCTCGACCCGGTCGGCACCGGCGGCCTGGGCGGCGAGCAGGCCGTCTATGCCTTCGACGCAGATTTCGATCAGCGGCAGGCGAGGGCGGTCGATTTCGGTCACAGGGGATCCATTGGTCAATTCGGCTGATCCTGCCCTAGCATTGGGTCTACTGCCACGAAAGCTGGAATTGCTGGCTCAGCCGCTGCTTGGCCGCAGCGGCGCATCAGATCCGCAAATTGTGAGCGTTCGCGCGCACGAAATCGATGAAGGCCCGCAGCTTCGGCGGGACGAGGCGGCGGCTGGGATAATAGAGGTGGAGCGGTTCGTAGGTGGGACAGAAGGGCTCCAGTACCTTGACCAGCGCGCCTGAGGCGAGAAGCGGCGCAGCGAGGCCTTCGACGGCGAAGGCGAGGCCAAGCCCTTGCGCGGCGGCCGTGATGCAGAGCGGAAGCGTGTTCACGACCAGACGTGCGTCGGGCGTGAACTCGACCTGGCGTCCATCGACGACGAACTCCCAGGGCGAGATGGCGCGGGTGCGGGTGAAGGCGAAGGCGATGCAGCGATGGGCGGAGAGGTCGGTGGGTCGCGTGGGCGTGCCGTTGCGTGCCAGATAATCCGGGCTGCCCAACACGACCGTCTGCAGCGGCCCGCCCAGACGCGCACCAATCATATCCTTCTCGAGAAGCTCGCCGATCCGCAAGCCAGCATCGAAACCCTGAGCGGCGATATCGACGAAATTGTCGTCGAAGGTCAGGCTAAGCCGCACGTCCGGGTAAGCGTCCATGAACGGCCCCATCAGCGGCTCGATCAGCAGCGGCGCGGCAATCCAGGGCAGACTCAGCCGCAGCGTGCCGGCGGGGCGATCGCGGGTCTCGCGCAGCGCCGCGCCTGCCGCCCAGATCTCTTCGGCCGCCGGACGTACATGGTCGAGGTAGTGGGCACCGGCTTCGGTCAAGCCGACGCTGCGGGTCGTGCGGTTGAGGAGCCGCACCCCCAGACGCTCCTCGAGCCCTTTGACGGCCTCGCTCAGCGAGGCCGGAGCGACGCCGAGTTCGGCGGCGGCGCGGGTGAAGCTCTTGACCTGCGCGACCTTCACGAAGGCGACGATGCCGCTGAACTGGTCGAGGCGCATTGTGAGGATATTCCAAATAGGCTTGTCGAACTATACGGATTTTTCCGGTCAACCAAAAGCCTCATAGTGGATCCAACGGTATCGCTGCTGCGACGGCTTGAAAATTCAAGGAGACAGGACCAATGATCAGGCTCGCTTCGCTCGCCGCCGGCGTTCTCCTGTCGGTGTCCGCCGCCCCCGCCAACAGCGGTCCGCAGGAAGACCGCAACATCCAGCTGATCAAGGACTATTACGCGGCTTACGCGACCGGGAACCCGGAGGCCGTACGGACCTTCCTCGCGCCCGACATCGTGTGGCGCATTCCCGGCCATCATCCGCTCGCCGGCGACAAGCGCGGGCCGGAGGAGGTGGTCGCCTTTTTCCGCGGCCTGGCCGACGGCAAGTTCAAGGCCGAGCCGATCTTCTTCCAGGCGCAGGGCGATCTCGTCGTAGACATCCACCGCGGCTGGTCGAACGTCGGCTCAGCTCCCGAGATCGACCAGCTCTACGCCCTGATGTTTCGGATCAAGGATGGCAAGATTACTGAAGCACAGAATTTTTTGACCGACATGTACCAGTCGGACGCCTTCTACTGGGCGCACTACCCGCTGAAGCCACTGCCTGGCCGACTGACGGATGATCGCTGAGACGTTGGCTTTCCTCAACTTGCCGCGCTTTCTCGCTCCAAACCAAAGGAGACTTGCGATGCTGAGAACCCTGACGCTAGCCGCGGCAACCGCCGTCGCGCTCGCCTCCACTGCCGCCGCCGCACCGCGCATCGAGGGCGTCACGTTCGCTTCGCAAGGTGAGCAGATCGTCGGCGACCTTTATCTGCCTGAGGATATCGACCCGGCGAAACCTCGGCCCGCGCTGGTCGTGACCGGCGCCTGGATGACGGTGAAGGAACAGATGCCGGCCCGCTACGCCCGCGAGATGGCTGACCGCGGCTTCGTCGCCTTGACCTTCGATTTTCGCGGTTGGGGCGAAAGCGGCGGCGCACGTCGCCAATACGAGGATCCCAGCGCCAAGATTGCCGATATCGAGGCGGCGGTCGCCTATCTCGCGACCCGGCCCGAGACCGACAAGGGCCGCATCGGCGGGCTCGGCATTTGCGCCAGCTCCGGCTACATGGTCACTGCCGCCGCCAAAAATGCGGCGATCAAGTCGGTCGCTCTCGTCGCACCCTGGCTGCACGACGCCGACGTGGTCGAACAGACCTATGGCGGCAAGGACGGCGTCGCGCAGCTCGAAGCTGTCGGCGATGCGGCCGAGGCCGCGCATCGCAGCACCGGCAAGCAGGCATTCCTGCCCGCCGCGAGCCTGACCGATGAGCGGGCGATCATGTTCAAGGTACCTTATTACACCGAGCCCGGTCGCGGGATGATCCCGGCCTGGCGCAACGAGGCCGATCCGGCCTTCTGGCGCGGCTGGCTGGCGTTCGACGCGATCCAGGCTGCTCCGCGCCTGCGCCAGCCCTTTCTGATGGTGCATAGCGAGGCGGCTGCCATCCCGCAGGGTGCGCACAAATTCTACGCGCGGCTGACCAGCTCCAAGCAAGAGCTGTGGCTCGACAACGTCAGCCAGTTCGATTTCTACGACCGTGCCGCGCCGGTGAAAGCCGCGAGCGACGCCGTCGCTGCCCACTTCCGCACCACGCTGGGCGATGCGGGGCTGGGCAATGCTGGGGAGGTGGGACAATGAGCTGCGTCAGCCGCCGGCATGTCGTCTCGGCAGTCTTCGCCGCGACGCTTGCCGCTTCACCCGCTTTGAGCGCGTCGCAGCCCACGGCTGCGCTGACGGTCGAAGACAGGACCGCCATCGGCGAGGCCGTGGCGGGAATCGGGCTCTATGCCGATTTGCGCGAATGGAACCGGGTCAGATCCTATTTCGCGGCTCGTGTCACGACCGACTATACCAGTCTTTTCGGCGGCGAAGCCGCGACCAGCGACCGCGACGCGCTGGTCGCTCAGTGGCAAGGTCTGCTGCCGGGGTTCGACGCTACGCAGCACCTCATCACCAACATCGTTGTCGAAGGCGCGGGCAACGACGCGATCGCGCGCAGCCATGTTCGCGCGACACACTGGATCGACAGTCGGTTCTGGACGGTCGGCGCCAGCTATCTCCACCGGCTGGTGCGGACACCAGAAGGCTGGCGGGTCAGCGCCATCTCCATCCATCGCTTATACGAGGAGGGCGACCGCGCCGTGCTGACCGCCGCCGCGGACCGGATGAATGCAGGGGCTAAGTGAGCATTCCGATTTGCGCATGCCCGGTCGTGCGGGTTGCTAGGAGCATCATCGACGTGAATATTGATCGACATGTCGGGGTAGCTTGGCGCATGCGGCATTAGTGCCGCCAATCGCGGAGGCAAGACATGATTCTTTCACTGCAGGAGATTTCGGATCGGCTTGAAATCGAACAGCTGCTTGTTCGCTATTGCTACGCCGTGGACGATCGCGACTGGGAAGCCTATCGGAACGTATTCACGCCCGATGCCGTGCTTGACGACACTGTAACGGGCGGGATCAGAAGCGGCGTGGATGAACATGTTGCTTTCATGAAGGGCGCCCTGTCGAAAATATTGATCTCGCAGCATGCCATTTCGACAATTCTTCTTGAGGTCCGAGCAGATGAGGCAAGCGCGCGCGTGCATTGTTCATGCCCAATGGTGGTCGACCTCGGCGAAGGCAAAAGGCAGGTCTTCTTCCAGGGGCTCTGGTATCGCGACCATGTCGTGCGCACGCCTGAGGGCTGGCGCATCAGCGAACTCGTCGAGGAAGGGTATTGGACTCACAATTTGCCGGAGGGGTTCACGTTCTGACCTCTGACGCCTCTGAGCGGTCCGCCACGGACGCTGTGTTCAGAAGTGGCAGCTACTGGCGCAACACCGTGTTCTTGGTGCCTTCTTCGATCTGGTCGATGACCAGCAGCTTGACCGGATCTGCACCGACATTGGTGGCCTGATGCCACTGCCCGATCATTTCGATGATGAAATCGCCTGACTTGTACGTGGTGCTCTTGCCGGTCTCGACATTGGTGACCTGAAGCGTTCCACCCTCGACATAGGCATAGCGGGGGAACGGGTGCTTGTGGACCGGTAACGTCGCGCCCGGTGCGATCTCATAGGACGAAACCAGCACCTGAACGTTCTTCTGCGGCAGCGTGATCGGCTGGCCGGACGCCGTCTCGGTACGCGAGGCAAGCGGGGTCACGACAACCGGGGTGCCGCTGGCGTCCAGCGCGTGCGCGGCGGTTGCGGACAGGGCTGCCGTTAGCAGCAGCGCAGATGCCAAGATTTTTTGCATGATTCCCCCCGAGTTGCGTCAGCATTACGCGGCGAGCATTCGCACGCAAGCGTGGCTGTTCAGGAGCGCCTAGCCTGCTCTCCTGAACATGCCTGGCGTCATGCCGCGCGTCGCCCGGAACGTGCGGGAAAGATGGCTCTGGTCGGCAAAACCCGCAGCAATGGCTGCATCGGCGAGGCCAAGCCCCTGTTCGATCAAGGAGCTGGCGCGACGCAATCTCCGGTCGCGGATGTAGTGCGCGGGCGTCAGGCCAATCGCCTTCTTGAAATCGCGGATAACCTGGAACCGGGTGACACACGCGGCGTCGGCAAGCCGCTGCAGGTCGAGCTGCGAGCCAAGTTGGCTTTCGACAAGGTCCTGGTAGAGCGAGAACCGCTGTCGCGATCCCGAGCTTTCGACCCCTTCGGTTCGCCCGCTCCAATCGCCATGCCGAACAATGAGGCGCCTCAACGCGACGAGCAGGGACGCCTCGGCCTGCGTCGCGTCCTGGGACGTCGAGCCTTCATGCGCTGCCGCCAAGGCCGCGGCGAGATGGCCGTCTTCGATGATCGCGCGTGAGAAGACCGGAGCGCCATTCCCGCCCAACTCGCGGGCGATCGCCGTCATCAGCGGCACCGAGGGATAAAAGGTTCGGTAAGCCCAGCCTTCATCCGCACCCTGTTCGCCGTCATGCCACTCCTCGGGATTGACAACGGCAATGGTGCCTGCCGGAGCGACAACGCTTTGGCGGCCGATGCAAATGCGTTCGCAGCCAGACGTAATCAGCGCGATCACATAGGTAGGATGCGTGTGCAGTTCGTAGCGGTGCTGCGTGAAGCGCGCCTTGAACAGGCCAAGATCAGGGAAGCAGGGATGGCGCCAGTACTTACTGGTCTCTGCGGCGTGCATGGCTTTTGTCCTGCTGCGGTCAACCTGGTTCAAGACGCTCTTGTGTAGCCCTGCAATCATGATCCCGGATCAAACCGCCCCTTTTGCCGGCGGAAGGAGAGCATCGTGCTGCACAATGACCCCATCGCCGCCCTGACGCCAGAGGTGATTGCCTGGCGCCATCATATCCATTCCAATCCCGAACTCGGATTCGATGAAAACGAAACGGCGCGTTTCGTTGCCGAGAAACTGCGCGCCTTCCACTTCGACGAGGTTCATGAGGGGATCGGCGGCACCGGGGTTGTCGGCGTCCTGCGCAGCGGCACGGGGGCACGCGCCATCGGTCTTCGCGCCGAGCTGGACGCGCTTCCGGTCGTGGAGAAGACCGGCTTGCCTTATGCCTCCAGGAATGAGGGCGTAATGCACGCCTGCGGTCATGACGGCCACACCGCCATGCTGCTCGGCGCCGCCAGGCTGCTCAGCCAATCCCGCGCCTACGATGGCATTGTGTACTTCATCTTTCAGCCGGCCGAAGAAAACGAAGGCGGCAGCATGCGCATGATCGAAGACGGCCTGTTCGAGCGTTTCCCCGTCGAAGCGGTGTATGCCGCCCACAATTGGCCGGGTCTCAAGCTCGGCACGATCGCCGCTCGCGCCGGAGCGCAAATGGCGGCTGTCGACAATTTCGAACTGACCTTCGAGGGTCTTGGCGCACATGCCGCCATGCCGCAGCGCGGCGACGACCCGATTCTGGCCGCGGCCGCCTTCGTCCAGGCCGTCCAGCGCATCGTCAGCCGCTCGGTCGACCCGCAGAGCGCGCTGGTCGTCAGTCTCACACAGATCCATGGCGGCAATGTCGGCAACATCGTGCCTGGCAAGGTCTGGCTGCAAGGCACCTGCCGCTTTTTCGAGCCCGGTCATTCCGATCATTGCGAGAAGCTGATCGGCGAGATCGCCCGGGGCATTGCCGCGGCCCATTCGCTCAACGCCACGCTCGACTACAGGAAGGGCTATCCGCCGCTCGTCAACACGGCTGACGCGACAGCCCGCGCCGTCGAGGCCGCCGCCGCCACCGTCGGGAGGGAGAAGGTCTTGACCGAGTTCAGCCCGAGCCTCGGCTGCGAGG
This sequence comes from Mesorhizobium robiniae, assembly GCF_040545535.1. Lineage (NCBI taxonomy): Bacteria > Pseudomonadati > Pseudomonadota > Alphaproteobacteria > Hyphomicrobiales > Phyllobacteriaceae > Mesorhizobium > Mesorhizobium robiniae. The sequence goes on from NZ_JBEPMC010000004.1 coordinate 299,105, forward strand.
ATTTCGCCTTCATGATCCGCGAGGCAGGCGGCTGCTACGCGTGGATCGGCGCCGGCGATGTCGGCCCCGGCGAGGGTCTGCACGGTGATCGCTACGTCTTCAACGACCAGATCGTCCCGACCGTGATGCAGTACTACGTCAATCTGGTCGAGCAGACGCTTGTTCCGCGCTGAACCGTCGGAGGGGAACCTGATGGTTCAGCGAGAAATGCGGATCTGAATGCGCTTCGTCGTCTGCGTGCCAACCCGACGCGCCTCACCCGGCTGTGGCCACGAGTTGCTCTACGGGAACGGGATTTCCGAGCGCCGCCTGCGCCTTATTGGCCTGCTCTTCATCGACATGCGCCATCACGAAAATGACGCCTTGTATAACGTGCGGCTCACCCGGTTTTTTGGCAGGATCGGCGAATGCCTGGAGAAGCCCGCCGGCAAAGCCGCCGCAGGCCCCACCGACCAGGACCATGCCAGCCACCGCTCCGACAGGGTCGATGCCGGTGGCTCCAAAAGCACCCAGGCCGACTAACAGACCAGCTGCCGCGCCCAGGGCGGCACCGCCCGGACCGCGCATAACGGCGCCGATTTCGTCGTCGTAAGGGCCGATGACGCTGATCTGTTCGTGAGAAATTCCTGCCGCCTGAAGCGCGGCAACGGCGCGCGCCGCCTCATCGTGGGAATCGAAAAGTCTGCTGATTGTTCGCATTTGACACTGCCCATAGCACATCGCCCGCCGCTCGTTTCGAAGCGGCGGGCGTCTCCTCCCTCTCGTTCAGATCACTGAATGATCTTGACGATCTTGCGTGTGCCTGGATCAACGACAACGGTCCGATTGTCGACGACAACGTACCGGTATTCGACGTCGGGAACTTCATGAAGCTCGACCGTCTCGGGCACCGTTGAGCCGATATTGAGCTCTACCCCAGGGAGTTCCACCGATGCGAGTGGCTGTTTTTCCACATATTCCCTGATGACGGTCTCCTGCTCAGGCGCGATGATCACGTCCTGAGCGGCAGCAGCGCCGATACCTGCCAAGAGCAGAAATCCCGCGGCTGCGGTTGAAAGACGCATTTTCATAGTTTGCCTCCTGTATGTGAGCTCTCTTGCATGTGAGCTCGCTTGGCACAATCTTCGCGCTAGGCCCACTCAACCATGAGACCGCTGCAAACGTTCCTTGGCTGGGCTTCGGTCCGATCCGAGAGGTCTTGCCGTTGGACTTAAGTCTGATCTGCCGCGCGCAATGGGGCCGGAGGTCGAACGGTCCGGAACTGCGACGGCACGCATCCGTTCGCCCGCAAGTTTACGGGAGGATCTCATGGAGAGGATGGCCGACGAAAAAAGCAATCGAGACTTCCTCGACCGCAAGCGACTGTCGGTCGACGAGTATTATGAGGTGGAGCATTTCGCGCGAGAAAATGGCGTCTCACCCAGCCAGGTCAGCAGACTGATCAAAAAGAATGGCAGTGATCGGATGACCCTTACTCAAGCGATAAGAGCCTTGCGCGACCGGAAGTGAAAAACCGCCGCGAGGGCGATCAGGCGTTGCGCCATCTGTGCCGGCGAGATTGCAAGCATCGGAGTTGGCACATAACACAGGGCAGTGGAGCTTACGCAAAAAATCGTCGGGTGCGGTTTCCGTCCCGCCCGTAAAGCCCTAAGTTCCCTAGCAATTGATCGGTTGCAGATCAAAGATGGCGTCGCTTAGCGCTGGCGCGACGCGCCGCCGACCGGGCCGGTGGGGACATGGCGCCATACAGAGCGACAAGACTGATCGATCGATGGAATGCACTGTCGCTGGCCACCCAGTTTCTGCTCGCGGGCGGGCTATTCTCATTGTCGGCGATGATCGTGGTGGGAATTTCCGTGACAAGCCAGATAGAAGCCGCGGTCACCCGGAACTCGGCTTCCGCCACAGCCCTTTACGTCGACAGCGTCATCGCGCCGCTGCTCCCCGACATGCGCAGGAGCGAAGTGCTGGAGGAGAGCGTTGCCCATGCGCTGGATGAGACGCTGGGGCAGGGCGCGCTCGGCAAAAGGCTCCAATCCTTCAAGCTCTGGCGCCGCGACGGAACCATCCTCTATTCGACCAACAAAGATTTGGTAGGGAAGCGTTTTCCACCCAACGACAATCTCCGGGCCGCATTTGCAGGCGATATGGTCGCTGAATTCGACAGGCTCGATGACGCGGATAGCCAGGCTGAGCGGGACAGCGGCCTGCATCTTCTTGAAATCTACAATCCACTGCTTCAGCCGTGGTCGGGCGAAGTCGTGGCTGTTTTGGAATTCTACGAAGTCGCCAACGATTTTCAAAAGGACCTTCGGCAGGCGCTCGTCCGGACCTGGTTGGACGTCGCTGCCGTCACCGCGGTTTTTTTCCTCGGACTTTCGGCGATCGTTTTTCGCGGCAGCCGCACGATTCGTTCCCAGAGCCTGTCATTGAAGCAGCGCATTGCCGAACTTTCCGATCTGCTTGCTCAAAACCGAATGTTGAGATTGCGGGTGCAGCGTGCTTCGCAGCGCGCCACGGCGCTTAACGAACGTTACCTCAGGCGGATCGGCGCGGACCTGCATGACGGGCCGGCGCAACTGGTTGCCCTCGCTGCGTTAGGAATCGATAGCCCGATGCTTTCTGATCCTGCCACGCCGGCTGCGGCGCGTGCACGCGAATTGCAGGCCGTCAAAGCCAATTTGGACGGCGCGATGCGAGAAATCAGGAACGTCAGCAAGGGCCTTGTGCTGCCGCATGTCGAGAATGCCGAGCTGACCGAAATCCTAGAGCTTGCCGTGCGAGCGCACGAAGAGCGGACCGGCGTCAAAGTGATGCTGTCCATGACCGGGGGGCACACATCCTTGTCGCCAGCGGCCAAGATCTGCATCTTTCGCTTCATCCAGGAGGCGCTGAACAACGGCTTCCGCCACGCCGGAGGTGCCGGCCAATCGGTCGCGAAACATTTCGACGGGGAGCGCGTTTTTATCGAGGTTTCCGATACCGGCCCCGGTTTTGACCCGAAGATCGTCCACCCTGAAGGCCTGGGGCTCGTCGGGTTGCGTGAGCGGGTAGAAAGCCTCGGCGGCCAGTTTGCCGTAACATCTTCACAAAATGGCACGATGGTGAAAATGGTTCTCAACACAGTTGAAATGGGACAGGCGTGATGCCAGCAGCCATAAAACTCGCCGTCATCGACGACCACCCGCTGTTCAGGGAAGGCGTGGTGCGCACTCTCGAGCAGATCGGCGGCTTCGAGATCGTTGCGCAAGGCAGCAGCAGAGATGATGCCTTGCGGATATCGGAAAACCAGCAGCTCGATATTCTCCTGATGGACATCTCGGTGCCTGGAGGGGGTCTGAGCGCAATCGAGCCGGCTCTCCAGCGACACCCGGATCTGAAAATCGTGATGTTGACGGTTTCGGAGGAGAACCAGGACGTGGTGACCGCCTTGCAGAGCGGGGCACGAGGCTATGTCCTGAAAGGTGTCGGATCGAGAACCCTGGCCGCCATACTGCGCACGGTGGCGCTAGGTGAAAGATATGTTTGCCCGCAATTGTCGGCGCGCGTGCTGGTCGACCTGTCTACCCAATCAACTCCGACCGCCAAAGCTGACGTGCTGGCCGAACTCACCGGTCGCGAAAGAGAGATCCTGACGTTCGTTGCCGCAGGATTGAGCAACAAGCGGATTGGTCTTCAGCTGAACCTGCACGAGAAAACCATAAAGCATCACATGACGCGCATTCTCTCCAAGCTCAACGTGAGCAACCGGACCGAAGCCGCGATGACATTGCGCGACGCGACCGAGCGTCAGCATTCGCCTGTCCGCCATTCTGCATGAGGCAAGGCCTTGTGGCTTGTGGGCGCGTCGTCACTCGATCATGGCGAGCAGCCTTGCCCGATCGGAGTTTGTTGCCTGGCGCCGGATGATGGTGCGGCCCCTGGCATCCCGCATTTCATAATGGCCACCGTCGATGCGCTCGCTGAGCCCGTTGGAATGCACCACACCAACGCTCGGTCCGCGCACCTCGATCCGATCTCCAGTGGTCGCGTTGACATATAGTTTTGGCTTGCGGGGGTTTACCGCTGTGGCCGCGTTTTCAGGAGTGGTAGCCGCATTTTCGGGAGGATTGTCCTTTGGCGATTTTGATTTGCCCTTGCCGGCGTTACCACCGGAGTTGGATTTCCCGGAACTCCCAGCATTTCCGGAGTTACCGTCGTTTCCAGAATTCCCCGAGTTTCCAGAATTCCCGCCGTTTCCAGAGTTCCCTCCGTTTCCGGAATTCCCCGAGTTTCCAGAGTTACCAGAAGCCCCTTGCCCGCCATTCTTTGCCCACGCGGCCTGCGGCGTCAGCGACAGGCCGTCTTGTGCCACGCGGTAGGGGATCATGACGAGAATCAAGGTCGAGGCAGAGAGGCATATGGCGATGCGAAGCCGCGGTGGAGATTTGAGCCTCCGCAGCCATGTCGTGCCTGTGATCAATGAACTTGCCAATAGCACGCTAGAACATCCTCTAACCCTTACAGCCTCGACGGCGTCCTACCTGCTGTTTCGAATTCGCCCGAGCCAATCCCCCAAGCCAATCCTTTGTTTCCTTCCACCGATGTATCACGCTTCCGTCATCGTCAGGCGGTGTCAAGACCCACCAGTCTCACGGGGAGAAACTGGTGGGTCTCGCTAGCGCAGGAAGGGACTCATTACTGCGCAAGTGTGTTGCCTTCATCAAGCGGCCCCATCAGCCGATAACAAGTCCGATGGCTGCGACCCCGAACACCAAGCCAAATACCGGAACAAGCAGCCAACGTGCCTGGTGAATGCTGGGGTCCATTGCAGCCTCCTGTCACGGGTCGGCACCGCAACGGCGCCTGCGGGGAATCGGTTCCTGGAAACACCTCCACCTCAGGCTTTTGCGATAGCCGTTCCGGACCAAAGCACTGCCTGCGCCGGCCCATGGTCGGCCAGCAGGCAGACCGAAGTCCTATTCTCGGGCCTTTTTGGACATGAGAGGGCGGTCCTCAACACACCAGAAGCCCCGCCGCTCGAACAGCGGCGTACTGGCGACGTAAATGACCGTCGCCGTTCGCTGAATGGGACTGCTGTCCAACTTTGATCGGTCGATGAATGTTGAAGGGGTCCGCGCGGCGGCGGACCCCTCGCGCCGAACGAGCGCGTTAGGTCAGAATAAGGACGATCTTGAGCGTGTCCGGATCGACGATGACGATTCGGCCGTCAGCCAGCATGAAATACTCGTAGGATTCGTAAGCCGGGACGATCTCGACGATACGCGGTGGCAGACGGCGCAATCTGACCTTCTCCCGCGGGACTTCGATGCCCACGGAGATGTCAAAATCGACGTCGGAAACCTGCTCGACCTTCTCCTCCTTCAGGATCTGAGTGATTTCCGTTTTCTGTTCGACGGTCACATTCTCGATCGAGCCGGTCGAGGTTTCATCCTGCTGAGTGGACGTCTTGCCCTGGGTTTGCTGCTCGGTGGTAGTGCCGGCCTCGCCTTGGGTCTGCTGCTCGGTCCGGCTCTTCGCCTTGTCCTGGGCCTGCTGCTCGGTGGTAGTGCCAGCCTCGCCCTGGGTCTGCTGCTCGGTCTGGACCTTTGCCTTGTCCTGAGCCTGTTGCTCGGTGGTGCCGGCCTTGCCTTCGGCCTGATCCTCGGGCTTGACCTTCATCTCGTCTTGCGCCTGCTGGTCGGTGGTGGCGCCAGCCTCGCCCTGGGCTTGTTCATTGGTCCGCATCTTCGCCTTGCCTTGAGCCTGCTCCTCGGTGGCGGTACCGGTCTCGCCCTGGGTCTGTTTACCCATCGACGAACCACTAGGACAATCGGCTGAGCCGGGTGCGCAACTGGTGCCGGCGCCCGATTGGCTTTCGGCCGGCTGCTGTTCCTGAGCGAGTGCTGCTCCACAGCCAACGCCGATGGCCAGCATACTAGTGATCAGAACTTTTTTCACGAGACATCTCCTTCGAAAAGTCTGTCCCTTCAGGGGGAAAACCACCTCCAGGAAATTTAGTTCCAGGCGAATTGACCGGGCGGGGCAGGGTGCACGTTCCCTGGTCGAGGAGAATTTCATCGCGGCCAATCTCGAACCTGAGACGGCGATTTTTTCCCCTCAGGATGGAACACTGTCCTGCGACAAAAGTTTAACGCGAGCAGCATGGTATTGTCCCCTCATACAAATGCTGCGATCGGTGGCGCCGATCAGCCCGCGTCCTCTCCCGGAGGGCGCGGGCTTTCTGCTGTTGTCGGGCACGCCACGAATGGTGCCGACGGGTGGCCTGCGGGAATCCTGCTTCGTTCCCGAATTGACCGTCTTCCTTGACAGCAAAAAATGGTCTTCACATATTTCCCGCAGCCGTCGCTCACGGCTCTCATGGAAGCTCAAACACTCGTTCAGTTGAATGGAGGTTCTAATGAACGACAGGACTTTCGACCGGCCTGTTTTCGTCAAAAAAGGCGAGTTTATGGTGGAGGAAATCGGATGCTTGGCTGATGCTTTCGAGTTTCTGGAGGAATGGCCTAGGAATCGCAGAGGGCCTATCTTTGACACGGCGCTGCGAGCTTGCCAGCGCGCCTATGATGGCCAGGTTCCCATCTCAGTTGCACGCGAAGCTTTCGCCGGCTTCGCCAAATCGGCCAGGATCTTCGAGGACGTCTCTGCAGCTATGCCCTGGATGACGGCGCCGAAAGCCGGCCGCGGAGGGGTGACGACGTAACCTAGGTAGTACCCAGCGGAAGATGGCCGGCGCCGCAGGGGGCGGGGAAGTGGGTTGCCCAGGCTGGCGCCGGCCAAGCGGCATGGAACTAGCCACTAAAAAGGACTTCGCCGGATGAAGCGATCGCGGAAATTCGCCGCACCTGTCCGCAGCCGCTGCAGATCGACGCGTCCTGTTGGCGCGCTAGCCTCTCGTCTGGCGGCTGTAGTGCCGGACGAGAGGTTCGGGCGTTACGACGCTACAGTAAAGTGGATTAAATCGTAATTGACCATACTCGCTACTTTATCAAGACTAGGCCGTTTTCGTGGTTTTTGTCTTTGAAAAATTGGGCCGAAATAGTACGGTGATCTGCAACATTCGCTTTAGGGAACTGAGTCTCAACTTTCGTTCGCGGAGAAATCATGAACAAGATCATGTCGGGTTTGCTGGCGGCCGCGTTGTCGGTATCGTTCGCGGCCACCACAGCAGTGCCTGCGGACGCAGCTCAGGTATTCTTTCCGCAAGCCCCGTCCGTTTCGACTGATGTGCAGAAAGTTGACAATAATCGGTGGGTGAAGCGTCACAACCGCAAAAACCGCAGGTTTTCGCGCCACGATGGCTCGCACTGGAACGGCCATCGCGGCCACCGTAAATACCGTCGCGGCTATCGCCGTCATGGCGACTACTGGTTCCCGCTGGCTGCTTTCGCGACCGGCGCGGTGATCGGCGGTGCGATCGCCAACAACAACCAGAACCGTGTCAATCGAGGCGACGCCCATGTGGAGTGGTGCTACGACCGCTACCGGAGCTATCGCGCTTCAGACAATACATTCCAGCCCAACTACGGACCTCGTCAGCAGTGCAATTCGCCCTACTGATCCGGTGAGCTGAGATCTTGAAAAGCCCGTGCCGGCAACGGCGCGGGCTCTTCATGTTGATCGGCGGTGTTTTGGCACAAAGCCGTTCTCCCAGGTTGCCAATTTGCCCAGATCAAGCAGGGACGTAGGTCAACCTGATCACGTCCTCGCCAATCCGATCATTAGTCATGAGGCGGAGCGGCGGCCGGGGTCCGGCGAAATACGGCGTGCCGTGGCCAAGCACGACGGGGTGCAGGTAGATGCGATACTCATCGATCAGGCCGAGTTCCGTGAGGCTTCGCGCCAGGTCAGGGCCGGCAACTTCGATCTCGCCGGAGCGCTCGGCCTTCAGCTCGCGGATCGCGCCCTCAAGATCACCGTCAACAAGCGTAGCGTTGGGCCCGACGGATTTCAACGAGCGCGAGACGACCCATTTCGGCTGGCTCCGCCACGCCGCCGCGAACGCGTATCGATCTGCATCCCACTCAGGATGATCGTCGTCCCAATACCGCATGATCTCATACATTTGACGACCATACACGCTGCCTGCCTGGCCCTGAGCCTCCTTGATGAAGTGGCGGAAGAGCAGGGGGCTTGGCGCAAACTCCGTATGGTCGACGTAGCCGTCCAGGGACTGGTTCATTCCGAACACGAGCTTAGCCATACCGACTTCCCTTCCTTACGCGGCCTATCCGTGCAATCTGATTGCATTATACAATCGGTCGCAAACTAGATCGACTGATTTTACATCGCAATTGGTTTTTGCAGTGCGCATGAACGCCATCAGGCCGCGCCGAGTTCGTCATTAGGGATCGTGCCGCTTTGATGATCTCGCCACTTAGGTCTTCGCGCAGGACTCCGCTTTTTCGCGTAGATGCCTGAAGGTTGCTGCCCGCCGCAGGGTAATCCTGCCCTAATTCGGGTTCTCCGAGCGGTTTGTTTTGCGCCACTCCTCATACTCCCCGCGGGCATCGTCATGCAGCGGATAATAGCGCTGCAACGACCCGCCCCCCATGAGCTTCACTCGGGAGAACTCCTCCCAGTCGTGATGCTTCTGTGATTCTTCGATCACCTTTGCGGCCATTGCGACGGGGAGCACCACCACGCCATCGTCGTCGGCGACGATGATGTCGCCGGGGATCACCGTGACCCCGCCGCAGGCAATCGGAACGTTGACGGCATTGGGATAGATGCTGGTCTGCACATGATAATTTGGCGTCCAGCCGCGCAGCCATAGGGGCAGATCGAGCTTTTCAACATTCGGCCGGTCGCGCATGCACCCGTCGATGACGATACCCGCGCCGCCCCTGCCTTTGAAATACGTCGACATCATATCGCCGAAGACGCCCGAGCTCATGTCACCGCGCGCGTCGACCACGACCACATCGCCCTCCTGCGCGTGATAGAGCACGTGCCGGTGCAGTTGCGTCTCCGGATCGGCATATTCTCCCTCGCTGAAGAGGTCCGGCCGCTGCGGCAGGAACTGCAGCGTCAGCGCCGGCCCGACGATCGACTTCCCGTGGTTCTGCGCCACCGGTCCGACCATGTGCGGATTGCGAAAACCCATATGGCCAAGGGTGCCGGCAACCGTCGCGGCGCCGATCTCCCTTAGCGCGTCGATCAGGTTTTTTGGCGGCCGCGTGATGTCAGGAGCATGTGTCATCGTGGACTCCGGTTGAAAGAGAACTACCAGTTCGTAACGGAACCGTCGCGGCGCTTGAGGTGAGGCGCTTCCCAGAAACGAAAGCTCTGCGCCTGGATCGCTTTTTCGTCGACCTCGACGCCTAGCCCCGGCAGGTCACTGACCGGATAGTCGGCGCCATCGAGTTGTGGTTGCACCGGGAAGAAGTCGGAATTGTCGAAGCCCAGCTTTCTTTCAGGCGCTCTGGTCTCGAGCCACGCGAAGTTGGCGACCGCGGCGCCGAGATGCATGGTCGCGGCCGTGCACACCGGGCCAAGCGGATTGTGCGGCATCAGGTCGACGTAGTGTGCTTCGCTCCAGCCAGCGACTTTCATCGCCTCGGTGAGCCCGCCGACATTGCAAACATCGAGCCGGTTGAACTGGTGGATGCCGCGTTCGATGTAGGGCAGGAACTGCCACTTGCTGGCAAATTCCTCGCCGATGGCAAAGGGGATGTCGGTCATCGTGCGCAGGGATTCATAGGCCTCCGGTGTCTCGTCCCGTATTGGCTCCTCGAGGAAATCGAGCACGCCGCGACCGAGCTTGTTGCAGAAGCTCGCCGCCTCCGCCACCGAGAGCCGATGGTGATAGTCGATGCCGAGGACGACGTCATCGCCCAGCGCCTCGCGCGCCTTGTTCATCATACTCGCGGTAGCGCCGATCGACTCGCGCGGCTCGAAGATGTCCCTGCCGTTTTGCCCGATGGGGAAGAAGCGGATCGCCTGCCACCCCTGCGCGCGGAGTTCGCGGGCTCGTTCGATGGCAACATCGCCCTCGGCCTCGTCTCCGGTCGAGGCGAAGGTGGGGATGCGGTCGCGCTGCTTGCCGCCCAGCAACTCGTAGACAGGCACCCCCAATGCCTTGCCCTTGATGTCGTGAAGGGCGATGTCAATGGCGGAAATCGCCGCCTGCAGAACTCGCCCGCCCTCGAAATACTGGCTGCGATAAACCTCCTGCCAGATCCGGCCAATCTGCATCGGGTCGCGGCCGACGAGAAACTCGCGATAGTGCTCGATCGCGCCGGCCACGGCCTTCTCGCGACCGCTCAAGCCGCTCTCGCCCCAGCCGAAGATGCCCTGGTCGGTCTCGACCTTGACGAGCATCTGGTTGCGCGTTCCTACCCACACTGGATAGGGCTTGATCGCGGTGATCTTAAGCTTCTCAGTCATCCACGCCCACGTCCCACACGCATCCGCCCCGTCTCAGTTGGCCTTGAGGGCCATTTCGGTTTCGCCGTCGAACAGATGCATCCGCTCCTGATCGAACTCGAGCCAGATCTGTTCGTCAGGTGCGACTGCAATATTGGGGGACACGCTGATGTTGACGATGGCGCCCGAGAGGAACGCCTGCACGAAGGTGACGTCTCCGGTTGGTTCCACCGTAAAGGCCTTGGCCGGAATGGCGCCGGGAACCGCGCTGTTGTGCAGCTTGATCGTCGAGTGTCGCGCTCCGAGCACGACCTTCTTGGTCGTCGCCCTCTGGACCTTGCGCGCGTTGAGTTGCGACAGCTCGAGGCTCCAGCCTTCCGCGCTGGTCAACACGGTGTTGCCGTTTGCCGTCGATGCCTCCAGCGGAATAAGGCTCATCGCCGGGCTGCCTATGAAGCTCGCGACAAACATGTTCACGGGATGGGCGAAAACCTGTGCTGGCGAATCGTACTGCTGCAGGTAGCCGCCGTTCATCACCGCCATCCTGTCTGCCATGGTCACGGCCTCGAGCTGGTCGTGCGTTACATAGATGATCGTCGCCTTCAGGTCCTGATGGAACCGCTTTATTTCGGACCGCATCTGCACGCGCAGTTTGGCATCGAGGTTAGAGAGCGGTTCATCCATCAGGAACACGGCGGGGTCGCGGACGAGGGCGCGGCCCAGGGCCACACGCTGCTGCTGCCCGCCCGAAAGTTCGCGCGGCTTGCGCTCGAGCAAGTGCGTCATGTCGAGCACTCGCGCCGCTTCCTTGACCTTCTTGTCAATCTCGTCCCTGGGGAGTTTGCGCATCTGCAACGGGAACGCCAGGTTCTTGTAGACCGATTTCTGCGGGTAGAGCGCGTAGTTCTGGAACACCATTGCGATGTCGCGATCCTTGGGGTCGAGGTCGTTGACCACTCGTTCCCCGATGACGATGTCGCCCGATGTGATCGGGATCAGCCCCGCGACGAGATTAAGCGTGGTCGTCTTGCCGCAGCCTGAAGGGCCGACGAGCGCAACGAATTCGCCGTCATTGACCGTCAACGAAACGTCGTTGACGGCTTTGAAGCTGCCATAGGTCTTGACGAGATCTTTGAGGACCACGTGGGCCATCGGCAACTCCCTAATGCTTGACCGCGCCTTCTGTGAGGGCGCGTACGAAGTATCGTTGCAGGACGAGGAACAGCACCACGACGGGCACGCTCATCATAAAGCTGGCCGCCATCAGGCCCGGAAAGTCCGTCGTATTTTCCGAGAAGAAGCGCTGGATGCCGACCGGCAGTGTCAGCTGTTCATTCTTGGAGAGGAAGGTGTAGGCGTAGATGTACTCGTTCCACGCGCCGATAAAGGAATAGATCGCGGTGGCGATGATTCCCGGTGTCGAGAGCGGCATCACGATCAGCATGAAGGCCTGGAACCGCGTTGCGCCATCGATGCGCGCCGCCTGCTCGAGCTGCACCGGGATGTTGTCGTAAAAGCCCTTGAGCAGCCAGATCGCCAGCGGCAGGCCGAAGGTGAGATAGGTGAGGATCAGCGAGCCATGTGTGTTCACCAGCCCCAGCACGCGCATCAGGATGAAGAGCGGCACGAGAAAGATCACCGCCGGGAACATGTTGCGCAGCAGCACCGAGAAGAACAGGAAGTTTCGGCCGGGGAAACTGAAGCGCGAAAACGCGTAGGCCGCAGGGACAGCCACGATCACCGAAAGGATTGTCGTGACGGTCGAGACGAAAAGGCTGTTCCAGAAGAAGCGGAGGAAGTCCTGACCGACGCTGTTCTGCGGATCGAGCAGCTTCTGATAGCTGGCGAGGGTAGGCTGGTCCGGCCACCATTGCGGTGGGAATTGCATCGCCGCGAACCCGGACTTGATCGAAGTGATCAGCATCCAGATCATCGGCAACGCGGTGTAAAGCAGCATGAAAACGAGGAAGATGCGCCCGGCCCACCGCCATCCGTCGACGCGCATGCGGCGCCGGGTCTGGCCTCGAGGGGCTGTCTCGGCAATCGTGCTCATGCGCTCCCTTCTTTCCGCTCGTTGCCGCTAAGCGCACGGACGTAGAAGTAGCCCAGCGTCATCAGGATGAGGAACAGGAGCACCGAATAGGCCGATGCCACGCCCCAGAGCTGTCGGCCGAAGGCGAGCTCATAAATGTGGGTGATCCAGATATGCGATGCGTTCGACGGCCCGCCGCCGGTCATGATCCAGGGGATGATGAAGGAATTGAAGTTGGCCACCGCGAGCAGCAGGATCGTCACTGTCGAGACGTTGCGCAAATGCGGGAAGGTGACGTGCCAGAAGCGCTGCCATGCACTGGCTCCGTCGACTTTTGCGGCGCTCAGCAACTGTTCGGGGACTGTCTGCAGGCCGGCCATCATCATGATCATGGCAAAGGGAAACTCGCGCCAGATATTGACGACGATCAGGGATGGCAGCACCGTGCTGACGCTGTCGATGAAATTCGGCGGCCGGTCGGCCAATCCGAGGCCGACCAGCACTGCGCCGATGATCCCGAAGTCCGAATGGTAAATCCACCTCCAGATATAGGAGGCGGCGACCGCACTGATGACCCAGGGAATGATCAGGATGGCGCGCAGGACACCACGGCCGATGAAATCGCGGTGAAGCGCCAGCGCGGCGGCAAACCCCAGGACAAAGGAGATGAGGGTGGATCCCAGCGTCCAGATCAGAGTGTTCCAGGTGACTTTCCAGAACACGCGACTGGCGAGGATGGTCGTATAGTTGTCGAAGCCGATGAAGGTCTTGTCGCGGAGCTGCAGGCCAGGCGGCGTCTTAAAGAACGACAGCTCGATCGTGTAGTAGATCGGATAGGCGATGACGATGAGCATCACGGCGATCGCAGGGAGCACGTATGCGTAGTCGGCGCGATGCTCCCACATCTTCCGCAACAGGCCAGATTTACCGGGTTGCAATATTCGGCGAGCCTCGGCCTTGCCGGTCACGATCGTCACTGTGGCGTGCCCTCGTTCTTCGGAACGAGCCGGCTGCACTATCGGCGCAGCCGGCCAGATCGCAGGTCAGGCTTGGACTAGAGTCCGCCCATCAGGTCTTTTACCTTCTCGGCTGCGTCGTCCGCTGCCTCGTCGACGGTCATCGCTCCGGTAAGGGCATTCTGCAGCATGTCCGGGATGATGATGTTCATGATCTCGGGGGATTGCGGCAGCGCTGGGAACGGGATGCCGTATGGCAGCATCGAGGTCGTCACATCGAGAAACTCGATGTTGTCGAGGCGTTCCTTCATCCATTTGGTCTTGAAGCCGTTAAGGTTGCCCGGGTTAGAGCCGGCGTAGGCCATTTTCAGCGACCATTCAGGGCTCGTCCACATGCAGATGATAGCCTTTGCAGCCGGCTCGTCTACCTTGCCGCCCTCGACATATTCGGGCTTCAGGATGTGAATGTTCGAGCCGCCGAACACGACGGCGCGCTTGCCGTCGGGGCCAGTCGGAATCAGACCGTAGCGCATGTTGTCGATGACGGTCTGCGCCTTGTCCTTGTCGGCGCCCGTCGCCTTCTTCTGCAGGTCGAGCATCACGTCGTAGTCGGACGGGTGCGAGATCATCATGCCCAGCTGGCCGGCGACGAACAGGGGCTGGTTATCGGCCTGCTGGTTGGTGAGTGCCGAAACCGGAACCGACTTGTCGCGAACATACATGTCGTACGAGGCTTGCAGCGCCGCCTTGCTCTGCGGGCTGTTGAGCTGAACCTCCTCATAGGTCGGGTTCGCGGTGGCTTCGTCGAAGACGCCGCCGCCATAAGCCCATAGCTGTGGCATGAAACGGTACGGCGTATTGCCGGCATTCTTGCGAGCCACGAGGCCGTAGCCGGCAATGCCGAGCTTGTCATGGATCTGCTTGGAATATTTGACGACGTCGTCCCAAGTTGCCGGCGGCTTGTCCGGATCGAGGCCCGCCCGCTTGAAGATGTCGGCGTTCCAGATGAACGCCATCGTCTCGTTGTTGGTCGGAATGCCGTAGGTTACGTCCTCCCAGGTTACGGCCTTCATGGCGCCGGGCCAGAAATCATCGGTCGAATAGCCGACATCCTCGGGTTTGAGCGGTTCCAGATAGCCCTTTGACGCGAACTCGGTACCACCCAGGATTTGCAGGCGGACCGCCATCGGCGCGGCATTGCCCAGGAGCGCCGTGCGGAACTTGTCGAGAAGGTCGTTATAGGTGAGGGCTTGTTCCTCAAGCTGGATGTTCGGATAGGTTTTGCGGAAGGTCTCGAAGAATTCCTTGTAGTACTGGCGCAGGAGGTCGGGGTCGCCCTCGAACACGCCCTGATACCAGAACGTCAGTCGTCCCTTGTAGTCGAGCGGGGTGACCTTGGCGCAATCGGCTGCCGTGTCAAAATCCTGTGTGCCGGCAATGGAGCGCACATATTCCGGCGACCACTTGCTCAGGTCGACCGGCGGCGCACCGAGTGCGGATGTGGACATCAGCGATGCCATCAAAGCAGTGGCGACAGTGCCGCGCAGGACCGCACTGCCGAGCGTAATCCTCGTCATAGGTATCCTCCCTGGTTCTCCATGCCGCCCTGCGTTGAGGCAAAGCGGCCTAGCTCATTCGACCGCGGGACACCTCCCTGTTCTATGTATCCCTTCGATCACCTTGTACGTTTTCAGATCGTGGATTGCCTGTCAACGCATAGGATCGTACATTGTTTGCGGAAACCGTGTGTGATATCGGGCAGAGTATGTACTGAATAGGGGAGCCGGCATTGGCCGAAACAAGTGATTTTAAAGCCAAGCCACCGGCGGAGATTGACCCCATAGGGGCCTCCAGCGAGGGCGCCTCAGTTTACGAACTGATTAGGGAAGACATCATCGAAGGACGGCTCGCCGCCAACGAACGGCTTGTGGTCACCGATCTCGCCCGGCGTCACGGCACCTCGACCAACCCCGTGCGCGAGGCCCTGCAGCTCTTGCGCGGGGAGGGATTTGTCATATTTCTCCCCAACCGCGGTGCGCGCGTCCGACCGATAGATCAGGATTTTGTGCGGGATATCTATGAGATTGGTGTTCTGATCGAGCCGGCCCTGACGCGATGGTTTGTGAATATGGCGACCGGCGAGGACATCGCCGAGCTCGAACGTCTCCAAGGCCTGATCGAAGAGAACAACTTCGCCGACACGTTCAGACACAGCGAGCTGGATACGGCTTTCCACACCGTGATGTATCAGCGGCACTATAACCGCCATGCCGCCGAACTTTGGTGGAAGCATCGCGAAGTGCTGCGAGCCGTGAGCCGGCGTTTCAACTTCACGCTTGCCCGGCGGGCCGCGATCATTCGCGAGCACCGCGAACTCATCGCGCTCGTAAAGGCGGGAGAGGCCGACAAGGCGGCCGAACTCGTTTCTCGCCATGTCGAGGGTTCGGGCCGGCATATTCTCGAACAGATGCGTGCGCGCAACGCCGCTCGGGCCGGGTAGAATGTCCAGTCCAGAACATCGTTAGCCCGACCGTTTCAGAAAAAGGTAGCTGAGATGAAAATCACGAGCATTCGGCCGTGGCTGATCAAGTCCGATGCTTCCTATTGGGGAGAGTTCCTGTTCGTCGAGGTGACGACCGACGAAGGGGTGAGCGGCTGGGGAGAGATCACCACCACCACAAGGCTCGCCAACCGCGCCCTGTGCACGATCCTGCGCCAGATCGGTGTCGCCGTGACAGGCGAGAATCCGGCTCATATCGAACATCTCTGGCACAAGATTTTCCGCAGCTTCACCTACATGGGCAGCCGCGGCGCCGCCGTCGAATGCGTGAGCGCCATCGATATAGCCCTCTGGGATATCAGGGGCAAAGTCTTGGGTAAGCCGATCTACGAGCTGCTGGGCGGACCGGTACGCGATGAAATCGCGCTCTATACCCATCCTAACCAGGCCAAATTCACTAGCAAGGAGGCTGTGGTCCGCGAAATTTTGGACATCGTCGAGTCCGGACACACTGCGCTCAAATTCGATCCTTTCCCTCACCAGGGCCGCACCGCCGATGGGCTGTCCCGCGAACAGCGGGACGGTTACCTCGATGGCAGCATGACCCGCAAGGACGAGCGCGAAGCGGCCGAACTCACGGCGCTGATCCGCGAAACGGCGGGGCCTGACATCGACATTCTCATCGATGCGCATGGCCGCTTCGATGTTCCCACCGCCATTCGCCTCTGTCGGAGCCTAGAGGAAGCCGGCCAGATCGACTGGTTTGAGGAGCCCTGTCCGCCCGAGAGCCTTAACGCACTCAAGCAGGTGCGTGAGAAGGTCAGTGCCGCTATCTCGTGGGGCGAGCGCGGCCACACGAAATGGGATTTCGTGCCGGTACTCGAGAACAAGCTCGCTGACTACATCATGCCTGACGTGACCTGGACCGGCGGCATTACCGAACTCAAGAAGATTTCGGCCCTATGCGAAGCCTACTACATTCCGGTCTCACCGCATGACGCCGCGGGGCCGATCAACGTAGTTGCGGGAGCGCAGGTGATGATGACCGTTCCCAACTTCTACAAGCTCGAAACGTCGGAGTGGAACTTGGGCAAATACGATCACCTTATCGACAGATCTCTCGACGTTTCGAATGGCACCCTGAAGCTGACGTCGAGGCCCGGTCTCGGCATTGAGATGGACCGCGACTACCTTCAGGCCCACGAGATTGAGCTGGGCTAGCAACGCACTATGCCGGCCCAGCGTGCGGGGCGGCAAGCCCCGCCGACCTAGAACGAGGATGAGTCATGCCAAAGACGGGTAGTGCCGACGAGGCACTCAATCGGGTGAACACCAACTCCAAGCCGTCCGACCTTCGCATCACCGACATGCGGGTAGCCGAAATCGTCGGCGCGCCGTTCACCTCGGCGCTCATCAAGATCTACACCAACCAGGGCATTGTCGGCCTGGGCGAAGTGCGTGACGGCGCTAGCGCGACCTATGCGCTGATGCTGAAGAGCCGGTTGCTGGGCGAGAATCCCTGTGACATTGACCGACTGTTCCGCCGCATCAAGCAATTTGGTGGCCATGGCCGGCAGGGCGGCGGCGTCTCGGCGGTCGAAATCGCGCTGTGGGATCTCGCCGGCAAGGCCTATGGCGTGCCGATCTACCAGATGCTTGGCGGCCGGTTTCGGGAAAGGGTGCGCGTCTATTGCGATACCGACGCCGAAAAACCGAGCGGTACCGAAACCGGAAAGCGCCTAAAGCAGCGCATGAACCTCGGGTTTACCTTCCTCAAAATGGACCTGGGCTTGATGCAGATCTCCCATGTCCCTGGCGCCGTCGTTGCGCCCGCCGGCGCGCTCGAAGGCTTTTACGCCAATCCACGCGGCCGTGGCGGCACGCTGGAGGAGCGTAAGGCTCGTAATCTCGCCTACGATGCGCAGAACGTGCAGCACCCGTTCACGGGCCTGCATTTCACCGAAAAGGGTATCGACCTGCTTGAGCAGTATATCCACGAGGTTCGCGAGGTGATCGGATACGAGATCCCGCTCGCCATCGATCATGTCGGCCACATCTCGCTGCAAGACGGCATCCGTCTCTCCCGGCGGATCGAGAAGTATGCACCGGCCTGGCTCGAGGACGTGATCCCCTGGCAGTACACCGAGCAGTATCGGCAGTTGCAGCAGGCTACGTCCGTGCCGATCTGCACCGGTGAGGACATCTACCTCAAGGAAGGCTTCGAGCCGCTGCTCAACTCAGGCATCTCGGTCATCCATCCGGACCTGCTGACCACCGGCGGCATTCTCGAGACCAAGAAGATCGGCGACGCGGCACAGGACCATGGCGTCGCCATGGCGATCCATATGGCGGAAAGTCCAATCGCGGCAATGGCTGCGGCACATGTCGCGACCGCGACCGAAAACTTCATGGCGCTCGAATATCACTCCGCCGATGTCGACTGGTGGGACGATATCGTCACCGGCGTTCCCAAGCCGCTCGTCAAGGACGGCTTTATCACTGTTCCGGACAAGCCGGGCCTGGGGATTGACGACGTAGTCGACGAGGTAATCTCGCTGCACCTGCAACCGGGTGTCACGGGGATATGGCAATCCACCGAGCATTGGGACAATGAATATAGCTGGGACCGGACCTGGAGTTAGCCCAGAGCCTTCCCTCATTCCCCCAGGCTCACAGGGCCAACGACCGACCATTCGTGTCGACCTCTCCCAAGGGAGAGGCGAAGAAAGAAACGGACGAAACCATGATATACGAACTGCGTATCTATGACTGCCTGCCGGGCAGGCTGCCGGCTTTGCTCAAGCGCTTTTCCGACCAAACGCTGGCCATCTGGGAGAGGCATGGCATCCGCCAAGCCGGGTTTTTCACCACGGCGATCGGCGAAAACAGCAATCGCCTCACCTATTTCCTCGCCTGGGAATCGCTGGCCGAGCGTGAGGCGAAATGGGCGGCTTTCGTCACCGATCCGGCATGGCACAGAGCCCGGGACGAGTCTGAGCGCGACGGGCAGATCATTGCCAATATCAGCAGCCAGCTGCTCACGCCGACAGCTTTCTCGTCTGTGAAATAGGACTGCGCCATGAGGATCATTGATCTCCGGTGCGCCGTCATCGGCAAACATCCCATCGTTCGCATCGTGACCGACGAGGGCCTCTATGGCCTGGGCGAGGTCGAGTACACCAAGCCCTACCTCAAACCCTGGGTGCTGCATTTCCGCGAGGCCCTGATCGGCGAGGACCCGACCGACGTCGAGCGGGTGATGCTGAAGATCCGCCAACGCGGCTCTTTCAAGCCCTATGGCGCGGCGGTGAGCGCTATCGAGCATGCGCTATGGGACATTGCCGGTAAGGCTGCAGGCGTGCCGGCCTACAAACTGCTCGGCGGCAAGGTGCGCGACAAGGTGCGCGTCTACAACGGCTCGATCCGTCAGAAACGCACGGGCGACCGGCCGGAGGACTACGCCGCTGATGTCAAATGGATGATGGAGCAGCCTCAGAACTTCTTCATGATCAAGCAAGGGATCTCGTTCCACTCCAACATGAAGGACACTATCGAGGGCTTCCATTACGGCGTGACGCAGAAGAAGGCAGGCTATCACGGCGCCATGGATCAGGGCATGATCAGCGAGCGCGGTTTCAATCACATGCTCGACTGCGTGATCGCAATGAAGGAAGTGCTGGGCGACAAGGTCAGCCTGGCGCTCGACTGCGGCCCGGGCTGGATGCTGCCGGATGCGATCAAGTTTGCTCGCGCTGTCGAGAAATATAATTTGATGTGGCTCGAGGACATGCTGACCGGCGACTATGTGCCGTGGGTCAATCCGCAGGCCTATCGGGAGCTGACCACCTCCACCTCGACGCCAATCCATACCGGCGAGCAGATTTACCTCAGGCACAACTTCAAGGAGCTGATCGAGACGCAAGCGGTGCGCGTCATCGGCCCCGATCCTGCCGATATCGGTGGCATTGCCGAGCTCAAATGGGTCGCCGAGCACGCCTATATGCACTCGATCCTGATGGCGCCGCACGGCACGGCGAACGGCCTGCTCGGCCTCGGCGCGCTGATCAATGTCTGCGCCACCTTGCCCGCCAATTACGTGGCATTCGAATATCCCAGCGCTTCGGACCCGTGGTGGAACGACATCGTCATTGGCCTGCCTAAGCAGGTCGTGAAGGATTCGATGATCGATCTGCTCGAAGCCCCCGGGCTCGGCCTCGACATCGATGCCCAAGGCGCCAAGAAGTATCTGCTGGAAGAGGACGCCGGGTTCTTCGACTGATTGGGAATCGAGGCCATTCCGGGCGAGCCACCGGGCCGCGGACGCAAGGCGGTGTTGTGCGCCGGCTTCGCTCAGTCGCGCTTCGGGAGAACACCCGCACGGCAATCCGCCACCGCGGTTTTTAGGAACATCGTGCAGAGGGCAGAAGTTGGAACGGATCAAATCGTGATCCGTGGATCGGCTCTTCAACCCTTCCATCTCTAGTGTCGTCCAGAGGAAAGCCTGAAGTGGGACCGCGTGTAAGCGGCGTTCGCAACTTTGATCTGAAGTGGCTCCCCGGGCCGGATTCGAACCAGCGACCAACCGGTTAACAGCCGGTTGCTCTACCACTGAGCTACCGGGGAACAGAGGCTCTCATGTGAGTGGCGCAGCCTATAGCAAACCCGTTTCGGCTTTGCAAAGAAGCATTTCGTTTTTTTCGGCGCTTTTTCACGCCCCGATTTCTGGCAATCATTTGCGGGCGGCCTCATATGAACCGTCTGACAGGGAGCGCGGAACCGAAAAGCGGTTGCGGCTTTTGTTAGCTGGTGCTTTTACTTTGCCCGAACGGACCATCAACCAGACATGAGCGCAGCAAGCCACAACCATCCACCGGCACGCAAAATATCGATCTTCGGCCGTCAGTTCACGATGCCGCGCTCGCGCGGCCTCAGGATTGCGATCGGCGCCGTGCTGATCTTCGGCGGCATTCTTGGCTTCCTGCCGCTCCTGGGCTTCTGGATGATACCGGTTGGATTGCTGGTGCTCTCCTACGAGTTCGCCCTGGTGCGCCGCCATCGGCGCCGGCTCGTCGTGTGGTGGGAACGGCGGCGGCGGCGGCCGAACTGACGGGTTTGCACCGCGCGGTAAGCCTCTACGAAGAGGCGTCTTTCCGGCCCGACTCAACCTGACTAATGTCCGGAGCGCTTTCGGGCCTGTCGCAATTCTCCTTAGAACGGCGGAACTTTCTGCTTACCCGACGTAAGATCCAGGCGCAGACTTCCCTTTGCCATATTCCGTACTTAACAGATAACTAATGTATTAAATGCAGCATGTCTAAACGACGATTAGACACGTGGCATCATGGCCCAGGGGAAACCGTCCAGAATGCACCATGGCCGCTTGACGGCATTTTCGCCGCAACCTATTGGAACCGGGTGGAACGCCGGGAGCAATGAGGCCTCGTGGCGGAGTGGTTACGCAGAGGACTGCAAATCCTTGCACCCCGGTTCGATTCCGGGCGAGGCCTCCAATTGCTCAAGCTCCCGCGCACCAGCGCCAGGGAGCTTGAGTTCCGGTCGAAATGAGCCGCGGTCTTGGCGCGGCAAGCAGATTGGTTTTGGGCGGATTGGTTGGAACATGAGCGCTGATTTTGCCGAACGCCGGGTGAAAATGGTCGATGGCCAGATCCGCACCACCGACGTGACCAGCGCGCCGCTGCTAGACGCAATGCTTGCCGTGCCGCGCGAGGCCTTTGTCGCCCCTGAACAGCGCGATCTCGCCTATATCGACGAGGACATCCGCATTGCCAATGCAGCGGATGGCCTGCGCTATCTCATGGAGCCTTCGCCGCTGGCCAAGCTGATGCAGCTGGCCGAAATCGACCCGGACGATTCGGCGCTCGATGTCGGCTGCGGCACCGGCTATGCGGCGGCGATCCTGTCGCGGCTGGCAAAGTCGGTCGTCGCGCTGGAAAGCGATCCGGTATTGGCAGAGACTGCCATGTCGACGCTTTCGGCGCTGGGCTGCGACAATGTTACCGTAGTCAAGGGATCGCTGCCGGAAGGCCATGTCGCAGGGGCACCCTACGACGTCATTTTCATTGGCGGCAGTGTCGAAAAGGTGCCGGCGGCGCTGCTCGACCAGCTTGCCGAAGGCGGCCGTCTCGTCGCCGTCGAAGGGCAGGGGAATTCGGGTGTAGCCCGATTGTTTTTTAAGACAGGGGGGGTTGTAACCGGAAGAGGCGCATTTAATGCGGCAATTAAGCCACTACCGGGATTTGAACGTATCCGTGCGTTTGAGTTCTGAATGATTTTGGCTTGCAGCAAAAGCGTTGTCATGTTCGCTTGCGCTTGAACAATCGTTGCTGATCCGCATGACTGGGGTACTCTTGGGGGCTGACAGCAGGGAACCTGAAACACATCGCGCCGGCTGCTCGAATGGCAGGAGCCGACGCGGTGTGGTTCCCATGCAAAACGAATGAGGGAATAACGTGCCGTCTTTACGCAAGAGTCTTTTTGCCGCTGTCCTTGTTTCCGCGACCGCGCTTTCTCCAGTGGCCGCCTCGGCGGAAACCATTCTTGGCGCACTTTCAAAAGCCTACCAGAACAATTCCTCGCTCAATTCGGCCCGCGCCGGCGTCCGCGTCACCGATGAGGGCGTTGCCATCGCCAAGTCCGGCTGGCGCCCCACCATCAACGGTTCCGCTGATATCGACTACTCCAGCAGCCATCTCAACGGCTCAAACCGAAGCGTGCGCTTGACCACAGGCAACTTTGGCGTCCAGATCGACCAGACCCTGTTCGACGGCTTTCAGACCAGGAACAACGTCGCCGCCGCTGAATCGCAGGTCCGCGCCTCGGTCGAGAGCCTGCGCAACACCGAAGAGAACATTCTGTTCAACGCGGCAAGCGCCTACATGGACGTGATCCGCGATCGGCAAGTGGCGGTGCTGACGGAACAAAACCTGCAGTTCCTGACCGAGCAGGCGCGCGCGGCGCGTTCGCGCTTCGAAGTCGGCGAAGGTACCCGCACCGATGTGGCGCAGGCCGATGCCGAGCGCTCCTCCGCCGTGGCGGAACTGGCCGCCGCCCGCGCCCAGGCGCTGGCAAGCGCTGCGACCTATCGCCAGATCGTCGGCGACGAGCCGGGCAGGCTCAGGGCCGCTTCGCCGTTGTCGAAGCTGTTGCCGTCGAACCTCGATGCGGCGATTGCGATCGCGTCCAGCGAGCACCCGGCCATCCTTGCTACCCAGCATCTGGTCGACGCGGCGGCGTTTTCGGTGAAATCGGCCGAAGGCGCGCTGCTGCCGCAGCTGTCGGCCTCCGCCGGTCTTTCCAGCGCCTACCGCAACACCGTGCCGGGTGTCTTCGGAACGACGCAGGATGGCACAACCAATTCGGCCAGCATCGGTGCTACGCTGACCGTGCCGATCTATTCGGGCGGACGGACGTCGGCGATAGTGCGTCAGAACAAGGAATCCCTCAGCCAGGCCCGGATCGAGGTCGACGTCAGCCGCGACACCGTGCGGCAAGCCGTGACCTCGGCGTGGACGCAATATACTGCCGCTCAGCAGACCGTGGTGGCCAACAGGCAGGTGATCGCCGCCGCGCAGCTTGCCTTGAGCGGCGTCATCGAGGAGCGCAATGTCGGCCAGCGCACCACGCTCGACGTTCTCAACGCGCAGGCCACTCTCATCACCGCCAAGATCAACCAGGCCAGTTCCGAACGCGATTTGGTGGTGGCGAGCTATGCCATCCTCTCGGCGATCGGCCATCTTTCGGTCGACCGTCTCGCTCTTCAGGTGACGAAGTACAGACCCGAAGAACATTACAATGCGGTCAAGGACAAGTGGATCGGCCTGCGCACGCCAGACGGCCGCTGATCGGTCCACCAGTTCCAAATTCCGTCCAATTTCCAGGCATTAGAGCCCGCGCGTTCCCAAGGAATGCGCGGGCTCTAATCTGTTGAAATCCGATACGCCCTCAGTTTGGGGATTCTCGTAAGGCGATCCGTGGGTTACGCTGTCGCCATGATTCGAATCCGGCTTGGCCGGACAGGAAATCTGCAACGAGTCACAAGGGCGGCGGATGTGACGATGGCAACGGCAAGCAGCGTGCAGCGCGAACCTTCCATGGAAGAAATACTGGCTTCCATCCGAAGGATCATCGAGGACAACGATACCGTTCGCAAGCAGCCGGACGAAGCGGACGATCTGCTGCAGGATCTGGCGTCGGTAGCGATGCCGGCGTCGGCGACAGGCGGCGCGGCACGGCAGGCAGGCAAGGCGCTGCCGGAGGCAGGCGAGGCGGCGCCGGAGGTGGGTGCGTTTCGCGCCGAATTGCGTCCGGGATTTGACGCGAGAAAGGCGGCCACGCTGGCTGAGGTGCAGGCGCCACCGTCGGGCGCCGAGCCCGCCGTCGCGCGCATGGAGCCGCCAATACGTTCCGGTCCGGCTCCGCTCAAAGCTCCGGTGACGCTTGCCGGGGGCGCCGTTCCGGCGCCGGCCGCCAAGCCGGATGCGCTTGCGACGGAGACCGCTGCGGAGACGACCGACAGCATCGTTTCCGATTGGCGGCGTGAGATCGCCGCAGTCGGCGAAGCGATGAACGTGGCCAAGCCTGACGGGACCCCAGACAGGGCCGAATTTATCGAGGACGCGGCCGAATCTGCTTTTGAGCCGGAGCCGCCACGAAGCGGGTTGGAGCGGCCGGCGGCAAACGAGGCATCGTCCACTCGTCCAGCGATCCTTTCCGAACATACGGGCCGGCAGGTTGCCGCCGCCTTCGGCGAGCTTTCCGATGCGTTCGCCAGCCGCAGCAAGAAAACCTTCGACGAGATGGCCGAAGAGATGCTCAGGCCCATGCTGCAGGACTGGCTGGACAACAATCTGCCGACGCTGGTCGAGCGGCTGGTGCGCGAAGAAATCGAACGCGTGGCGCGCGGCGCGCAATAATTTCAGAAACCTGTCGAGGACAAAACACCGCCTCCGGGCGGCGTTTTGTTGAACTGCCCTTCTTCTGCCTGCGGGCTTCTTTCTCCCGTCACTATGCGGGGAGAAATGCCCGGTGGGCCAAGGCAGCGCAAACCTGAAGTGATTGCCCGGCGAGGGTCACTTCGGTGAGTTGTCTCGAACTATCCAGGCGCTATCTATTAGCCACCGCTGTCTGCCGCTCGCTTGTGGTTGACTTGCCAACTGCCTTCCGATTTACACCGAACCAACATATCCCGACAGCTCGGACCTCTTTCCATGCTCGAAAAAACCTACGACGCCAAAATCGTCGAGCCGAAGATCGCCAGAATCTGGGAGGAGGCCGACGCCTTTCGCGCCGGCGCGGGCGCCGAAGAGGGCGCGGAAGCCTTCACCATCGTCATCCCGCCGCCGAACGTCACCGGCTCGCTGCATATGGGCCACGCGCTCAACAACACGCTGCAGGACATTCTGGTGCGCTTCGAGCGCATGCGCGGCAAGAACGTGTTGTGGCAGCCCGGCATGGACCATGCCGGTATCGCCACGCAGATGGTGGTCGAGCGCCAGCTCATGGAAAAGCAGATCCACCGCCGCGACCTGACGCGCGACGAGTTTATCGAGAAAGTCTGGGAGTGGAAGGCTGAATCCGGCGGCGCGATTCTCAACCAGCTGAAGCGGCTGGGGGCTTCGGCCGACTGGAGCCGAGAGCGTTTCACCATGGACGAGGGCCTGTCCAAGGCGGTGCTCGAAGTGTTCGTCACGCTCTACAAGGAAGGCCTGATCTACAAGGACAAGCGCCTTGTGAACTGGGACCCGAAGCTGCTCACTGCGATCTCCGACCTTGAGGTCGAGCAGCAGGAGGTCAACGGCAATCTCTGGCATTTCCGCTATCCGGTCGAGGGCGTGGCCTTCGATCCGGAAAACCCTGAGACCTTCATCACCGTGGCGACCACACGTCCCGAAACGATGCTCGGCGACACCGCTGTGGCGGTGCATCCAGAGGACGAGCGTTTTCGGCATTTGGTCGGCAAGAACCTCGTCTTGCCGATCGTCGGCCGCAAGATTCCGGTGGTGGCGGACGACTATTCCGATCCTGAAAAGGGCAGCGGCGCGGTCAAGATCACGCCGGCGCACGATTTCAACGACTTCGAGGTCGGCAAGCGCCACAAGCTGCCGGCGATCAACATTCTCACCGTCGAGGCGGCGGTGAACCTGACCGACAATGAGGATTTTCTCGCCGGGCTGGAGGTGACGCCCGAGCGCCAGGCCGTCTGGGATGAACTCAACGGCCTCGACCGTTTCGTCGCACGCAAAAAGATCGTCGAACTGATGGAGGCGGGCGGGTTCCTCGAAAAGGTTGAGCCGCATCGTCACGCCGTGCCGCATGGTGATCGCGGCGGCGTGCCGATCGAGCCGCTGCTGACCGACCAGTGGTATGTCAATGCGGCCGAACTCGCCAAGCCGGCGATCGCATCCGTGCGTGAAGGCCGCACCAAGATCATACCCGGCAGTTGGGAGAAGACTTACTTCCAATGGATGGAAAACATCGAACCCTGGTGCATCTCGCGCCAACTCTGGTGGGGACACCAGATCCCGGCCTGGTACGGGCCGGACGGGCGTGTCTTCGTCGAGAAGACCGAGGAGGAGGCGCTCGGCGCCGCCGTCGAATATTACCTGGCGCTGGAGGGGCCGTGGAAGGCCTGGGTCGAGGACAAGCTCGAGAACTTCAAGCCGGGTGAGATCCTGACCCGGGACGAGGATGTGCTGGACACATGGTTCTCGTCGGCGCTTTGGCCGTTCTCGACGCTCGGCTGGCCGGAAAAGACGCCGGAACTGAAGACCTACTACCAGACCGACGTGCTGGTGACCGGCTTCGACCTGATCTTCTTCTGGGTCGCTCGCATGATGATGATGGGCCTGCATTTCATGGACGAGGAGCCGTTCCATACCGTCTATATGCACGCGCTGGTGCGCGACAAGAACGGGCAAAAAATGTCGAAGTCGAAAGGCAACGTCATCGACCCGCTCGATCTCATCGACGAATACGGCGCCGATGCGCTGCGCTTCACGCTGACGGTGATGGCGGCGCAAGGGCGCGACGTGAAGCTCGACCCGGCCCGTATCGCCGGCTACCGCAACTTCGGCACCAAGCTGTGGAACGCAACGCGCTTTGCCGAGATGAACGAGGTCGCGAGAAATGACGATTTCTGGCTGAACGACGCCAAGCTGGCTGTCAACCGCTGGATCCTGACCGAACTGACGCGGGCCGCACGCGAGATCACCGATGGCATCACCTCGTACCGCTTCAACGACGCGGCGGGTGCGGCCTATCGCTTCGTCTGGAACCTGTTCTGCGACTGGTACCTGGAACTGCTGAAGCCGGTCTTCATGGGCTCGGACGAGGCTGCCAAGGCCGAGAGCAGAGCTTGCGTCGCCTTCGTGCTCGACGAGATCTACAAGCTGCTGCACCCGATGATGCCGTTCATGACCGAAGAACTTTGGGCTGAGACATCAGGCGAGGGCAAGCAACGGCCATCGCTGCTTTGCCATGCCGCGTGGCCGTCGCCCGACTTCGAGGACGAGGCAGCGGCCGCCGACATCAACTGGCTGGTCGACCTCGTCTCAGGTATCCGCTCCGTGCGCTCGGAGATGAACGTGCCGCCGGCGGCGATCGCGCCCTTGATGGTGATCGGCGCCAATGCCACGACCCGGGAAAGGCTTGAGCGCCAGGCATCGGCCATCAAGCGGCTGGCGCGCGTCGGCGACATCTCGCTGGTCGATACGGCGCCCAAGGGCTCCGCGCAGATCGTGCTCAACGAGGCGACAATCTGCTTGCCGCTCGGCAGCCTGATCGACCTTACTGCCGAGGCAGCGCGGCTGCAGAAGGAATTGGCCAAGGTGACCGAAGAGATCGCCCGCCTGCACAAGAAGCTGTCCAACGAGAAGTTCGTCGCCAACGCACCTGAAGATGTGGTGGAAGCCGAGCGCGAAAAGCTCACCGATTATCGCGAAGCGCAAGAAAAACTTTCCGTGGCGCTGACACGAGTGCGCGAAGCCGGTTGATCTGGTCTCTAGGTTCGGGCGCCGGATTGTCTGAGCATCGAACTGTCTAAACCGGCGTTCCGGTTTGGTCCGTTGCGCTGGATTCGCGAGTCTTTTGATCTGCTTCCGGACAGGGCTTTCTGCCACGAAAATAGGCATTCCGCAGCGTAAATCTTGACGTAAACGGAATGTTTTGGGCCCATTGTTGCCATAATGTAACAATGGGGCTGGTTTTCGCAAAATGGCCCATTTTTGCCTCCTTCTATGCGAGTTTTCCGAATTTTTTCGTCGATTTGCGTCCAAATAGGCCGTTTTCCGGCCTTGCGGCGGAAGCTGCAACTTTGTCGAAAATGCGGTCGGCCAAGGCGTACGTGTACACATCGAGAATTCATTGTTGCGCCGTTAACCTGAATTGGCTCTAGCTTGATCCACTCGTATTCGGGGAGGACATTCATGAACAATTTGCGTCTGAAAGCGCTGCTGGGGGCAGGGTGCTTTTCACTGGCTTTGATAGGGGCGGCGCATGCCGGCGGCCTCGAGCGCAGCGGCTACAACATCGACCTGCTTTTCGATCCGGCGCCTGTCGCCGGAGAGCTTTCGGGCACTTATGTGATGCCGGAACGGAAGATCAAGAATGCCGTAGACACGGATACAAGCAGTGGTTTTCCACCGCCCGGTACTGGTCCTGGCGGTGGCGATTTGAACTCTCGGTCCAGTTCTGCCGATGATTCGGAGAGCTATTTTGTTCCCCGCATGGGAATCAAGGTTGGAGTCGGGCCCCACCTCGATTGCATGGGCGATTATTCTCAACCTTGGGGAATCCATTCGGCCCCCGGTCTGAATTGGGCAGGCGCCAACAGCAATATCGAAACCAAGATCAAAAGCGAAAATTTTGCAGGCACCTGCTCCTACAAAATGGATGTAGGCAAAGGCCAGTTTCGCTTCATTGGCGGTGTGTTTTACCAGGATATCAGTGGCTTCAAGGAGCGGTTGGTCCAAGATTTTACTGGTCTTCCTGTGCCTCTCTCCGGCGTAGGTCGGATCGACCTCGAAGGCAACGGGGTTGGCTGGCGCATCGGCGCCGCTTACGAGATTCCGGAAATCGCGCTCCGAGCCAGCTTGGTCTACAACAGCGCCGTTGATTTGGGAGATGTGACCGGGGACGTCGATCTTACGCAGGTTGGCCGGGGTGTAGTTCCTGTGGTCGGTACGGCGAGCATGCCGCAGTCGGTCGAGTTCAAGGTCCAGTCGGGTATTGCTCCGGACTGGCTTGCCTTCGGGTCGGTGAAGTGGGTCGACTGGAGTGTGCTGCAGATTGTCAATTTCTGCGCCGTCGGCGCTCCGGTTCCCTGTACCTACGGGGGGCCGAGCTTCGTCACGTCTCTGGATCTGCTCTATCGCGACGGATGGACCGTCTCAGGCGGTATCGGCCACAAGTTCAACGACCGGTGGAGCGCTGCAGCGACGCTTACCTGGGATCGCGGAACGACCACGGGCTTGAGCACCCAAACCGATACCTGGACGGTTGGTGCCGGCGCGTCCTTTTCGCCCAACCAAAACGTCGAAGTCCGCTTCGGCGGTGCCGTCGGCATCCTGACCAGTGGATCAGTCGGCGTGGTCCTTGATAAGGACGGCATTCCTCACGGTACAGACGTTTCATACGATTTCGGCAACGATCTCGTGACCGCCCTTTCAGCTTCCTTCAAGGTCAAGTGGTAGGCTACTAAAATTAAACGATAAAAAGGCCGGGCACCGCCCGGCCTTTTTGGTTGAATGGGCTTTCTGGCCGACGGTCCCAAGTCGATTGCATCCGTCAATCATTGCAAACACGCCATATCCCGCTGCCTTCTGCCATTGTGACGTTTTGGCAACAGTTCCTGCGCATCGGTCGCGCCACAGTGGTGCCCGGGAACATTGCCTATTTCCCGCCATAAACCCGGCGCACCTCGAATTCGTCTCGGGGCCAAAAGGCAAAGGGGCAGTCCGCACCGCGCGCGGCAAGGAAGAGCATGGACACTAAAGTCATCTCCAAGGCCAAGCTGCCCAGCCGCTATGTGACCGTCGGTCCGGCGCGCGCGCCGCACCGCTCCTATCTCTATGCGATGGGATTGTCGGCGGCCGAGATCGCACAGCCGTTGGTCGGCGTCGCGAGTTGCTGGAACGAGGCGGCACCCTGCAACATCTCGCTGATGCGTCAGGCGCAGGTGGTCAAAAAGGGCGTCGCCGCGGCTCACGGCACGCCGCGGGAATTCTGCACCATTACCGTCACCGACGGCATCGCCATGGGCCATCAGGGTATGAAATCGTCGCTGGTGTCGCGCGAGGTCATCGCCGATTCCGTCGAACTCACCATGCGCGGCCACTGTTACGACGCGCTGGTCGGCCTTGCCGGTTGTGACAAGTCGCTGCCCGGCATGATGATGGCCATGGTGCGGCTCAACGTGCCGTCGATCTTCATTTATGGCGGCTCGATCCTGCCCGGTTCCTACAAGGGCCGGCAGATCACCGTGCAGGACGTGTTCGAGGCTGTCGGCCAGCACTCGGTCGGCACGATCGGCGACGCTGAACTGCTTGAAATCGAGCAGGCCGCCTGTCCGTCGGCCGGCTCTTGCGGTGCTCAGTTCACTGCCAACACCATGGCCACCGTCGCCGAGGCTATTGGCCTGGCGCTGCCTTATTCCTGCGGGGCGCCGGCGCCTTACGAGATGCGCGACCGCTTCAATTTCGCCTCCGGCGAAAAGATCATGGAGCTGATCGCAAAGAACATCCGTCCACGCGACATCGTCACGCTGAAGGCGCTGGAGAATGCGGCAACCGTGGTTTCGGCCACTGGCGGCTCGACCAACGCTGCGCTGCATTTGCCGGCAATCGCGCATGAGGCCGGGATAAAGTTCGACCTCTTCGACGTGGCCAGGATCTTCGAGAAGACGCCTTACATCGCCGACCTGAAGCCGGGTGGCAAATATGTCGCCAAGGACATGTTCGAGGCCGGCGGCATTCCGCTTTTGATGAAGACGTTGCTCGACCACGGCTATCTGCATGGCGATTGCCTGACGGTGACCGGCCGCACTTTAGCCGAAAATATGGAGCACGTAGCCTGGAATGATAGCCAGGATGTGGTCCGTCCAGCCAATCGACCAATCACCCAAACGGGTGGTGTCGTGGGCTTGAAGGGAAACCTTGCCCCCGAAGGCGCGATCGTGAAGGTCGCAGGCATGTCGGAGCTGAAATTCTCCGGCCCGGCGCGTTGCTTCGATTCGGAAGAGGAATGTTTCCAGGCGGTAACGGATCGCAGCTACAGCGAGGGCGAAGTCCTCGTCATCCGCTACGAGGGACCGCGCGGCGGTCCGGGCATGCGGGAAATGCTATCGACGACGGCGGCTCTCTATGGACAGGGCATGGGCGGCAAGGTGGCTCTCATCACCGACGGACGCTTTTCGGGCGCGACACGCGGTTTCTGCATCGGCCATGTCGGGCCGGAAGCCGCCGTGGGTGGTCCGATCGGGCTGCTCAGGGATGGCGATTTAATCTCGATCGACGCGGAGAACGGCACGATCGAGGTTGATCTGTCCGACACCGAACTGGCGACCAGAGCAAAGGCATGGAAGGCGCGCGCAACCGACTATCAGTCGGGCGCGATCTGGAAATATGCACAAACGGTAGGGCCTGCCCGCGACGGCGCAGTTACCCATCCCGGTGGTGCGAAAGAAACACATTGTTATGCGGATATCTGAGTTGCTGAGGTTGTCTGTCTTTTCGGCACTGGTCGCGATCGCCACTTTTGGCGCGACCTTGGGCGCCGCGGGCCAGGCCATGGCCTTCGACGACAAGGTGTTCGACGACAAGACCGGCGTGAAGCCGCAGTCGAGCCCGTGGGCGGTGTTCCAGTTCGGCTTCTCTGCCTACAAGAACGGCCGCAAGGAACAGGCTGCGGAGGCTTATAAATACGCGGCCGAAAACGGCCAGATCGGCGCCACCTGGAAGCTTGCGCGCATGTATGCCGAGGGCGACGGCGTGGAGCGTGACGATTACGCAGCATTCAAGTTCTTCTCGGAGATCGTCGACCAGGACGTCGAGCCGGGTTCGCCGGAAGAGAGTTATGTATCGGATGCGCTCGTGGCGCTCGGCGATTATTTGAGGAAGGGCATCCCCGGCAGCCCCATCACAGAGAACGAGGTGGCGGCCCAGGAATACTACATGCGCGCCGCCGCCAACTACCGCAACCCGAATGCGCAGTTCGAGATGGGCCAAATCTTCCTGAACGGCAAGGGCGGCGTCAAGGCCAGCATCAAGCAGGCCGGACGCTGGTTCCAGCTCGCTGCGGAAAAGGGCCATGCCGGCGCGCAGGCGACGCTCGGTAACCTGCTCTTCCAGAGCGGCAAGATCGTTCGGGGGCTGGCAATGATGACCGCGGCACTTGAACGGGCTTCACCTTCCGACCAGCCATGGATACGCGGCATGCAGGAAGAGGCGTTCGCCGCGGCGGGCGAGGCCGACCGCCGCACCGCGATTTCGCTGGCCGATGACATCCTCACCAAGGGTGGCAGCGACCAGTAGGATTGGCGCTCGCTAAGGACTGAACTGGGGACTCTTTAGAGTAGCGAGTTCAGCTTTCGAAGCTTTGCACCATACAAATAATCAGTTCTCGATGAGCTCCGCCGGCACCGGGCTTGGCGCCGGTGTCGAGATTGGCGTGGCGTGCGGACGCGGCGTCGTATTTTCCGGACAATTGTCCCGAATCTTTGTCCACGACGTGTTGTTGAGAACCATGTCGCAACGGGCGAGGTGACTCCGGCCGGAGAGCGTCAGGCAGGCGACCTGGCCGATCTGGAATGATTTTCCATTGGCCAGGCATTCCGCATCGGCAAAAGCCGGGGCCGCCGCGAGGGCGAGCGCCGCAGCACATGGGCAAAGCGCAAACCTGGTCGTCATCCTGAATCCCAGCCGAACCCGAATTGCAGCGGAACCCCGGATTGTGGCGATATGACGGTCTGTCAGCCGAGAATCCGGGCGATCCGGACCTCGAAATGATCAGATTGGCGCAAAAGCCAGTTCGACGGCCACCGGCACGTGGTCGGAGGGTTTTTCCCAGGCGCGCACGTGCTTTTCGATCGAGGCTGAGGAAAAGCGGTTGGCAGCTTCGGGTGAAAGCAGCAAGTGATCGATCCGGATGCCGTTGTTCTTCTGCCAGGCACCGGCCTGATAGTCCCAGAATGTATAGGTGTCCGGCGCGTCGGTGACTGCGCGCACGGCTTCGGTGAAGCCCAGATTCTTCAGTCGCCGGAACGCCTGCCTTGTCTGCGGCTGGAACAGCGCATCGCCCAGCCAGTTCTCCGGGAATTTTGCGTCGATCGGTTCCGGGATGACATTGTAGTCCCCGGCCAGCACCAGCGCCTCTTCGAGCGCGAGCCGTTCTTCGGCCCAACGCTCCAGCCGCGCCATCCAGGACAGTTTGTAGGAGAATTTCTTCTCGTCTTCGATCGGGTTGCCGTTCGGCAAATAGAGCGAGGCGACGCGCAACGCGCCACTGTCGGTCGAAAACACCCCCTCGATGAAACGTGCCTGCTCATCGGCATCGTCGCCCGGCAGGCCTCTGATGACCTCGTCGAAGCGCAGCTTCGACAGGATGGCGACGCCGTTGAACCCCTTTTGGCCATGGGTTTCGACATTGTAGCCAAGCGCTTCGATCTCGGCCCGCGGAAACTGCTCGTCGACCGTCTTGATCTCCTGCAGGCAAGCGATATCGGGCGCGCTTTCCGTCAGCCAATGGGTTAAATTGCCGAGGCGGGCCCGAACGCCGTTGATGTTCCAGGTGACGATTTTCATGACGGCCTCATTGCTGTTCCGGCTTCTGGCGTTCGACGAGGCCGATCGTATTGCCTGCCGGGTCCTTTAGGAAGGCCATCCATTCGCTTTCCCCTGCCGGCCCGAACAGGCCTTCGGTATCGCGATGGACGAGCATCGGCGGCGCAGTGAAGGGGACGCCGGCGGCTTTTGCCGAGGCGTGGAAATCGTCGAGGCCTGATATGTCGAGATAGACAGTGCCGGCCGGCAGGCCATCGGTGAACAGCAGCCGCACGTCGCCGGCGATGATGAAGGCGATGCCGGGCGGATCGAAGCGCACGTGGACCGTCATGCCGAGCACGTCGTGCCAGAACGCCAGCGTTGCATCGAGATCGCGCCCGGCTGAAAGCGCGACCTGACGGACCGCGCCAATGGCAGGCATTTCTATATGCTGAAGCTGGTGCCGCAGCCGCAGGAGGCGACCGCATTCGGGTTCCTGATCTGGAACGACTGGCCCATCAGATCGTCGACGAAATCGATCACCGAGCCGCCCATATAGATCAGCGAGAGGTCGTCGATCAGCACGGTGGCGCCGTCTTTCTCAATGGCGACGTCGTCATCGTTGCGGGTGTCGACCAGGTCGAACTTGTAGGAAAAGCCGGAGCAGCCGCCGCCCTCGACCGAAACGCGCAGCGCCTTCTTGCCGGCTTCGCCGGATACGATCTTGGCGATCCGCCTGGCGGCGGCGTCGGTCATCTCGACTTTCATAGCAGTCTTGGCATCAGCGCCCATGGGCGTCACCTTGCTTTCGGTTTCACATGATAGGTATGAAGCGCGAGGGGGCAAGTCAACTGCGGTATCGGCGATGACCAACGAGTTGGGCGACATCGGGTTCGGCTATCGGCCGCGTGCAGCCTATGCCTGCGATCCGGCAAAGTCGCGCGGGCGGCTGTTCGATGAGGTGGAGAGCCCGACCCGAACGCCGTTCCAGCGCGACCGCGACCGCGTCATCCACTCGACGGCGTTCCGCCGGCTGAAGCACAAGACGCAGGTGTTCGTCGCGCATGAGGGTGACCATTACCGCACCCGGCTGACCCATTCGATCGAGGTCGCGCAGATTGCGCGTGCCCTGGCGCGGGCGCTACGCGGCGACGAGGACTTGGCCGAGGCGGTGGCGCTGGTGCATGATTTCGGCCACACGCCCTTCGGCCATACCGGCGAAGACGCGCTGAACGAGAAAATGGCCACCTGGGGCGGCTTCGACCACAATGCGCAATCGCTGCGCGTGGTGACGCGGCTGGAGAGCCGCTACGCCGAGTTCGACGGGCTTAACCTCACTTGGGAAACGCTGGAGGGATTGGTCAAGCACAACGGACCGCTGACCGACGCCAGGGGAAAGGGCCTGAAGGGGCCGGTGCCGCAAGCGATCCGCGACTATTCGGAGTTGCACGATCTCGAACTCGACCGCTTCGCCAGCATCGAGGCGCAGTGCGCGGCGATCGCCGACGACATCGCCTACAACACCCATGACATCGATGACGGCCTGAGATCAGGGCTCCTGACGCTGGACATGCTGGAGAAGATCTCGTTGCCGGGGTCGATCCTGGCAGGCGTGCGCCAGCGCTATCCGGCGCTGGACGATGTGAGGACGGGGCACGAACTGATGCGACGGCAGATCACGATGATGGTCGAGGATGTCATCGTGTCGACCACCGCCAACCTGGCGCGCTTCAAGCCGGAGAGCGCCGATGCGGTGAGGGCCGCAGGCGAGACGATGGTGACCTTTTCCGCCGAAATGGCCGCCGCGGAAAAGGAATTGAAGGCCTTTCTCTACAAGCATCTCTACCGGCATAGCGAGGTCATGCGCGTGCGCACCGAGGCCGAGCAGATCGTCAGGGACCTGTTCGACGTCTATTTCGCCGATCCGCGCGCCATGCCCGATGGCTGGCGCGAAGGGCTCGACCGGGCCGACGATCGCATCAAGGCGCGCAGCGTTGCCGACTTCCTGGCGGGCATGACGGACACCTACGCTTTGAAGGAGCACCGCCGTTTGTTTGACCATACGCCTGAATTGAGCTAGGGCGGGCTCGATTTTGCCGGCCAATGAGCCGGATCCCTGCAAAGCCGTCAGAGCCACACCTATGAACATCTTCGCCGATTTCAACGCGCGAATCATAAAAGCCGTCGAAGCGCTTGATTTGAAAGACAAGGACGGCAGTACGCTGGACCTATCGCGCATCGCCGTCGAGCCGCCGCGCGACGCCAGCCATGGCGATCTGGCGACCAATGCGGCAATGGTGCTGGCCAAGCCGACCGGCCAGTCGCCACGCGTATTGGCTGAAAGGCTGGCGCAGGCGCTGCGCACCGACACCGACATCGCCGCCGCCGAGGTTGCCGGCCCGGGCTTCGTCAACCTCAGGCTCAAAGATGCGTTCTGGCAGGTGCATCTGACCACGCTGCTCGGCGAAGGCCGCAACTACGGCCGCTCGACGGTCGGCGGCGGCAAGAAGGCCAATGTCGAATATGTCTCGGCCAACCCGACCGGACCGATGCATGTCGGCCATTGCCGCGGCGCCGTGGTGGGTGATGCGCTCGCCAATCTGATGGCCTTCGCCGGTTATGAGGTGACCAAGGAATATGTCATCAACGACGCTGGTTCGCAGATCGACGTGCTCGGCCGCTCGGTCATGCTGCGTTACCGCGAGGCGCTTGGCGACGAGATCGGCGAGATTCCGGCCGGGCTTTATCCGGGCGATTATCTGGTCCCGGTTGGCCAGGCATTGGCCGGCGAATTCGGGCGCTCCTTGCTGCAGATGCCGGACGAGGAAGCGCTTGCGATCGTCAAGGACAGGACGATCGACGCGATGATGGCGATGATCCGCGAGGATCTGGCGCTGCTCAACGTGCATCACGACGTCTTTTTCTCGGAACGCACGCTGCATGCGGACAATGCTCGGAAAATTCGCTCGGCAATTAACGACCTGACACTCAAGGGCCATATCTACAAGGGCAAGCTGCCGCCGCCCAAGGGCGACAAGCCGGACGATTGGGAAGATCGCGAGCAGACGCTGTTCCGCTCGACGGCGGTCGGCGACGATCTCGATCGGCCGCTGGTCAAGTCCGACGGCACCTTCACCTATTTCGCCGCTGACGTCGCTTATCTGAAGGACAAGGTCGATCGCGGCTTCGTTGAGCTGATCTATGTGCTTGGCGCCGATCACGGCGGTTATGTGAAGCGCCTGGAAGCGCTCGCCCGGGCGATTGCCGGCGACGAGGTGAAGCTTACCGTGCTGCTTTGCCAGTTGGTGAAGCTGTTTCGCGACGGCGAACCGGTGCGCATGTCGAAACGGTCGGGCGATTTCGTGACGCTGCGCGAAGTGGTGGAGGAGGTCGGCCGTGATCCGATCCGCTTCATGATGCTCTACCGCAAGAACGATGCGCCGCTCGATTTCGACTTCGCCAAGGTGACCGAGCAGTCGAAGGACAATCCGGTGTTCTACGTGCAGTACGCCTCGGCGCGCTGCCATTCGGTGTTCCGGCAGGCGAGCGAACAGTTGGGCGAGGCCAATTTCGACCGCAATCGGCTGGCCGCCGCCACCGCTTCGCTGACAGACGAAGGCGAGATCGGCCTGATCAGGAAGCTTGCGGAATACCCACGGCTGATCGAATCCGCGGCCCTTGCGCTCGAGCCGCACCGGCTGGCATTCTACCTCTACGACCTCGCCTCCAGCTTCCACGGACATTGGAACCGCGGCACCGAAAATCCTGACTTACGTTTTGTTAAGGTTAACGACCGACAATTGACGCATGCCAGACTAGGGCTGGTGCAGGCTGTTTCGGACGTTTTGACGTCCGGCCTGACGCTGATCGGAGCCGATGCGCCCACCGAAATGCGTTAGGTTTGACTAAAAAACCTGTCACCTTTTGCCCACATTGCGCTGGTAAGGGCCAACCCTACGCGACGTCCATGGCGTCCGAATGAGTGCGAGTTCGGGAACAATAATGGCAGACAGAACCCAGCTGAGAGCAGCCGCCCAAAACGATATCGCCGACGATGATCCGTTCGCGGAATTGACCAGGATCATGGGGTTCGACCCGCGCCAGCCGGTCAAGCCGCAGGCTCAACCGAAGGCGGCTCCCGGCAGCCAGCCGGTGGACGAGGGCAATTTCGACATCGATCTCGAGAAGGAGTTGATGGGCGAATTCGGCGCCGACGATGATGATCGCGCCGCCGCCGAGGTTCGCGAGCCGGCTTTCGAAGCCACTGACGCATTGGCCGACGAGCTTGGGGACGACGAGCTTGCTGCGTCGCTCGAACAGGATTTCCTGCTGGACGACGATGCGGCTGATGAAACCGCCCATGCCGTTGCCGCCGACGACCCGCGTTCCGGTGTTGCCGAAACATTCGCGCCGGCTGCCTTCGATGACGGTCTCGACGATGCACTCGCCAGTTCGCTCGAAGATGTGTCGCCATTCGAAGACGATTTGGTAGCGGACGACAAATTTGGGGACGACGAGCTTACCGCGTCGCTCGAACAGGATTTCCTGCTCGACGACGATGCGGCGGACGAGGCCGAACAGAATACTGCCGTCGCCGGTTCGGCGTCGACGGCAGACCCCATCCTCGACGATGACTTCGATTACGCGGTCGCAAGCTCGCTCGAAGACGAACTGATGCTGGACGAGCACGTGCCGATGGAGCACGCCGCTGCCGAAGCCGCCGCGCCGGCTGCCGAACCCGCTTTCGACGATGACTTCGACAATGCGGTCGCAAGCTCGTTGGAAGACGAGTTGACGCTCGACGGACATGTGGCGATGGACCATGCCGCCGTTGCCGAAGCCGCCGCGCCGGTCGCCGAATTCGCCCTCGACGATGACTTCGACAATGCCGTCGCAAGCTCGCTCGAAGACGAGTTGATGCTCGACGAACATGCACCGATCGAGCAGGCCGCTGTTGAAACTCCTGCCGCGCCTGTTCGGGCCGTTTCGGAAAAGTCCGAAGAGGAATTCGTCGGCCATTTCGAAGACGCCATGGCCGATATCGACATGGATTTCGACGTTCGCCCGGCTGAACAAGTCAATATTGACGCGTCCGAAATTGACGAACCGGAGGCGATCGCCACCAATGACGGGCGGTCCGCCGTGATCACGGAAGACGCGTTAGACGACGATTTCGACCTGAATTTTGATGACGCGCTTGCCGAGGAGCCGGTTGCTCAGGCC
This sequence comes from Mesorhizobium robiniae, assembly GCF_040545535.1. Taxonomy (NCBI): domain Bacteria; kingdom Pseudomonadati; phylum Pseudomonadota; class Alphaproteobacteria; order Hyphomicrobiales; family Phyllobacteriaceae; genus Mesorhizobium; species Mesorhizobium robiniae. Next base: position 337,958 of record NZ_JBEPMC010000004.1, read on the forward strand.
CCCGTCGTCGCAATCCAGCCGACGGCGCCAACTGCCGCGGTCCAGCCGGTCGCGCCAACCGCCGTCGCTGACGAGCGGAGCCTTGAAGACGAACTGAACGCGCTGTTGGGCACGATGAGCACACGGGTTGCCCCCGCGGCGGTATCCGCGGCCAGCGGGCCTGCCCCGGTTCAGCAGCCTGTGGCCGCGGCTGAAAAGGGCGCCGGCAAACCAGCGGTCGACGAACTGGACTGGAACCTTGACGAGCAAGAGCTTTCGGAGCAGCCGGAGGATAGCGCGGTTCAGGTCGCCGATGCCGATCTCGACACCGTCCTCTTCGATGAGCTTGAGGGCCAGGATTTCAGTGCTGAGGATTCGACCGGACCGGCCGATGTCGATTTCGACGACGATGCATTGCATGCTGCCTTCGCCAAGGACATCGGTCTGGATCATGGCGACGACGATAGTGCTGCGGCGGCCGCTCCCAGGGACGACTCGCTCGACTGGCTGGCGGCACGCTCCGCCACGCCGGAGCCGGCCCGTTCGTGGAGCCGCGTAACGCCGGTCGCACAGTCGCAGCCTACCTTTGCAACCCAGCCGACGGCTTCGGCGAGGACCGCGGAAGTGGCCTCGGCAACGCCGCCAATGGCTGCGGCGCCGTCTTATCAGGATGAGCCGGCGCAAGACGATGCCGCCAATGCAGCATCTGCGCCAGCGCAAAGCGAGCAGCCTTCGGCGTATGACGAGATGCCCGATGTCGAGACGGTCGATGTGCCCGAGCGTGTCGTGGCGCTGGCGGACGACCTCGATATTCCGGAACTCGACTTCAACGAAGACGAACCGGCGGCCCCTGTTTATGACGATCTCGATACCGAGTTCGCCAGTCTTCTCACCGAAATGAACACCGTGGACGTCGCTGCCGCCCCGGCGCGCAGCGCGGCGTATGACGACGAATCCTACAATGCTGGCTTTCAATCGGCCACTGGGTTCCATTCGGCGGCTGCGTTCCAATCAGGGACTGGGTTCCCATCGGGCTATGAGCCCGACCGCGTTGAAACGCGGACCTACGCGGCGAGACCCGCAGAAGCCTCCGTCAGTGCGGCTTATGCCGATGCTGCCAGCGGCTTCGACCTGCCTGCCGGCCGGCCGGTTTCGCAGGCCGACGACTTTGGCTTGGACGAATTTGACTACGATCCCGAATTGGATGAGGCCATGTCGGTTCCAGGCTTGGCCGAGCACGAGGCCGCGAGGCCCCGGAGCCGCGGCCTGCTGATCGCCGCGGTCGTAGGCGCCGTGGCGATCGCCGGCGGTCTCGGCGCCTTCGCGCTGTCTTTTGGCGGCAACGGCGGCAGCGCTGCGCCGGTCATCGTCAAGGCGGACAACGCACCGATCAAGGTCAGACCTGAAAATCCGGGCGGCACCGTCGTGCCGAACCAGGACAACAAGGTCTATGATGCCGTGGCCAAGGGTGGCACGAAGCCTGCCGAACCGGTCCAGGAAAAACTGGTTACCAACACCGAAGAGCCGGTGGACGTGACGGCCAAGGAGCCGCCGCAGAGCCGTGTGGTTGATCTTTCGCCCGACGATGTCGCCGCCGCTGAAGAAGCCGATGCGGCCGGCGGCACGCAAGCGGCCGGCGGCACGCAAGCGGCCGGGAATACCGACATCGCCACCCCGACACCCAAGTCCGAGGATCGTATAGCCCAGGTTCTTGAAGAGGCCGACAGCGGCATCGAACCCGATGTCGTCGCCGTTGCGCCGCGCAAGGTGAGAACCATGGTCGTCAAATCGGACGGTTCACTGGTTGCGCGGGAGGATCCTGCGCCTGCGACAGCTCAGGTGGCCGCCATCGATCCTGTCGATCCGGCGCCGCAGCATGTGGCCCCAGCCGGTCAGGCTGGCGAGGCGGAGCAGACCGGTACGGTACCGCCTGTTGCCGATCAGGCTAGTGATAGCCCACTGGGTGGTGACCAGACTGAAACCGCCAATCCGGCAGCAGCAGCCGATCCGGCGGCCGCGCCCACGCCTGACGCCCAAGCCGCTGAAACTCAAGCCGCCCAGCCTGCCAATACGCCGGCTACGGTTCCAGTGGCGCCGCAACGTCCGTCCGACCAACCGGTCGATGTCGTCGGCGAGGTCAAGCCCGATCAGGTGGCATCCATCGATCCAGCGACGGCCTCTACCGGCGGTGGCTCATGGTCGATGCAGATCGCCTCGCAACCGACTGTCGAAAGCGCGCAGTCCAGCTATGCGGACCTGCAGCGCCGCTACGGCAGCGTGCTTTCCGGCCGCACCGCCAACATCGTCAAAGCCGAGATCGCCGGCAAGGGAACGTTCTACCGCGTCCGCGTTCCGGCGAAGTCGCGCAACGACGCGATCGATTTGTGCACCAGCTACAAGGCAGCCGGCGGCAACTGCTTCGTGTCGCGCTAAACATTCCAAATGTCCCCGCCCTTGGGCGGAAGAAACGGCGCGGTCGCAGACCGCGCCGTTTCTCATGGAAGAGAGATCTTGTGTGTAAAAGATTTGGCGCAACCGCATGTGGTCCAAGTCGATTCCCTTTGTCGGCGTGACGTTCTAAACTCCTGTCCATGACCGAATCAAAAGCCATGATCCTCGGCTGCGCCGGGAAATCGCTCACACGCGACGAAATCAACTTCTATCGCAATGAATGCCCGTGGGGATTCATCCTGTTTGCGCGCAATATCAGCGAGACCGAGCAGATCCGCGATCTGATCGCCGCCATGCGCGACTGTATCGAGCGCCCGGACGCCCCGGTGTTCATCGACCAGGAAGGCGGCCGGGTGCAGCGCTTGCGGCCGCCGCTGGCGCCGAACTATCCGGCCGGCGGCGCGCTCGGCGCCTTGTGGCGCGACGACCACGACGCCGGCAGCCGCGCCGCCTGGCTGATGGCGCGGCTGCACGCCTTCGATCTCTCGCGCTATGGCATATCAGCGGATTGCCTTCCGGTGCTCGATGTTCCGATCGAGGGCGCCAGCGACGTTATCGGTGCGCGCGCCTACGGCAACGAGCCTCGTGCCGTCATCGAACTGGGTCGCGCGGCGGCTGAAGGGTTGATGTCGGGCGGCGTGCTGCCGGTCATGAAGCATATCCCCGGGCATGGACGGGCTTTTGCCGACACGCATTTCGAACTTCCGACCGTCGATGCATCGATGAGCGATCTGCAACGGCATGATTTCGCGCCGTTCAGGGAACTCAATCATTTACCGATGGCGATGACGGCGCATGTCGTCTACAGCGCGATCGACCCGAAGAACCCGGCCACGACGTCCGGCAAGGTCATCGACGAGATCATCCGCGGCGAAATCGGCTTCGACGGGCTGCTGATGAGCGACGACACCTCGATGAAGGCGCTTTCTGGGGATTTCCCAACAAAGGCGGCTGCGATCCTTGCGGCGGGCTGCGATCTGGTCCTTCACTGCAACGGCGTTTTCGAGGAAATGGCCGGTATTGCGTCGCGCACCACGGGGCTTGACGGCAAGTCGCTGGAGCGTGCCAAACGGGCACTGACCTACATAAAGGACCGCGACGCGGCTGAAGAAACCGAGATACGCGCCGAATTTGCAACTTATTTCGACGCTGTGGCCTAGCACCAAAGGGAAACGGGAAGTGGCGGAAACATTGGACAGTAAGGCCGGCAAGGCCGCACCGATGGACCGCTTGTGGGCCTCGAATGACGATTCGAGGCTGAGCAGCGATCCCGCGCTGGTCGTCGACGTCGCCGGTTTCGAAGGGCCGCTCGACCTTCTCCTGCATCTTGCCCGCAACCAGAAGGTCGATCTGTCGCGCATCTCGATCCTGGCGCTGGCCGAGCAATATCTGGCCTTCGTCGAGAAGGTGAGGGCGCTCAGGCTGGAACTCGCCGCCGACTATCTGGTGATGGCGGCATGGCTGGCCTTCCTCAAGTCGAAGCTTTTGATCCCCAAGCAGCCCGGCGACGACGGCGAAAGCGGCGAGGAACTGGCAGCGGTGTTGCAATTCCGGCTGAAGCGGCTGGAAGCAATGCGCGACGCGGCGGCACGGCTGGTCAACCGCAACCGGCTCGGACGCGACGTGTTCGCGCGCGGCATGCCGGAAATGGTCATCGTCGAGAAACGCAACGCCTACTCGGCCTCGCTCTACGATCTGTTGACCGCCTATGCGCAGCAGCGCCAGAAACAAGCAATCAACAATGTGACCATCGCCAGGCGCGGTGTGTGGTCGCTCAAGGACGCGCGCGACATCCTGAACAGGCTGATCGGCACGCTTGCAGACTGGACGGCACTGGACAGTTTCCTGGTCGAATATCTGACCGGCCCGGACGAGCGGCGTACCGCGATCGCCAGTTCGTTTGCGGCCACGCTGGAACTGGTGCGCGAAGGCAAAATGGAAATGCGGCAGGACGAGGTGTTCGCGCCGCTCTATCTGCGCGGCCGTGCGCAAGGCATCAGGGCAGTCGAGGTGGCATCATGAGTGAACGCGCCAACGCTTCGGTCATTCCGTTCAAGGTCGACGACGAGACCGAAGAGGGCGTGCTCGCCGAACCCCCGGCAGAAAGTCAGGCCCAGAACTTGCCCCAGAATCCCGGCGAGCGGCTGCATATGGCGGAGGCCGTGCGGATGGCCGAGGCGATCGTTTTCGCCAGCGCCGAGCCGGTCAGCGAAAAGCAGCTTGCCGCACGCCTGCCCGACGGCATCAACATCGCCGCGGCGATGGCCGATTTGCAGCAGATCTATGCGCGGCGCGGCGTCAATCTGGTGCGCGTCGGCGATGCATGGGCGTTCCGCACCGCCGGCGACCTGGCTTTTCTGATGAGCCGCGACACGGTGCAGCAGAGGAAGCTCTCCCGCGCGGCGCTCGAAGTGCTGGCGATCATCGCCTACCACCAGCCGGTGACGCGCGCCGAGATCGAGGACATCAGAGGCGTCGAGACCTCGAAGGGCACGCTGGACACGCTGATGGAGACCGAATGGGTGAAGATGCGCGGCCGGCGCCGCACGCCCGGTCGTCCCGTGACTTACGGCACCACCGACATCTTCCTCGACCATTTTGCGCTGGAGGAGATCCGCGATCTTCCCGGCATGGAGGAATTGAAGGGCGCCGGGCTGCTTTCGGGCCGCATGCCATCGAATTTTTCCATCCCGATGCCGCCGGCCGATCCGGATGCGCTGACCGACGACGAGGATCCGCTGACCGACATAGACCTCGAGGAACTCGGCCTGTTGACGCCGCGCGTCGAGGAAGATTGAGCATCCCAGGCGTGCCGAAAAGCCGTTGGTTTTTCGGGGCTGCGCCGATTGGTAGCGGCCAATGGCACCGAAAGTGCGTGACTTCGGCCATTCATTTATAAACTCTGTTGCGGTTGTGTTTGAATCCCGGCGCGAAAGCGCATAGATCATCGTCAGAGAAAACATTCGAGAGAGATTGTTATGGGTTCATTTTCGATTTGGCACTGGATGATCGTGCTGGTGATAGTGCTGCTGGTGTTCGGCCGCGGCAAGATACCCGAGCTGATGGGTGACATGGCCAAGGGCATCAAGAGCTTCAAGAAGGGCATGGCCGACGACGATGTTGCCGAGGACAAGCGCACCGTCGAACACCGTGCCGACGAAACCGTTTCGGCCGTGAAGGAAAAGGCCAGCAAGGGCTGAGCCAAAACTTTTAGTCGGAACGTATCGCCATGTTCGACATCGGCTGGACCGAGATGCTGGTGATCGCGATCGTTATGATCGTGGTCGTCGGGCCCAAGGATTTGCCCAAGATGCTGCGCACTTTCGGCCGCACGACGGCAAAGATGCGCGGCATGGCAGCCGATTTCCAGAAACAGTTCAACGACGCGCTGAAGGAGGCCGAGCTTGACGATGTCAAGAAGTCGGTCGATTCACTCAGGAGCCTCAACCCGGCCGCCGAGATCAGAAAACAGCTCAATCCGTTCGAGCAAGCGGCAGCCGACGTGCGCTCAGGGGTAGACGCGGCTATGAAGCCGAAGCCGGCCGTGGACGCGGCCACGCCAGCGGCTTCGACGCCGCAGGACACCGAGCTGAAGAATGGCGCGACGGTGTTGCCTGATATCAATGCCCCGGAAGCGGCGCCGCCAACCTTTCCGGCGATGACCGATGAGTCGGTGGTGATACAGACGCCTGTCGGGACGGCGCCGCCGGCGACATCGCAAAAGACCCCGGCAGCGGAGAAGAAGGTTGCGCCAGCGAAAGCGACGCCGGCCTCGAAGGCCGCAGCGAAGCCAGCGGCAGCAGCAGTAAAACCTGCCGTGAAAAAGGCCGCAGCTAAAAAGGTCGAGCCGAAGCCTGCACCGGCAGTGGTGAACAAGCCGACTGCAGCCGCCAAAAAGACGGCGGGAGCCGCCAAGTGAGCGTTTCGGAAAAGGACGAGATCGAACAATCGGCGGCTCCGCTGATGGAGCATCTGATCGAGTTGCGCCGGCGGCTGATGTGGTCGATCGGTGGGTTCTTCGTCGCCTTCCTGTTCTGCTTCTTCTTCGCCAAGCAACTGTTCAACCTGTTGGTCATTCCGTTCAAATGGGCGACCCAATGGGCAGGGCTCGACCCGCACAAGGTCGAGCTGATCTACACGGCGCCGCAGGAATTCTTCTTCACCCAGGTCAAGCTGGCGATGTTCGGCGGCATGGTGATCGCCTTTCCGCTGATCGCCACCCAGATCTACAAATTCATCGCGCCCGGCCTCTACAAGAACGAACGCAACGCTTTCCTGCCGTTCCTGATTGCTTCGCCGATCCTCTTCCTGATGGGCGCGTCGCTGGTCTATTTCTTCTTTACGCCGATGGTGATGTGGTTCTTCCTCGCCATGCAGCAGGCCGGCACCGACGATCAGGTGCAGATTTCGCTGCTGCCGAAAGTATCGGAATATCTCAGCCTGATCATGACGCTGATCTTCTCCTTCGGCCTGGTGTTCCAGTTGCCGGTGGTGACCAGCCTGATGGCACGGGTCGGCATGCTGTCGTCGCAGGCGTTGGTCGAAAAGCGCAAATGGGCGATCGTCATCGCCTTCGTCGTCGCGGCCATTCTGACACCGCCCGACCCGATAAGCCAGATCGGCCTCGCCATCCCCACGATCATTCTCTACGAGGTCTCGATCTGGTCGGCCCGGCTGATCGAGCGCAGCAAGGAACGGGAACGCCTGGCGCGCGAGAAGCGGGAGGCCGCAGAAGAGGTGGCCGAAAAGCCCGCTGACGTGTCGTCGGCGTAGGTCTCATCTTTTCAAACTCTGCGGGACAGCACTCCCCTCTGTCTGCCGGACAGAGGGGCGCGAAGGAACTCGGCCTTGACATCTTGCATCGATCAAGGATGCGGTTTACGCCCTCTGGCCTGAAACGCGATGCGTTTTAGGTCTCTGTTTTGGGCATGTCGCTGTCCCAAAACCGCTGTGCACTTTTGGGCGACATGCCCGCCGAGGACGATCAGACATGCTCGACATCAAATGGATTCGCGACAACCCGAAGGCCCTAGTCGAGGCGCTCAAGAAGCGCTCGTGGTCAGCTGAGGACGCGCAGTCCACGGTCGATGATCTGATCGCCCGGGACGAGGCGCGGCGCGAACATCTGACCGAGCTGCAGACCAGGCAGGAGCGCCGCAATGCCGCCTCGAAAGAGATCGGCAACGCCATGCGTTCGGGCGACGCCGCTCTTGCCGAAAAGCTCAAATCCGAAGTCGGCGAGATCAAGGCTTTCATCCAGAACGGCGAGGCGCGCGAACGCGAACTCGACAAGGCGCTGAACGACGCACTGGCGGTGCTGCCCAATGTGCCGCTCGACGATGTGCCGGTCGGCAAGGACGAGCACGACAATGTCGTCAAGCGCATCGTCGGCAAGGTGCCGACGCGGCCGAACTGGGTGAAGGAGCATTTCGAGATCGGCGAAGCGCTCGGCATGATGGATTTCGAGCGGGCTGCGAAGCTTTCGGGCTCGCGCTTCACCGTGTTGAAGAGCGGATTGGCGCGGATGGAACGCGCGCTCGGCCAGTTCATGCTGGATTTGCATACGACGGAGCATGGCTACGAAGAGATTCAGCCGCCGCTGATGGTGCGCGACGAGGTGCTTTTCGGCACCAATCAGTTGCCGAAATTCGAGGAGGATCTGTTCTTCGCCCCGCATGGAGACGGCAGGCTTGGCCTCATCCCGACCGCCGAAGTGCCGCTGACCAATCTTGCGCGGGAAGAAATCACCCCGCATGAAAAACTGCCGCTGCGCTACACCGCGCTGACGCCATGCTTCCGTTCGGAAGCGGGCTCGGCCGGGCGCGATACGCGCGGCATGCTGCGTCAGCACCAGTTCTACAAGGTCGAGCTGGTGTCGATCACCGACCAAGAGTCCTCGCTCGCCGAGCACGAGCGGATGACCGAATGCGCCGAGGAAGTGCTGAAGCGGCTCGGCCTGCCGTTCCGCACCATGACGCTGTGCACCGGCGATATGGGCTTTGGCGCGCGCAAGACCTACGACATCGAGGTCTGGCTGCCGGGCCAGAACGCCTATCGCGAGATTTCGTCCTGCTCGGTGTGCGGGGATTTCCAGGCGCGGCGCATGGACGCCCGCTACAAGGACAAGGACGGCAAAGGCAACCGCTTCGTCCACACGCTGAACGGCTCGGGCACCGCCGTCGGCCGCGCTCTCATTGCTGTCATCGAAAACTACCAGAATGAGGATGGCAGCGTAACCATTCCTGAAGCGCTTCGGCCTTACATGGGCGGTCTGGAAAAGATCGAATCAAAATAATGCGCATCCTCCTGACCAATGATGACGGCATCCATGCCGAGGGCCTTGCATCGCTCGAACGCGTCGCCCGCACGCTGTCGGACGATGTCTGGGTGGTGGCGCCGGAGCAGGACCAGTCCGGCTACGCGCATTCGCTGTCGATCTCGGAGCCGCTGCGTCTGCGCAAGATCGGCGAAAAGCACTTTGCCGTCCGCGGCACGCCGACCGATTGCGTCATCATGGGCGTGAAAAAGATCCTGCCCGCAGCACCCGACCTGATCCTGTCCGGCGTCAATTCCGGCGCCAACATCGCCGACGACGTCACCTATTCGGGCACCGTCGCCGGCGCCATGGAAGGCGCGCTGCTCGGCGTGCGCTCGATCGCGCTTAGCCAGGCGTACTCCTATGTCGGCGAGGATCGCGTCGTTCCCTACGAAACCACCGAGGCGCTCGCGCCGGCGCTGCTCCAGAAGCTTGTCGCCATGCCGCTGCCCGACGGCGTGCTGCTCAACGTCAATTTTCCCAATTGCGCGCCAGAAGAGGTCGCCGGCACGGTTGTCACCTCGCAAGGCAAGCTCGTCCACAGCCTATGGGTCGACGAGCGCCGCGACGGCCGCGGACTTCCCTATTATTGGCTGCGCTTCGGCCGCGAGCCGGTCGAGGGCAAGCAAGGTACCGACCTCTACGCCCTGCGCAACCGGCTGGTGTCGGTGACGCCGCTGCAGCTCGATCTCACAGCCCATGAAATCCGCGATCAACTGACCAAGGCGCTCGCATGAACCTGAACCACAGCCCGACGCTCGACGACCGCGAAGGCTTCGCCGCCTTCCTGCTCCGCTTGCGTGGCAGGGGCACGGTGCCGAAGGCGCTGATCGCTGCCTTCGAGGCGACGCCGCGGCGCGGCTTTCTCGCCGCGCAGTTCCATCCGCTCGCCTGGTCGGACCGGATGCTGCCGATCGAATGCGGCGAGGCGATCGAGGGCGCCGACCTGCAAGCCGCGGTGATCGCGGCACTTGCCATCGAGCCGGGCAACCGCGTGCTGGAGATCGGCACCGGGTCGGGCTACACGGCGGCGGTGATCTCGCGGCTTGCCGCGCGGGTCGTCACCATCGACCGCTACAAGACGCTGGCCGAGCAGGCCAAACAGCGCTTTGAGGCGCTCGGCATCGGCAATGCCATCGTGCGCCAGGCTGACGGCTCCAACGGACTGGCCAATGAAGCGCCGTTCGATCGCATCGTCGCATGGGCGGCGTTCGACAGTCTGCCGCGCTTCCTGCTCGACCAATTGTCGAGCGGCGGCATCGTCATCGCTCCGATCGGACCCGAGGAGGGCGAGCAGGTGCTGGCCAAACTGACCAAGGTCGGCAGCCGCTTCGACCGCGAGGACATCGGCCTGGTCCGCCTGCAGCCGATCCTGCGCAGCGTAGCGGCGGTCATCTGATTATCCCGAAGCATCGCGCGCTTGGGGGATCGATCAGCCGAAGCCTCTCGGTCGTCATCCTAGGGCGCAGCAAGGAGCGAAGCGACGCAGCGCAGACCTAGGATCCATGCCGCGCCATCAAGGCGTTGCAACGGTGCGGAATGCTGCTCCCCTGCATTCTTCGGCTAAGGTAACGGAATGGATCCTAGGGTCTCCGCGACGGAGCTTCGCTCCTGCTCCGCCCTAGGATGACGAAGCTGAGGCCTTCGGCCAATTCTTCGACTCCGGCGCGGCCTAACCTGAATCTCGACATACCCCAAGCACCCCAGCCTTAAATATTTTAAGAAAATTTGCGTCTGATTCTAGAGGTTTAACCGACCAGTAACATTAACGCGCTTTAATCACGGTCAGTCTGTACCGGGTATCTGCGGGTAAATGTGATGCAATTCAGTATTTTGAAGGCAAACGGACGCAACCTGGCACGCGGTTTCGCTGTCCTTATGGTTGCGGGCACCGCGGCGGGATGCAGTTCCCAGGTCTCGCGGTTCAACAGTGTCGATGACGTCTTCACCTCCTCGACCAACAACCAGCGCACCATCATCGACAAGCAGAACGCCGCCCAGCCTTATCCCGGCGATGCCCCGGTTTCGGCCGCGCCGATCGACGGCAGCCATACCCAGTCGGTCAGCCGCTCAAGCCTCGAACCGGTGACGACGCAGCAATTGCCGCCGGTCAGCCAGTCGCAGCCAGCTCCCGCGTTGGTGCCGGCCCGCACCGCTTCGGCGCCACCGGTCGACCGGACTGCAACTGGGACAGTGGCAAGGCCGTTCAAGAACGCGCAGCCTGACGCTCCGCGCATGGCGACGGCGGGCAGCCAACCGCGCGCCACCGAGATCATCGTCAAGGACGGCGAGACCATTTCCGGCCTGTCGCGGCGCCACGGCGTGCCCGCCGACGCGCTTATGAAGGTCAATGGGCTGAGCGAGACCAACGGGCTGAAGGCCGGCCAGAAGCTCGTCATCCCGGCCTACGCCTATTCGGGCAAGAAACCGGCGCCGAAGCTTGCCGACGCCAAGCCTGCGAACGATACCAAGCGCGATTTGCCGGCCAAGGCGCCAGAGATGGTGGCTGTGCTGCCGCAGCAGCCGAAGCTCAAGGAGGGCAAGCCCGCCGCGCAGCTGGACGCCTCGACCGCAGCAAACCAGCCGAAGGACGGAAAAGCCGCGCCCAAGGCGACTGGCGCTGGTGGCACCTATACCGTCGAGCAGGGTGATACGCTGTCGGCGATCGCTAGGAAGACCGGCGTCGGCGTGGCTGCATTGAAGCAGGCGAACGGCATGCAGGACGGCCTGCTCAAGATCGGCCAAACCCTGAAGGTGCCGGCCGGCGGAACCGCGGCGGTTGCCAGCGCCAAGCCGGCCAAGGTCGATCCGGTAACGACGGCTACCACGCCGCCAGCGGCGAAGACCACGCCGACGGAAACCCTTGCTTCCTACACGCCGCCGAAGAAGGATGCGAAGGTCATCCAGCAGGCCGAGGATGATGACGCGGTGGCGCCAAATGCCACTGGAATCGGCAAGATGCGCTGGCCGGTGCGCGGCCGGGTGATCTCCGGCTTTGGCGGCGGCAAGGACGGTGTCGACATCGCCGTGCCGGAAGGAACGCCGGTCAAGGCGGCCGAGAACGGCGTCGTCATCTATGCCGGAGATGGCCTCAAAGAATTCGGCAATACGGTGCTGGTGCGCCACGAGAACGGGTTGGTCACGGTCTATGGCCACGCCCGTTCGATCGAGGTCCAGCGCGGCCAGAAGGTCAAGCGCGGCCAGGAAATCGCGCAGTCCGGCATGAGCGGCACCACCGACTCGCCGAAACTGCATTTCGAAGTCCGCAAGAATTCGGCGCCGGTCGATCCCTCGACCTATCTTGAGTAAAAGAAAGCCGATCTTCGACCTATCTTGAATAAAGAAGTCGATCCTTCGACCTATCTTGAATAGAAGAAGAAAAGCGATTGCGAGCCGCCTGACCTCCAGTCCGGCCCGCCGGCTCAGCCCGCTCCGCAAGGGGCGGGCTTTTTCAGTTGCTTTTCTAGACCGTGATCTATCCGAAAACCTGGCTCCACTTTTCCCTGACGCGGACCTTCGGTTCCGATCAGGGTCTAATCCTTGAGCGATTTGCCGAGCCGGCCTGCCAGATCCTGGGTGAACTGCCAGGCGACGCGGCCCGAACGGCTGCCGCGCGTCGTCGCCCATTCCAGCGCCTCGGCGCGCAGCGTCTCGGGATCGATGGCAAGGCCATGATGGCCGACATAGCCGTCGACCATGTCGAGATACTCGTCCTGCGAGCATTTGTGGAAGCCGAGCCAGAGGCCGAAACGGTCGGACAGCGAGACTTTTTCCTCGACAGCCTCCGACGGGTTGATGGCGGTCGAGCGCTCATTGTCGATCATGTCGCGCGGCAAAAGGTGGCGCCGGTTCGAGGTGGCATAGAAGATGACATTGGCCGGGCGGCCTTCGACGCCGCCTTCGAGCGCCGCCTTCAGCGACTTGTAGGAGGTGTCGTCATGGTCGAAGGAGAGGTCGTCGCAAAACAGGATGAAACGGTAAGGTGCTGCTTTCAGCAAGTTCATCAGCTTCGGCAGCGTGTCGATGTCCTCGCGGTGGATCTCGATAAGCTTGAGCGGCAGGTCCAGCTTAGCCGACGCATTGATCGCCGCATGCACTGCCTTGACCAGCGAGGACTTGCCCATGCCGCGCGCGCCCCACAACAGCACGTTGTTGGCTGCGTAACCGGAAGCAAAGCGTTCGGTGTTGTCGACCAATATGTCGCGGACGCGGTCGACGCCGCGGATCAGCCCGATGTCGACGCGGTTGACCTTGCGCACCGGCTCCAGATGGCCGGGATCGGCCTGCCAGACGAAGCAATCGGCCTCGCCGAGGTCGGTTTCCGGCACCGGCGGCGGGGCGAGGCGAGCGACCGCCTCGATCAGGCGGTCAAGCTTCTTGTTCAGGGCTTCGATGGTGCTGTCGCTCATTTTATCTTGCACTCAGGAGGATATGACACGAACCTACTTGGTTCCGGCGTTTCGGAACCAGTTCCAACCTTTTGTTAGAGCATGATCTTTTCCGAAAACCGGGCTTCGTTTTCGGGAACATGCTCTAACACGGCTCAACCAGCCGGAAAAGCAGCCGAAATGCCCGACCGCAGTTGCATTGGCAACTTTACCGACTATATTCCGGCGAAATTTCACGGGGCCGCCAAATTGGCGGCTGTTTTTCAAAATTCAGGAGTACTTCGATGTTCGTGACACCGGCATACGCTCAAGGCGTCGGCGCCTCCCCGGATATGTTCATTAGCATTTTGCCGTTTGTCCTGATTTTCGTGATCATGTATTTTCTGATCATCCGGCCGCAGCGCGCGCAGTTGAAGAAGCGCGGCGAGATGCTGGCGGCAGTTCGCCGCGGCGATACGGTCGTCACTGGCGGCGGCTTCGTCGGCAAGGTGACCAAGGTGATCGACGACAATGAGCTCGAGATCGATCTCGGCGGTGGCACCAAGGTAACGGCGCTGCGCTCGACGATCGCCGATGTGCGCGTCAAGGGCGAGCCGGTGGCGAACCAGAACGCCAAGAAATAACCGAGATTTCTGGCGGAGCGATCCGCGGATACGCCCTGACGGACGACGCCATTTGCTATATCTTTCGCGCTTCAAGATGACTCCGATCTGGGTGGCCGTGGCCATCACAGGGGTTCTTGGTGCGCCCGGTCTTTTCGCCGCCAGTCCGCTCGCCAAGCAGCCCGACGGGGTACCGAAACTCCAAATCGCGGGCGACCTCGATCAACAGGGCGGTTCGCACATCCTGCTCAGCTTGGATCTGGACGACTTGATCAAGGGCAGGCTGGAGACGACACGCGATGAAATCCGCTCACTGCTGCGTTCCGCCCGCATAGGCTATACGGGCCTTGCCAGGTCAGGACGCACGGTTCAAGTTCGCATCTCGGATTCCACGCAGGTCGAAGCGGCCAAGACGGCGTTGAAAACATTGACCGATCCAGTCGCCGCCAGCGGCTCCATCCAGGAGACGACACTGGATGAGTCGGAGCCGGGGGGGTTGCTCAAATTCACCGCAACAGACGCGGGTATCACATATGGCACTTCAACTGCGCTTGCGCAGTCGATAGAGGTCATCAAACGTCGTATCTACGAACTCGGCATCACCGAACCGATCGTGCAGCAGCAAGGCGACGACCGGATTCTGATTCAAATGCCGGGCTTGAAAGATCCGAAAAGGCTGAGCGAAATCCTCGGCCGGACGGCCAAACTGACCATCCAATTGGTCGATCAGTCGATGCCGGTGCGAGATGCGCTCAGTGGCCAGCCACCGATTGGGTCCTCGGTGCTTTATTCGCAGGATGATCCGCCGGTTCCGTATCTGATCGAGAACCGCGTCATCGTTTCAGGCGAGAATCTCATAGATGCGCAGGCGAAATACAACTCCCAGAGCAACGAGTCGGTGGTTTCGTTCCCCTTGGATTCCAAGGGAGCGGCACGCCTTGGTCAGGCGACCTCACAGAATATCGGCAAGCTGATTGCCATCCTCGACGATCAGGTGATTTCGGTTCCGGTGATCCGCGAGCCGGTCCTCGGCGGCAGTGGCCAGATATCAGGCAACTTCACGGCTCAGAACGCCGAAGATATTGCCTTGATGTTGCGCGCGGGTCCGTTGCCGGCAAGATTGACAATAGTTGAAGAAAGCCCGATGGCAGCACCAAAGTGAACTGCCTTGTGCCCGACATCAACTGTGTGCGCACCAAAGGCGAGCCGATGGCGAACCAGAACGCCCAGAAATAACCCAATTCCAGGCGGAACGATCCGCCAGAACGCCTTACGGACGACGCCATATGCTTTATTTCTCGCGCTTCAAGATGATCCTGATCTGGCTGGCCGTGGCCGCCACAGTGATCCTCGCTGCGCCCAACCTTTTCTCTGCCAGCACGCTGGCCCAGCTTCCCAGTTGGGTGCCGAAGCGTCAGATGACGCTCGGCCTCGATCTGCAGGGCGGCTCGCATATCCTGCTTAGGATGGATCCTAACGATCTGATCAAGGATCGGCTGGAGACGACGCGCGACGAAATCAGGACGCGGCTGCGCGACGCCAAGATCGGCTACACCGGCCTTTCCGGATCAGGCCGGGCCGTGCAGGTCCGCATCACCGATCCCGGTCAGGTCGATGCCGCCAAGGCGGCGCTGAAGACGTTGACCGACCCCGTGGCCGCCGGCCTGTTCAGCGGCGGCTCCGTCCAGGAGATGTCACTGGATGATT
Organism: Mesorhizobium robiniae; assembly: GCF_040545535.1. Lineage (NCBI taxonomy): Bacteria > Pseudomonadati > Pseudomonadota > Alphaproteobacteria > Hyphomicrobiales > Phyllobacteriaceae > Mesorhizobium > Mesorhizobium robiniae. Next base: position 353,401 of record NZ_JBEPMC010000004.1, read on the forward strand.
CCGAGCCCGGCCTGCTCAAATTCACCGTTACCGATGCCGGCGTCAAATACCGCACGTCGACGGCTCTGGCGCAGTCGCTCGAGGTCGTCGAGCGCCGCGTCAATGAACTCGGCACCACCGAGCCGATCGTGCAACGTCAAGGCGACGACCGCATTCTGGTCCAGGTGCCGGGCCTGCAGGATCCGCAACGGCTGAAGGACATTCTTGGCCAGACCGCCAAGCTGACCTTCCAGATGGTCGACCAGTCGATGCCGGTGCAGGATGCGCTCAACGGCCGTCCGCCGGCGGGATCCTCGGTTCTGTATTCCCAGGATGATCCGCCGGTTCCCTATCTGATCGAGAACCGCGTCATCGTTTCGGGCGAAAATCTCGTCGATGCGCAGGCAACATACAATTCCCAGACCAACGAGCCGGTGGTTTCGTTCACCTTCGATTCCAAGGGAGCGGCGCGTTTCGGCCAGGCCACCTCGCAGAATGTCGGCAAGCTGTTTGCCATTATCCTCGACAATCAGGTGATTTCGGCGCCGCAGATCCGCGAACCGATCCTTGGCGGCAACGGCCAGATCTCGGGCAATTTCACCGCCGAGAGCGCCAACGACCTCGCAGTTCTGTTGCGTGCCGGTGCGCTGCCGGCGACGCTGACGGTGATCGAGGAGCGCACGGTAGGCCCGGGCCTCGGCGAGGATTCCATCCGCGCCGGCAAGATTGCCGGCGTGATCGGCTCAATCCTCGTCGTCGTGTTCATGTTCGTGGCCTATGGCTTTCTCGGCTTCATCGCCAATATCGCGCTGGCGGTGCATGTGGGCATGATCATCGCGTTGTTGTCGTTGCTTGGCGCGACACTGACATTGCCCGGCATCGCCGGCATCGTGCTGACCATCGGCATGGCGGTCGATTCAAACGTTCTCATCTACGAGCGCATCCGCGAGGAGCGACGAAACGGTCGCTCGGTAATCCAGGCGATCGACACCGGCTTTTCGAAAGCGCTGGCGACCATCGTCGATTCGAACGTCACCTCGCTGATCGCCACCGTCGTGCTGTTCTGGCTCGGGACGGGACCGGTGAAAGGCTTTGCCGTAACCTTCGCCATCGGCATTCTGACCACAGTCTTCACCGCCTTCACCTTCACCCGGCTGCTGGTATCGATCTGGCTTCGCCGCGCCCGCCCCAAGGAGTTGCCGCGCGCGCCGGTGACCTTCGTCCCGCCTGGCACGAGAATTCCGTTCATGGGCATCCGCCGCTGGACATTCGCACTGTCCAGCATGCTGTCGATCCTGTCGGTCGTGCTGTTCATGACCGTCGACATCAATTACGGCATCGACTTCAAGGGCGGTTCGCTGATCGAGGTCCAGGCCAAGGATGGCACCGCCGATATTGCCGACATCCGCGGCAGGCTTTCGGAACTCAATATCGGCGAGGTGCAGGTGCAGCAGTTCGGCGACCCGAACGACGTTCTGATTCGCGTCGGAACGCAGGATGGCGGTGAGAACGCCGAACAGACCGTTATCGACAAGGTGCGTGGCGAACTGCAGGACAATTACGATTTCCGCCGCGTGGAAGTGGTGGGACCGACGGTTTCCGGCGAGCTTGCCAAGCAAGGCACCATCGCCATGATCATCGCACTGCTCGGAATCCTGGTCTATGTGTGGTTCCGCTTCGAATGGCAGTTCGCGGTCGGCGCTATCATCGCGACGGTCCACGATGTCGTCATGACGATCGGCTTCTTCGTCATTACCGGCCTCGAATTCAACCAATCGTCGCTAGCGGCGATGTTGACCATCGTCGGCTATTCGCTGAACGACACGATCGTCGTCTATGACCGTGTTCGCGAGGATCTTCGAAAATACAAAAAGATGCCGCTGCCGCAATTGTTGAACAACGCCATCAATGAAACGCTGTCGCGAACGACGCTGACCTCGGTGACGACAATCCTGGCGCTGCTGGCGCTGGTGCTGTTCGGCGGCGAGGTGATCCGCTCGTTCACGCTGGCGATGCTGTTCGGCGTCGTGTTCGGAACCTATTCGTCGATCTTCATTGCCGCGCCACTGCTCATCCTGTTCAAGCTGCGGCCGCAGGCCGCGACATCCGATGAGGAGAAGCCGGTGAGCGGCGGCAAAGCCCTGGCAACCTGACGATTGCTCCGCCCGTGGCAAAAGGCATAGTCATCCGCGAAGCGCATTTCCCCGGCCGTGCGCCGATCGAGGCCTATGGCAATGGCGGGTTTCGTTTCGCCGAAATGTCTCATCGCGGCTCGCTTCTGTGCTTGCCTTCGGGCATCTATGGCTGGGAGCCGGCCGATCCCCAGGCACTGACGGCGGCGGATTTCGTCAAACTGCTCAATGAGGCTGACAAGATCGAGATCCTGCTGGTCGGCGCCGGCAAGGACCTCAAGCCGTTGCCGGCGGCGTTGCGTGCCGCGCTGAAGGCGGCGGGCATTGCTGCCGATCCGATGTCGACTGGTGCTGCCGTGCGGACCTACAATGTTCTTCTGGCGGAAAATCGTGCGGTGGCTGCCGCGCTGATAGCCGTCGACTGACGTGAGCGAAAACGCCAAAATCGTCATGGAGACGGTGCGAACCGCCGACCATGACCGCTATGTTTCCGCGCTCTACGCGCCTGAAGACAAGCGTGACGCGCTGTTTTCGCTCTATGCCTTCAATGCCGAGATATCAGGCATCCGCGACCGCATCCGCGAGGCACTGCCCGGCGAAGTGCGGCTGCAATGGTGGCGCGATGTCATCGCAGCCGAGAACGATGGGGCAGGCGAGGACGATGGGGCCGCCGAGGACGGTGGGGCAGGCACCGGCCATCCTGTCGCGGATGCGTTGAAGGCGACGATTGCCGCCCACCGGCTGCCGAAACTGGCGTTCGAGAACATGCTCGAAGCGCGCGTCTTCGATCTCTATGACGACCCGATGCCGTCGCGCACCGATTTGGAAGGGTATTGCGGCGAGACGGCAGCAGCGCTCATCCAACTGGTGGCGATGGTGCTTGATCCGGCTGAAGCGCCGCGTTTTGCCGAGCTTACGGGCAGGGCAGGCTGCGCCCAGGCGATGACCGGCCTTTTGCTGCTGCTGCCGCAGCACCGCAAGCGTGGGCAGTGCTTTGTCCCGGCCGACATTCTGGCGGCAGCAGGGTCGTCGCCGGAAGAGTTCGTTGCGGGCGATGGTGGGCCTGGAGCGCAACGCGCTGTCGCGGCGATGATTGCACTGGCGCGGGAACATCTTGCCGCTTTCGAAAGCGGCGCATCGGCTTTGCCGGTTTCGCTGCGCCCGGCATTTCTGCCGCTGGCCCTCTCGCGTGCCTATCTCGGCAAGATGGAAAGTTCTCGCCATTCACCGCTCGATGGCGCGGTGCGGCTGTCAGCTATGCGCCGGCATTGGCTGCTGTTCCGGGGCGCGACGCGAGGCTGGCCGGACGCCTGAAGGCGGCCAGTAAAGGAATCCAGAAAGCCGGAACTATCGCCGCAGCCGTTGAGGTCTGTCACGATGGATCGCTCGATCCGGCATCGCGCATCAGCGTCCCGTAGTCGCGACCACCATAGAAGATGTTGACGACGCGGACGAGATCGTCGCTGACAACGTAAGCAATGATCGCGGAGTGCTCGAACGGTACCGTTCGCAATCCCGGAACAATGTCGTCACGCGATCGGCCGCCGCGAGGCGCATTGCCGATGCCCTGACAGCGGTCTTCGATGCGCAAGACGAACTTCAGCGCGACATCCGGACTTCCGCCAGCTTCTACGATGTTTCTGAAAATGTCGGCGAGATCATTCCTGGCAGTTTCTCGATACTCGACTTCAAGCCGCTGAATCATCAGCACGGCTCGAATGTCGGGCGACGAATCCCCGAAGGTGAGCGCGAACCTCTTCTCCCGAATAGCCCGGCCGCTTATCCTCGATCGATGCCTTTACGCGCGCTCTGATCGACGCCATGCGCTCGGCATGCTCTTCCTCCTCACGCTGGAACGCGCGAAGCGCTGCGCGGATGACCTCGCTTGCCGATCCGAAAGAGCCATCCTCGACTTTTTCGCGGATCATGCGCGCCATGGCGGGCGTGACGGTTACGGACAGTTTCTCGGCGGGCTCCATGAAGCGGCTCTCCCTTAAAGTAGGATACTATCCGACTTTATGCCGTGGGTCCAAGCCTAAACCGAGGAGGCTTGCTACTCCGCTGCTTCCGCCCGTGATGGCAGCCCCAGCCAATCGCGGCAGTCGGCCAGCGCGCGCGACGTCACCGCTCGCCGCTTGGCGATGGTCTTGTCCTTGCCGCGCAGGCGCTTTCCCTCTGACTTTGGCGCTTCCACTGGAGGGAACAGACCGAAATTGACATTCATCGGCTGGAAGGAGCGCTTTCCCGGTTCGTCGTCGGAAACAATGTGGCCGCCGGTGATGTGGTTGAGCAGCGCGCCAAAAGCTGTAGTCAACGGCGGCAGCGCCGGCGTGTGGCCCAACCGCTCGGCGGCGGCAAAACGCCCGGCAAGCAGGCCGATAGCCGCACTTTCGACATAGCCTTCGCAGCCGGTGATCTGGCCGGCGAAACGCAGGCCGGGCCGCGATTTCAGCTGCAGCGAATGGTCAAGCAATGTCGGCGAATTGATGTAGGTGTTGCGGTGCAGACCGCCGAGGCGGGCGAAGTCGGCGTTTTCGAGACCCGGGATGGTGCGGAACACGCGCACCTGCTCGGCGTGCTTCAGCTTGGTTTGAAAGCCGACCATGTTGTAGAGCGTGCCCAGCGCATTGTCCTGTCGAAGCTGTACGACGGCATAGGCCTTTACCGAGGGATTGTGCGCATTGGTCAGCCCCATCGGCTTCATCGGCCCATGGCGCAGCGTCTCGACGCCGCGCTCGGCCATGATCTCGATCGGCAGGCAGCCGTCGAAATAGGGCGTGCCTTCCCACTGCTTGAACTCGGTCTTTTGGCCCTCCACAAGCGCCTGCACGAAAGCAAGGTACTGTTCCCTGTCCATCGGGCAGTTGATGTAATCCTTGCCGGTGCCGCCCGGCCCGACCTTGTCGTAGCGCGACTGGAACCAGCAAATGTCCATGTCGATCGTGTCGAAGTGGACGATCGGCGCGATGGCATCGAAGAAGGCGAGCGCATCGGCGCCGGTCGCTTCCGCGATCGATTGGGCGAGCCCAGGTGCGGTCAGTGGGCCGGTGGCGACGATCGCCTGGTCCCAGTCAGCCGGAGGCAAACCGGGCACTTCTTCGCGCTGGATGGTGATGAGCGGGTGCGCTTCGAGTTTTCTGGTCACCGCTTGCGAAAACCCGTCGCGGTCGACGGCCAGCGCGCCACCGGCCGGCACCTGGTGAGCGTCGCCAGCGCTCATGATCAGCGAACCGGCCAACCGCATTTCGGCGTGCAGCAGGCCGACGGCGTTGGTTTGCGCATCGTCGGAGCGGAAGGAATTGGAACAGACGAGCTCGGCCAGCCCATCAGTCTTGTGCGCATCGGTGCCGCGCACGGGCCGCATTTCATGCAGGACGACCGGAACGCCGGCTTCTGCCACCTGCCATGCTGCTTCGGAACCGGCGAGGCCGCCGCCGATGATATGAATGGGATTTTTGCTCATGAGCGCCGAAATAGGCGCTTGTAGCTGCGATTGCAATTGCCCGACTTAGCCGCGCTGTTGCCAAGTGCTGCAATCGTCTACTGTCGGAGAATGCACGGGAGCCTCGGGATCTCTGCCAAAGCGACATTCCTGACAGTCGTGATCGCCGTGGGGGGATCAGCGGCCGCCGGCGAACTGGCCGCGACGGCCACCAAGCGGATCCCCATATGCCACGGCTACGGTTGCAACTACCGCACGACACTCACGCTTGGCCCCGGTGACGGCACGCGTTTGCGCTCTATCTTGCGCGCGGGCGCGGGTTCGCCCCAAGCCGAGCGTTCCGCTATTTCGAAGGCCGTCCGCTATTTCGAGCAGCGCATTTTGCGGGCCACCGGTATTCGCGATCTGCCGCAGTCGGAATTCGGTGCATCGCGCATCAGGGGCCAGATGGACTGTGTCGACGAAGCGACCAATACGCATGCGCTGCTGGTCTATCTTGCCGAGCGAAAATTGCTCAGGTTTCACAAGGTCGAGGACAATGCCTCGCGAGGCCTGTTTGTCGACGGGCGCTATCCCCATTGGACGGCGGTGATCGGCGACCGCCGGGGTACCGAATGGGTGGTGGATTCCTGGTATGCTGCGATGGGCGGCGCACCAGACATCTTTCCGCTGAGCCAATGGAAGAAACGGGGCGTGCTGGAAAGTGGTGCGCTGGACTGACCTCGGGGGCCAAAACGGCTCTCCTAAAATCGCTTCAAAGTGCCCTGGAAACAACAACACCCGCCGGGGGAGGAGGTCCGGCGGGTGTCGTTTTGCTGGCCGATCCTCGGGAGGAGGTGAAGATCGACCGTATTCGTCATCGCCGGGGAGGAGGTCGGCTTTGACGAAATTCCTTTCGCCTGATGAAGGGGGCGAAACCCCGGGACGAAACTCGTTTCGTCCTTGGGGACGAAAAGTTCTTTCGCCCCTGGAAACAGCGCCCGCCGCGGGAGGAGGTGCGGCGGGCGCCGTTTTTGTGGTCAACCCTCGGGAGGAGGTGAAGGCTGACCGTATTCGTCAGGGTCGGGGAGGAGGTCGACCCTGGCGAAATTCCTTTTAGATCGCCTTGCGGGCGATGATCTTGATCTCGTCGCGGACGATACCGAGATCATGCAGCTGGCGGTTCGAAAGGCGACCCAGCTCGGTAACCGTCGAGCGATAAACGCGCCAGTTACGATAGTTGCGGATCAGGTTCATTGTCGTTCTCTTTTCAAGTCAAACTGGTTCGGACCATTTGCGGTCCGAAGAGGATTAGACCGCCTTGCGAGCGACGTAGTGGATGTCGCTGCGGCTAATGCCGAGGTCGGTCAGTTCGCGGTTGCTCAGGCGGCTCAGCTCGGAAACGGTGTCCCGGTAGCGGCGCCAGTTGCGGTAGTTGCGGATCAGGTTCATGGTATTTCTCGTTTCGTCTTTCTTTCGGATCATTCCGTCTTTGTGTACGCCCTCAAGATAGGTGGGGTCATATCGATTTAAAAGCGCTATTGGTGCATGGCAGCAATGCAAATTGTGCAATGCACCATCACGGGGCGTTCACGTGTTCGACATAGATAAACCGGAATCGGAAAATGTCGTGGCGTCAACGATTTGGCCGGGTCGGCTGAAAAAAAGACCGAGCTGGGGGAGAAAGGTATGGCGAGCTATTCGTCACGCGTCAGGGCCGATATCGCACGATGGCTGCAGGCCGGCCTGATCGATGCCCCGACAGCCGACGCGCTGACGCGCGACGTCGAAGCCAATCAACGGAGATCGCTGAGCTTCGGTTCGATCCTGGCGATGATGGCGGCGCTGCTGTTTGGCGCGGCCGTCCTGATCTTCGTTGCCGCCAATTGGGAAGCGATTCCGCGGCTGGCGCGGGTGGCGGCGCTCTTCGCGATCATCATCGCCGGCTATGTCGGCGGCGCGGTGCTGAAGGCACGCGACCATGCTGCGCTCGGCGAGGCACTTTGGATCGTCGCTGCGGCGGCATTCGGCGGATCGATCGCGCTGATCGGCCAGATGTACCACCTGTCCGGCGACGAGGCATCCGCCCTGATCACCTGGGGCGCAGGCACGGCCTTGGCGGCGGTTGCGCTACGCTCGAACCCGCTGACCGTTGCGGCGGTCGGAATCGCCGATGCATGGCTGGTCCTCACCGGGTTCGACTATTTCAGGCACACGGAATTTCCGCACCTCTTCGTCGTCATGGCGATCGTACTGTTCGCCATTTCGTTCTGGACGCGCAGCCAGGTGGCTCGGCATTTAATCGTCTTGTCGATCATCTTCTATCTCGTGCTATTGGTGATTCATTACGACACGCTGCAGGTCGCCATCCCTCTCGTTGTCGCGTCGGCGCTGCTTTTCGCGGCAGCGATCTTCGCTGCCGGGCCCGTCGACAGGTTGGTGCAGCTTGGCGGCCGGCTGCCCTTGCATGCGCTGATCGGATTTCTCACCGGCCTGGCGATGACCCAGCTCGAGCTGGCCGATGAAAGCAACAATGGCGGCTTTGCCATCGCTTCGGCCATTGCGCTTGCCGGCATTGTCGCTGCGATCGTTCTCGGCGGCCGCGAAAGCAGGGGATTGCGTTGGGCTGCCTATGCCGGCTTCGCGTTCGAACTCGCCATCATTTATGTGGTGATGCTGCAGTCGATGCTTGATACGGCAGGCTTCTTCCTGGCGGCAGCCGTGCTTCTCGGCATCCTTGCCTTTGTCATCCTCCGCATTGAAAGGCGAATGAGGGCGCCCAGCGCAGAAGGAGCAGCGGCATGATGACCGGCAAAAGACTTGTTATTTCGGCGCTGGTGCTGGCGCTCGTCCAGATCGGCTTCCTGAGCTGGATCATCGCCGGCCGGGCGGCGATCTTGCGCGACGGCAAGCAAGTGCTGCTCAGGGTCGAACCGGTCGATCCGCGCGATCTCCTGCGTGGCGACTTTGTTCGCCTTGGCTATGAAATTTCGCAGATACCGGTGAAGCTGATCGCCAACGTTCCGGCTGGCAAGCTGTCTAGTGACGACACCTCTATTGTGGTCAGGCTGAAGCAGGGCGCTGACGGCTATTGGGAGGCGACCACGGCCTGGTTCGGAAAAGCGCCTGCGCCGGCAGCATCCGACGAAGTCGATATCGTCGGACAGGTGGCCGAGGGGTGGGATCTCAGTGCAGCCACGACGATCACGCCGGACTATGGCATTGAACGGTTCTATCTGCCGGAAGGCGAGGGCATAGCGATCCAGAACGACATGCGGGTGCGGCCATTCGGCATCCGTGTCGCCATCGCCAGGGATGGCACCGCGCAGATCAAGGCGCTGATGGACGGCGACAAGACGCTGTTCGAGGAACCGCTTTATTAGAATGGAAAAGCGTGGCCGGCTCGGACAGCATCAAACATGACAATTATCCTGACGACACGAGAAGACATAAATCTCAGTTCCGTTTTTCGCGTCGCCTGGAAGAATGACACGGTGCAGATCAGCGACAAGGCCTTGCAGCGCATCGCAGAGTGCCGCGCGTCCTTCCTGCGTCTCATTGAAACCGACCCCGTTCCGGTCATCTATGGCGTGACCACCGCCATGGGAGAACTGGCGAGCCGGCGGCTCGAACTAGGCGAGCGGGATCGCCATGCGCGCATCAAGGCGTTTGCAGCCGCCACATCGTTCGGCGAGCCTTTGCCGGATCGCGTGGTAAGGGCGATCGTGCTCGCCCGTCTGGCTAACTTCCTCGAAGGAAATGCGGCGACGACACCGCGCATGGCGGTCGCCGTCGCGGCGATGCTGGACGGCGGACCGATGCCCATGGTGCCATCCTCCGGCCAGGGCGGCGCCGGTGAAATCCTCGCCCTCTATCCGCTCTTTGCAGAGCTTTCGACGCGCTTCGACCTGGAAGTCAAGGAACGGGGGTCTTTGATCAATGGCTCGCCCTGCGCTGCCGCACTCGTGGCTGATGCGGCCTTGGCGGCTCGCCGCCGCGTTCGCCTTGCCGAAAAGGTCTTTGCGCTTTCGATCGAAGCGTTTCGCGCGCCGCTCGAACATTACGATCCGGCGCTTGACGCGCTTTGGGGCGATGAATACGAAGCCGCGGCCCTGCGGGGATTGAGGGCGTTTCTTGCCGGCGCCGGCACCGGGCGTCGCAATTATCAGGCGCCGGTCAGCTACCGCATCGTCCCTCGCGTCCTCGGACACGCGCATCGCGCGCTGGCATCGGCGGAGCGGGCGGCCACCGTGTCGCTCGCCTCAATATCGGACAACCCGGTCTACATCCCGCCTGACGACGGGCATCCGTTCGGGCGTTGCATTAGCACCGGCGGCTATCACAACGCCATGGCAACACCCGCCCTGGACGATCTGGCGGCGATATGGGCCGATATCTGCCTGTTGTGCGACCGCCACGCCTCGAAGCTCCTGAACGGCAAGGTATCGCTCCTGCCCGACCTGCTTTTGACGGGAAGGGACTGGAGCGACAGCGACGGTCACGGCAATGTCGGCTATGTGCCGATGGCGATCACAGGTTACCTGGAGCAGGCCAAGCTTTCGGCGCAGCGCACCTTCATCCCGGGAACCGAATCGGCGGGCGCCGGCCAGGACGATGTCGCGACGACGGTCTTCCTCGCATGGACGAAGGAAGCACGCGCCGCCCGCTGCCTCGACGCCGCTATGGCGATGCTGGCCGTGATCGCCTCGCAGGCATTACATGTCACCGAGCGCACGGCTCCTCCGGCGCTTCAGTCGTTCGTCGCGGATATCAGGAGCATCGTGCCGCCGGTCGGCGGCGATCGCGTGCTGGGGCCTGAACTGGCGAATTTGACCGAATGGTTCACGCGCCAGGTCTTTGAAGAGTAGGCCGCGGCATAGGCCCGGATGAAGAGGCTCTCGACTGCCTTACCGGCATCGCCACCAGTTTCACGATGCCCAAGAGTAGCTTAAGACCAGAACGGCCCAAGGACGAACACGGCCATTAGGGAGACGAAAAGCATAGCGATGATCACGACGCCCCACATGAGGACGTTTCCGGTGCCGCGTTTCTCCTCCTCGCGAGATAAGTGTTTCGCCATTGCACGATCCTTTTTGTAAGGTTCATGACTTAGCAACGTGTCTTGCCGAGGCTGGTTCCCGGCAGTCATCTTGAGCAAGATCAGCTTTCAGAAGGACCGATTGATGGCTCCCGAACAAGCCGCCACCGGGAAAACGTCAGCGTTTCCGGGCCTTCTGGCGAAAAACTTGGTGCGGATGAAGGGACTCGAACCCCCACGCCTTTCGGCACTGGAACCTAAATCCAGGGCGTCTACCAATTCCGCCACATCCGCGCAGCCCGGCAATCCCATGTAGCCATCATTCTGTCAATGTCGCGGTCAAAATAGGGCCGTTCGCCGGCGTATGATCGCGAAAATCGAAAAGCCGATTTCGCGATCATGCGTCAAAATCAAGGTGCTACAGCGTCCTTTGCGCGTCCAAGAAGACCCGCGGCGCTGTGGATGCGAAGATGGTTGAAAATTAGCCGCGCGTGTGACAAAAGGCGTGTCGAATGTGACGGGATGCGACGATCCGCTTCTGCAGAATGTGATAAGAAGTAGGAAAAACAAAGACTTATTCACATTTTGGAGCGTATTTTTGAACGATTTGAACCGCGTTGGGCGGACAGATCGCCAAGTCCCGCACCAAAAGCCATTCCCGGCAAGATTATACCGGCAGGCTGTAAACGGCAGGGGCCGTTTGGCGGCCTCATTGGTGGAAACAAAGGTTTTATGATGCAGGTCACCGAAACGCTCAACTCCGGTCTCAAGCGCGAGATCAAGATCACCGTGCCGGCCGGTGACATGGAAGCCAAGCTGATGGCGCGGCTTTCCGATGCTAGGAACAAGGTCCGCATCAACGGCTTCCGCCCCGGCAAGGTGCCGGTGCAGCACCTGCGCAAGGTCTACGGCAAGTCGTTCATGGCCGAAGTGGTCAACGAGATCCTCAACGATTCGACCCGTTCGATCATCACCGGGCGCGGCGAAAAGGCCGCCATGCAGCCCGAAGTGATCATGACCGAGGACGAGAAGGAGGCCGAGAAAATCCTGGCCGGCGGCGCCGACTTTGAGTTCCGGCTGAACTACGAGGTCATTCCGCCGATCGAGATCAAAGATTTCTCCGACATCAAGGTGACACGTCAGGTGTTCGACGTCCCTGACTCCGAAATCGACGAGCAGGTCCAGCGTGTCGCCGAATCGGCGCGCAGCTATGAGCCGAAGACCGGCAAGGCCGCCGAAGGCGACCGCGTCACGATCGACTATGTCGGCAAGATCGACGGCGAAGCCTTCAGCGGCGGCGCCGGTACGGACCAGCCTCTGGTGCTCGGCTCCAAGGAATTCATTCCCGGGTTCGAGGATCAGCTCATCGGCAGCAAGGCCGGCGACGAGACCCAGGTCACGGTCACGTTCCCGGAAAACTACCAGGCGGCGCATCTGGCCGGCAAGGAAGCCACCTTCGACGTCACCGTCAAGGAAGTGTCCAAGCCCGGTGCGTTGGAAATCAACGATGAAACGGCCAAGAATCTCGGCCTGGAGTCGCTGGAGCGCCTGCGGGAAGTGGTGCGCACCCAGATCGAGAACCAGTTTGGCTCGATGACGCGCCAGAAGATCAAGCGCCAGCTGCTCGACCAGCTCGACGCCGCCTACTCGTTCGAGGCGCCGTCGAAGCTCGTCGAGGCCGAATTCAACAACATCTGGAGCCAGGTCAACCGCGATCTGGAAGCCGCCGGCCGCACCTTCGCCGACGAGGAAACGACGGAAGAAGAGGCGCGCGCCGAATATATGCGGCTTGCCGAGCGCCGCGTGCGTCTCGGCCTGGTTCTCGCCGAAATCGGCGAGAAGGCCGGCGTCACCGTGTCGGACGACGAATTGCAGCGCGGCCTGTTCGAGCAGGTGCGCCGCTATCCGGCCAACCAGCAGCAGGAAGCTTTCGAATTCTACCGCAGCAATCCCGAAGCGCTGAACACGCTGCGTGCGCCGCTGTTCGAGGAGAAGGTGGTCGACCATCTGCTCGGCCAGGTCTCGGTCACCGACATCAAGGTCAGCAAGGAAGAGCTGATGGCCGACGACGAGGACTCCGAGACGGCCAAGGTGAAGCCGGCGAAGAAAGCCGCCGCGAAGAAGGCCGATGCCAAAAAGGCCGACGACGCGGAAGAGCCGAAGAAAAAGGCCGCGCCGAAGAAGAAAGCGGCCAAGGACGCCGAATAACACCGCGTTCTCAGGATGGTCAAAGGCCGCCCTCGAGGCGGCCTTTTCTTTTTCTGGACTAGGCGACCTGCAGATCGTCGGCAGCTATATCGAGCAGCCGGTTCATCGCGGCCCTGGCTCCGGCCGTGTCGCGCATGCGGATCGCCTCGAGCACTGTTTGATGCGCCGCCAGCGCCCGCGACTGTGCTTCCATCAGCCTGTTGGTGACGAGGAAGGACGCGCTCAGCGCCGCCTCCAGCATCCCGATCAATCCTTTCAAAACAACGTTGTGGCTTGCCGCGATCACGCTGCGGTGGAAGGCCAGGTCTGCCCGGCAGACCCCATCGAGATCATGTGGGATCGAATCGCGCATGGCGTTGAAGGCGGCCTCGATCGCGGCGAGATCGGAGCCGGTGGCGCGCCTGGCGGCAAGTTCGGCCGCCGCCGGTTCGAAGATGCGGCGCGCCTCGATCAGGCCGGAAATCAGCTCGTGGTCATTCTGGATATCTGGGTGCCAGCTCAGCACCACGGGATCGAGCAGCCGCCAGTCATCGCGCGATAAAACGCGCACGCCGACCCGGCGCCGCGCCTCCACCAGCCCCTTCGCCGACAGCACCTTGATCGCTTCGCGTATCGAGGTGCGGCTGACACTCAGCATCGCGCAGAGCTCTTCCTCGCGCGGCAGCATTTCGCCTTGCCGATAGACGCCGCCAAGGATGCGGCTGCCGAGAACGTTGACCACGGAATCGTGGATGCGGCTGCCGCCGGCGCCTTCGGTTTCGACGCGGCGCCACGAACCGTCTTCAACCACGCCAAGGTCAGATGCCATGTCTTCCCAGCCCTTCTCCAGCCTGCAACTCATAGGCGCGACCGGCACCCTGCGCAACGCCGGCCTCGGTCATGATCCCCTCAGTCATGGTAGAGCACCGAGCGGCCACCATCGACGACGATGCAGGCGGCGTTGAGGAAAGGTGCCTCGTCAGAGGCGAGGAACAGCGCCGTCATCGCCACTTCCTCGGGTTTACCGATGCGTTTTTGCGGGTGCAGATCGTAGGTACGCCGACGCTCGGCCTCGGGGTCTGGAAAAGTGTTCCAGTAGTCGACGGCGATCTGCGTCTCGATATAACCAGGCGCAATGGCGTTCACCCGCACACCCCTGGCTGCGTAGTCGATGCCGAGCGCCCGGGTGAGACCCAAAAGCCCGTGCTTGGCGACGGGGTAGGGGAAGCAACCAGGGATGATCGAAAAACTGTGCGTGGATGCAATGTTGACGATCGAGCCGGCGCCCTGGTCGAGCATAGCCGGCAGCACAGCCTTGCTCATGCGCCAGACCCCGTCGAGATCGATGTCGAAGCAGCGCCGCCATTCGGCCTCGCTGGTCTCCAGCGGATCGTGGAAGACGTTGATGCCGGCATTGTTGACGAGGATGTCGATCCGGCCAAAGGTCTCCTTCGCCAGGGCGGCGACGGCTTCGACGGAAGCGGTATGGCGGACGTCACAGGGCACAAACAGGGCGCTTGCCCTGTTTGGCGAAAGATCTTTTGCGAGCGCTTCGCCGGTCGCCTGATCGATCTCGGCGATGACGACTTTAGCGCCTTCGCGGTGGAAGGCCCGAGCGATCGCCTCGCCGATGCCGCGCCCGGCGCCGGTTACGATCGCGACCTTGTGCTGCAGGCGTCCGGTCATTTCATCCTCACCAGTGGGTCGTCCTCACCAGTCGACGATGGTGCCGTCCGGCATTACGGCGTTCTGCGTGTGCAGCACCTCGGGCGCGAAGGGATAGCGCGCGCAGACCGCCTCGTCGACCTCGATGCCGAGACCCGGCGCTTCGGGAACCTGCCAAAAGCCATCAACCATGCGGATCGGGCCTTTGACCACGTCGAAATACCACGGCACCGCGCCGACCATTTCCTCCTGGATGATATGGTTTGGCGTCGAGACGGCGAAGTGGAGAGCGGCGACGCCGGCGATCGGCCCAAGCGGGTTATGCGGGGCGACGCCGACGCCGACGGCCTCGGCATGGGCCGCAATCTTCTTGGCCTCGGAGAGGCCGCCGCAATGGCAGATGTCGGGCTGAATGATGCTGACCGCGCCTGCCGAAAGCAGTTCGACGAATTCGGCGCGCTCGACCAGTCGCTCTCCGGTCGCCAGCGGCACCGAAGTATGGGCGGCGAGGGCTTTCAGACCGGCCGTGTCGCCGGGCGGCAACGGCTCTTCGATGAACATCGGCCGGCCGGGAGCGAGGGCCTCGACATAGGAAAGCGCGGCGGAAACCGAGGCCGGGCGGCCATGGAAATCCACCATGATCTCGATCCCCGGTCCAACTGCCTTGCGCAGGGCCTCCATCAGCCGCGCTACCTTGTCCACGTCGGGCAGCGGCGCGTGGTAGTGGGTATAGGGAATGAACACCGCCTTGAAGGCGCGATAGCCCTTTTCGACCACGGCATGCGCGCGTTCGACCAACGGATCGGCCTCCATCGTCTCGTAGACGGCGCGCATGTCGCCAAGGCCGAGATGGGTATAGACGCCGACCTTGTCGCGCACCTTGCCGCCAAGCAGGCGCCATACGGGCACGCCGAAATGCTTGCCCATGATGTCCCACAAGGCCATCTCGATGCCGGAGATCGCGCTCATGCCGATGGCGCCGAGCCGCCAGAACGACTGCTTGCGCATGACCCGCACGGCCTGTTCGATGTCGCGAGGATCACGCCCGACGATCAGCGGCGCCAGATCCTCGACCGCGCCGACCACTGCCCGCGTCTTCCATTCCAGTGTCGCTTCGCCCCAGCCATGCAGCCCCGGCTCGTCGGTCAGCACTTTCACGAACACCCAGTTCCGCATTTCCGCATTGACCACGCGGGTCTCGATACTTGTGATCCTCACTTGGGAGCTCCCGCGCAATCGCAATAGATCATATCTATAAGGCACGTTAGTCGACTTTGCCGATGTGTTCAACGCCAAACTGCAGCGCAGCAACGGCGCAGCGCTGGTTAATGTGGTGTGAGAAAGGCGTTGACAGCCGTATCAAACATAGTATCTATAAATTAGTTTGATCCGATCTAGATGTTAAGTCGATCTCGGATTGGGCAAGTCCCGTAGGGAGAGGTTGCCTGCAGTCCGACTTGCTGCGGCGCCGCGACGGGCACAATTCACGATCCGTTGGGAGGACGACATGAAATCCATAAAGCAGTTTGCCATCGCAGCGCTTGCGGCCGCCACGGTTGGTTCGGCGGCAGCGCCGGCGCTGGCCGATTCGACCGGCATCGGCGCCATCTATCTCGACGATGTCGGTTTCTATGCCGCCGTGCGCAAGGGCATCCAGGACAGCGCCAAATCGATGGGCAAGGAGGTCGACCTGCTCGAGACGAATGCCCGCGCCGATCCGGGCGCCGAGGCCTCTTTCATCGACCGCCTGATCTCTGCAAACGTCAAGGCGATCATCCTGTCGGCCGTCTCCGCCGACGGTTCGGTGCGCGCCATCAGGCGAGCGCATGAGGCCGGCATTCCGGTCGTGTGCTATAACACCTGCATCAACGACGCCGACATGAAGAAATATGTCTATGCCTATGCGGTTGCCGATCCGACGGAGTTCGGCCGCCAGCTCGGCGACGTCGCTGCCGATTATTTCATCGCCCAGGGCATCAAGGAGCCGAAGATCGGCGTGCTGAACTGCGAATTCGTCGAGGTCTGCGTCAAGCGCCGCGAGGGCTTCGAGGCGGCCCTCAAGGCCAAGGTTCCCGGCTATGTCATCGCTGCGAACCAGCGCGGCACGGTGCTCGATGACGCCGTTTCGGTGAGCGACCAGATGCTGTCGGCCAATCCTGAGATCAACGCCTTCTTCGGCGAGGGCGGCGATGCCGGCACCGGTGCGGTGCGGACCATCAAGCAGCGCGGCCTGACCGGGAAGGTCGTCGTCTTCGCTGCCGACATGACGTCTTCGGCCGCGACCGAACTCGCCGACTTCTCGGTGATGAAGGCAGTCGCCGACGTGTCCGGCCAAGGCATCGGCAAGCTGGCGTTGGAACAGGCGCTGAATGGCGCCGAGGGCAAGAAGGCCGCCGACATCATCGTGCCCATGGGCATATCGATCTTCAAATCGGCCGACGATGCCAAGAAGTGGCTCGAAACCCACAAGGACGGCCTTTCCTGATCGCATCCTCCCGAACCATGCGATACTGGCCGCCGCATCCCGGCGGCCAGTTCTTTCGGGAACTGATAATCTTTCGGGAAACCGACAATCTCGGATACTGCCCGCGGTCGAAAAGAACCGGGGTCCGGAGCCTGATCATGCCAAAAATGCTTGCCGCCTACCTTCCAGGCAATTCCACCGTCGACTTGCGCGAAATTGACCGCCCGCAGCCAGGCATAGGCCAGGTGCTTCTGAAGATGAAGGCGTCCGGCATCTGCGGCAGCGACATCCACTACATCTATCACAAGCATCTCGGCGACGATCCGCGCACGTCCTATCAGGGCGTGGTGGCGGGCCACGAGCCGGCCGGGCAGGTCGCCGAGCTTGGCGCCGGCTGCCGGCATTTCAAGCCGGGCGACCGTGTCGCCGTCTATCATATTTCCGGCTGCGGCTTCTGCCGCAACTGCCGCAAGGGGTTCCAGATCTCCTGCACCGACCCGCAGCGCGCCGCCTATGGCTGGCAGCGCGATGGCGGCCACGCCGAATATCTCGTCGCCGACGAGCGCGACCTTGTGCATCTGCCTGACACGCTGTCCTATCGCGACGGCTGCTTCATCTCGTGCGGCGTCGGCACCGCTTACGAAGCGGTGCTGCGCGGCAATATTTCGGGCAGTGATGCGGTCCTCGTCGTCGGCCTCGGGCCGGTCGGCATGGCAGCGCTGATGCTGGCCAAGGGCCGTGGTGCGCGCCTGGCGATCGGCGTCGACACCCAGCCCGACCGGGTCGAGACAGCGAGGAAGCTTGGCCTGCTCGATCACGGTCTCGTCGCCGGGCCCGACGCGCTCGGCGCCATCAATGAGTTGACCAAGGGCGGTGCCGCGGTCGCCATCGACTGCTCCGGCAATCCGCGCGGGAGGGTGCTGGCGCTGCAGGCGACGCGCACCTGGGGACGCTGCGTCTATATCGGCGAAACCGGCAAGGTCGAGTTCGACGTCAGCGACGACCTTCTGCACCGCCAACGCACCATCTACGGCTCATGGGTGACCAGCGTCCACAATATGGACCAGTGCTGCGAAGACCTCGACGCCTGGGGCCTGCACCCGCACGACATCATCACCGATGCCTTCCCACTGGAAAAAGCACCAGAGGCCTATGCGCTTATGGCCGGTGGACGCTCCGGAAAAGTCATCGTCGAGTTCCCGGACTGAACGATGGCGGATATCGACATCGCCAACGAAGCGCTGAGCCTCACCGTCACCACGACCGGTGGAGCGGTCTGGCGGTTTGTATCGCGCTCGGGCGATGTGGAGACGCCGCTGTTTCGCGAGCCGCCGCAGGGACCGGAACGAGAAGCGCTGAAATCGGGCTCCTTTCCGCTGGTGCCTTTCGGCAACCGGGTGCGCGACAACCGCTTTTCCTTCGAAGGCCGGGAGTATTCGCTCAAACCCAACATGGATTGGGACAAGCACTATCTGCATGGCGACGGCTGGACCGGCGAATGGCAGATTGTCCGCCACACGAGCACCGAGATCGTACTTGTGTTCAGCCATCGCAGCGGCACTCCGTATGTCTATGAAGCCGAACAGCGCTTTTCGATCGACGGCTCTACACTGACGACAACACTGTCCGTCACCAATCGCGGCGAGTTCGCGCTCCCATTTGGCCTCGGCTGGCATCCCTATTTTCCGCTGACGAAAGGAACCACGCTCAAGGCGGCCGCTCGCTCCTGTTGGGACGAGGATTCATCCTGGCTGCCGACTGTCGAGCATCCGGTCGCCGCTGATACCGACTTTGCCCAGCCGCGCGGCCTGCCGCGCCGCTGGGTCAACACGGTTTTCGAGGGCTGGAACGGCGCGGCTGACATCGCTTGGCCGGAGAGCGGGATTTCACTGAGGATCGATGCTGACCCCATCTTTTCCCGCTATCTGGTCTTCGTCTCCGATCCGGCCTTCGATGCCGGTTACGACTATGATTTCTTCTGTTTCGAACCGATGAGCCACAGCGCTGACGGGCATAACATGCCCTCCGGCGGCGGGCTGGTGAGGCTGGCGCCCGGTGAAAGCCTCACGGGCTCCGTTCGCTATACCTGCCAGCGGCCTTGACGAGGAAGATTGCGATGAGCGTCACCACAACCACAACCGACCGTCGGCGCGGCTTTCGCTTGTTTGCGCTCGACATGAACGAGATTGGCCTAATCGTCATTTTGCTTCTACTCTATTTCGGCTTCGGCGCGACCACCAACGGCTTTCTGTCGGCCAACAACCATCTGTCGCTGCTGCGCGACGCGGCCTCCATCGCGATTGCCGCCTGGGCGGTGACGCTGATCATCATCGCCGGCGAGATTGACGTCAGCGTCGGGCCGATGGTCGCTTTCACCTCGGTCTGCCTGGCCTTCATGCTGAAAGCCGACGTCAACGTCGCGCTCGCCATCCTGGCGGCGCTTGCCATCGGTGGCGCGCTCGGCACTTTCGCCGGCTCGTTGCGCGCCTATTTTGGGGTGCCGTCCTTCGTCGCCACGCTCGGCCTGTGGAGCGCGCTGCGCGGCATGTCGTTCTTCACCACCAACGCGCTGCCGGTCACCTTTCCCGACAACGCCTTCCTCGACATCCTTGCCGACAACATGTTCGGCATCCCCACCTCGGCTATCGTCATGCTGGTGCTGTTCGCCGTCTTCTCCTTCATCAGCCAGAAGACCGCCTATGGTCGGTCGATCTTCGCCGTCGGCGGCAACGCCAATGCGGCCGAACTCTGCGGCATCAATGTTGCGCGCATTCGCGTGCTGATCTTCACCACGTCGGGCGTGATGGCGGCACTTGCCGGCGTGCTGTTGACGGCGCGGCTCGGCTCCGGCAATGCCGGCACCGCCTCCGGCCTCGAATTCGACGTGATCGCCGCCGTCGTCATCGGCGGCACGGCATTGTCGGGCGGGCGCGGCTCGATGCTCGGCACGCTGCTCGGCGTCTTCGTCATCACGCTGATCGGCAACGGGCTGGTGCTGCGCGGCATCAATCCGTTCTTCCAGGAAGTGGTGCGCGGCGTCATCATCGTTGCAGCAGTGCTCGCCAACATCCTGGTCACGCGCTATCGCGAACGCCGCATTTTCGGCGCGTGACGGAAACCCGCAAGGATCAGCCATGCAAACCGCCCGCCAGCAGGATCCGCAGACCTTGGTCGCCGCAGTGCATGGGGCGACCAAGCAGTATCCCGGCGTCCTTGCGCTGGACGCTGTCGATTTCGAGATCAGCCGCGGCGAAGTCCGCGCCCTGCTCGGCAAGAACGGTGCGGGGAAATCGACACTGATCCGGCTGCTGACCGGGGCCACGGTGCCTGACAGCGGAGAAGTCACCATCGATGGTGCGGCGCTGACCGGTTCCGGCACTCAGCGGACGGTCGAAGCGGCCCGGCTCGGCGTGCGCGCCGTCTATCAGGAGCTCAGCCTGATCGTCGGCATGAGCATCGCCGAGAACCTCTTCCTCGGCCGCTGGCCGTCCAGCATGGGCGTGCTTTCCCACGGCGACATGGAACATCAGGCGCGCGAGACGCTGGCTCGGCTCGGGCTGAAGCTCGATCCGCGCCGCCGCGTCGCAACGCTGAGCCCGGCCGAACGGCAGCTCGTCGAGATCGCCCGCGTCATGATCGGCGAACCGAAGCTCGTCATTCTCGACGAGCCGACCAGCTCGCTTGCAGCCGCCGAGGTCGAACTCCTGTTCAAGGCCGTGCGCAGCCTGGCCGCTGCCGGTATTGCGGTGATCTATGTCAGCCACCGCATGAGCGAGATAAGGCAGATCGCAGAGGCGGCCACGGTGATGCGCGACGGCAAGGTTGCGGGGACTGTCGAGCTTGCTGGCGCAGACACCGCCGAGATCATCCGGCTGATGCTCGGCCGCAGCGGCCAGGAAGATCGGCTGGTCGGCGAGGCAAGGGGAGGCGCTACCGTGCTGTCGGTGCGCGATCTTGCCGTGCCGCCAAAGCTTTCGGGTGTTTCGTTCGATCTGAAGCGCGGCGAGGTGCTGGGATTTGCCGGTCTGCTCGGCTCGGGTCGCACCGAGCTGCTGAGGGCGATCGGCGGGCTCGATGCCGTGCGCGCCGGCACGGTCCTGCTCGATGAAAAGGACATCACCCGCGGCTCCTATGGCGAGCGGGTCAAGAGCGGCATCGGCATGACGCCGGAAAGCCGCAAGGAAGACGGCATCGTGCCGCTGCTCGGCGTGGACGAAAACACCGTCGCTACCGATTTCTCGAAGGTGGCGGTCAACGGCGTCATCTCGGCGTTGAGGATGGCGGAAGCGGCTGGCGACATCATCCGTCGTATCGGGATCAAAACGGCGCGTATCGATACGCCGGTCGGCACGCTTTCTGGCGGCAACCAGCAGAAAGTGGTGATCGGCCGCTGGGTCTATGCCGGCAGCCGGATCCTGCTGCTCGACGAGCCGACCCGTGGTGTCGATGTCGAAGCGAAATCGCAGATCTATGCTCTCATCCGCCAGCTTGCCGCCGAGGGCAAAAGTATCATTTTCGTGTCCAGCGAGATCGAGGAACTGCCGAAGGTCTGCGACCGGGTCCTGGTGTTGAAGGACGGGAACTTCGTGCAGGAATTTTCCGCACCGGGGATTGAGACCGATACGCTGATGGCCGCCTGCCTTTAGGGCTCCGCTGACGAAAATCGCGTCACCGCCGCGGCCTAATCGCGAGGCGACTGATTGACGAGGATCCGCATCACGGTCACTCGCTTTGGCAGTTCAACGAGAAACTCTTCGTCGCGCGGCAGGTGATGGACCTTGTGCGGATCGTCGCCGGTGAAGCTCGCCATGGCTTCGACGTCAGGCCAGTATGAGATCGTCACGAACTCCGTTTTTTCTTGGCGATCTTCGCGAAACAACTGCACGCCAAGCGCCTTCTCCTGAAGCGGCGGAATGCCTTCGCGGCGCAGATATGGCTCGTAGGCGTCTGCCAGATCGCGGCGCGTCCTTCCCCGCCAGATCCGGGCAATTGTGGCGTTGTCGTTCATGAAGTGCTCCTCTCGATAGTTTGTGATGTGGATGGGGAGCGATGGCGGGATCCGCTGCGCTGTTGGGCGGGCGAATAATGCAGGACCTCGCCGAGAAACCCTCGCACCAGGGGCAGGGCGGCCTCGAAATGGGTTTCCAGCAGCCAATGCCCGGCTTCGTTCAGCAAATGCAGCTTGGCCTCGGGGAGATCGCGCAGATAGGCGCGCGCTGCCGGCTCGGGCATGTACTCGTCCTTCGGCCCCCAAAGGATCATTGCCGGCGGCCGCTGTTCGCGCAGGTATTCCTGGTAACGAGGGAACCAGTCGAGGTTAGCCTTGAGCTTCTCCATCAGTCCGACCGAAAGTGCGCGGCGCACCGGCGTATCCATCAGCGGCCAATGCAATTTCCACAGATCGGGCGGGACACGTTGGGCGATGTCGTCATCGACTTCGCCGACGAACTCGGCGCGAAAGCCGTCCTCGCTCACCGCTTCTTCCAGCGGCGCGCGGTTCTCTGGTGAAGGATCCCGCCAGAAGCGCTGGATCGTTTCGTATTTGGGGCCAAGCGCATCCGCGTAGATGTCGCCGTTCTGGATGATGAGGGCCCTGATCCGCGATGGATGCGCTATAGCGTGGCGCAGGCCGATCTGAGAGCCGTAGTCGTGCAGCCACAGCGCGTAGCTGCCGAGCCCCAGCGCGTCGGCGAACCGCTCCAGGAAAGTCGCGTAGGCGTCGAAATCATAGCCGAACCGTGCCGGATCTGGGGTCCCACTGTAACCAAAGCCGGGGAAGTCCGGCGCGACAGTCCGCCACCGATCGGCGAGCGCCGGCATCAGCCGGCGATACTGGAAGGATGAGCAGGGATAGCCATGCGGAAGCAGCAGCACCGGCGCGGCTTGAGGGCCTGCCTCTCTGTAGAAGACCGTCTCGCCGTCGATCGTGAGGGTGCCGTGGCGCACCTCCAGGACGCTGCTGTCGTTCATGGACGCTTCTCTGATCTTTGATCTTGCTGACGCTGAACCGTAGCTGGTCTAACGCCTTTGGCCGGCATGCGTTCCGACCGCGTTCGACGCCGATCGAACTGTCCGTTGCTTCGGCGGCAAATCTTGCTGGTCGGCTTCTTCTATCTGCCGGCCAGATTCTGTGGTATGTAGATGCCGCAATTCCATGCGGCAGAAGCGGATATTCCGCTCTGTCGTGCAAGGGGCGCATGCCGGCGAAAGTGTCGGCACGCGCAGATCGTCCAACGCAGATTTGGCGATCGGGGAGGAAATGCCATGCGCGTGATCGCTTTTGTCGCCGCCGTGTCCGCTGCGACGTTCATCACCAACCAATGCCAGGCACAGGATGCCGCCGCGGGTGAGAAGGTCTTCACCAAATGCAAGGTCTGTCACGTCGTGGACAAGGACCAGAACAAGGTCGGTCCGTCATTGAGCGGCGTTATCGGCCGGACGGCCGGCACGCATCCGGGGTTCAAATATTCTAAAGCCATGACCGAGGCCGGCAAATCCGGCGTCAAATGGGATGAAGCCACGCTGACGAATTATCTTCGCGATCCCAAAGGCATGATCAAAGGCGGGAAGATGGCGTTTCCCGGTCTCAAGAAGGACGAGGACCTTGCCAACGTCATCGCCTATCTGAAGCAATTCTCCAAATGACCCGGTTTTTCCGTTGGGAAGTAACCCGGTTCTTCCGCCAGGAAGTAACCCGGTTCTTCCGCGAGGAAGTAACCTGGTTCTTCCGCCGACCGATCGGCCGGCCAGATTGCCTGCCCCCATCTGGGGTCGCCTGAAATGTCGACTCAGGAAAGCGGCCTCAAGGATACCGGTATCCAGATCTCGGAAGCGACGGTCACTGATTTCTTCGCGCTTCTGAAACCCCGTGTCATGGCGCTTGCCGTCTTTACCGCTTTCGTCGGCCTGATGGTGGCGCCCGGAATGACGAATCCGATCATCGCGGTGATTGCAATCGGCGCAATTGCAGTTGGAGCGGGAGCGGCCGGGGCGCTCAACATGTGGTACGATGCCGATATTGATGCGTTGATGTCGCGCACGTCAAAGCGGCCAGTCCCTTCAGGCCGGGTCACGCCAGGCGAAGCTCTCGGCTTTGGCCTGGTACTTTCCGTGCTTTCGGTCCTGACGCTCGGTGTGCTGGTAGGATGGCTTGCCGCATCGCTGCTGGCCTTCACCATCTTCTTCTACGTCGTCATCTACACGATGTGGCTGAAACGCTCGACGCCGCAGAACATCGTCATAGGCGGTGCCGCCGGTGCCCTTCCTCCTGTCATCGGGTGGGCGGCGGCCACCGGCGCCGTCGGGATCGAGAGCTTCGTTCTGTTTCTCATCATCTTCCTGTGGACGCCGCCGCACTTCTGGGCACTCGCGCTGTTCAAGATCGGCGACTATGCGGCGGCCGGCATCCCAATGATGCCGAACGTGGCCGGCCAGGCTTCAACCCGAAAACAGATCTTCGTCTATTCGCTGATCCTGACGCCAATCGGCGTGCTGCCTTGGGCGTTTGGATTCGCGAGCGGATTCTACGGGATTGTTTCGGCCGCATTGGGCGCGGGCTTCATCTGGCATGCCTGGAAGCTTCTGGTCGACAAAAGCGGGGGTGAAGGGCGGGAGATGAAACGCGCTAAGGCGCTGTTTGCCTATTCCATCTTTTATCTTTTCGCGATCTTTGCCGTGCTGCTTGCCGACACAATTGCAATGCGTGCCGTCATGTCGGCCGGAAATTGACGGCACCTGCCTGAACAAGGTCTGTCCTAACCTGCTCAAACCTCACGTTGGCAGCGCACAGAATCCCAGCAACAGCAGAATAACTATGCCAAGGCCGAGTATGAGAACGGTCTTTCCATCCATGACCTTCACCCTTCAACCCACTTTGGAGATTATCGAAGAAAGGCCGTTAGAGCTAGCCTGATCACCGGAGCCGCGCTGTTCTGACAAAGGGCGACAAACGCCATGCAAGAGAGTATGTTGATCATGGTGCAGGTCGCGGTTTTGCGTGGCCAGTCACGCTGAACGACGGCACCATGAACCGCGACCTTACCGGACCTGGTCTGGAGGAATGGTCATGGCAAGTTTTCACGTGATTGCAGGCGCCAGCGAGACGCTGGAACATACCAGAATTCGAAGAATCGGCGTTTCCGACCTTTTCGACGCGCTCAAGCGCGGCGTCGACGATTTCATGGTCAAACCGTCGCACATCGTTTTCCTCTGCCTGATCTATCCGCTTGTCGGCGTCGTGCTCGCCGTCTGGACATCGGGCAACAATGCGCTGCCGCTGCTGTTTCCGCTGGTGTCGGGTTTTGCGCTGATCGGTCCATTCGCGGCGCTCGGCCTCTATGAGATCAGCCGGAGACGCGAGGCCGGACTGGACGCCTCCTGGAGCCACGCCTTCGAGGTCAGGAATTCTCCGGCACTGCCGGCCATCGCGGCGGTTGGCATCATGCTGCTTGCGATCTTCATCGCCTGGCTTTTGACCGCGCAGCTGTTCTACCAGCAGGTGTTCGGCCCGGCCCCACCGGAGTCGCTATCCAGCTTCATCAGTGAAATATTTGCCACCGGGCGCGGCTGGACGCTGATTATCCTGGGCCACGCGATTGGCTTCGTCTTCGCCGCGGTCGTGCTGTGCACCACAGTCGTCGCGTTCCCGTTGTTGCTCGACCGCGACGTCGGCGCCTATGAAGCCATCCACACCTCGGTGCGGGTGGTCCTGGCGAATCCGGTCGTGATGGCCGTCTGGGGATTGATCGTCGCCGTCGCGCTGATCATCGGCTCGCTGCCGGTGTTCGCCGGGCTGGCGGTGGTGCTGCCGATCCTCGGTCACGCCACCTGGCACGTCTATCGCAAAGTTGTGGAATCGCCGGCCTCGACCAGGCCGGCCGACTGAAAAATCCGGCCTTTGCCGCACCGGCGAGAGCGCCGGTGCGGCAGGCTGGCCAGAGTGTTCAGTAGGCCGGGTAGCTAAAGCGGGCCTGGCGGGCGTCGCTGGTCAGGTTGCGGAAATCCTTGCCGCTGACATGCACCAGCGTCCTGTGGTCGCCACCCTCGAAATAGATGTCGGCGGCCTTGCCGAGGCTTTCATCGAGAATAACAGGCACATCGTAGGCCGCGCCGATCGGCGGGATGGCGCCGGTGTCGCAATCCTGGAAAATCGACTCCACCTCGTCTTCGGAGGCCAGGCCGATGCGTTGGTCCATGACGTCCTGCAACGTGCCGAGCTCGATCCTGTGGGTGCTGGGGACCACGGCCAGCGCATAGCCACGGTCATGGTGAACGACCACCGACTTGGCCATTATGCTGCCGGGCACATGGGCCGCTATGGCGGACTGCCTGCTTGTCGAGGTGCGGTGGTGCTCGACGGTGTCATAGGAAATTCCTTTCCCGTCGATAAAGTCCTTCAGTTTGTTGGCGATCGTCATCTTGAGCCTCCCTTGCTGGAGTTCGCGACGCATGGGGAAACGAGCGCAATCATTCTGCTTCTGTCGTTTCCCGTACCACCAAAAATGGGCCAGCTGCCGATCGTTTCAAGGCAGACAGGAGCGGACCGCAAAGAACGCTTCCAGCGCTTTGACGGGGACGCCGTGGACAAACCCTGTGCCCCGATTGCGCGTCAGGGGCCGGCCCCAAAAAACACCGTCCGGGTGAGGAGCGTGTACTCCGATTCGAAGACCATCATCGCCACGAACACCAGCACCAATATCGGCGGCAAGATGATCGCATATGTCAGCGCCAGCCTTTCCCAGGCCATGTGCATGAAGACGGCGACAATCAGCCCGGCCTTGAGCATCATGAAGATCAGGATCAGCGACCATCTGAGATAGCCCTGGAGACCGATGTAATCGACCAGATAGGAGCAGGCGCTGAGGATGAACAGCCATGCCCAGACCACCAGATAGAGCTTGATCGGGTGCTCCTGGTGTACCTCCGCCGGCGCGATGCCGGTCGCTGTCGGATCATGCGCCTGAGCTCCGTGCAGCGCGTGTTGCCCCAGGCCGTTTGCGGTCGCCTCAGCCATATCTGCCTCTCACCAAAGCCATGTCTGCTCTCACCAAAGGTAGAAGAATGCGAAAATGAACACCCAAACTAGGTCGACGAAATGCCAGTAGAGCCCCATGATCTCGACATTCTCGTAGTTGCCCTTGCGGCTGGTGAAGAATCCAGGCCGTCCCGTGTCGTAATCGCCGCGCCAGACCTTTCGCGCCACGATGATCAGGAAGATCACCCCGAACGTCACATGGGTGCCGTGGAAGCCGGTGATCATGAAGAAGGATGATCCGAACTGCGCCGCGCCCCACGGATTGCCCCAGGGCCGTACCCCTTCGCTGATGAGCTTGGTCCATTCGAACGCCTGCATGCCGACGAAGGTCGCGCCGAGTACGGCGGTCAGAAGCATGAGAATCGCCGTCTTGCGGCGGTCGCGGCGGTAGCCGAAATTGACCGCCATCGCCATCGTTCCGCTGCTTGAGATCAGCACGAAAGTCATGATGGCGATAAGGATCAGCGGAACATTCGAGCCGCCAATATGAAGGGCAAAGACCTCGCTCGGATTGGGCCACGGCACTCGGGTGGACATGCGCGCGGTCATGTAGGAGAGCAGGAAGCAGCCGAAGACGAAGGTGTCGCTGAGCAGGAAGATCCACATCATGGCCTTGCCCCAGGAGACGTTCTTGAACGCGCGCTGATCCGAGGACCAGTCGGCGGCGACGCCTTGCAAACCCGTCGGCCGCGGCTGTGTCCTACCGATCCGCGTCAGTGTCGTGTCTGCCATCCGCCCGGCCCTCCTAGGTCAGCAACTGTCGGCAAATCTCGATAAAAGTCGCGGCCCAGCCAGCCAGAAGCACGAAAATGGCAAGCCAGACGAAAAGCAGGAAATGCCAGTACATGGCGCACAGTTCGACGCTGAGACGAAGCCGCTCCGGCCGCGCTCCGTCCCATGCGCCGGCAGTCGTTCTGCCCAAGGCGACCAGCCCTCCCAGTATGTGCAGGCCATGCATCCCGGTTATCAGGTAGAAAAAACTGTTGGCCGGATTGGCGGTCAGCAGATAGCCGTCGGCGGTCAGTTCCCGCCATGCCACAAGCTGCCCGATCAGGAAGGCAAGGGCGGTGAGCCCGGCCGTGACGAGGCCGAGCCTGACCGTGTCGATCTGGCCCCGGCGCGCGGCGACCGCGGCGCATTGCAGCGCGACGCTGCTCAGCACCAGCACGCCGGTGTTGAACCAGAGCACGCGCGGCAGCGGCAGCGCCTGCCAGTCCGACAGCGCCATGCGCATGAAATAGGCGCTGGTGAAAAGCGCAAACAGGCAGCCGACGACGGCGAGGAAGACACCGAGGCCGATCTTGGCGGTCGGCAGCGCCGATCCTTCCGGGCCGATAATATCCCCGATCACACCTTGCTCGAGCCATGGCTTGGCCATCAGTCGCTGGTGGGAAAGCCACCATGCGGCAAAGCCGACGATCACCAGGAGGAAGACCAGAATGACGCTCATGCCGGCTCTCTTGAGGATCCGAAGGTGCCCGGCATGTTTTGCGGGATAAAGTCCTCCTTGGCGCCCGGCACGCTGTAGTCATAGGCCCAGCGATAGACGATCGGCAGGTCCTTGCCGAAATTGCCGTGGGCAGGTGGTGTTTGCGGCGTTTGCCATTCGAGGGTAGTGGCGCGCCACGGATTGCCGCCGGCCTCGCGGCCATGGCGGATGCTCCAGATCAGATTGAACAGGAACACCATCTGGGCGAAGCCGACCATCAACGCCATGATGCTGATGAACGAGTTCAGGTGCTGGGCCGATTCCGTCATGACCGTCGTGTCGGTCAATTCGTTGTAGCGCCGCGGCACCCCCATCAGGCCGATGTAGTGCATGGGAAAGAAGATCAGGTAAGCGCCGAGGAAGGTGACCCAGAAGTGGAACTGGCCCATCGCCTCGTTCAGCATCCTGCCCGTGACCTTCGGGTACCAGTGATAGATCGCGCCGAAGATCACCAGGATCGGAGCGACGCCCATGACCATATGAAAGTGGGCAACGACGAACATCGTGTCAGATAGCGGAACGTCGACGACGACGTTGCCGAGGAACAATCCGGTCAAGCCGCCATTGACGAAGGTGACGATGAAGGCCAGGGCAAAAAGCATCGGAATGGTGAGGTGGATGTCGCCGCGCCACAGCGTCAGCACCCAATTGTAGACCTTGATCGCGGTCGGGACGGCAATGATCAAGGTCGTGGTGGCGAAGAAGAAACCGAAATAGGGATGCATGCCGCTGACATACATGTGGTGCGCCCAGACGACGAAGCTCAGCGCGCCGATGCCGACGATGGCCCAGACCATCATCCGGTAGCCGAAAATGTTCTTGCGCGCATGGGTGCTGATCAGGTCGGATACGATGCCGAAGGCCGGCAGCGCCACGATGTAGACCTCGGGGTGGCCGAAGAACCAGAACAGATGCTGGAACAGGATCGGGCTGCCACCGCCATGCTGCAATTGCTCGCCCATTTCGACGATCGCCGGCATAAAGAAGGAGGTGCCGAGCGCACGGTCGAACAACATCATCACGCAGGCGACAAACAACGCCGGGAAGGCGAGCAGCGCCATGACGGTCGCGGTGAAGATACCCCAGACGGTCAGCGGCAGGCGCATCAGCGTCATGCCGCGCGTGCGGGCCTGCAGCACCGTCACGACGTAGTTCAAGCCGCCCATGGTGAAGCCGATGATGAACAGGATCAGCGAGATGAGCATCAGCATGATGCCCCAGTCCTGGCCGCCTGGTGTGCCGGTCATGATCGCCTGCGGCGGGTAGAGCGTCCAGCCGGCACCCGTCGGTCCGCCGGGCGCAAAGAAGCTCGACACCAAAACCAGCACGGCGAGCAGGTAGATCCAGTAGCTCAGCATGTTGACATAGGGAAAGACCATGTCGCGCGCGCCGACCATCAGTGGGATCAGATAGTTGCCGAAGCCGCCCAGAAAGAGGGCCGTGAGCAGGTAGATCACCATGATCATGCCGTGCATGGTGATGAACTGGTAGTAGGCTTCGGGGGTGATGAAATCGAACGTGCCGGGGAAGCCGAGTTGTAGCCGCATCAGCCAGGACAGCACCAGCGCCACCAGGCCGATTGCCGTCGCCGTCGCCGAATACTGGATGGCGATGACCTTGGCGTCCTGCGAGAAAACGTATTTCGTCCACCAGCTGTGCGGATGGTAGAGCTCCATTTCCGCGACTTCGGCCGGCGGTACCGCATCTGCAGGTGTGATATCGACCATAGGAACACCTCCGTGCCCTTTTCGGCCAGGCCCGACAGTTCGAGGCCTGCCGTAATTTCAATCACGTCGCCGTCTTTGCCGGCGTCTACTCTGCCGAGCCCACTTGTTGAGGGGCCGACAATTGCGCAAAAGTCTGCTGTTCGCCGAGCCACGCCGTATAATCTTCCTGCGTGTCGACCATGACCACACCATGCATCAAAGGATGCCCTTGCCCGCAAAGTTCGGCGCACAGGACCTGGAAGCTGCCAGTCTTGGTCGGGGTGAACCAGAAATAGGTGACCGAGCCCGGGATCATGTCCATCTTGGCGCGGAATTCCGGCACGTAGAAATCGTGCAGCACATCGATCGAGCGGAGCAGCATCTTGACCGGCTTGCCGACTGGCAGATGGAGATCGGCGGCTTCGACCACGACATCGTCCTGGCCGTTGGGATCGCTGGCGATGACGCCAAGCGGATTTTCAGCGGTGACGTTGCGGGTATCGGATGTGCCTAGCTTGCCGTCCTTGCCGGGCAGGCGGAAGCTCCATTGCCATTGCTGGCCGACGACTTCGACCTCGGTCGCGTCGCTTGGGACGCTGACGAACTGGTTCCAGACGAATAGGCCGGGGACCAGCATGGCCGTGACCCCGATTGCGGTGGCGATCGTCAGCCACCATTCGAGCCGCCTGTTCTCGGGTTCGTATGCGGCCTGATTGCCTTCCCGATGACGGAAGCGGAAGACGCAATAGGCCATGAATAGGACGACGGCGGCGAAGACGACGCCGGTGATCCAGAAGGTAATGATGATGGTGTTGTCGATATAGTCCCAGTTCGAGGCAATCGGCGTCCACCACCATGGGCTCAGGAAGTGGAACAGCACCGAGCCCACGACTACCAAAACGAGTACAAGCGCGGTGGCCATATCCCGTTTCCTCCCAGCATTCCAAGGGCGCGAAGCCGTCCCAGGAAATGCCAAGTGCATCATAGCTCGATTTCCGGTCTAAATTCTAGTGCGGTCTTCCGGTCAGCCGAAAAGGCAATGGCGATGATGTGGATAACGCTAAGAAGAAGAGGGCTGCGGCGAAGAAAAAACCTGCTGAGAGCGCCGAACAACACGGCATTCCGCCGAATTGTGAAAGGACGCCCTCAATGCCGCCTTTTTCGTTGTGATCTTAGAGCGACGTGCGGCCACTTGGACGCACAAAGTACACTCTGAACTCTTATTTTCTTGGCATCGGGCTGTTCGAGAATCGATTCTGATTTTCGTGCGGATGCGGTAGCGGCAGATTCGTGCCCAAGCGGCGGGTGGCGGCTGGCGATACGAGATCTTGATCATTATCTGGGGTTGTGTTGTTGCAAAGTGCAGGGTTGTTGGAGGCATCGTTGAAGCTATTCGTCGGTACCGGAGGCGCGGTCGTAGCAGCCTTCCTCCTCGCCTCGGCCTGCGGCATCGCCCAGGCAAGCAGCGCTCTCGACAATTGGCGGTTCGACACCGGCAGCGGTGGTCTGGTCACGGCCTCGCTGCATGCCACCAACAAGCTCATCACCGGCGGCGGCGCCTTGAGCTACAGTCCGGTCCTGACCATTGCCTGCCGGGCGAATGGCGAACCGCGCTGGAGCGAATGGTTGCAGTTGAACGATGCCGTCTCCGCCAGCCGGACCGTCACCGTGTCGGTGACCGTCGACAAGGCCAGCAAGGTCAACGAAAGCTGGTCGGTCGGCCCGCGCCGCAGGACGCTGGTTCGGGATGGTGCCGACGGTATCAGGCGGCTGGTTTCCGCGGACCGGCTGCTGCTGTCCTGGCGGTTCGGGCTGCTGTCGGGGCGAGGCGAGGCCGACTTCGACCTTGCCGGGTTCAGCGAGGCCGTCGCACAGATCGCCGGCACCTGCAATACCGAGGTGCCGTGACCGGATCAGCAACGGCAGGCGGCGGTCGGTCCGCCGCCGAGATCAACGCGGTTCACCGGCACCAGCGCTCGACCGCAAGTGCGATCGCCTTAGTGCAATCGACGAGATCGCGGACTGACACGCGCTCGTTGGGTTGATGAGCTTGCGCCGGATCTCCCGGGCCGAAATTGACGGTCGGCGTATTTCCCAGGCCCGTCGGCAAGCCAATATCGCTATGCGCTCCGAAACCTGACAGTGCCGGCGACAGATTCGCTTTTTCGACCGCGCCTTGGAATACGGCAACAAACGGGTTATCGGCCGGGATTTCCGCGCAATCGGCATCGAGTATCCATTCGACGCGGGCGGGATGTTGGCGCAGATAGGGATCGGCCTGGCAGATGTTCAGGACATGTTCCTCGATTTCGCGTTTGACATTGCCGCCGAGGCCGAACTCGTCTTTTTCGCTCGGAAGGTACTGGGCATCAATGATGATCTCGGCCCTGCCGGCCATGGAGGAGGGGTGCTCGCCAGCGTTCAGCTGGGTCACGATAATTTGGTTCGGCAGGTCCATGAGAGGATGGTTCTTCTTGGGATCGAACGTCCAGCGGCGGTTCAATATGTCGATGCCGTCGAGCATCTGCCTGCATAATTGTACAGCATCGACCGGACCGCTCGAATACCAGGCATTCGGGGTCAGCTCGGCATGGCCGCCGACGCCGTCGATGACGATCCGCCCCCAGAGGATGCCGTGGCACAAGGGCGCGATCTTGTTGGCAGTGGGCTCCGTCATGATGCCGGCATCGGCGCGAAAGCCGCGATCGACCATCGCGAGCGATCCCATGCCGCCGATCTCTTCATCGACCACCGTGGTAAAGACGATGTCGCCCGAAAGCGGAATTTGAAGGTCCTTCAGGATTTCGACGGCCATCAGCATGCAGGCAACGCCGCCCTTCATGTCGACGGTCCCACGGCCATGCAGAAAACCGTCCTTCAGGACAGGCTGGAACGGATCGGTTGTCCAGTGCTCGGGCGCTCCCGGCGGCACGACATCGATGTGACCAGTGAGCATGATCGATCGGCCGCCGCCCTTGCCTTTCAGGACGCTACCGAGATTTGGCCTGCCATCGAATGTCCGGCCTTTGTTGGCCCCGGGTCGGCCTTTGTACTTCTCGTAAAGCGCCGGGCCGTCAGGATCCCAGAGGTCCGTTGTGAAGCCCAGCCTATCCAGCCGTTTTTGCAGATAGAGCTGGCAGTCCCTTTCGCCCGGGCCGGCATCTTTCGGATTCGACTTGACGATGGATGGGAAGGCGACGAGGTCGCTCAGTGTTCCAACGATGCGTTCGGCTTGTGCTTCGACCCGCTCCGCAATGATGTCTTCGAAAGACGGCATGAATCATCTCCAATTTTGGGAAAGTCGATCGGCGAGAAGCACGAACACCAGGAGAGCGCCGACGATACCCAGCTGCCAGACCGTGTTGACGTTAAGCTGCAAAAGCCCGGTCTTGAGCGTTACCAGCAGCATGACGGCGGCAAAGACGCCGCCTACGCCGCCGCGGCCGCCGGTGATCGCAATGCCGCCCAGCATTGCGGCGGTAAGCGATTCCAGTTCGAGATTCTGCCCGATATTGGGCCGGCCGCTTCCGAGCCAAGCCAGCGAGATCAGTGCCGCGGCGCCCGAAAGTGTGCCGCTTAAGCCGTACAGGATGAGCCGTGCACGATCGACCGGAATGCCGACCAGACGCGCTGACCGCTCATTAAATCCCATCGCATAGATCCAGCGGCCCCAGGCCGTCCACATCAACACGGTCCCGGCGATGGCAAAGACAGGAATTGCGATGGTGAGGAAGGGAACCGGAATGCTCGAGAAGACGCCGCGCCCCCAGGCCAGCAGCCAACTCGGCACGCCCGATTGTGCCGCCCCTCCGGTTAGAGCCAGGGCAAGGCCCGAGTAGACAAAGAACGTGCCCAGCGTTGCGATAAGCGGCAAGATGGAGAGTTTCGTTACGAGAACGCCATTGAAGGCACCCAGAACGGCCCCGGCGAAAACACAGGCTGCCGGCAGCAGAAACGACGGCAGGCCCGCCTTGAGAGCAAGCATGCCGAATATTGCCGAAAGCGAGACAATGCCGCCGACGGAGAGATCGATGCCCGCTCCGCCGGCCATGACGACGATTGCCTGCCCCAGAGAGACGAGCGCCAGTATGGTTGAAAACTGCAGGATCGTCGTAACGGTTGCCGGGCTGAACACGGATGGCTTCAAGATCAGCAGGACGAAGACAACGATGACCCACAAAAGCGCCAGAAGGGTGAGGACAAGCGCCGGACCCTGCAGATTGCGAATGCGGTTCATTTGCTGGCCCATCTAAACTGGGAAAGGGACAGGCGATTGGAAAGGACCTCGAAACCGAGCACGCCGATCAGCAGTCCTCCGGTCACCACCGGTTGCCACAGTGAGGGAACCCCTGTCAGCAGTAGCCCATTCTGGAGGATCCTCAGCAGCAGGACACCGAGGACGGTGCCGACGAGGCTGCATTTTCCTCCCAGTATGCTGGTTCCTCCGAGAACCACAGCCGCGATGGCATCGAGCGCCAAGGTGCTGCCGACGGTCATTTCGACGTTGCGATAATTGGCGACATAAAAGGTGGCGGCGAGGCCGGTGAGGGCGCCGCTGACGATGAAGGTCGCAAATCTGACCTTCGTGACTGGAATGCCGGACAGGCGTGCCTTTTCCTCCGAGTTGCCGATAGCAAGGAGATGCAAGCCAAACGGCGTTCGCCGCAGAGCAATCCAGACGGCAAGATAGGCGAAGGCGATCACGTAGGCGGCGACTGGCAGGCCGAGAATGGTCGTTCCAAGCAGGATCGTCAGCCCGGTCGGCAGACCGGAAAGCCATTGGCCGCCAAGCAGGACGAAGATTGCCGTCCGGTAGACGCCGAGAAGGCCAAGCGTCCCGACAATGGCCGGTACACGGCCAAGCACAATGACGGCGGCCGTCACAAGGCCGAGCAGCGCACCTGTGAGCGGGCCGACAAGCGCTGTGAGCACCGGGTCGACATCGGCTCCAAGCGCCCGGCCAACCCAGATTGCCGCAAGGCCCATGACGACGCCGACGGATACGTCGATACCGCCCATGGCGAGGAGCAGCATCATTCCCAGGCCAACCAGGAGCAGCTCGATACTGTTGCGCAAGACCGTCCCGGCATTGCCAAATGTGGCGTAATGGGGTGACGCGACAGAAAAGACGATGATCGCCAAGATGCAGGCGGCGAGCAGGGACCACTCGCGCCCGTTCAATGAGAAAACACCGTCCCTGAACCGTCGCATCGTATCCGGCTCAGAAATCGAATTTATCGACGTTTTCAGCCGTAAACACAGCCGGCGGGCCGAGCAGCAGAACGCCCTTCGTAGCGTCGTAGGTGACGGGATTGTCGAACCCCGGAACCTTGTTTTCCGCTTCGAATGGCTTTCCGTCGATCAACTGCTTTCCGGCCCAGACCGTAAGATAGCCGAGCTGTGCCGGGTCCCATAGAACGGTGAAGCCGAAGGCGCCGCTCTTGAGGTAGGAGCGGGCGGTGTTGGGGCTGCAATAGCCCGCGCCGACCACGGTGCCGATCTTGCCGGCGGTTTCGATAGCCTGCGCGACGCCTGGGCATGTTGTGGACGCAACTGCGATGATGGCCTTGAGGTCGGGATTGGCAGCCATAAGGTCGCCGGAAATCTGGGCGGCGCGCTCTGCCGTGCCGCCGGCATATTGGGGCTCTAGAAGCTGCAGCTTCGGGTATTTCGCCGATGCCTGCTTCTGCATGAAGCCGATCCAGGCGTTCAGATTGGACGCCGTTGCTTCGCCGGAAACGATGCCGATCTTGGCGTCTTCGCCGACACGCTTGACCAGTTCGTCTACGATGGTGGCACCCAGACCCTCGTCCGTTGCCTGGGCGACGTAAACCGCACGGCCACTGTCGGGCGCATCGCTGTCGCTGGTGAACAGCTTGATGCCCTTGGCCTTGGCGGCGTCGACGACGGGGGCGATGCTGGAGGCATCGAGAACGCTGACCGAGATCGCGTTGACGCCTTGATCGATAAGGTTCTGCACGATCTGCAACTGGTCGACCGGATTGGTGTCGACGGGGCCGCTGTAGATGAAATCGACGCCGAGCTCCTTCGC
The DNA here is from genome assembly GCF_040545535.1 of Mesorhizobium robiniae. Lineage (NCBI taxonomy): Bacteria > Pseudomonadati > Pseudomonadota > Alphaproteobacteria > Hyphomicrobiales > Phyllobacteriaceae > Mesorhizobium > Mesorhizobium robiniae. The sequence goes on from NZ_JBEPMC010000004.1 coordinate 389,567, forward strand.
AGCGCGGTTGCCGCCAGCTTCCATGGCGTTGAAATAGGGAATGCCGATCAATTGCGGGACGAAGGCTACTTTTGGCTTATCCTGTGCAAAGGCGGCGCTCGAAACCGCGAGAGACAGCGCCGAGACTACAAGAGCTTTCCTGATGTGCTTAAGCATGATTTGAACCTCTCTGGAATTGACGCGCATCTTCTAGTTTGTTTTTTCAAGCGCCCGCACGCCGGGATGAGCGCCTGTTATGAACGAAACGACTTCTTCGGGATTGGTCTCAGTACGCTGCCGTTCGGCGACTTTTCGGCCGCGCCTGAACACGACGATTCGGTCGGCAACCTCGAAGACCTCTGAGATGTTGTGGCTAATGAGCACGACGGCGCAGCCACGCTCCGCAAGACGCCGCGTCAGAGCCAGAACTTTGCGTGTTTCGGCCACGGCCAGTGCGGCTGTCGGCTCGTCCATGATCACCAGCTTGGCGTTCAGATTGAGCGCGCGGCAAATGGCGACAGCCTGACGCTGACCGCCCGAGAGGCTGCCGACCGGGGCTTCCGGATCGGAAATATGCGCGTCGAGTTCCCTAAGCAGGCTATCGACGCGCCGCTGCATTTCCGTGCGGCGGAGAAACGGAATGCCGAGAACAGAGCGGTTGAGCTCGCGGCCAAGAAAAACGTTTTCCGAAATCGACAGATTTTCGGAAAGCGCCAGTTCCTGGAAGATCGTCGCAATCCCCGACGATGCCGCATCCTTCGGCGAGGAAAATGCAACCGGCATGCCCTCGATGACAAGCTCGCCTTCGCTTGGGGGATGCGCGCCTGCCAGGATCTTGATGAAGGTCGACTTGCCCGCACCATTGTCACCCAAGAGGGCCAGCACTTCTCCAGGTCGGATTTCCAGGTCGACGTCGGACAGCGCGGTCAGCGCGCCGAAACGCTTGGCTATCCCTTTGGCAACGAGAAAAGGAGCGGTCATGGCGATAATTTCCGAAGGTTGGTTGTTAGGCTGCCTTGCTCACCCAACTCAGCACGTTCTTCCAAAGGCGCGCATAGCCCGGCCATTCGACAAAACTGTTCGGTAGCCAGTGCGGGCCGATGTCGGAGGTCCAGGCCACCGTGCGCCCCTTGCCGTAGCGCCCAGTCACGAGCAGGGGGTGACCACCCTGATCCCGCGGTAATGACGCCAGCACCTCGATGTCGTCGCGATCCTTTGCGACGACTTCGTTGGCGCCGAGAAGGAGCGGCCAATCGCCCTCGATGCCGGCAAGGATCGGGTGATCCTTCGAGCCGGTGATCGAAGGGCGAAATCCTTCCGGTATCTCGAGGCGGTCGTCGTTTGGAAGACAGGTTACGGGCAGCGCTTCTTCCACGGCCGTGCGGTGCCAGCGGGCCTTGCCGTCGATGCCCTGGAAACTGAAATAGCCGCCGACCATGACCAGGCCGCCGCCCGCACTCGTCCAGTCCCGCAACAGTTTCAACCGGTTCGGCACCGTCTTGCCGTGCAGCCAGACGTCCGGATGCAGCAGCAACGAATTGGCACCGATGTCGGAGAGAACGATCGCATCATACTGGGAGAGGCCTTCGATGGTGAACGGCAGCTTTTCCACCGCTTCATGGGCCGGCATGTAGTCGAGTTCGAATTCGCTGTCCTTCAGCGCCTTGACCAGCGGTTCGGCGCCCAAATGAAACGTCACGCTGCCGAATTGATCGAAGCCCTTGTAGTGCGTTGCCGCGCTGACCCAGCTTTCTCCAACCAGAAGGACTTTTGTCTTGCTCATTGTACGATCTCCTGTCCGCGCCGCCTGTGCTTTGCGCTGATCCGTTCGCTGTTCGTGTCGGGTGCGGTGTGGTCGATGGCCTTATCGGCGGCCATGGTCTTGTTCGGCGTGAGCGCGGCGTTCAGTTCCTCGAAATTCGCAACATGCCCCTGCGCGCCTTCGGCGGTTGTTGTCAGGCTGCCACCGATCGCAGCGTATCGCGCCGCCTCCTCAAGCGAGGCCCCATGCAGCCACAGGCCGAGAAAGATGCCGGCGAAGCTGTCTCCGGCACCCGTAGCATCGACCCTGTCGACGGGGAGCGCCGGAACCTCGATCTGCGGTCCGCCGCTTCTGGGAAAGACGACCGCCCCGAACTCGCCAAGCGTCAGCACGACAGTGCCGCGTTGCTTAATCCGGACGAGGGTGTCGCGGATCTGCTGGATCATTGTCGCCAACGGCGTACGGAGATCGAAAATTTCGCGCAGCATGACATCGTTGATGAAGGTCAGATCGACTCGTTTGACCATTTCGACAAAGGCGTCAGGGGTTCTCGAACTCCGGGGCAGGCCAGCCGAATGCAGGCTCACTTTCCAGCCCGCCTGATGGAAGCGATCGATGGAACCGATCATGCTCTCATAGTGAAAACCTTCGATGTGAAGACAGGCTGGGCGGGCCTCGGCTTGAACATCCATATTAGCGGTGAGATCGAATTCGCTGAGTTCGAACGGTTCGCTGATGATCGTCCGGCTGCCGTTGAGTTCGATGATGACGATCGCCTGCGACAGCCGATTGTTGAATGTGCGCCGGATCGGCAGGGCGTGGACACCGAGCTTCGAAAGCTCTGCCAATGCCCAATCGCTTTCGGGGTCGTCGCCGACGGCCGTCGCCAGTTCGACATCCAGGGCAAACGGTGCGCCGATGCCTGCGGCGGCAACGGCCAGATTGGCGGCGGGGCCGCCCAGAGCCTTTTCGATGTGCCTGGCGGTGATGCGGTCGTCGCGATGCGGCAGAACATCGACGCGGCAGAGAAAATCGACGCTTACACGGCCGACGACCAGCAGCCGTGGCAATCCCTCGAGATCCCTCGGCCTGCGTGGAGCATGACCCGGCAGCGAGCGCGCAAACGCGCTTGGCCGGTACATCAGATCGGAGATGGCTTTTTGGATGCGTTCGCGCGTGGTGTCTTTGACGACCGCTGTATCGTTGATGAAGTTCGACACCGTGCCGATGGAAACGCCGGCCGCATGTGCGACATCAGCTATGGTGGGGCGCTTGCGCTGCACTGTGTTCGACCCAATTGAAGCGCTTCAACGCTAACAAGCGATCGCCGTATCCTCAATAGAATTCTGTTCCAATTGTGCCGGATTTTCGCGGGGTCAGCGGCCTGCGTTTCGAGTTTGTGGAATTTCGTCCTCTATACCGCGCCTTTTTGAAATTATTTCAATTTGCATCGCAGCACTGGATTAGTCGTCAGGTTGGCGCTGCGCGCCGGTGGGTCTGTGATCTATTCGGCGCAAACGTCTCGAACGCACCCGCGCAGCCAGCGGTGCGCCGGATCGGCATCCAGCCGCGGGTGCCACAAAAGTGAAACCGTGATTTCCGGCAAGGGGACCGGCAGAGGGAAAGAGAACATTCCGTCGCGCAGGTTTCCCGTATAGCGCTCGGGAACGCTGGCGATCAGGTCCGAGGCGCGTGCCAGGGCCAGAGCTTCCGAAAAACCGCCGACGACCGTCACGATCTCCCGTTTCAATCCTAACGGCTCAACGGCGTCGTCGATCGGTCCCCTGTCGAGCCCGCGACGGGAGACGAGGATATGCCGGCCGGCTGCATAGCGGGCAGGGGTGATCGAGATCTCGCATAGTGGATGCCCCATCCGCACGACGCCGACGAAGCGATCACGGAACAGCGCTTGCGCGCGCACCTCCGGTCCTGTGGCCTTTCCGACGACGCCCGTTTCAAGATCTACGCTGCCGTCGCGCAGGGGCGTGTTGTCCTTGTCCGGCTTCAGCACAAAACGCAGCTTCACGCCCGGTGCCTGTTCGCTGACGCGCGCAATGAGATCCGGCCCGAAATTCTCGACAAAGCCATCCCTGTTTCTAAGCGTGAAGGTTCGCACGAGCCGTTTCAGGTCGAGCGTCGCAACTGGACGCAGAACGGCTTCGGCGTCCTGCACAAGCTGACCGACGCGCTCGCGGAGCTCGAGGGCCCGGGGTGTGGGGACGAGGGCGCGCCCGGCCCTGACCAGCAGCGGATCGCCGGTCGTCTCCCGCAATCGCGCCAGCGCGCGGCTCATCGCCGATGGGCTCAGCCGCAACCTCTTGGCGGCGCGCGCAACGCTGCCTTCCGTTAGCAGCACATCAAGGGTGACAAGCAGATTGAGGTCGGGATGCGACATCAACGGAACGTAGCATGGCCGGCACGATCTGACATAGCGTCAAACGCAATGATTTAGTGCGAATGGTGCGTCTTCCGCCACATATAGCAAGGGACTACGTGTCTGCCAGCTCCGTTTCGGGAGTCGCTGAAAGAACGGAGTTCATGTTGAAGCCAATCGATGCAGAACGAGCAGTCGCCGAAGATGCGGAACGGGCACCTTCGGTTCGATGGGCGCTCGCCAGCCTTTCGCTGTCCATGTTGCTGTCCTCGCTCGGCATCAGCATCGCCAATGTCGCCTTGCCGACGTTGGCGGAGGCGTTCAATGCCTCGTTTCAGGAAGTCCAGTGGATCGTGCTGGCCTATCTCCTCGCCATCACCACCACGATCGTCAGCGTCGGGCGGCTCGGTGACCTTATCGGCGGCCGGCGGCTGCTGCTGGCCGGGCTCTTCCTGTTCACGACGGCCTCGGTCCTGTGTGGCGTCGCGCCGACGCTCTGGCTGCTGATTGCCGCCAGGGCGGTGCAGGGAGTAGGGGCGGCTATCATGATGACCCTGACCATGGCTTTTGTCGGTGAGATTGTTCCGAAGGCAAGGACCGGCAGCGCCATGGGGCTGCTCGGAACGATGTCGGCGATCGGCACCGCTCTCGGTCCATCGCTCGGCGGCCTTCTGATTGCCGGAGCCGGTTGGCGGGCGATCTTCCTCGTCAACATGCCACTGGGTTTGCTGGCTTTTGTTCTCGCCTACCGCTATCTGCCGGCTGATCGCCGGGAGCCGAAGACGGATCGGGCCGGCTTCGATGTTGTGGGCACGCTGCTGTTTGCCTTGGCGCTTGGCGCCTACGCGCTCGCGATGACGGTCGGGCGTGGCAATTTTGGTCTGCTCAACATGGCGCTATTGGCAGCGGCCGTTTTCGGAGCCGGCCTCTTTGTGCTTGTGGAGGCGAGAGTGGCGTCGCCCTTGATCCGATTGGCAGCGTTCCGCAATGCGACGCTGAGTGCAAGCCTGGCCATGAGCGCGCTCGTTGCGACGGTGATGATGGCGACGCTGGTGGTCGGGCCGTTCTACCTGTCTCGTGCGCTTGGGCTCGATGCTGCTCTCGTTGGCATCGTCATGTCGGTCGGTCCGCTTGTCGCCGCGCTGACCGGTGTGCCAGCTGGTCGCATAGCGGACCGTTTTGGCGCTGGGCGGATGACCGTCATTGGGCTGGTCGCGACAGCGGCAGGTTGTTTCATTCTGTCCATAATGCCGGCAACGCTCCCTGGCTATATCGCCCCGATCGCAATCATCACATCAGGCTATGCGCTGTTCCAAACCGCCAACAACACCGCTGTCATGTCAGATATCCGCGCGGACCAGCGGGGCGTCATTTCCGGCTTGCTCAATTTGTCGCGCAATCTTGGGCTCATTACTGGCGCATCCGTCATGGGCGCCGTGTTCGCGGTTGCCTCAGCGACGACCGACATCATGACGGCGCGCCCAGAGGCCGTTGCCGCCGGTATGCGGATCACGTTCGCGGTCGCGACGATACTGATCGTCGTCGCGCTCGCCATCGCGGTCGGAGGCCGTGCTCTCGCGGCACGCGCTTCGATGTCTGGCGTGTCATGACGCCGTAGTCTGAGCGCAACCCGGATGTTTTCGACGAGATGCCGGTGCGTGTTCAGATCGGGCGTCAGATCAGCGCCAGGCCCTTCCCTTCTTAACAGTCCCTTGGATCGTCCGGCAAATCTGCGTCCTAGCCTGCGACTTGGCGCAGGCCTGCCTGAAACTCGGTAAGAGCCGCCTGCACGTGACTTGGAAAGGGCTTCTCTGTTTCGTCGGCATGCCAGTTCTCCAGCGCAACTTTCCAGATTGCCGCGCCTATCTCTGCTACTGCGCGCGAAAACGAGGGCCGGATACCCCGCTGCTGCAGAGCCAGATCGATTGCGGAAGCGAGCTTATGCAGCTTCATCAGTTCCCGCTCCTGCAGGTCGCCATGCGTGAATATCAGACGCTGGCGCAGCTTTACGATGGCGCGGTGGCCGTCGATGAAGGGAGCGACCGAGTCAAAGGCGCGAGCCACCACTGTCAGTGGATGCACGCCGGCGCGGGCTCTCCCTATTTCGTTTGCTATCGTGACCTGGTGATCACCGGCTCGCCAGAACATGACTTCTCGCTTGTCGGTGAAGTAGCGGTAGAACGTCCGCTCCGTTAGCCCGGCTTCCGCAGCAATTTCTGGAACAGTCGTTGCAGCGTAGCCCTGCTGCCTGAAAAGACTGTATGCGGCGGCCTCGAACCGCTCGCGCGCATTTTCTGCCCTCTTGACCATTCCAAACCCTTCTCAGTTTTGTGAACATACGACAATTGTCAGGCTCTGACAATGATGCTAAAGATTGTCAGAGCCTGCCAGTGTGGCACGAGTGCTAGCGCTCGTACGCTTGGTCAATGCGGCGGCGAACACGCACAACGGTCCGACCTTCGGCGCAAAGTTCGCAGGCACAATCACGGCTCCAACTTGGAAGCGCGAAAAGGGATGCCCGACAATGGAAGACGAACGGTCCGAGACTACACAGACCTGCGGCGTCACGCGTCGCGTTGTGCTCGCTAGCGGAGCTGGGGCTGCTGCTGCAAGCATCTTGCCGCTCGAGCAACGAGCCCAAGCACAACAACAGTTCGCGCGTACCGAAACAGGCCAAACGGTTCAAGTCTCGGCGAACGTGAACGGCCGGCCGGTGATCCTTGAGATCGATTCCCGCGCTTCTCTCCTCGATTTGCTGCGTGAACGGCGAGAGCTGACCGGGACCAAGAAGGGCTGCGATCACGGACAATGTGGGGCTTGCACGGTTCATCTGGATGGCCGGCCTGTCTCGTCCTGTCTCACGCTGGCGGCCAAGATCGATGGACGGCAGGTCACCACGATCGAGGGCCTCGCCGAAGGCGCGGACCTTCACCCAATGCAGCAGGCCTTCATAGACAATGATGCGCTTCAATGTGGGTATTGCACGCCAGGACAGATCATGTCCGCGGTCGCCTGCGTGACTGGAGGGCACGCGACCAGTCCAGATGCAATCCGCGAGTTCATGAGTGGGAACATCTGTCGGTGCGGCGCCTATGTCGGGATTCTCGCGGCCGTCCAGCAAGCAGCCAAGGTCATGGAGGGCTGACGGATGAGGGCGTTGAGCTACACTGTTGCCCGCTCTGCCGAAGCCGCCGTGGCACGTTTTGCGGAGGCCGAAGGATCGGCGCGATATATCGCGGGTGGCACCAATCTGTACGACCTGATGAAGCTCGGGATCGAGCACCCGGCTCATCTGATCGACGTCAGCCGAATCGACGGCATGGACGCGATCGAAACAGACGGCGACGTTCTGCGCTTCGGCGGCCGCGCTCTGATGACCGATGTAGCCTACACGCCGGTCGTGCGCGACCAGTATCCCGTGCTTTCTGAAAGTCTGCTCAAGGCTGCGTCACAGCAGTTGCGGAACATGGCCACGGTGGGCGGCAACCTTCTGCAACGCACCCGCTGCATGTACTTTCGCAACGGTGCGGGATCGACCTCGATGGTTGGCGTTTATCCTTGCAACAAGCGCGAGCCTGGCTCCGGTTGCTCGGCCATCGGCGGGCTCGATCGCACTCATGCTGTTCTTGGCACAAGTGAGGCTTGCACCGCGGTGGCGCCTGGCGACTGGCCGGTCGCGCTGATGGCGATGGACGCGACGATCGAGATGCTCGGGCCCGAGGGTCCGCGTACCCTTCCGATTGCTGAATTCTACCGCCTTCCAGGTGATACGCCCCACCGCGAGTTCAATCTTCATCCGGGCGAACTGGTGACGGCGATCACCGTCCGGAAGACGCCTGCCGGCCATGCATCGACCTATCATAAAATCCGCGACCGCGAGAGTTACGCCTTCGCATTGGCCTCCGCCGCGGTGGCACTCGAGATGGATGGCGCCACCGTCCGCACCGCCCGCATTGCGCTCGGCGGCGTCGCGACCGCACCTTGGCGATCCCGCGCCGCCGAAGCCATTGTTGCTGGTTCACCACTCACACCTGAACTTGCCCTTCGGGCCGGAAGGGCGGCTTTCGCCGACGCCCGCGGCGGTCAGCACAATGCATTCAAGATCGAACTCGGCGCGAGAGTTATCGCCGATGCGCTGATCATCGCCGCTGAAAGGAGGGCGTAATGCCTACGCAAGCCTTCTTGGAAATTGCACGTGTCGATGCGAGAGACAAAGTTCTCGGCCGGGCGCAGTACGGTGCCGACGTTAAGCTGCCCGGAATGCTATATGCCATGCTGGTGCCTGCGACTGTCGCGAAAGGCAAGGTAAGTGCCCTCGATGTAGCGCCTGCCATGGAAACCCCCGGCGTTGTCCAGGTGCTGGGCATAGGAGATTTCCCGGCACTTCGTGCAGAGATATCGTATCGGGGCCAGCCCATTGCGCTGGTAGTTGCCGAGACCGTCGAGGCGGCGATCGAAGGCGCCGAAGCGGTGACGGCGGTTTACGAGACGGCGCCATATATTCCGTTGATGACAAGCCCTGGTGCGCAACGCGTAGATGCCGAGGGATTCAACACAGGCGACGTCGACAGGGCATTCCAAAACGCAGCCACAATCGTTGAGGGCGTCTTCGAGACGCCAACCCAGCATCACAACGCCATGGAGTTGTTCGGCACCGTTGCGGAATGGACTGATGGGCGACTGACGGTATACGAGGGATGTCAAAATCTTGACGCCGTCAAGGCGGCGCTAATGAAAGCATTCGAGCTTTCACCCGATCAGATCGCAGTGAAATCAGGACAAGTCGGTGGTGGGTTCGGGCAAAAATCTCCTCCAAAAATACAGACGTTCCTGGTCGCACACGCGGCACGGTTGATACGGCGCCCGGTAAAGCTGGTGACCCCTCGCGGGCAACTCTTCCATATAGCCAACTATCGGCCGCGCAGTGTCCACAGCATCCGACTTGCTGCCAACGCGGAAGGACGTCTGCAGGCCATCATTTACGACGTGGTGCAAGAAAACATTCCGGACGGCGGCTTTCGCTCGACCGGCTACCATGAAGATATCGCCCGCTTGTATGCGATCGAGAACTTTCGGGCGACTGCAGGCGACATCCACATCGATCGTCAGATGCCGCGTCACACTAGGGGCACGCATCCCTTTCCGGCCGGCTTTGCATTGGAAAGCGTGATCGATGAAATGGCCTACAAGCTTAGCAAGGACCCCGTCGAGCTTCGCCTTGAACACGAGGCTAAGAACGACATCGTCGCTGGCCAGCCTCTATCGCCGCATTTTCTGAACGACTGCCTGAGAGAGGGGGCCAGCCGCTTCGGCTGGAGCAGGCGTCTTCCTGAACCGGGATCTATGCGGCTGGCCGACGGGACGTTGGTCGGCCTTGGAGTGGCGTGCGGCACCTTCGGTGCGTCGATGTCTGCGAGCGAGGCAACGCTCAGGGTCAGGGCCGATGGCACAACACGCATGATCAGCTCCGGACACGAGATGGGCCAAGGAATACTGACTGCGATTGCTAACGTCATCATCCAGGGTCTCGACATCAACCCCGATCGTCTGGAAGTCCTGCTCGGCGACACTACGTTGGGCCCACAGCTCGCCACGGTCGGCGAGCGCGGGACGGCCAGCTGTGTCCCAACGGCCGCAAAGGCGGTGGAGGCCCTACGCACCAGGTTTGCCGAACTCGCCGGGGCCAATCCGCCAGCCGGCAATTTGCACCAACAGCTCGCGCGCCTGAAGCGCCCCTATATCGAGGTCAAGGTTTCAGAGCTGGCGCCAGGTCAAGACGCGTCGGCCATCGAGGCCTACCGCACCGGCGGCCGTGCAGGCACAGGGCCCGATTACCCCGGCTTCACGTCCATGAGCTATATCGCGCAGTTCGTGGAGATTCACATCGATGCGACGACCCGGCGGATCCGTATGCCGCGCGCGGTCAGCATCGCGGACGTAGGGCGGGTCGTTAGCCCAAGGACCGCGAAGGGCCAGATGTACGGCGGTGTCGTCTGGGGGTTCAGCACAGCGCTTCGGGAAGAGTCGGAGGTCGATCCGCGCTTTGCCGGTTACCTAAATGACGATCTCGCCGACTACGTGATGGCGGTGAACGCCGATATCGGTGAGGTGGATGTCGGGCTGATAGATAAGCCTGATCCCAGGATCAACTCGGTCGGCGTGAAGGGAATGGGCGAGCTGGTGATGCTCGGAACAGCACCCGCAATCGCTAATGCCATCTATCACGCAACAGGCAAACGCATACGAAAACTGCCGATACGCATAGACGACGTGCTCTGACGAAGGAGAGCCGTTGAGCACTTGTTCTAACCCAACTCGCAATCCGTCTAGTTACCTTGGAGGCAAACATGCCCGCTCTGCAGATACCCTACATCCGAAACTTTGCACCTCATATTCTGAGTGTCTTGCGCATTTTTGCAGCAGGATCATTCTTCACCCATGGCACCATGAAGCTCTTCAGCTGGCCTGCACCCTTTGAATATCCTCTCAACCCGTTGCTGTTCACGGCCGGAGTTCTCGAAGTGGTTGGCGGCCTTCTATTAGTATTTGGCCTCTTCGCCCGCCCGGTTGCCTTCCTGCTTTCGGGATCCATGGCCTTCGCATACTTCATCGTGCACAGCTCGAATGGTTTCTTCCCGGTACTCAACCACGGCGAAGCAGCGATGCTGTACTGCTTCCTGTTTCTCTACATTTCCGCCGCCGGGCCGGGTGTCTGGAGCTTGGATGCGCTCCGGGAGCGCAAGGCTGGAACGACTTCGTCCCGCCTGGAGACGGCGACGTGATGTGATTGGCGCGTGGTCGACCTACAGCTTTTCAATGGAGAGCGTCTATGGAGAGTCGGGATTTTGATCGAAGAGCCAGTGCTGGCCATATGCGGGATAAGGCGCCGGGAACGGACGGGCGCGGTGTAGAAATCGCCGTGGTTCGGGCCTCGATGATCGCTCTCGCATTCACCATGCTCGGCTCCATATCGCTGCCGATCTCCTCCGGCGTTCACGCCCAGTCGTTTCGCTCAGTGGGCTCGCCGACATCGTGCGTAATGCCCGCGGCCACCCCCATCGAGATCGCTTCGGGGCTCAACATACCCTGGTCCGCCGTGCGCGTCGGCAGCGAGGTACTCGTCAGTCAGCGTGGTACTGGGGAGATCGTGGCGTTTCGGCTTGGCGAAACGCCACGGTCAGTCGGCACCGTGCCCGACGTCGTAGCCCGAGGCGATGGCGGGATGCTTGGACTTGCGGTGCTCACAGAAAGCGCGAACGTCTGGCTCTACGCTTACCACAGCACGATTTCGGGCAATCGCATCGTGCGGATGGCGTACAGCGAAGGCGCGCTCGGTGAAGTGCAACCCATCCTTGACGGATTGCCCGGAGGGCGCGGTCACAACGGCGGGCGCATCGAGTTTGGTCCCGACGGGATGCTCTATGCCACGGTGGGCGAGACGAGAAATCCCGACCTCTCGCAGGATCCAAACTCACTTGCTGGCAAGATCCTCCGCATGACGCCTACCGGCGGCGTCCCAACGGATAACCCTGTGAGAGGCTCTCTCGTCTACTCTCTCGGACACCGCAATTCTCAAGGACTGGCGTGGGATGACAGGGGACAGCTGTGGGCGACCGATTTTGGGGATGATGGATGGGACGAACTCAACCGCGTTGAGCCGGGGGGAAATTACGGGTGGCCGGTCATCGAAGGCAGGGGAGGCAACCCTGCTTACATAGACCCTGTCATGCAGTGGTATACGCAGGAAATGGGTCCAAGCGGGCTCGCCTACGTTGACGGCACCTTCTTCGTTGCAGGTCTGACAGGGCAGCGGCTGTGGTCGGTGACAATTGACGCCGCGGGCAATCCCGAAGCAACGGCACACTACGCCGGCGAGTTTGGGCGTGTTCGTCATGTACTCGAGGGAAGCGACGGCAACCTATGGTTCCTGACGAACGGGCGACGTGGCGACCCCGGCGGGCAGGTTCTTTCGGTCGCGCTCACGCGCGTGGCTGCATCCGAATGCTCACGCGCTTCGGCCGCCGGTGGCCGGGGTAGAGTTCCCGCAACAGTCCCATGAACCTCGCCAAACATAAGAGGGAGATGTCAATTGGCTCGGAACCTTCGTGCCTCAGCGGCCATCGCTTCGCTATGCCTGCCAATATCGCTTGCGGTCGCCCAGCCGGTGAGTCAGCAATGCGTGAACAGCGAGGTAGCCGAGAGGGAAGTTCTCGAGCTAGATTCCATGCGCATCGACGCATTGCTTCGCAAAGACGTGGAGTTTCTGGAAGAGATCACTGCCGACGACTATTCTCATGTCGAAAGCTCTGGTGGCGCTCGCAACAAATCGCAATTCATCGCAGGCCGCAGGGGTCAACGCGCGCTGTTTTCCACCTTCGTCATCGACGAAAACAAAGCGACGATCTACTGCAATGTCGCCGTTGTCGTTGGACGTTATCACAATGCGTACAGAACAAGCGGGGGATCTTCCGTAGTGAAGAGAGCCCGGCACCTTCGCGTATACGTTCATGAAAATGGGGAATGGAGGAATGTGGCGCATCAAGCGACCGAAATCGGCCGGGCCGATTGATCGAATGTCTTCCGAACATGCTGAAGCCAGCACCGGATGCTATCGACGAGATGCCGGTGCATGTTCAGATCGGGCCTCAGATCAGCAGCAGGCCCTTCATGCTGGCGTGGCCTTTCTTGCCGATGATGATGTGATCGTGGACAGCAATGCCGAGCGGTTTGGCCGTCTCGATAATCAGCTTGGTCATCTCGATGTCGGCGCGCGACGGCGTCGGGTCGCCACTGGGGTGGTTATGCGCCATCCTTGCCGATGATTTATCTATTTGATATCGTTGGATAAATCATTTGGCGATCTTGTGGTGGTGCCGGCAATTGGGATCGGCTTTCAATCCCCATCCGTGATCATCACGCGCGATCACTACGCTGCTCCGCGAGTCGCTTTGACGCACGGCACTGCACCCTGTTCTTCTCGTCCCACGCATCGAGCTCATCGATTGGGTATAAGACGGCCTTGCCGATCTTTATATACGAAGGTCCCACCCTCATCGCGCGCCAATTTCGCAACGTTCCAACGGAGATTCCTCCGCGGTAGCGTTCGGCCACCTCGTCCGGCGTCAGAAATTTGCTCTCAGTCATTCTCCCCTCCTTCGGCGGGCAATCGACCGGAGCCGAGTCGCCGAATCGTAAGCCAGTCTTCAGCGTGGAGGTGAGCTACGGGCCAGGACACTCTGGATCATCACTCGGACTGCCGCTACACGGCACCTCCCGCATTCGCACGGGCATAGTTGCGACGTGATGGGTTCGAGTGGAAGGTTTCGACTACCTAGGTGGGGAAAGTGGATACAAAAGGCGCTACAAAGGCGGGTTTGAGCATGTGCTTATCGGGGACGAGCCCGTCGCCATGGGCGGCGGCCGGCTCGGGCCGAGCCCCTTCGACCTGATGACCGCGGCGCTTGCGGAATGCACGGCCATGACTGTTCGCTGGTTCGCACGCCAACAAGATTGGCCTCTTGAGCATGTCGAGGTGACAGTCGATCACGCGAAAAAGCTCATTGCAGGATGCGTGATGCGTCCTGCTCGGGAACGCAGATCACGCAACGACGCGCTCCCATCCGAACGGTGCTCCCGCACGCGGACGGGCGTCGGTCTCCTCGATGTCTCGTCCCGCTGGCGCTCAGGTAGTGCTGCCTTTGGTGGTACTGTGTTGCGCGACGCGGAACGCTAGTCGTTGGTCAACGCGTTCATTGTGTGTTCAAGGCGGACTCGCCGAAGCACTCGATCAGCATCTCCGTGAGCGCGCGGATCTTGCGGGCAGGGTGCTGCCCCGGCGGCCGGATCACATATATGCCCAGTTCGGGCAGCGGATAGCGCGGCATCACCTCTACGAGGGCACCCGATGCGAGATGTTCGGTGATCAGCGCCTCGGGCAGCCCGGCGAGACCAATGCCTGCGAGCGCCGCGGCGACAAGCGCGACCGCATTGTCGGCTTTATATCGTCCCTGCGGTTTCATCAGGACGACCTTGTCGCCGTCCTTCGCCAGCCAACTCTCGGTGCCCTGCATGACGACCTGGTGAGTAACAAACTCTTCCGGCGTTTGCGGCGAGCCATGCTTCTCTATGTATCCGGGCGCGGCGACATATTTGGCCGTCGTCCAGCCCACCAGTCTGGCCATCATGCTGGAGTCGCTCAGATGGCCTACGCGGATGGCGCAGTCGAACCCATCTGCGATGAGGTCAACGAACCGGTCCGAATAGCATGTCTGAACCTGCAATTCGGGATTACGCAGCGCCAACTCCGCGATGACAGACGCGAAGTGGGTCGGTCCAAAGGTTAGGGGAGCCGCGATCCTGAAGCGCCCTCGTAGCGCACCGGCCGGGAGGATCGTTTCACGCGCTATGTCGATTTCGCCGCAAACCTTTGCAGCGTGATCCCGGAATGTTATCCCGGCTTCCGTCAGCGCTGCGCCCCGTGTCGTGCGCGCAAGGAGCTGGATACCCAGATCTGCCTCAAGCCGCGCCAGCCGCCGGCTGACTATCGACTTCGACACCCCCAGTCGCAGCGCCGCGGCAGTTACACCGCCTGCATCCGCGACCTCTACGAACGTACGCAGTTCTTCAATATCCATGCCGTGTTCCCAGATGCGCAACACAGCATAGCATGATGTGGAGCTACCGCGTCGGAAAAGGCGATGGCACACCCTCCGGGGGTGATGCCCAGTCCTGGTGTCTCCCGTAAACCGATTACGGCAGCAAAGGAACCGACATGACCTTCCGCAACGGCCTCGACTCACTTCTTCGCCCCGAAGACTCGGTGCTCGTGCTCATTGATCACCAGCCCTATCAGCTAGCGAACCTGAACAGTCACGATCCCCAAGCGGTCGTGAACAATACGACCGCTCTCGCCAAGACCGCCAAAGTCTTCGGCGTTCCGACGATCTTGACGAGCGTCATAGCGGCCCGCGGCGGCCTGATCTTCAAGCACGTCACCGACGTCTTCCCCGGCCAGGAGGTGATCGACCGTACGTTCATCAACACGTGGGAGGACAAGGCGGTCGTCGATGCTGTGAAGGCGACCGGCCGCAAGCAGCTGATCATCGCCGGGCTCTGGACGGAGATCTGCGTCGCCATGCCGGCCATCCAGGCAGCGGGGGAAGGCTGGGACGTGACGGTGATCACCGACGCATCGGGGGGCACCTCGGTCGAGGCGCACGAGGTCGCCATCCAGCGGATGATCGCGGCCGGCATCAACATGATGACGTGGCTGGCGCTGGCCGCGGAATGGCAGCGCGATTGGGCGCGCGTCGACACGGCCGGCCCGCTGACGCAGGTCATGATCGACCATGTCGGCGGCAGCGGCGTCGCCTATATGTGGGAACAGCAGCTGCTGAATACGCCGGTCCCGGCGGCGGGCTGAGAAGGCCGGATGGCGGAGCCGGCCGGATGCGTGGCCCCAGGCCTTATTCCTCGTCGGCCCTGCCATCCCCGCAGTCCCGACGGCGGAGCGCTACCGGCTCAATCTTTGGCTTCAGGCGCTGCCAACCGGGCGCGTTTCGATCGGGAGACCGGGTCGATGCGCACCATGCGGATCACCGGCGTGCTGGCGACCTGCCGCTGTTCACGATGGGACTTCATACCTCCTGCTCCGGTTCCTTTGTCGAACCTGGCGAGGCTGCAACGGCGCAATCAAGGAGAATGACAATGTCGGTCGCCGGTTTTCCGGTCGGACAGGAGATGAATGTCACCTATCCCGACTTCAAGGTCAGCCTGAAGCTTCACTCACTCACGCAGATGTCGTTCGACATCGCCGAGGGGCCATTCGCGCACAAGGAAACCGTCTCCATCCAGGTACGGCCGCTGGGCAACGGCATCTTCCTGGTGAGCTGGGCAGAGGAGAGCGGTGCCACGGTCACGAATGTGCAGGATTTTGATCGCGGGGTGGTGCACTCGTTCGTGACGTTGCCGGATGGGAATTTCTTGAGGATGGAGGGTTCGATCGAGGTCACCAGACCGGCCGACCTTCCCGGCGATGATCGTCCCGAGCGCAACAAGGCGCTGGTGCTCGAGGCAATGACCGCGCTCTTCCAGCAGCGCGACGCGTCGGCGGTCGCGCGGCTCTACGCACCCGATTATGTCCAGCATAACCCCAGCATCCCGCAGGGGCGCGCAGCGCTTGAGAAGCTCGTCTCGGAGCTGACGGAGGAAGTCTTCTACGAGCCCGGGATGATGATCGCCGAGGGCAATTATGTCGCGATTCATGGTCGCATCCGCGGTTGGGCTCCCTCGCCGCAGGTTGTGGTCGACATCTTCCGTGTCGAGAACAACAGGCTCGCCGAGCACTGGGACGTGCTTCAGGACGAGGCGAAGGCCGCAGCGGGCGGGCGAACGATGTTCGAGCCGGATGAGCGGACGCGCCAGCTGTCTGCGATTAGCTGAGCATCGCTGGTGGACCGACGCTGAAAGGACGACAGGTGGAAATCGGTATCGACAGCTTTGCCGCGATCCTTCCCGACCCGGCCACGGGCAGGCTTCCGTTCGCAAGCGATCGGATGGCTGACCTCCTCGAGGAGGTCGAGGTTGCCGACCGCGTCGGTCTCGACCTGTTTGGCATCGGCGAGCACCACCGCGCGGAGTTCCTCGACTCCGCCCCGACCGTCATTCTCGCTGCGGCGGCGGCTCGCACGAAGCAAATCAGGCTGACCAGCGCGGTCACGGTGCTGAGCGCCGCCGACCCGGTCCGCATCTTTCAGGAGTTCGCGACTCTCGACCTGATCTCCAAAGGCCGGGCGGAACTGGTCGTCGGCCGGGGTTCCTTCACGGAAGCCTTCCCGCTCTTTGGCCTCGACCTGCACGCCTATGATGACCTTTTCGCCGAAAAGCTCGATCTTCTTCTCGAGCTGCGCGAGACACCCAATCCGAATTGGGGAGGCCGCTTCCGACCGGCGCTGCGCGGGCAGGGCGTTTTCCCGCGTCCTCATCAGGCGCAGCTGCCGGTGTGGATCGGCGTGGGCGGGACGCCTCAGTCGTTCGTCCGGGCGGGAGCTCTTGGTCTTCCGTTGATGATCGCGATAATCGGAGGAAGCTTCGAACGCTTTCGTCCCCTTGTGGACCTCTATCGCGAGGCCGGCGCCGAGGCCGGCGTTGCGCCCGAAAGGTTGAAGGTCGGCATTCACGCGATGGGCTTCGTGGGAGAGACCGATACCACCGCTGCCGACGCCTTCTATCCTGGCTGGTCGCACCTGACCGGGACGATCGGACGCGAGCGCGGCTGGGCGCCGCCCACGCGCCGCGACTTCGACACCATGGCTGGTCCGGAGGGCGCCTTTCTTGTCGGTTCCCCGGCTACCGTCGCAGCCAAGGTCCTCCACGCAAGCGAAGCACTTGGCGGCATCACCCGCGTCACCTTCCAGATGAGCACTGCCTCGCTCGAAACGGCCGCGATGAAGCGGTCGATCGAACTTCTGGGCACCGAAGTCGCACCGATGGTGCGTGTGCACGCTGCGAGGGAGGGGGACCTCGGAACCCTTTCCGCTGAAGGCCGGTAATGTCACGACCCTCCCCCAAACGATTTCGATCCGTCGTGATCGCGGGCGCTGGCACCGGGCTGGGTCGGGAAGTCGCCCTCAAGTTCGCCAGTGAAGGAAGCGTGGTCTTCGGTACCGCAGAGTCGGCGGCCCAAGTTCAGGACCTGAAAGTCGCATCAGGCGGCCGGGTCAGCCTTGCAGCCTGCGATATCACCAACATGCAAGGGCTGAGGGCTTGGGCTGAGGGCGTCTCGGAGGCACTCGACGGCGCCGGGCTCGACGTCCTTGTGATCCTTCAGGAAGCCCACGAGACCGGTCCCCTCGAGGCTATGCCTCTTGACGCCATCAGGCGAGAGCTCGAGCTGAATGTTGTCGGCGCGATCGCTGTCATCAACGCATTTCTTCCGTCGCTGCGCGTAGCGCGCGGCAGGGTCATCCAGGTCAGTTCCTGGATTGCCCGTCTGGCCGTTCCGTTCGGTGGCCTCTCCGCAGCCTCGACAGCCGCGCTCGAGGCGCTGTCCGCGGCATATCGGGCGGAGGTGCAGCCTTCAGGTGTGGATGTGGTGATGGTCACGACAGACCTCATCGTGCCGGGTGATACTGACCGATCCACAAGGCCGGTGCGCCCGATTTCCGATCTGACGCCTGCGCAGCGCGACCTTTATGGGAAACGTCTGGCCACGGCCACGACCCGGCTGGAGGAGCTTGCGATCGGCGGCACCCATGTCGCCGAGGTTGCGGCGCAGGTGGTGCAGATAGCGCAGGCGCCCGCGGCGGCCAGTCATGTGCCCGTCGGCGACCGCGCGATCGAAATCGTAGCGGCCGCGCGATCGAAGAACGATGCCGACCTCGACGCTTTCCGCCTCAGCTTGGTCGGCTTGGGTTAGCCGGCATCACCGAAGCAACAGGAGACGATCCACTTGAGCACAGTCGACGACAATCCCGCCGAAAGACGCTTTGAACTTCCCATCGATGGCAGCCACGAGATCGCTGCCGTCTATTATCGGCTGCAGGGTGAAAGGCTTACCCTCACGCGCACCATCGTGCCGGAGCGGTTCTCAGGGCAGGGGATCGGTTCGAAGCTGGCGCGAGGCGTGTTCGAGCTCCTGCGAGCAAGCGGCCGCAAGGCGGTCCTGCGCTGCCCGTTCATGGCAGCCTATTACGCGCGCCATCCCGAATATGCAGACGTCGTAGACACTTCGGCAGAGTAGGAAAGACAATGATCGAGCTGGTCATCGAACAACGGCGGCGGAACCTTGGCGGCAGCTTCGAGGTGGGCCGGGTCTTGCCCTTCGCGAAGCGCCGGATGGTGGGCCCCTTTATTTTCTTCGACGATATCGGGCCGATCGACATCCCGCGCGGCGTTGATCGCAGCGCCGACGTTCGACCGCATCCGCATATTGGCCTCTCCACGGTCACCTACCTGTTCGCCGGCGAGATCATGCACCGCGACAGCCTGGCCTATGAGCAGGCGATCCGTCCTCAGGAAGTCAACTGGATGACGGCGGGGCGCGGCATCACCCACAGCGAGCGGCTGGAGCGCGCGCGTGCGCTGGGCGACCGGATCCATGGAATCCAGGCGTGGGTGGCGCTCCCAAGCGAAGTCGAGGAGACCGAACCGTCCTTCTCCCACCATAGCGGGAGCGACCTTCCGCAGTGGACCGAAGGCGGTGTCATTGGCCACTTGATCGCGGGCAGCGCATATGGGCTCACCGCAGGTGCGCAGACGCATTCGCCGCTCTTCTACGCGCACCTCGACCTGGCACCCGGCGCGAGCGCCGAAATTCCGGGCGGTCACAGCGAACGCGCGGTCTATATCGCCTCAGGCGCGCTAGTGGTGGACGGCCGGCGCTTCGATGCCGGACAAATGCTGGTTGTGGACGGCTCCGCTTCGCGCGTGACCGCAACCGAGCAATCCACGGTCATGCTGCTTGGCGGCGAGCCGGTCGGCCAGCGCTACATCTACTGGAACTTCGTGTCGTCCTCGCAGGAGCGGCTCGCGCAGGCGGCGGCAGACTGGAAGGCAGGACGAATGAAGCTGCCCGACGCCGACAATGCCGAGTTCATCCCGCTCCCGGACGAACCGGCTCCGCCGGCACCGCCGATGTCATGAAGAGAGACCCCGTCGGCGGGTCGTATGGATCAACGTTTGGAGGTTCTTGTCGTGGCAAAGCCGGAAATGTTCGTAACTGAGGGCGCCGGGCAGAAACTGTTCGACGCGCTGCATATGTCACAGACGCTCAAGGTCGGGAATCGGGTGGAGACGTCGGGACAGGGCGGGTGGGACGATTACCTGAACATCCCCGCGTCGATCGAAGACGAGATCGCGCAGGCGTTCCGCAACGTCGAGAAGGTGCTCGCTCCCGCCGGCGCCAGCTGGAAGGACGTGGTGCACGTCAATAGCTATCACGTCGGCGGTTTTCCGCCCGAGGTGAACGCGACGATCTCGCGCCTGTATCGCCACTACATGCCTGACCGGGCGCCGATCTGGACGCAAACCGGAGTCGAGGCGCTTGGCCTGCCGACGATGCGGATCGAAATCAGGGTAACGGCGATCATCGACTGACGGGTCCGGCCACGGGTGCGGCGCAGGCTTAGCCGGACGCGCTAAGCGCCTTGTGGATCAAGGAAGACATGCAGCGTCTTGATGAGGCCATGCTCGATGTGCGCCACGTCCAGCCCGGTGACCGCCACCGGGCCGCCGGACGGCCCGGCGGTCCATTGCAAACGCCCGACGCCATTGTGGCCGAGGGCTGGCCGAACGGCGGTGAAGACGAAATCTCGGGGCAGATGGCCGAGGAGCTCGGTCACGGCCCGGGAGACGGCTTCGTGACCGTGCACCGATCGATCGGGCTCGTGCAGGATGGCGTCGGGGGCGTATAGTTCCCGGATAGCCTCGATCCGGCGAGCGGGGTCGTGCTCGCCGAAGACGCGCTCGAGATTGGCGCCCATTAAGGCGGCAAAGTCGATATCGGCCGGTGGAGCGAGTGGCGAACCAGGCGAGCCCGCGCGCTCAGGAAGGACGCGTCCGAGAAAGTCGCGGATGTGCTGCGCGATTTCACGATGGTGCGTCTCGAGCGCGAAATGTCCTGTGTCGAGCAAGTGGATCTCGGCATCCGGGAGATCCTGCTTGTAGGCAAGCGCGCCAGCCGGAACGAAGGCAGGGTCATGCCGCCCCCACACCGCGAGGAACGGCGGCTGATGCTTCCGGAAATAGGCCTGAAATCGAGGATACAACGCGACGTTGCTGCGATAGTCGAGAATGAGGTCGAGCTGCACCTCCTCCGCGCCGGGTCGCGCCATATAGGCAATGTCGAGCTCCCGGCCGTCAGGGCTCAGCAGCTCGGGATCGGCGCCGGTGCCATATTGCCAATTGCGTATCGTCTCGGGCGACAGGGAGTCGCGGCACGCTTCGCGGTTCGCCTCGCTGGGATCGCGCCAATAGGCCTGCCACGCGCCCCATTCGTCGCTGAAGCCCTCCTCGTAGGCGTTGCCGTTCTGCGAGATGATCGCGGTGATCCGCTCGGGGTGCCTGATCGCCAGCCTGAGGCCGGTCGGCGCGCCATAGTCGAAGATGTAGAGCGCGAAGCGTTCGAGCCCGATGGCATCGACGAACCCCTCGAGGACCTCAGCCAGCTTGTCGAAGCTGTAGGTGAATTCGCTGCGGTCTGGCGCCCTGGTCTGCCCGAACCCGGGGAGATCGGGCGCGATCACCCGGTAGCGGTCCGCAAGCTCGGGCATCAGATCGCGGAACATGTGACTGGCCGTGGGAAAACCATGAAGGAGCAGCAGCACGGGAGCGTCGGCAGGACCCGCTTCCCGATAGAATATGTCGACCTCGCCGACCTTCTGCGTCCGGTAATGCACTTCGGTCATACAGAGCCTCGTGATCCAATCCTCGATCGGCGGCATGGTTATCGAAGGGCCGCCCTATTTGGGAGCGGCGCGCCTTCCGGCTACCATAGCCGTCACGCGCGCCGCTACCGTTGCGCATCAGGCGATCGCGCCGCCATCGACAGTCAGCGTCGCGCCGGTGATGATGCTCGCGGCCGGGCTGGCGAGATAGGCGACGGCGCTACCGATCTCGCGCGGGTCGGCATACCGGCCCACCGACGTCAGGCTGCGCTGGAAATCGGCCGCCTCGCCATCCGCAGGGTTCGAATCCGTGTTGGTCGCGCCCGGCTGGATCAGGTTGACGGTGATGCCCCTGGGCCCGAGCTCGCGCGAGAGGCCGCGGGTGAACGAGGTCAGCGCCGCCTTCGACATCGCATAGGTCGTAATGCCCGGGAACGGAACGCGCTCGCCAAGCGCCGAGCCGATCGTGATGATACGGCCGCCTTCGCCCAGGTGCGGGATCACAGCCTTCGCGAACAGCACGGGCGCGCGAACGTTGACGTCCATCACGCGCTGATATTCGCCAAGGTCGAGATCGGCGATCATGCCGGAATGGCCGATCGCGGCGCTGTTCACCAGAATGTCGATGCCGCCGAGCGCGGTGACCGCCTCGTTCACGGAACGGGCGATCGCCTCCGGATCGGCGCTATCCGCCTGGATCGCGACTGCGCGGCGTCCTGCCGCCTCGATAGACTTGACGACGCTCTGCGCCTTTTCAGCCGCATTCTGATAAGTAAAGGCGACGTCCGCCCCATTCTCCGCAAGCACCAAGCCGATCGCTGCGCCGATACCGCGCGATCCACCGGTTACCAGCGCCCGCTTGCCTTTAAGATCAATCATATACTCGTCCTTTTCTACCCTATCTGGCCCAGGTCACCCGCGTGTTGTCGCGGGATGGGAAAGGCGCACGATTTCCTGATCCGCGAACTTAGCGGTCGCGATCAGCGTTTCTTAGCTTCGGGAAGTGCCAAGCTGTGTTGCGTGAACCGGAACGCGGCGCGCTGGGCGCGGAATCTCGGCGTTCGAGCCGATGCTCTGCCTCATGCTCTCCGGAACAAGGTGCCGATGGCACGGCACGCGGTGAGCGTCGCGTATCCGGTCGGCTATGAGCGCTCGTGGCAGTTAGCAGAGAGCGCAAGAACATGTTCTTGAGGTCGCCGATCGCGAGATTCCAACGACGATGTTCCGGGTCGTGCAACACAGCTCCTCATAGATCGTGGCTAGAGAGCCGTGGGCGGAATCCCTATCACCGAAGAAAAGGTGTGCGACGCGGCGTGTGAGAGCGGGATGGCTGCCAGGTTTGAGGCACGCCGACACCTCAATTTCTGGAATAGCCCAATCATGAGGAACCCATCATGTCCCCTGCTGCACACTCCACAGCTGAGCCAGCGTCGCCGGCGTCGCCTCTGGCCGTCCTGCAGTCGATCCTGTCGAACCCGACCGATCTCGACTTCGTCAAGCAATTCACCACGGATGACTTCGTATACGTCTCGCTCAACTATGAGCACTCCGAACTGAAGCAGATCATGCCCTGGGCAGGGACGAACAAAGGCACCGATGGGCTGGTTCAGACCTTTATCGATGTCGGTCGGTACTGGAGGACAGACGATTTCCAGATCCAGGACAGCTTCGAAAATGAGAACGGCGCTGCAATCTTTGGTTCCTTTACCTACACATCAACCGTTTTGGGTAAGACGGTGACATCACCCTTCGCGGTTCTGGCGCGCGGCGAGAACGGCAAGCTGTCCTACGTGCAGTTTATGGAAGACACCTTCGCGACCGTCCGCAGCTTCCGGGAAAGCGGCGAGTATCTCATCAAGGCAAATCCAGACGGATCGGAAACCAGCGTCTGAGTCTCCGCCAAGGATAAGGCGCGATCATTTTCGTCGAGGGGGCCGGGGTAACCTTGGGCGACGTCTGGATACGACCGGCCCGCGCGGGTTCACAGCTTCGTTGCAATCAGGAGCTTCAGATGGATCGAATGGCGGGCAAGATTGCCTTGGTGGTAGGCGGCGCCAAAGGCATCGGTCTGGCGGTCGCGCAGCGACTGGCGGCAGAGGGCGCGACGGTGATCATCACGGGTCGCGCGCCCGATCAGGTCAACGCCGCGGTTGCGCAGATCGGTCATGGCGCCCAGGGGATCGCCGCCGATGCGGCATCGCCGCAGGATCTGGAGCGCGTGGTGGCCGAGATCCAGGAAACGCACGATCGCGTCGACGCGCTTGTGCTCAACGCGGGGATGAGCGAAGCGGCATCGCTGGAGGAGGTGACACCCGATCACTTCGATCGGCATTTCGCCGTCAACGTCCGCGGCGCCATGCTCGGATTGCAAGCAGCGCTCAAGGCCCTCGGCGACGGCGCCGCCGTCGTCCTGATGGGGTCCGTCGCCAGTTCGATCGGCCTGCCGAACTACGGCACCTATGCCGCGACCAAGGCCGCGCTGCGCTCCTACGCCCGGACATGGGCGGCGGAACTCGCGCCGCGCGGGATACGCGTCAACGTTCTTTCGCCGGCATCGACAGACACGGACATGATGGCGCGCGTGCCCGAGGAGACCAGGGCAGCGATTATCTCGACCATCCCACTCGGCCGCATGGCAAAGCCCGAGGAGGTCGCGGCAGCGGCCCTCTTTCTGCTGAGCGACGAAGCGAGCTTCATTACTGGGGTCGAATTGTTCGTGGACGGCGGCATGGGACAGGTCTGACCCGGCCGCCTGCCGAAGGGTAGCCTTTGGTGGAAGGATGCGGACTTCATCCGTCGTGATCAGCTTCCCGCCGGTTTCGCTGCGCTAGGGTGGATTGCGCACAAAGCGGTGCGGCCCAGCACCAAAGCGCCCGCCAAGGGTCAGCTTTTCCGACCGGTGCCTGGTCTCAAATGGTCGTCATACAATGACGCCAAGTACGCGACGGCCTCGTCCACATATTCCGGCACGTCGTACATGTCGTAATGGTCGGCACCGTCGATCACGACGAAGTCGCGCCGGTTCCGCGCGCGCTCCCACAGTCCGCGTCCCGCCTCGTGCGAAAAGGTCGTGCCGAGCTGGCCGCCGACGATAACCTGGAGCGGCTGGACCAACAGCTCCCCAACAAGGTGAAAGGCGTCGTATCCGATAAGGAGCGCGTCGCTCACGAACAGGCGACGGTTGGTCCGGCGATCGTGATGGCCACGCGGGGTGGCGTAATAGTCGATGGCGTTCAGAAGGCTCGGATCCTTGATCCCCGCTGACTTCGCTTCAGCGGGGCTGGGCAGCCAGTCGAGTCGTTTCTCCGACCCGCCCCGCGCCTCGAGTGTCCGCTGCTTCGCGACTGCGGCAAGCGTATCCTCGACTGCCGAAGCCTGGGGCTGCGAACGCCGCCATGCCGAACCGAGGTCATTGGCGACCACTGTCCCGACCGCCTTGAAGCGACGTTCGATCAGCGCGGCATTGATCGCATAGCCTCCGCCGGCGCAGATCCCGAGCAGACCGATCGCCTCCTCGTCGACGAAGGGCAGCGTTACAAGAAAGTCGACTGCGCAGCGAATGTCCTCGACCCGTGCTGCAGGGTCTTCGGTGTCGCGCGGAAATCCTTCGCTTTCTCCCTGGAAGGATGGATCAAAAACGAGCGTCAGATAGCCCTTCGCGGCCAGCTTCTCCGCATAGAATCCACCGGCCTGTTCTTTGACGCTGCTGCCTGGACCTACGACAATGACGGATGGATATTGCTGGTTCTCGGCGAAACCATCTGGCAGCCGAAGTTGTCCGACAAGCGCGCGACCGTCGCTTTTGAAGGTGACGCGCCGATTTTCGATACCCATCCCACCTCCTGGCGCGTGCTCTTTGACCGACTCGAAATCGCGTTCGATCGTGCCATTCGCACCAGGGGGTCGGTAGCTACACATCATGTCGTGCTGTGTTGCGGCACCAGGAACGCCAGGCCCGCAAATTTCAGCCTCGCTGATCCAGTCGGGGCGCGTCACGCAGCATGATTGCTTTGCAGAGGTTTTGGCAGCACGCGATCATCATCTCCGTCAGAACCCGCACTTTGCGCTCAGGATGCTGGCCGGGTGGCCGCACAACATAGATACCGAGATTCGGTGGTGGATAGCGCTTCATGACCGGTACAAGTGCCCCGGAATCCAGGTGCTCGATGATCAGCTCCTTGGGAATCCCGGCTACGCCCACGCCAGCGAGCACCGCCGCGACGAGCGCTACGGCATTGTCGGCCTTGAACCGCCCCTGCGGCTTCAGGTTGATCAATTTGTCCCCATCCATGGCAAGCCAGGTCTCGGTTCCGTGCATCACCACATCGTGGTTGCCAAACTCCTCCGGATTTTCCGGTGCACCGTGGCGCTCAATGTACTCAGGCGTCGCTACGTAGATCGCAGGTGTATATCCGACCTTCTTCGCGATCAGATTCGAGTCGCTCAAATGGCCGATCCGGATCGCGCAGTCGAAGCCTTCTGCAATCAGATCAACGAAACGGTCAGAATAGGAGGACCGGACCTGCAGGAGGGGGTTGAGGCGCGCCATATCGGCAATAACGGACGCGAAGTGTGTCGGACCGAAGGTGAGTGGCGCGGCAATTCTGAAGCTCCCGCGCAGTTCGCCCGCCGGCAGGATTGTCTCCATGGCAATGTCGTACTCCGCGCAGATCCTGGCGGCGTGATCCCGGAAGGTGATGCCTGCCTCTGTGAGGGCAGCACCGCGAGTAGTCCGCGCGAGCAATTGAACGCCTAATTCGGTCTCGATCCTCACGAGCCGTCGACTTACGATCGATTTGGAGACGCCAAGGCGCAAAGCGGCTGCAGTCACGCCGCCCGCGTCGGCGACCTCCACAAACGTTCGCAAGCCCTCGATATCCATCCAGCGTTCCCCATTACGCAACACAGTCAATTATATTCTACCATATTGTAGCGATATTTGCAATTAAGTTAGCGCCGCCCTCAATGTCCCGAGAGTAGGATGCGTGGGCTGTGCTCAGATTCTGCCAAGTAATACCAAGCCATGGGACGATTTCCGATTTGTCTTGATCCTCTGTCTACGGACCTGGCAAGTGGTCGCTACTATCGAACCTGGCTTAGCCACGGCGGCAACTCCTCGTACGGCCTTCTTGTCTTTTGAGCGCCATCCTCGCTGGCCGTAGTTCCGTCGCTCCAGCCTCGGGGCTGCAAGCCGGGCGGCACGATCTTCTCCGCGCGAGTGCGCTGTATCGCGCATTCGCGCGCGAAGAAGTCCAGCAGCGCGCGGACGGACGGGAGCAGCCCGCGGCGCGACGGGAAAACGGCATGAACGATCCCGGGCTGAGGTCGCCAGTCTGGGAGCACGTCGACGAGCCGTCCTTTCTTCACGTCATCGGAGACGAAGATCGTCGGCAACTGCACCACGCCCGCGCCAACCATCGCCGCGTCGCGGAGCACCGACATATCGTCGGTTACAAGGCGGGGCGTATGCGGAACCGTCGCCACCTTTCCGTCGGCATGGTGAAGTCCCCAGCTATGCTCACGGGTCGCACGCACCTGATCCAGACTTGGTAGGCCATGAAGGTCGGCCGGCGATTGCAGCTGCCCACCTACCAGCTTCGGAGCAGCAACCAGGCATTGGGCGCTCTCATCAAGGCGCCGCATTACCAGGCCGGTCGAGTCCAGCGGCGGAAAGCGCACCCGTATGGCGAGGTCCAATCCTTCGGAGATCACGTCGACCCGGCGGTTGGTGCTCTCCAGAAGAATTTGGACACGCGGATTGATCACCATGAAGCGCGCGATCAATTCGCCGAACTGGAACGACAGCAATGCGGTGGGGCAGCTCATGCGCACGACGCCGCGCGGTTCGCCCTGGACCTGCGCGGCTACCTGCTCCGCGGCTTCTGCCTCCACCAGCATCGCGATGCAACGATCGTAGAACTCGCGCCCAACCTCTGTGACGGAGAAGCGCCGGGAGGATCTGTTGAGAAGCCTGATACCCAGTCGCTCCTCAAGGGCCAGAACCCGACGGCTGAGCAGCGATTTCTGGATGCCGAGCGCCCGCCCAGCCGCGGAAAAGCCTCCATGATCAACGACCGCGGCAAAATAATAGAGATCGTTGAGGTCTTTCATCGTCCTTTCTGTAGGACGCTGCGTCGCTTCTGGCAATCTATTCATTTTGTCGTCCCGCCATAATCTACGATCCAGCACGCAGCCGCGCCCCGGCGCGTCGGAATCGGAGAACGCACATGGCCAAGGTCATCGGTCGGTACGGTAACGACCGGCAGCATTGGGTGGGCGACGGCTTTCCCGTTCGCTCGCTCTTTTCGTACAACGACCTGGGCGCGCACGTCAGCCCGTTCCTGCTGCTCGACTATGCCGGACCGCATCTGTTCGAGCCGACAAGCCAGCGCCGCGGAGTCGGCAAGCACCCGCATCGAGGCTTCGAGACGGTCACGATCGTTTACGAAGGGGAGGTCGAGCACCGCGACTCTGCCGGCAACGGCGGCGTGATCGGACCGGGCGACGTCCAGTGGATGACCGCCGCAGGGGGCATCATCCACGAGGAATATCACTCGCCCGGCTTCGCCCTGGCCGGTGGGCCTTTCCGCATGGTGCAGCTGTGGGTGAACCTGCCCGCAAAGGACAAGATGGCGCCGGCCGGCTACCAGGGGATTCTGAAGTCCGACATCCCGGTCGTGAAGCTCCCCAACCGTGCCGGCACGATCCGGATCATCGCGGGCGACTATCGGGGGACGCAGGGAGCTGCGCGTACCTTCACGCCGATCAATGTCTGGGACCTCAGCGTGAACGCTGGGGCGGACGTGAACCTCGATCTGCCTGCTGGGCACACGGCGATGATCGTTGTCCTCACGGGTCACGTCACCATCGCAGACAGGCAGGAGGCAGGCGAGGCGGAGATGGTGCTCCTCGACCGCGAAGGCGGCGACATTGCCATTCACGCCGATGGCGATGCCAAGCTGCTGGTGCTGACCGGCGAACCCATCGACGAGCCGATCGTCGGACGCGGCCCCTTCGTGATGAACAGCGAAGCGGAAATCCGGCAGGCCGCTGAAGACTTCAACAGCGGGCGCTTCGTCGCTGCTGCAACATGATCAAGGGGCCGGATGCAGAGCGCGTCCGGCCCCTTTTTCCTGCGGAGCGGTTGGCGCTCGATTCTCCGCTTGAACACGGGCGCAAGCCCGCCCCAGACGCGCGACTTGAACAGGAAAGGGACCAGTTATGGCCAGTGAGACCATCCGCAATCCGCAAACCGATCACCTTCTTACCCCCGACAACGCAGCCTTCATCATCATCGATTATCAGCCGATCCAGGTTTCCTCGATCCGCTCGATGCCGCGCGACGAGCTGGTGTTCAACATCGTGAGCACCGCCAAGGCGGCCGTGAACTACAATCTCCCGATCGTCCACTCGACGGTCAATGTCGCGACCGGCCGCAACAAGCCGCCGATCCAGGAGCTGCAGAACGTCCTTGGTCATCTGCCGACCTATGATCGCACCTCGATCAACAGCTGGGAGGACACCGGCTTCAAGGATGCGGTCAAGGCGCTCGGCCGCCGCAAGCTGATCATGACCGCGCTCTGGACCGAGGCCTGCCTCACCTTCCCCGCGCTGGATGCGATCCAGGAGGGGTATGAAGTCTATGTGCCCGTCGACGCGGTCGGCGGCACGTCGCTGGCCGCGCACGAGGCTGCGCTGCGCCGGGTCGAGCAGGCGGGCGCGAAGCTGATCAGCCGCGTGCAGATGTATTGCGAGCTCCAGCGCGACTGGGCCCGGGAAGCCACCGTTCCCGGCTTCATGGGCGTCTTCGAGAGCTTCGACGGCTTCAACCCCGAAAAGGCCGCGCACGCGGCCTGACGGCGAGCGCTGCAAGTGGCGGCGGCTCAGGTCGCCGCCACTTGCTCGCAAGGGGATCTGGCAGGCCATGGCGGCCTTCCTCCTACAACGCAATCACCATCACGGAGACCCTCTCATGTCCACGATAGTCACGAGCGACGGCGTCAGCATCTTCTACAAGGATTGGGGTCCGAAGGACGGCCAGCCGATCATGTTCCATCATGGGTGGCCGCTCAGCGCGGACGACTGGGACAACCAGATGTTGTTCTTTCTTGGCAAGGGATTTCGGGTGATCGCCCATGATCGGCGTGGCCATGGTCGCTCCGATCAGACCGATACCGGAAACGACATGGATACCTACGCCGCCGATGTCGCGGCGCTGGTGCGTGAGCTTGATCTCAAGAACGTGGTTCATATCGGCCATTCGACGGGCGGCGGCGAGGTCATTCGCTATGTCGCGCGCAGCGAGCCGAACCGGGTCGCGAAGGCGGTGTTGATCGGTGCGGTCACCCCCATCATGCTGGCCACCGACCGGTATCCTGGCGGCCTGCCAATGTCCGTCTTCGACGGCTTTCGCGACGCGCTCAGCCGCAATCGCGCGCAGTTCTTCCTCGATGTGCCACGCGGCCCCTTCTACGGCTTCAACCGCGACGGCGCGGAGGTCAGCGAGGGGCTGATCCGCAACTGGTGGCGCCAGGGCATGAGCGGTGGCGCCAAGGCGCACTACGATTGCGTGGCCGCGTTTTCGGAAACCGACTTCACCGATGACTTGAAAGCCGTATCCGTGCCGGTCCTGGTGCTGCATGGCGAGGATGACCAGGTGGTGCCGATCGACGCGTCGGCCCGCGAAGCAATCAAGCTGCTGTCGAACGGCATTCTCAAGACCTACCCCCGGCTGTCCCACGGGCTGTTCGCTACCCATCCCGACATCATCAACGCTGACCTATTGGCCTTCATCGAGCAGAGAGAGCGTGCATGAAGGTCGTGCGCCACCCGTCGTGACTGCATATCTGTTTGATAGTTAGAGGGAAATTGCGATGGTGAAGGTAGTGAGGGCGGTTTCTGGGGTGCGTAGGGAGCTCTATTCGGCGAGGTTCACGATTGCTCATGTTCCTTCCCGTTGAGTCGATCTTGTCGCGCGGCACCTAACGGTTTGCTGATTTGCCCATTGGTTTAGGTCGGCCACGGGATAGACGATGGACTTTCCAATCTTCACGAAGGCTGGCCCGACGCGCATTGCTCGCCAGTTGGCCAATGTCCCGGTCGAGATAGCGCGGCGAAAACGTTCGCTCACTTCCTCCGGTGTCAGATACAGTGGTTCCGTCATCTTCTACCTCGCAAGCCTCGGTTGGGATGATCGGGTCCGCGAATGATGAACGGAGACGACCTCCTACGCTCGGGTTCGACAAGGCAATCCTCATTGAGAACATCTGTCGATACCGCTGCCTCACGCATCTCTACGGCGACTTCGCCCAAGACTGAAAGGGGGTACTGACCACGGTAGGACCATCGCGGGCTGCCGGCTAGAAAAAGGCCGGATGGAAGTGCGATCAAAAATCTGATGCTCCGGGCAGCCCTCCGAAGGCAGAGGTAACACGGTCGAATCCTGTCGGCGCGCCACCACGCTGGTTGCCGAGCCGTCGGGAGCACCCCAGCGTAACGTTGGCAGCGATCGATGGCCGACAAAATGCTCCGACCGCGTCAGGCGATGACTGCTTTGCGCAGCATGTCGGCCGTTGGAAGCTGTCTTCGCATTGCCCGAAAGCAGACCATTCAGCACTTTGAGGAAAGGCGCGCGAAAGGCGGCTCGCAGCCATGCAGTACGCAGCTCGGGTCGCCTCAGCTACTCGGGATTCATTTCGCAAACTGGGAGGCAGTTATCGATCACTGTGCCAGATAGCCACCATCTATATTCAGTTCCAAGCCGGTTACGAAGGAGGACTCGTCGCTCGCCAAGTAGAGCACGCCAAATGCGATCTCTTCGGGCCTGCCCGCTCGCCCCATCGGAGTTACGGCAATGATGCCGTCGTTCATCTCCTTGCTCTGGCCTTCGATGAGCGGTGTCCAGATGATGCCCGGATGGACCGAGTTCACCCTAATGTTGTTCTTGGCGTAGCTGATGGCTGCGTTCTTAGTAAGCGTGCGCACCGCGCCTTTCGCAGCCTGATAGGGCGCTGCCCCCGCGGCGCCCGCCGTACCCCAGATCGACGAGAAATTCACGATTGCGCCCCCGCCGTTTTGTTTCATCACGGGGATGACCTCGCGCATGCCGAAGAAGGTTCCGGTCTGGTTGACCGAGATGACGCGGTGCCAAGCTTCGGTGCTCGTGGCGTCTATCTGGCCATAGTGCTCGACGATACCGGCGTTGTTCACCAAGACGTCCAGACGACCATGACGATCGACAATCTCCGAGACGACGGAGCGCCAATCATCTTCCTTCGAGACGTCCAGCCGCCGATGCTCGGCGCCAGTCGGCAGCTCTCCCTTCGATGACGGCTGTACGTCGCTCAGATAAAGCACTGCCCCTTCCGCAGCGAAAAGCTTTCCGATCGCCGCACCAATTCCCTGTGCTGCGCCGGTCACAAGCACAACCTTGCCCTCGAGACGGCCCATCGTTCTTCCTCCTTTGTCGAATGAAAAGTCGTTGCTTGCCGGGTCTAGGCTGCGACTGCGATCAGCACCTTCAGATGGTCCTGGTCCGATCTGGCCAGCGCATCGAAGCCTCCGGCAATTGCGTCAACCATGGTCACCCGGCCGGTGATGATCTTTTCGGGCTGGACCTGTCCGGCGGCAATCATTTGAACAACGCGGGGGCCGATGGTGATCGGAAAGCCCCAACTCGTTGTCAGCGTCACGGCCTTGGACACCAGCAGCCGCATGTCCACGCGGGGAGGATTGACGAAGATGCCCACCTGGACAATCGTTCCGCCGCGTCGCACAAGCCGGATACAGTCGGCCAGGGCGCGTTCGTTGCCGGCGCATTCGACCGCCACATCGACGCCGAGACATTCTTCGGTCGACCCCAGCACGGCATCGACAAAATCCGCTGAAGTGGGATCAATGACCTCGTAGCCCAGTCCGAGAGATTGCAGCCTGCGCCGTCGTGCCGGACTGGCTTCGGATACCAATACTCTCGACGCTCCGGCCGCTTTCGCGGCCATCGCCGCAAGGACGCCAATCGGCCCGGCGCCGGTGATCAGCACGCTGTCGCCGGCATGGACGCCACCCCGATCGGTCGCATTGAGAGCAACAGCCATCGGCTCGAAAAGCGCTCCCTGCTCATCGCTTACCTCGTCGGGCAATTTCACAACATTGTCTTGCGGGAGGACCGCATATTCCCCCATGCCGCCATAGGCCGAGGACAGGCCGACCAAGGCCGTGGAATCGCTGATGTGGCCCATTCCGCGGCGCACGAAATAGTCTCCCGGCCTGTTGAGATGCGGAAGGATCGCGACCCTGTCGCCCCTGGCGAAGCGGCTGACGCTTTGCCCGACCGAGGCGATCCTGCCGGAGAACTCGTGACCAAGCACGAGCGGCGCCGACGCCCCGGTGAGCGGGTGCGGCTCGGTCGATACGAATATCGGCCCGTCCAGGTATTCGTGGATGTCGGTTCCGCAGATCCCGCAGTGGCTGACCTGGACGATGACCTCGTCAGGCCTCGGATCGGCGGGCGGATCAATGTCTTCCAGGCGCAGGTCGCGCGCGGCATGAAAACGAAGGGCCTTCATTGTCAATCCTCCCAAACTGTCTTGCTGGCCGTCGTGCAGCCGGCGCTTAGTCACGCAGAAACCGGCTCCTCCTCAGCCAACCCGCGATGCGACTACTATGCCTGGGTTGATCAGACGGTCAACAGAAAAATAGATTTTTTGTTGACATATCTTATTTTTTGGAAAATCCTCGTTCCACCCTAACGACACATTGTGAGTGAGGAAGAATGCGCTTCGTGAGCTTCGAATTTGGCGGTCAACGCGGGTTGGGCGTGGAACGGGCAGGGCAGCTGCGCGGCTTGACCGCCGGTAGCAGCGGCCACACAGTTGACCTTGGACAGCTGATAGCTGCCGGCCCGGAGGAATTGCTGCGCGTCGGCCGTCAGCTCGCCGACGGCCCTGAATTCGATCCTGATGCCGTCACCTTTCTTCCGCCGCTGGCGCGGCCGCCGAAGATCATCTGTGTTGGGCTGAACTATGCCGATCACACCAAGGAGTCGCCATATGAGCAGCCGGACTACCCAACGCTGTTCGCGCGCTTCGCCACGACGCTGGTGGGCCACAATCAGCCGATCGTGCGGCCGCTTGCCTCGACGAGCCTGGATTTCGAAGGCGAGATGGTGGTTGTGATAGGGCGGGGCGGCCGTCACATCCCGAAGGCGCGAGCCCATGACCATGTGGTCGGCTATTCGATCTTCAACGAAGGGTCGGTCCGTGAGTATCAGTTCAAGTCGCCGCAATGGACTGTCGGCAAGAACTTTGATTCCACGGGCGGTTTCGGACCCGCACTGGTGACGGCTGATGAAGTGCCGGCCGGCGGCAAGGGACTAAGGCTCGAGACGCGCCTTAACGGTGCGACCGTCCAATCGGCGAACACGGACGACATGCTTTTCGACGTCGCGACGCTCATCGAGACGATCAGCGAGGCGATCACTCTCGAACCTGGCGATCTGATCGTCAGTGGCACCCCTGCCGGCATCGGATGGGCACGCAACCCGCGTTTGCTAATGAAGGATGGCGACAGGTGCGAGGTCTCGATCGAGGGCCTTGGAAGACTGGTCAATCCGGTTTGCGACGAAGTTCGCACCGAAGGCATGACGGGCAAGGCGGCCTGACGGGGAGATCCTGGAAGCGCTCGACAACAGCAGCACAGCCGGCGTTCCGCTGCGTCGAGGCGCAGCGCGGACCAACCATTCCTCGAGGGACACATGGATACTGGATTGCAAGGAAAGACCGTGCTCGTGACGGGTGCGGCAAGCGGCATAGGCCGGGCAACGGCGCTCGCGTTCGCGCGGGAAGGGGCACACCTGCGGCTCATCGACATAGATGCAGCGGGTCTGCGGGAGACAGAAGCGTCAGCCTCGGCGGCAGGTGTGAGCGTCACCATCGCAGTCGCCGATCTATCCACGGCGCAAGGTGTCGAAAAGGGCATCGCCGACGTATTTTCGGGCGAAAATGGCAAACTGGATGTTCTGGTCAACAACGTCGGTATCGTCGACGCACAACCCTTCGATAGCCTGACGGACGCTCATTGGCAGCGCACATTCGATGTCAATTTTCTCAGCAATATCCGCATGACGCGCGCGCTGCTGCCGCGCTTGCGCGAAAGCCGCGGCTCGATCGTCAACAACACATCGGATCTCGCGCGCCAACCGGAGACCATTCCTGCCGACTATGCCGCCCTGAAGACCGCGCTGGTGAGTGTCACCAAAAGTCTGGCCCGCGCCGAGGCTCCCCACGTTCGGGTCAATGCGGTCGCGCCGGGGCCCGTCTGGAGCCCACTCTGGTCCAGACCGGGCGGCTTTGCGGATACGCTGTCGGAAGTTCACGGCATGCCGCCGCGCCAGGCGGTCGACCACGAAATGAAGCTGCGGCAGCTGCCGCTTGAACGCATGGGCGAACCGGAGGAGGTGGCGGACATCATCGTCTTCCTCGCTTCGGAGCGCGCTTCCTTCGTCACATCGTCGGTTTGGGGCGTCGATGGCGGCTCGATCCGCAGTTTGTTCTAGGGGGCAGTCGGATGAAGGCAATCGGATTTACCAGGGCAGGGCCTGTCGATGCCCCTGACGCGCTCGTTGATGTCGAACTTTCCCGGCCGGGTGACCTGCAGGATCGCGATTTGCTGGTCGAAATAAGAGCCATTTCGGTCAATCCGCTCGACGCGAAGCTGAGGCGCACGGTCCATCCGGGGGGAGCGCTGAAGGTACCCGGCTACGACGCCGCCGGCGTGGTTGTTGCGGCAGGGCCAAAGGTGATGAACTTTAAGGCCGGCGATGCCGTGTTCTATGCAGGCTCGGTGGTTCGCCAGGGCAGCTACGCCGAATACCAGCTGGTGGACGAGCGGATCGTCGCGCGGATGCCGGAGAGCCTCGACTTCGCGCAAGCGGCGGCCTTGCCGTTGACGACGCTGGCAAGCTGGGAACTCCTGTTCGACAGGCTTGGCGCTCTTCAAAGGCCGGCTTCCGACGAGCGTGTCTTGTTGGTTATCGGCGGCGCCGGCGGAACCGGCTCCATGGCGATCCAGCTGGCGCGCGCTTTGACCGATTTGACTGTGATTGCAACGGCGTCCCGGCCGGAAACGGTCGACTGGTGCCGGGAGCTTGGCGCAATGCACGTGATCGACCACCGCCAGCCGTTGAAGCCGCAGGTGGAAGCTCTTGGCTTCAAGGGCGTGGATCTCCTGATGGCACTCGCCCAGACGCCTCGGCATCAGGGTCAGTTCGTGGATCTTGTTCAGCCGTTCGGATCGATCGGAGTGCTCGACGATCCCCATCCTTTTCCACTCACGACGTTGAAAACCAAATGCATCACCTTGCATATGCATTCAATGATGGCGCGGTCGGTTTTTCAGCGTCCGGACATGGCCGAACAGGGCGCAATTCTGCGCAAGCTGGCGCAGTTGGTCGACGCCGGGCACGTGCGAACCACGCTGGCCAAACGCATGGGGCCGGCGTCGGCGAACGCGCTGATCCAGGCGCATCGGGATATCGAGGCCGGTTCCGTGAACGGCAAGATTGTATTCGAAGGTTTTTGAGGCGCCACAGGCTTCGTGCCTGGCTGCGACAAGGAGGAGAGTAT
Organism: Mesorhizobium robiniae; assembly: GCF_040545535.1. Lineage (NCBI taxonomy): Bacteria > Pseudomonadati > Pseudomonadota > Alphaproteobacteria > Hyphomicrobiales > Phyllobacteriaceae > Mesorhizobium > Mesorhizobium robiniae. The sequence continues at coordinate 425,687 of NZ_JBEPMC010000004.1, forward strand.
GGACAAGTCGTCGACGATAATGTGGGTAGGAACGGTGCGGTCGCTGCCGCTGAGGGAGCAGTTGCGCGCCTCGAGGCTGGCGGGCTGCGAAGCCATCTCTATCACGCCATGGCACTATTGCCGCTGGCTTGCCGACGGGATCACCACCAAGGACATGCTGCTTATGGCGGATGACGAAGGGGTGAAGCTGACGCAGCTCGATCCCTATGCGCGCTGGGCGACGCACTGGTTGCCTGACAATCTCGATCCGGCCGCGTTTTCGGTCGGCTTCTTCGGTTTCGACGAAGACGACTTTTTCCGCATCGGCGAGGCGCTTCAGGTCGACTCCATGAGTTGCATCGTCACCTGTCCAAAGAGCCAGGTGTCGATCGATCAACTGGTCGACGGCTTTGCCAGGACCTGCGACAGGGCTGCCGGCCTGGGCTGGCGCTGCGACCTCGAATTCATCCCATTCTGGGGCCTTCCTGATCTTGAGACCGCCTGGAAGATCATCAAGACCGCAGATCGCGACAACAGCGGCCTTGTCTTCGACTTCTGGCACTATCTGCGCGGAAAACCGGATCCGGCGCTGCTTGACACCATCCCCGGCGACAAGATCTCCACCGTGCAGATCGCCGATGCATCCGCCAAGCTGAAGCCCGGCCTGTCGCTGCTCGACGATTGCATCTTCCACCGCGTGGATGCCGGCACGGGCGGATTCCCCGTGGTCGAACTGCTCCAGCAGCTTCGCCGCATCGGCGGGCTCAACCGCTACGGGCCCGAGACCTTCTCCGGTCTCTACGACACGCTGTCGGCCGAGGAGATCGGCAATCGGAGCCGGGTTGCACTCGCCAATGTCTTCGACAAGGCGGGGATTCCACATCGTTTCGGCGCTGCGGCCGCCGCCTGACGCCGGCCGCACATCGAAACATCGGCGTTGAGCCCGATCATCGGGCTGTTCATCACGGCATCGGCCGACGCGGCGTGTCGCCTTTGCCGGTCGGTGTGCGTGCGGCGCTGCGACAAGACAAGGGAGGGATTTCTGATGTTGCCATCTATCGATTTCGTTTTTTGGCCTGCCTCGGCCCGCATTCACGGGTTTCGGGGGCATGTGGAGGCCGCGAAGGCCGGCGGCTTTACAGCTCTTGCCATCGCGCCCGAAACCTATCTCGATGGGCTGGAGTCTGGGCTCACCCCGTCGGACATGAAAGCGATGGCCGCCGATGCAGGAGCTCCGCTGCGCTATCTGGATTCGCTGACCGACTGGGCGCCCATCCGTGTCCCCGCGGAATGTTCGCCGGAGCTGCGCGCACGCTTCGACGTCAGCACCGATCACTCGTTTCGTATGTGCGAGAAGCTCGGTTTGACGTCGATCCTGGCAGTTGCGGGTTATGACAAGGGAACGGTCGAGCTTTCCCGGCTGGTCGATGGATTCGGGCGCCTGTGTGAGCGCGCCCATGCGCAGGGATACTGGATCGATCTCGAATTCATGCCATTCTGGGGAATGCCCAACCTCTCCGATGCCTGGGCGATCGTCAGCGGCGTAAATCCGTCCAATGCAGGCATCCTTGTCGATGTATGGCACTTCTCCAAGGGCGCCTATGAGCTCGATCTGCTCAAGCGCCTGCCAGGCAAGCATCTGGCCGGCATGCAGATCGATGACGGCGTGCGGCGGCAGGTGGGGAAGTCGCTCTTTGACGACACGATCAACTACCGGAATTTTCCGGGAGAAGGCGAGTTCGACGTCGTGGAGATCATCAAGATCGTTGCCGGCAAGGGTAACCTTCGCCACATCGGGCCGGAGGTCTTCTCGCTCGAGGCGGATGCGCTGTCGGCGAGGGATGCCGGAATACGGTCGGGAGACACATCGCGCAAGATGCTGGCGGAGGCGGGTGTCAGTCTAGCGACAGCCTGACACACTGACGCCGGAAGGCAACGCCGCCGGCATTTTCGTCCCTCTCTAACTTGCCTTCCGTTCGGCTACGAAACGCCGGGCAAAGTCCTCGAAGCTGGCAGGCTCCCGGCCGAGGATCATCGATGCCACCGCCGGATTGCCGCCCGGCAGGCCGAAGCGGTCATAGTGCCGGCACATCGCCTCGTAGATCCGAAGGTAGTCGTCGGGAAACCGGCCAGCATTTCGACGTCGCCATTCCGCCGGCGCGTAGCGCGCGGCGCGTATCGGCTTGCCCAGGAGTCCACTCAGGATCTTCGCCATGCCAGCGTGGGATAGCGGCTCTCGGCCGACCAGCTCGTACGCCCCTCCGACGTAGCGCGCGCTGGTGAGGACGGTTGCCGCCGCGTCGGCCAGATCGGCAAGGTCTATCATCGCCATCGAAAGATCCGTCCGATAGGGGCGTTCATAGATGCCTTCGGCTTCAATCCTTGCCCATTCGAGGGCGATGTTTTGCATGTACATCGCAGGCTGGAGGATGGTGTAGGGAAGGCCGGATTCGATCAGCATCTCTTCCAGGTCAAGCTTCTGCCGATGGTGGATCATGGTCCGGCATTGCGCGTGAAAGACCGAATGCAGGACGAAATGCCTCAGACCGGCGTTGCGGGCGACCGCTATGATGTTGGCCCCGAACGCCACCTCGCAGTCGTTGAAACGTGGTCCGATATGATAGAGCCTGGCAACACCTGAGACCGCGTCCTCCAGCGAGGATCGATCCCCGAGATCGGCCAGCACGATCTCATGCGCGCCTGCTGCGTGAAGCTCGTCCTCGCCCGCTCGCGAGCGAGTCATCGCGCGAACCCGCGCTCCGCGTTCGGCAAGCGCCGCGATGACGGCTTTGCCTGTCCGGCCTGCCGCGCCCGTGACGAGCACAGTTTCTCCCGTTTCCATAACCGATCCTCCACAGCCTGCAGCGAGAAAGTCATCACTTTTATCACTAGATAATTTATTAGTCTTTACAAAATAGATTTTTTGATGGAGTGTCGCTTTGCATGGACCGTGGAACACGGGCCTCGGACGGAACACGATCATCGGGAGGATGAAGTGACACTGCTGAAAAGGATTTCAGCCGCGGTAGCGGCTGCTGTGGCAATTGCCGTGGCAATGATCGGTCCCTTGGCCGGCGACAGCGCGGCCGCCCAGGAGAAGCCGAAGACCATCTATCTGGCGGTCGGAACGACCAGCAGCGAGTATTGGCAGGAAGTTATCTGGGGCGCCCAGCAGGTGGCGAACTCGGTCGGTGCCAAACTTGAGGTTTACGAGAGCGGGTTCGACGGCCAGAAACACATGCAGCAGCTGGGGGCAATACTTGCCGCCGGCTGCGAAGGCTGCGCCTTCGCCTGGTTTCCGGACTCCACGGCCTTCACCAAGGCCTTCGTCGAGCGGGCGGAAGCCGGGGGCGCCTTCATGACGACGATGTGGAACCGTCCTGAGGAGATCCATCCCTGGGACACGGCACCCGATGCCTGGATCGCCAACATCTCTTTCGACGGTGTCGATTCCGGCTACCAGAACGGCATGGCGCTGTGCAAGGCGATCGGTGGCAAGGGTGGCATCGCGGTTCTCAAGGGAACGCCGGACAATCCGCCGTCGAAGCAGCGAGAGATCGGCCTTTTGAAGGCGGTGTCGGAATGCCCGGGCATGACGATCCTCGACACGCAGATCGGCAATTGGGGACAGACCGAAGGTCAAAACATCACCCGCACGTGGATTGCGCGTTACGGGGAGCAGTTGAAGGGAGTCTTCGCGCAAAATGACGGCATGGCGCTCGGCGCGGTCGCAGCGTTGCGCGAAAAGGGCCTGGCAGGCAAGGTTCCCGTCACCGGCTCGGACGGATCGAGCGACGTGCTGAAGCTGATCAAGTCCGGCGAGATGCTGTCGAGCATGCGGATCAGCTCGCAGCTGCACGGAGCGGTCGCGGCAGCACTTGCCTACGCGGTCGCCTCGGGAGACTTCAAGATCGCTGACCTGGAGCAGGCGCAGCGCGATTTCTACCTGGAGCAAACGCTTGCGACCAAGGACAATGTCGATGCGATGCTCTCGGCCCAGCCGAATCCAGCCGACTTCTCCTACGACGCGCTCAAGAAGAATATCTGGGCTCGGTCAAAGGGTCAGATCCCGGTCGGTGTGAACTGAACCGCGACATGACCCAGGCGAAATTACACGCCCAGGACGCCAGCGCAATGGCTTCCCCGCGCCGCCGGGAAGCCGGAGCCCGGCAGCGATCTGGCCAGGCGGGAATCGGTGTCTTGAAGTCCGCCGGCCCCATCTTGTCGCTCCTGGCAATGGTGGCGGTGTTCACCAGTCTAACCCCGAATTTCCTTTCGGGGGCCAATCTGCAGGCGATCCTGGAGTCGGCGGCGGTCCCTGCCGTCGTTGCGATCGGGATGACTTTTGTGCTGGTGCAGGGCTCGATTGATTTGTCGAGTGAAGGGGTGGCCTCGCTTGCCAACATCCTGCTTTCGATCCTCATCGCGAACAGCGTCACGGCCCACGATCTTGGTGCGGGCGCGATCCTGGTCGCGCTGGCCGCGGGGCTGGCCGTCGGCGTCCTCAACGGAATTTTGTATGCCTACCTGCGGATGCCGTCGCTTATCGTCACGCTCGCCATGTGGCTGATTACGCTTGGCCTGGCTGCGTTGCTCTTTCCCTCGAGGCAGCCGCAAATCCTCGACAGCGGCTTTGTCGGGCTGGCCCTGCACAAACATTTCGGCCTCAGCGCGCTCGTATATCTGGCTGTGGCGTTCGCGTTCCTCGCCTTCGTTGTCGAGCGGCGCACAAAGCTTGGCCGTATCGGCTTTGCCATCGGCGCCGACGAGGCCCTCGTCCGTTTGGCGGGCGTGAATGTGCACCTCTACAAGGTCTGCGCCTTCGCCATCTGCGGAGGCCTGACGGGCCTGGCCGGAATTTTGACCGCGGCGCAAATCGGCGTCGGCAATCCGCTCGCCGGAGAGGGGCTGCTTTTTCCTGGAATCGCCGCTTGTGTGATTGGTGGCACGCTGCTGTCCGGCGGCCGTGGCGGCGTCATGCACTCGCTTATCGGCGTCCTGGTTCTCGTCGTCTTACGAAACGGCCTTGTGCAGACGGGAACGAATCCCCTGCTGCAAAAAGCCATCGAGGGCGTGGTGATCGTTGTCGCGGTTACCGCATCCACCTGGCACCTGCGACGCAAGACCAGAGTGGTAAAATGAGCGCACTCCTGTCCCTGCAAAACGTGTCCAAGCGCTTTCCCGGCGTGGTTGCCCTCGATGAGATCGATATGGAGCTGCGCGAGCACGAAGTTCTCGGCCTGATCGGCCAGAACGGATCGGGCAAGTCGACATTGATGAAGATTGTCGGCGGCCTCCATCAACCAAGCGCCGGGGAAATGCGTCTGCGAGGCTCGCTGGTGCGCTTCGGCTCTCCGCTCGAGGCGGCGCGAGCGGGCATAGGCCTGGTCCATCAGGAGCAGTCGCTGATCGGTAATCTCACCGTTGCCGAGAACCTTTTCATCGACAAGCCGACGGACTTCAGCCGCTTCGGATTCTATCGGCGCGGCCAGATGAACGATGCGGCCCGTGTCCAACTGGACAAGGTCGAACTGGACGTTGCTCCGGACACGCCCGTCGATCAGCTGACCTTCGCGCAGCGCCAGATGGTCGAACTCGCCAAAGTGCTGTCGCTTGAGGAATTGGTGGAGGGCCATCTCGTTGTCCTGTTCGACGAGCCGACATCGGTGCTGACGCCGACCGAGATCCAGGCGCTGTTCCGGCAGGTGCGGCGGCTCAGGGCCCGTTCGTCGGTTGTGTTCATCTCGCATCGCATGGACGAAGTGCTCGCAATCTCCGACCGGGTCTATGTGCTCTCCGACGGACGCAATGTCGCCGAAAGAACGAAAGGCGAGACTGATCCTGACGAACTCTATGAGCTGATGGTTGGACGCCAGCGCGCGGGTTCGGTCCTGCCGCGGAGCAATCCCCCCGACAAGAGCGTGCCAAAGCGACTGGAAGTCCGCGACCTGACGGTGCCGGGCAAGGTTGCGGACGTGACGTTCAACGTCGCGCCCGGGGAGATCGTCGGCTTGATCGGCGTCCAGGGATCCGGGGCGGAAGCGGTCTGCCGGGCGATTTTCGGCGTGGAAGAGCGTTATGGCGGCGAGATCGACTATGAGGGCCGGCCGGTGCGCATGAGCTGCCCGAGCGGCGCGGTGGGCCTCGGCATAGGCTACGTCCCCGCCGAGCGGAAGACGGAGGCCATGATGAAGGGGATGAGTGTTTGCGAGAACATGACCGTTACCTTCGGGTCCGATTACGGCTATGGCGGGCTCGTGCTGTCGAAGCGGCGCGAGCGGCGACAGGCGGCGAATTGGGTCGAGCGGCTCAAAATCAAAACGCCGTCGCTCGACCACCGCATCGACCAGCTCTCCGGCGGAAATCAGCAGAAAGCGGTGCTCAGCAAATGGCTTCTCGGTCGCTCGCTGCGGCTGCTGGTGCTCGATCATCCGACACGCGGTCTCGATCCCGGCGCGCGCGCCGATCTTTTCAACGCGATCCGTCAACTGGCCGAGGATGGCCTGTCGATCGTTTTCGTGGGCGATACGCTGGATGAGATGGTGACACTCTCCGATACGATCCTGGTGCTGCGAGACGGCAGGGTCAGCCAGCGCTTCGACGACGTCCAGACCAAACGGCCGTCAGAGGAAGACATCGTGAGGGCGATGGTATGAGCACGCGCCACGATCATCGCTATCGAGACTTGACCTCGCTGCCTCATCGGAACCTGTCATGACCCGCACACTTGCCCGAATGTTCCCATCGATCCGATCCGCGGACGACCTGCTGCGAGCGTGCGGGCCGGCCCTGGTCCTTGTTCTGGTGTTTGCAACCGTGGTCTGGATCGCGCCTGGCATTCTCAAATGGCGCGCGGTCAATGCGTTGCTCTTCGACGCGGCCCCATTGCTGATCCTGGTTATCGGCTGCACGCTTCCAGTGCTTCTCGGCTGCATCGATCTGTCTGCCGCCGCCATGGCGTCGTTTTCAGCGGTGGTCGTGGCGCTGCTTGTCCCTGAATTCGGCTCGGCCGCCGTGCCGATCGTGCTCCTCGCGGCGGGAGCGATCGGGGCTGCCCAGGGATGGCTGATCGGACGGCTTCAGATTCCTTCGTTCGTTATGACCCTTGGAACGCTTGGCCTGTTTTCGGGCTTGGCTCTCTATCTCAGCAATGCCTCGACCGTGGGCCTGGGTCCCGGAATTGCGCCGCTCGACTTCCTCGGCGGCAGAACGCATGGCGTGCCCAACGCCTTCATCACAGTTGTCGCAGTGTGGGTCTTCCTCGCCCTTTTGCTGCGGCTCACCCGCGTTGGCCGAGATATCTATGCCTTCGGAGCGAGCGAGCTGGCTGCCTATATGTCGGGCATCCGGCGTGATCTGATCCGGGGCTGTGCTTTCGCGATTTCGTCGGTGTGCGCCGCTCTTGGAGGGATAATGCTTCTATCGCAGACCCTCTACAGCGCGCCGACGATGGCAAGCAACCTGCTGCTGCCCGCACTGGTAGGCGTGGTAGCGGGCGGCACTGCGATCTCGGGCGGAGTCGGCGGCCTCTCCGCGAGCCTGATAGGCGGACTCACGGCAGTGATGGTCCGCGTTGGGGCGACGATTGCGGGCCTGCCGGGTGCTGCGCAGGACGTCGCCTTCGGCATCATCATCCTGGTCGCGGTCGCCGTGACGACGGACAGGACCAAGATCGGCATCGTCAAGTGATCCAGTTGACGGCCGAAAAAATCGCATCTCGGGAGGGTCCGGTGAGACCGATGGTTCAGCGGTTGGGATATGTCGCCCTCAACGTTGCGGACATCGACATTGCGATAGAGGACGCGTGCACAGTCGCCGGGCTCCGCGTTGTCGAACGGGAGAAAGGCCGCGCATTGCTGAGCTCGAACCGGCGTCATGCCGAACTGATCCTGTACGCCAGCAACAGCGACAGCGTCCGATCCATCGGACTGCAGGCGCATAATGCCGACGCCGTCGCGACGGTGCGACATCGCGCCGAGCAGGCCGGCCTCACGGTTCTCTCCGAACGTCCTTCCCTGCCGTGCATCGACCGCTCGGTGACTTTCGCGACAAGCGAAGGCCACATCTTTGAAGTCCATACCCCGATACCGCTGACGCAGCCGGTCCGCCATACAGGCCCGGGCATCCGTCCGCGCTGCCTCGACCACGTAAACCTGTCGAGCAGGGACTCGGAAGCGATCAGCAACGAGCTCGAGACCGTGCTGGGGCTTCGACAGTCCGAGAGGACAACTGGCCATGAAATCGTCTGGATGCGCGCGGCCGACAACCGCCACCACACGGTAGCGACCGTAAAAGGACCAAGCGGATTGCACCACTTCAGTTGGGAATTCGCCAGCTTCGACGATTTCAAGCGGCTGGGCGATACGCTTGATGCGCAGGGGCGCTTTCTCGTCTGGGGACCGGGGCGCCACGGTGCCGGGGACAATCTGTTCGCCTATTACATCGATCGATCCGGGTTTCTGGTGGAATGTATCGCCGAAATGGAGGTCATCGAAGATGAGAACCATCAGGCAAGAATTGCCGATCCGGGCGAAAACCTATCGAATCCCAAGGTCGTGAACCGCTGGGGTGCGTTGCCGCCCCGCCTCTGGACGGAGCATTTCGTGCCGTTCGCGCCGCTGATCACTGCCTGAAACTGCGAGGACAACCATGGATTTCCCCGAAGCAGGCCTTGCCGACGAGGTCCGCCGCCTCATCGAGATCCTCGAGCAGAAACGCTATTCGGCGATGCTGGCGTCCGATGTCGCGGTGCTCGAGGATCTTCTCGACGACGACTTGGTCTATACGCACTCGTTCGGAGAACGAGACGACAAGGTGGCTTATCTGAAGAAGGTCGCCAGCCGGTTCTTCGTCTACCACGAAATCCATCACAGCAGCGAACGCGTCATCGTGTGCGAGAGCTGCGCCGTCGTCGCCGGAACCATGAGCGCGAAGGCGACCGTTGGGACCGCGGTCCGGGAGATCAACAATTCTTGCATGGCGGTGTGGGGCAAGCGCGGAAAACAGTGGCGTCTCCTCGCGTATCAGCCAACACCACTGCCAAAGTAATTAGATCGCATTATTGACTTGAAAATATATTTTTCATAATGATCTCTGGTGTCCAGCGGATGTGAGGACGTTGGCACCCTGTGGAGGACGACGATGACGGCTATTCGCAAGCGGCAGCTCGAAGCAAGAGGCGAGGGCATCCTCGGCATCCATTCCGTCAACCATTTCGTTTTGGCAGTGCCCGACCTTAAGGAGGCCGAGCGCTTCCATCAGGCTTTCGGCCTCGACGTTGTCAACCACCGCTCCGGCTATGCCGTGCGCACAGAGGGGGTCGATCATGACTGGGGTTTCTTTGTCGAGGGCTCGCGCAAGCAGTTGCAGCATCTGTCCTTCGGCGTCTTCGACGCCGATTTCCAGCGTTTCAAACTGCATCTGGAGTCTAAAGGGATGGAGCTATTGTCTCCGCCCAAGGGCTTTGAATCCAACGGATTGTGGTTCCGCGACCATGACGGCAATTTAATCGAGTTGGTCGTGACCGCGAAGACGTCGCCGGATTTCAAGATGCAGGGAGGGCATGTATCCACTCCTGCGGGCATCGTCGGCGCGCCGCTGCGCAGCAAGGCGACGAAGGTTCGCCCGACGCGGCTCGCGCACATCCTGATCTTTACCCGCGATGTTCAGAAAGCGATCGACTTCTACACCGGCGTTTTAGGCATGGGGTTGTCCGACCGCTCGGGAGACAACATCGCGTTCCTGCACGGCCGCCATGGCAGCGACCACCACATGCTCGCCTTCGTCAAGTCGTCGGCTCCCGGCTTGCACCATACCAGTTGGGACGTGCCGCTGATCGACCAGGTCGGCCTGGGCGCAATGCAGATGGCCGACAAGGGTTTTTCACGCGGCTGGGGACTGGGGCGGCATGTGCTGGGCTCGAACTTCTTCCACTACATCCGCGATCCCTGGGGCAGCTATGCGGAATACTCGTGCGACATAGACTACATCCCGGCCGAAGTGGATTGGGAATCCCAGGACCACGACCCGGAAGATTCATTTTACATCTGGGGGCCGACTCCGCCCGACGACTTCGCTCGCAACTACGAGGCGGAGTAGGGCGGAACGCTTTTCGAAGGCTTCGGCGGAAGAACACAGAATGAGGGAAATTGCATGATCAGGATACTGAAGTCGGGTCGATCCGCGGAAGCCAAGTCGACCGATGCCAGCGCTGTCCGCGGCACCGTCGAACGTGTTCTCACCGATGTTGAAGCCCGTGGCGATGCGGCGTTGCGGGAACTGTCCGAGACCTTTGATCGGTGGTCGCCGCCATCTTTTCGTCTGTCGAAGGATGAAATCGACGCGTGCCTCGCCTCGCTGTCGCGCCGGCAACTGGACGACATCCAATTCGCGCAGACACAGATCCGTCGCTTCGCCGAAGTCCAGAAGGCCGCGCTTCAGGATGTCGAGGTTGAGACATTGCCCGGCGTGGTGCTCGGCCATCGCAATATTCCCATGAATTCGGTGGGCTGCTACGTGCCGGGCGGCAAATATCCGCTTGTGGCATCCGCTCACATGGGAATCGTCACCGCCAAAGTGGCCGGCGTAAAGCGGGTAATCGCCATGACGCCTCCGTTCCAGGGCAAACCAGCCCCAGCGGTAATAGCAGCCATGGCGCTGGCGGGAGCCGACGAGATATATGTCTTGGGCGGCATTCAGGCGGTGGCCGCGATGGCGATCGGCACGGCGACGATCGCGCCGGTCGATTTTCTAGTCGGCCCGGGAAACGCCTATGTCGCCGAAGCCAAGCGGCAACTCTTCGGCCGTGTCGGCATCGATCTGCTTGCAGGCCCGACCGAAACGCTGGTGATCGCGGACGAGACGGCCGATGCCGAGCTCTGCGCCACGGACCTGCTCGGACAGGCCGAGCATGGGCCGAACTCGCCGGCGATCCTGCTGACGACATCCGAGCAACTCGCGACGCAGACGATGGCCGAGGTCGAGCGGCTTCTCGGTATTCTGCCGACCGCACCAATCGCGAAACAGGCCTGGGGCGACTACGGCCAAGTGATCGTTTGCGACACCGATGAGGAAATGGTGAGCGAGGCGGACCGCATCGCCTCCGAGCATGTGCAGGTCATGACGCGAGACCCGGATTACTTCCTCCGCCGCATGACCAACTATGGAGCGCTTTTTCTCGGGCCAAGGACGAATGTCGCTTATGGCGACAAGGTGATCGGCACCAACCATACGCTTCCGACTTTGGGAACGGCGCGTTTCACGGGCGGGCTCTGGGTCGGCAAATTCCTGAAAACCTGCACCTACCAGAAGGTTCTCACCGACGAAGCTTCGGTGATGATCGGCGAATACTGCTCCCGGCTCTGTGTCCTCGAGGGTTTCCTCGGTCATGCCGAGCAGGCCAATGTGAGATTGCGGCGCTACGGTGCGCGCAACGTTCCCTATGCCGAGGCGGCGGAATGAACCCGTCGCCCGTTACGCTGCCGAAGGCGCCATCGTTCCGGCTGGACGGGCGCCGCGCGCTGGTGACGGGCGCGGGGCGAGGGATTGGATTGGCCTTGGCTACGGCGCTTTCGGAAGCGGGAGCCGAAACAGTCCTGGCCGCGCGAACCAGAAGCGAGGTAGAGGATGCCGCGATGGCGCTAAGAGATCGTGGCGGCAAAGCAGTGGCGTTCGTTCTGGACGTGACCGACATTTCCGGAACCCGCGAACTGATCGCGAAACAGCCGGCTTTCGACATCGCGGTGATCAACGCGGGAACCAATCGGCCTAAACTGATGGTCGAGGTGACCGAGGAGGACTATGACGTCGTCCTCGACCTCAATGTCAGGGCTGCCTATTTCTCCGCGCAGGCGGTTGTGCGTAAAATGCTGGCGGAGCGGATCCGGGGCTCGATCATCTTCACTACTTCGCAGATGGGTCACGTGGCGATGGCAGCGCGGACGCTTTATTGCGCGTCCAAGCATGCGGTGGAGGGGCTGGTGAAGGCAATGGCTGTCGAACTCGCGCCGCAAGGTATCCGGGTCAATAGTATTGCCCCCACCTTCATCGAGACGCCGATGACCGCTCCTTACTTCGAGAGCGAAGCTTTTCGAAATGAGGTATTGTCCAAAATCAAGCTTGGCCGTCTGGGGCGAGTCGAGGATCTCATGGGTGCCGTTGTCTTTCTGGGTTCGGACGCCGCTGCATTGATGACGGGCACCTCCATAAAAGTCGATGGCGGGTGGACGGCGGAATGATTCCTGCAGCTTTGACATACGACTCAAGTCAGCCAGAAAGCGGCGGCATGCCTAATGCATCACTTCCGCGGCTAAACAAGCGACATTAAAAATGGATCCCGTAGCCCGCACCATTGCAAACGACGTCTACGAGCAGCTTCGTCACGATATCATTTCGTGCCGCATGCTGCCGGGCTCAAAGATCAATATCCAGGCTCTCGTTCAGAAGTATGATGTGAGCTTGGGCGCCGTCCGCGAAGCGCTATCGAAACTTTCGGCTGAGGGCCTTGTCGACGCAAGAGCGCAGCGGGGATACACGGTCTCAGATGTGTCACCGGAAGATCTCGCCGAATTGACTGATGCGCGGGTCCGCATCGAGCAGGAGTGCCTCAAGCTCGCGATCGAGAAAGGCGGGCTTGAATGGGAAACTGACATCGTGGCCGCACTTCACCGCCTCAGCCACACGCCGTATACGATTCCTGGTGACGCCGCTGTCCTGGATCAGCGCTGGGTCAAGGCGCATCGCGAATTTCACCGAGCGCTGGTCTCAGGCTGTGGCAATCGCTGGCTGCTTCGGATCCGCTCGCAACTGTACGACCAGAGCGAGCGTTACCGGCAATTGTCAGTGCCGCTGGCACGAACGGAACGCGATGTCGCGCGCGAGCATAGGGACATCGCAGATGCCGTGATTGCCCGCGACGTTAAACGAGCCTGCACGGCGATCGCATCGCATATGTGGACGACAACGCAGATCGTCACGACGGCTCTGACTTGAGTGCAACGCAAGGCTTGCTATACGAACCGCGTGACCAGCTCGGAACAGGTCCAGGCGAAAGCTGCACGATGATCTTGTGCACTCACGGCAAATGTCGGCTTTTCTAGCTCAAACAGGGCAAGTCCAACCGGGAGTCACCGCGACTACAGCGTCAGCGACCGGACGATGCCAGCAACCTCGTCCATATGACTAGACTCACAGTCGTCGAATAGCTCCAGCCTCAAACGTTCCAATTCCGCGCTCTCCCGCCAGGCTTCATGTCCGTCGGTGAAGGCGCCCCAGTCGGTGAGTATCTGGTCGATGAGCTTTGATATCTGCAGCCGCGCCTCGTCGATGATGGCAGCCCGCGTGCGCGATCCGTGAAGTAGTCTTCTGGTGCAATGATGTAGGTTGGGGTGAACAGCAGATCGACACGCTTGGCCAAAATGTCGCCCGTTTCCGAGACGTTGCCCTTGTACCCCTCGTACGCAATATGTGCGCGCTCGATCCACTAGGCGGATTCTGACTTCACCCGCATCCTCAAGATGCTCGAAGGTGTCGTCATTTCGGTTGATCCCTCGATTGGCCGCGGTGCTGGCGACGTCGCGCCAGGCCGACCTCTCGGGGGCGGCCTCCTCGCTCGCGCCAGCCCGCGCGTAAACGCGAAGAACTTAGCCGCTGGCTTAAGCAGATCAAGCGAACACGTGCCGTCGTCGATATTGATGATGGTCGTCAAAACCCGCGGTTTGAGATTCGTCGGCAGGGACGGGGTGAGCAGGCATTCATGCAGGGGCGGTGTCCCGTGTCCGACCAATGCCTGAAACGAGACCCGCGACGCGGGGCAGGTCCATAGCGAAAGCGTATAGAGCGCATTTGAAAAATGTATTACCTCCAACGTCCTGATTGCCCGATAGTCCTCCGCGGGTTCCACTGAACTCAGCGTGCAGCTAGATGACGACCGGGTGTATCGGATCCGATCCTCAACCGGCAGCCGAACTCAAGGTCGCCAATTCGTTCCCGCAAACTGGACCACCATAGCGGCCAGATCACTATCCAGACATTTGCCAATTCGCCAATCAGGCCGAGTGATAACCGGACCTCGTATCTGGCGACCTCTCCAGCTCCTAAAACCAATGAATCGTCGGGTTAAAGCGCTGGGCGGGCTCCAAGGCGAATGCATACACATCCGACTGAAAAACTCTCCAGATTCCAAAGCTTCGTAGGTCCTTGCGTGCAAACGAGAGGCGAGCGCGTATCGCTCCGAGTAAGGCGCTGGAAACGACCGGCGTCTCCAGATAATAGTCTACAAAGTCTCCCCGTGGGCGCTTCGTCTTCGCCGTTAAACGCCGAGACCATATCGCTGCTCAGGAAACTGCCGCCCTAGCTGGTCGCTTGGGGCGGTGCTTCCTGTTGCCAGCCGGCCAGTTCCGGCAGGTCGTCAAGCCAGCTTTTCTCCGTCATCAAGGCATCGCCGGCCCGCGGCACAGCCTCGGTGGCGTTTTGAATGAGCCACTCCACCCAATTCCGATAGGTAACCGGATCCAGTTGCGGCGGCAGCACCTTGGCCTTGGCCAGCATGCGTTTGCGGAAACTGACCTGCCTGCGCAGTTTAGTGGTCGTGAACTTGATTGCTTTGCCTTGGTATTCAACCGTCCAGCGCCCATCCCCGTGGCAGGTGAGCCTGTCGATGGCGAAATCAACATCGACCGGTCTATCCCGCCAGGGAAGCTCGATGGCGTTCTTTCTCAGATCGAGCGCCCATCGCCTGTAGCCGGCCCCGGAACGCTGGGGCGGCAGCACACCTGCCTGTTCGAGTATCTTCCTGCGGAAGGTAGGCTGCTTCTTGATCTGGCCAGTCGTCAGTTCGATGCGATGCCCACGAAATTCGACGTGCCAGCGTATCCTGCCATTGCCGACATACTTTACCAGCCTATCGATGACGAACTCGTCCTCGAAAAGCATCACGCATCCCTGCCTGATCCTTTCGAGAATGAACTGGCTATCGGTAGGCATGACGCGACCTCGTGCAGGACCTCTCAGGAGCTTAGAGAAGCAAAAAATTAAGGGACGCTTTAGAAATCATCTGCTTCCTTTCGTAGATCCTCGGGCAATAGGGTGTTGCCGGCCATTGCCTTGTGGCAGAGCGCGGGGTTGGTACTTTCCGCTCCGGCTGCAAAAAGCCAATCCACCAGGGCCAAACTCGCGATCCTCAGAATGGCAGGCGCATCCTACTAAGCCCGGATCGGGCTCATCGCTAATGTACTGGACGTCACTGAACCAAAATGAACTCGCCGCCATCACTCGTTCGATGCAGCGGAAAGAGCCTTGAGATCAACTCACTTCGCCTCCGATCATCGCAATGGTTCGGACTGCCCTGTCCGCGACACGGGTCGATGCTCCAGCCGCCATGAGCATCTGCGGCAAGACCAACCATTCCAGCGACCAGGCTGCACCAGAACGCTCTTGCTCATGGATCAGCGCATGATGCATTCCCGACAATTGGACTGCGTTGTACCGGGCGAGTGTCACCAGCATCTCGGCATCGATGGGATTGCGCTTGTGCGCCATGGCGGACGATGAACCGCCGCCAGCCAGTTGAAGCTCGTCGCCTGCCTGCGCCATCAGCGCAACGTCCTGACCGAACTTGCCGAGGCTTCCCGTCACAAGCGACAGCCAGTTGGCGAGCTCGGTGACGCGATCGCGCTGACTGTGCCACTGCGGCGAGTCGCCGAGGCTCAGCCGCTGAGCCATTGTGGCACGGACAGCGGCACCCTTGTCTGCGAACTTATCGAGTGTCCCGACGGCGCCGCCGAACTGGATTACGAGAACCGATCTTCGCAGCGATTGAAGTCTCTCGTGGTGGCGCACGAGCGGTTCGCGCCAGCTTGTGACGCGGTCGGCTACGGAAATCGGCATCGCTGCCTGCATTCGAGTTCGAGCCATCAGCGAGCGATCACCAAACCGATGGCCGAGTTCGGCGAAGGCAACCACCAGGGCCGAAAGCCGTTCTTCCAACAGATCGATACAGGCGCGAATTCGCAGGATCATGGCCGTGTCGATCATGTCCTGGCTAGTCGCACCGAAATGCACATGCTCCGAATGCGGCTCTCCCACAGCCTGCCTGATCTGCCGCACGAGTTCCGGCACCACGACGCCGTCGAGCGCCGTTGCGGCCCTCAGGGCCGGAATATCCGGCCGGAAGTTGTCGAGGACGCGTCCGATTGCGCTTGCTGCAGCCGCCGGGACGATGCCGAGAGCGCCTTCTACGTCGGCGAGCGCTTTCTCGAATTGCAACATCGTCGCAAGTTCGACCTCGACGCCGAGCAGCGTCGCCATCTTCTCATCACCGAGAAGCCCGCACAGGAGCGGATTGTCGAATGCTGTGATCATATGTCGAAGAAGACCGTCTCGTTGAAGCCCTGGAGATGAATGTCGAACTTATAGATGTCGCCATCGCGCGGCGCGATCAGCGTTGATACGCGCTCCCTTTGCTCAATGCGCATCAGGACTGGGTCCTCGGCGTTGGCCGTTTCCTCGTCGCTGAAATACATGCGGGTGTGAAGGCCAATGTTGATTCCGCGCGCGACGATCCAGACCGTCAAATGCGGCGCCATCTTGCGGCCGTCAAAAAAGGGCACGCGACCGGGTTTGATGGTCTCGAACATGCATTCGCCCGTCGTCATGTCGGTGGGCAGCCGGCCCCAGCCGGTAAAATTCGGGTCGGCGGAGCCGCGCAGATCCGAGGGCGAATTGTAGATGCCGGCGGCGTCAGCCTGCCAGATCTCCACAAGCGCGTCTTTCAGCGGCGAGCCGGCGCCGTCGATCACCCGGATATTGACCCTGATGCGCTCGCCCTCGGTCTTGTCGGTGACCATCGTGGCGCCAAGGTCGCGTTCATAGACGCCCGAGATGCCGGCAAAGTTGGGTGTCAGCCCAATGTGCACGTAGGGTCCCGCGGTTTGCGAGGCGCTTTCCTTCAGCCGGCTGAGACCCTGGACCATCAGTCGCCCTCCATACGATTCTCGAACAGCGTCGAGCGGCGGCCGCGCAGTACAATGTCGAATTTGTATGCCCGCGCATCCATCGGTATCGTTGCCTCCATGTCGAGCGCGGCGGTGAGGCCTTCAACAGCGCGCCGGTCGTTGATGGTCCGCACGATCGGGCACCTCCAGATCATCGGGTCGCCCTCGAAATACATCTGGGTGATCAAGCGCTGCGCAAAGCCGTGCCCGAAGACCGAGAAATGGATGTGAGCTGGACGCCAGTCGTTGGGTCCGTTGGGCCAGGGATATGGCCCCGGCTGGACCGTGCGGAAACAATAGGAGCCATCCTCGCCGGTGATGGTGCGGCCGCAGCCGCCGAAATTCGGATCGAGCGGCGCGAGATAGGTTTCCTTCTTGTGTCGATAGCGTCCTCCCGCGTTGGCCTGCCATACCTCCAGCAGCGCACCGGCGACGCCGATGCCGCGCTCATCGAGTACGCGGCCATAGACGAGGATGCGCGGTCCGATCGCGCTTTCACCCGGCCCGGCAAAATTGTGTATGAGGTCATTGTCCAGTTCACTGAGAATATTGTGGCCGAAGACCGGCCCCGTAAGCTCCGACAGGGTGTTGTCGAGGGAAAGAAGCGGCCGTTGCGGCGAGCGCAGCACGGAAGTCTTGTAGGCCGGCGTGAAGGCCGGCGGATGCCAGTTGCGGTCGCGCTGAAAGAAGGCGCCGATTTCCGGCGTGCGGTTGGCGGGAAAGCGCGAGTTGGTCATGGTTTACCGGCTTGAGCGTCCATTTCGTCGAACGTCTTCCTGGCGATCTTCATCGCGTGATTTGCCGCCGGTACCCCGGCATAGATTGCCACATGCAGCAGCGCCTCGCGTATGTCGTCGCGCGTCGCCCCGGTATTGACGCTGGCGCGGATATGCATCGCAACCTCTTCATCCTGCTTCAGCGCGGCGAGCAGCGCGATGGTGATCATAGAACGCTCGCGCTTGGTGATGTTCGGCCGCGACCAGACGTGGCTCCATGCAGCCTCCGTGATCAGTTCCTGGAAAGGAATGTCAAATTCGGTCTTGGCCGCCTCTGCGCGGTCCACATGGGCGTCACCCAGGACAGAACGGCGCGTCGCCGTCCCTTCGACGTGTCGGGCGCCGTGTTGATGCTTGCTCATTTGCGCTCTCTTCGCACGTCGTTCAGGAAGCCACGGATCAGCCCGGCGAGCCTTTCCGGCTGCTCGACGCATGGGATGTGGCCCGCACCGGCGATGACTTCGAAGCGTGCGGTGGGGATCGAGCGGGCCAGCGCTTCCACCAGTTCAGGCGGCGTCGATCCGTCCTGGTCGCCGACAATGCAGAGTGTCAGCACTTTGATCGCGGCGGTCGTCGCGGTGAAATCGGCGTCGCGGATAGCCGCGCAGGCAGCAGCGTAGCCGGCCGGATCCTGGCGCGTCAGCATCGTTTTATACCCCGCCAGTTCCTCGCTGCGATTCTTGTGGAAATCCGGCGTGAACCATTTTTGCATCACGTCGTCGGCAAAGCTCGCAATGCCCTTCGACAGCGTCGCGTTGATGCGCCCGTTCCACATCTCGGCCGTGCCGATCTTCGCTGCCGTATCGCAAAGGATCAACCCCTCGATCAAATCAGGCCGCGTCTTGTAAAGGCATTGCGCAATGACGCCGCCGATCGAAAGCCCGCAGATCACCGCGCGCCTTACGCCAAGATGGTCGAGCAGCCCTGCAAGGTCCGTCGCATGGGTCTCGATTGTTTGCGGCGCGTCACCCAGTTCGCTCAGACCGTGTCCGCGCTTGTCAAACGCAACGAACGTACAGTCGTCGGCGAGCCTTCGCTCGACCTCGTTCCAGATGCGCATATCCGTGCCGAGCGAGTTCGCGAAGACGACCGTCGGCCTGCCTGCTGCGAGACGATGCCGATAATGGATCGTCGCGCCGTTGATGCAAGCAAAGGCCATACCGGTCATACCTTTGGCATTCCTTTGGGCCGCATCAACCGTTTTTGCGCGGCGATGCGGAATGGTGCGTTCGGCGCACCATATCCTGCATACGCGCCGCGCCGTTCAACGAACTCGATAATGAACCCCTCTCCGAATGTCGGCGCATAGAGCTGGAAAAATTCGCCGTTGTCGTCGCGGTCATAAAGGATATTGGCTGAGCGTAACCGATCGGCAACCTCCGGATCCAAGCCGAAGCGCGCTTCTACGTCGTCGTAGTAGTTCATCGATATCTGAAGCGGTTCGAAGCCGTCGGCCTGCAGCTTCGCCGCCGTCGCAAAGATGTCATCGGTCGCGAGTGCCAGATGCTGGACGCCGGAACCAAAAGTTTCGGCGATGAAATGGCCAGCCAGCGTGCGGTGGCTTTCGGCGCCGTTCAGCGTGAGTCGGAAGCGCTTGTCCAGACCTTCGATCACCTGGCTACGCACGAGGCCGGCCGGATCGACGATGTCGACCATGGGGGTCTTGGTCGTCCTGAAGATCGAGACATAGAACAGCAGCCAGCTCGGCATCTCCTCCTGTGCCATGGTCTGCCCGACATGATCGATGCGGGTGAGGCCGACGCCACTGCCGGAACTTGCCGGCACGACCGGCGTAAACTCTATGTCCCAGACCTTCGCCAGGTCGGTCTTGGCATCGAGGAAGTAGATCAGCCCTCCGCCGACGCCGCGGATCGCCGGGATCGACAACTCGCCAGGGCCGACCCGCTGGTGAAATATCTCCGCGCCCAGCGCCTCGGCGCGCGCAACCGTGGCGGCGGCGTCCTCGACCTTCAGACCCATCGCGTATGCCGACGTGCCATGGACAACAAAGGAAGAATGAGCGAAGCCCTGCCGCTCGGTATTGATGACAATATTGATCGCGCCCTGGCGGTAGAGCGTGACGTCCTTCGAGACGTGCCGACCGGCCTCGACAAAGCCGAGCATGCGCAACAGCGACCCAAGCTGCCCGGCGTCCTGGCGATCGGCCGCGAACTCGATGAACTCGACCCCTCCAACCCCGATGCGGTCGGGCATGGGCGGAATAGCCATGTCGAGTGCCGGTTCTTCACGCCGCACCTGATCCATCAACCATACGAGCGAACGCCGTCCGTCGACGGAGATCGCCTTTGCCGACCCGCCACGGAACTGGTCGTTGAAAATCTCGAGCGAGAGATAGCCGTCATAACCGGTTGCCGCGACCGCCTGCATGAACTGTCGCACCGGCAGATCGCCTTCGCCTGGCATGTTGCGGAAGTGCCGGCTCCAATAGAGCAAGTCCATTTCGATCAGCGGCGCGTCGGCGAGTTGGACAATGAAGATCTTGTCCGCGGGTATCGAACGGATGGAGCCGAGTTCAATCCTGCGGGCTAGCGTGTGGAAAGAGTCGAGAACCAGCCCGATGTTCGGGTGCTCGGTCCTGCGCACGATTTCCCACGCGTCGCGATGATCGTTGACGTGACGCCCCCAGGCCAGTGCCTCGTAGCCGACGCGCAGGCCGCGCTTGGCGGCGCGCTCGCCAAGCTCGTGAAAGTCCATGGCCGCTCGGTCGATCCCGCCAAGCGAGACCGGCGACACCGACGAGCATACCAGCATCAGGTCGGTGCCGAGTTCCTGCATGACGTCGAACTTGCGCTCGGCACGATCAAAGGCGCGGTTGCGCTGGGGCTCCGGTAACCCCTCGAAATCCCTGAACGGCTGGAAGAGCGTTATGGTCAGACCTGTGTCACCAGCCATTCGGCCGACGTCGCGCGGTGAGCCATCAAAGGCGAGGAAATCGTTCTCGAAGATTTCAACACCGTCGAAGCCCGCGGCGGAAATTGCCGCGAATTTCTCCGCCAGGTCACCGGCGATCGACACCGTCGCGATCGAAGTCTTCAAACGCGCCTCCTCCCGGGCTGGTATGAACGAACCAGTTCGTACATAATTAAGGCAACGCTGCCAGCACCGCAAGTTTCGGTGCGCTCAGCGTTCTGCGGGAGCTTCCTTCGCGACAAAACGCAACAGCATCTCCACGCTGTTGCGTTTGAGCCGCTCGAGTTGTGCCGGCGCGCCGAAATCGCGTCCGAAGATCATCGAAAAGGTGGCGCGGTTGGAAACGTTGAAGAAACACAGCGCGCTTACCTGCCAATGGAGTTCGACCGCGTCGAGTCCCGACCGGAAGACCCCCTCTTCGACACCGCGTGAATAGATGCGAGAGATATGGTCGATCGCAGTCACGTTTAGCTCTCGTATCGCATCCGATTGTTCGAGATATTGGCCGTGATGGATGTTCTCGATCATCACCATGCGGATGAATTCCTCGTGTCGGTGATGGTGGTCGAACGTGAACTCCACTAGGCGTGCCAGTGCCGCTACGGGGGGCAGACCTTCGATATCGAGTTGGGCCTCGCCCTCGCGCACCTGGCGATACGCGTTCTCGAGCGCGTGCAGGTAGAGGCCTTCTTTGTCGCCGAAGTAGTAGTAGATCATGCGCTTGCTGAAGCGCGTACGCGCCGCAATCTCGTCTATGCGCGCGCCCGATAAGCCGTTCAGGGCAAACTCCTTGGAGGCGATCTCCAGGATGTTGCGTCGCGTGCCCTCAGGGTCCTGGATACGCGTCGTGCTCGCGTCCGGCTTCGGCTTTCGTTCTTTCTTGATAACGGCCATGCAGTTTGAGTTCCCGCCCCGGCATCAGCCGGCAATTGACTAAACTAACCAGTTAGTACATCATTCGCAAATCGCGACTGACTTATTTACCGGCGCGTTTGTCGTGAACACAAGGGCGATCCAAGAATTGCCGCATTTGGGCCAGGAGGCGGCCCGCACAGGGAGGAATCTCGGGAGATGGGCGACAGCCTAGTCGACCTCCTTTGCCGTCTTGCGGACGAGCATAAGGGTGCCGCCAGCGGCGACAGCGAAAAGGTCGTAATTGGCCTTGTCGGACGCGGCATTCAGTCCTCGCGCACTCCCGGCATGCACGAGCGTGAAGCCCGGCGCCTTGGCATCGGCTATTCGTACCTTTTGCTTGATTTCGACAGGCTCGGATTTCCGGACGCGGCGATCGGCGACTTGATCGCGGCGGCGCAAATTGCGGGCTTTCAGGGCCTCAACGTCACTCATCCGTTTAAACAGGCTGTTATTCCCGTCCTGGATGCGTTGTCGCCGGAAGCGCGCGCGATAGGCGCGGTGAACACGGTCGTGTTCGCCGGCGGACGCAAGGAAGGCCACAACACCGACGGCTGGGGTTTCGCGCAGAGTTTTCGCGAAGCGATGACGGGCGCATCGATGGGCAGTGTCGCGATGTTCGGCGCCGGCGGAGCGGGCGCCGCAGTCGCCAACGCGTTGATGGAAATGGGCGTTGGCCGGCTGTTCGTCGTCGACAGCCAACCCGATCGCGCCTCGGACCTGGCGTCGCGCATGGGCGCCTTGTTCGGCGGTCGCGTCGAGGCGTGGCCGGACCCCGCCGCAGCGGTGCGCATGGCAAACGGCATCGTCAACACGACCCCGGTGGGCATGGCGAAATACCCCGGAACACCATTCGACGCGGCTCTTCTGACAGCCGAAAAATGGGTCGCCGACATAATCTATTTTCCGACCGAAACAGAGCTGTTGCGCGCTGCCCGTGCGATCGGCTGCAGAACGCTGCCGGGCATCGGCATGGCGATCTACCAGGCCGTCCGCGCGTTCGAACTCTTCACCGGGCGCAAGGCCGACCGCCGCGCCATGGCAAACCACTTCGAGGCCGCCGCATGAAGGCAATGACGCCTATAACCGCATGAAGACCACTGGGAGGAAATCGACATGAAAGCTGAAATGAACCGACGCATGTTCATGGTCGCTGCCGGCGCACTGGCGGCCGGGGCCGCCGTTCCCGCCTTCGCGCAGGACAAACCGAAGCTGCGTTTCTCGGCCGTGTTCTCGGAACAGGACATCCGGGCCGAGATGATGAAAATGTTCGCCGACGCCATCAAGGACGACTTTGCCTTCGAGGGTTATTACGGCGGCAACCTGTTCAAACAGGGCACCGAACTTGTCGCCATCCAGCGCGGCAACCTCGAAATGGGCAACATCGCCCCGCAGGACATCTCCAAGCAGATTCCGGCCTGGTCTATCGTCACCGCCGGCTACCTGTTCCGTGACGCCGCGCACCTCAAGGCCCTCTTCGCCAGCGATGCCGGTGCCGAGCTGAAGAAGATGACCGAGGACCAGCTCGGCGTGAGGGTGCTCGGCCCCACTTATTTCGGCCTGCGTCAGGTCGGCCTGAAGCCCGATAAGGAAATCAAGACCCCCGCCGACATGGCCGGCATCAAGCTGCGCATGCCGGGTGGCGACGCTTGGCAATTCCTCGGCCAGGCGCTCGGCGCGAATCCTACGCCAATGGCCTACGCCGAGGTCTATACCGGCCTGCAGACAGGAGCGATCGATGGGCAGGATAACCCTCTGCCCAACGTCGAGAACATGAAGTTCTACGAGGTCATGTCGCAGATCGTGCTGACCTCGCATCTTGTCGGTTTCGACCTTCTCAGCATATCGAAAAAGGTCTGGGACGAGATGGGGACCGAGAAGCAGGCAAAGGTCCAGGCCGCGGCGGACAAGGCGATCGACTTCTCGACAGAAAAACACCTGACGCGCGAGAAGGAACTCGTTGAAACATTCAAGGGCAAAGGCCTGAAGATCTACGAGCCCGACGTCGCTGCATTCCGCAAGCATGTGCAGGAACAATATCTTGCCTCCGACCTGGCCAAGGAATGGCCGGCCGGGATGGTCGACAAGATCAACGCGCTTTGACGCGACAAAACTCGCCGGCCGGTCCGCTTGTGACCGGCTGGCCCAAACTCGTTTAGCCAGGCGACGCCAGGGAGGCATGATGAACCCGGGATTGAGAAAGGTCGGCGGCTGGCTATACCGGCGCGCCGAGAACGCCATCGCCATCGCAATCGGCGCCATGTTCGCCGCGTTTCTGCTCCAGGTTGCTTTTCGTTACCTTCTCAACTGGCCGACCGGCTGGAGCAACGAGCTCACCGTCGTACTCTGGATTTGGGTTGTGCTGTTCGGCGCAGCGTTCGTCGTTCGCGAAGAAGAGGAAATCCGTTTTGATCTCCTCTACGCCGCAGTCGGTCCGGACATAAGGCGAGCGATGACGCTCGCCTTCGCGATCGCTCTCGTCGCGCTCTATGGCTGGTCCTTTCCGGCTGTCTTCGACTATGTGACCTTCATGAAGGTCGAGAGCACCGCCTACCTCAAGATACGCTTCGACTGGCTGTTCTCGATCTACCTCGTCTTCGTGGTCGCCGTGATTGCCCGCTACCTGTGGCTCGCGTGGCGTACTCTGCGCGGCGAAGCACCGGCGGAATTTGATCCCACGAAAGCGAGCTCCGGCGTATGAGCCTCGCGAGTCCCTTTTCGCTGTCAGTCGTTGCGATCACAGCGCTGGCCTTGCTTGGCCTGCCGATCGGTCACTCGATGATCGCCGGGTCGATCCTCTATCTCTGGCTTGCAGGGCTCGACATGGGCACGTCCGCCGAGCAGCTCCTCAACGGGCTCTACACGAGCTACATTCTGCTTGCCGTGCCGATGTTCATTCTCGCCGCGGAGTTAATGAACGCCGGAACAATGACCGACCGGCTGCTGCAATTCTGCAACGCTGTCGTCGGCCGTTTCCGCGGCGGCCTGGCGCAGGTCAACGTGCTGCAGTCGATCATCTTCGCCGGCATGTCCGGCTCGGCCATCGCCGACGCCGCGGGCACTGGCAAGATGATGCAGCAACTCATGACCAAGGATGGCAAGTACCCGGCGAGCTATGCCGCTGCGCTGACAGCCGTCACCTCCGTCATCGGCCCGATCATTCCTCCGTCAATTCCGCTAGTCATCTATGCGCTGATCTCGGATGCATCCATCGGCTACCTCTTCATTGCGGGTATCGTGCCGGGCCTTCTTCTCGCCCTGTCGCAGATGATCATCGTCGCCATCGACGCGCGCCGGAAGAACTTTCCGGTCGAGAAGCCGGTGCCGCTCAGGGAATTTCCGGGGATCACCTTGCGAGCGTTTCCGGCGCTGATGCTGCCGGTCGTTCTGCTGGTCGGCATAAGGGGCGGCGTGATGACCCCGACTGAGGCCGCGGCGGTCGCCGCCGGCTACGCGCTGCTCATCTCGGTCGCGATCTATCGTAGCGTGACGCTGGGCCAGCTCTACCATGCGCTTCTCAACAGCGCCCGCACCACCGCCTCGATCGGCATGCTCATCGCCGGCGCCCTGGTGTTCAACTACGTTGTCACGGTTGAGAACATTCCGCAGTCCCTGTCGGTGATCCTGCAGTCCTGGGATCTTTCGCCGATGGGTTTCCTGATCCTCGTCAACATCCTGCTGCTGATCCTGGGCTGCGTGCTGGAGGGCACGACTATTCTGCTGGTAATCGTGCCGGTGCTGATTCCGACGGCGAAAGCGCTCGGCGTCGACATGGTGCATTTCGGCGTGATGGTCGTCGTCAACATCATGCTCGGGCTCGTCACCCCGCCCTACGGCTTGCTGCTGTTCATCATGACCCGCATCGCAGAGGTGCCGCTGCGCGACCTGGTGCACGACGTAATGCCGTTTCTCTACGCCATGATTGCCGCCCTGATGCTGATCACCTTCTTCCCATCGCTGGTGCTGTGGCTGCCGCGCATGCTGGGCTATCAAGGATAGGACCATGACCAAGCCGATCTTCGTTCTCAACGGCCCAAACCTCAATCGCCTAGGCAGCCGCGAGCCGGAAATCTACGGGACGACGACGCTTGCCGAGATCAAGACGATGTGCCGGAAGGCCGCAGACGGGCTTCCAGTCCGCTTTCACCAGTCGAACTTCGAGGGCGAGATCGTCGGCTGGATCCACGAGGCGATCGACGAGGGCGCTGGCATCATCATCAACCCGGCGGGCTTCTCGTTCACCTCGATTGCCATCCTCGACGCACTCAAGATGTTTCCTGGACCGATCATTGAGCTCCACATTTCCAACATCCACCGACGCGAGGAAATCTATCACAAATCGCTCGTCTCGACGGTGGCGACGGCGGTCATCGCCGGGTTGGGGCCGCGAGGATACGCCACCGCGGTCAATTCGCTGAAGCAACTGATGGAAGATTAGGTGAGGCCACAGGCAAGGCGTGAAATCCGCAGCGGGAATATACTAACTGGATAGTACGACAATCGTCTCGTTAAGATCGCCAATGGGAAGGAAAAAACATGTGCCCTCCGGGATGCCTGCATTCAATCTGTGAGAAAGCCACACGTAGAGGTCTTCTCAAAACCGGCTTCACTTTGGGCCTCGGCGCCGCCGCCGCGGCGTTTCCTGGTACGCGACAAGCCCAGGCCGCTCCAACGAGCTTCACCGAGACGGTCGACCTTTCGCACGCGCTCTATGAAGGGTTTCCGACCTTTAGCGGCGAGAAATGGTTCACCGTCGAACATTTGGTCACCTTCGCAAAGGACAAGGTGAACCTGAACCGCTGGACGATCGTCGAACACAGTGGCACCCATATGGACGCGCCCATCCATTTTTCTGCCGATGGTTTGACGGCCGATCTGATTCCCATCTCCGACCTGATCGTGCCTGTCGCGGTCATCAATATTGCTTCGCGGGCGGCCGAGAATGCGGACACATCTCTCACCCCCGACGATATCAAAGCGTGGGAGGCAAAGAACGGGCCTCTTCCGGAGGGATGCTGTGTGGTGATGAATTCCGGATGGCACAAGCTTGTGGACGATCCAAAGTTCACCGGCAATGACGGCGAGAAGAGAAATCATACCCCCGGCTTTCACGTCGAGACTGCGCAATTCCTGATAGGCGAGCGGAATGTTAAGGGCATTGGAGTCGACACCCTCTCCCTCGACACGGGGCTTAACTCGGGCGGCGCGTTTCCCGTCCACTACGAATGGCTTGGAAGCGGTCGCTGGGGCGTCGAGTGCCTTGCAAATCTAGACGCGATTCCTGAAGTCGGGGCACGTCTCTTCCTCGGGATTCCGAAGGTGAGGGGCGCGACGGGCGGGCCGACTCGGGTGATCGCGCTTCTCTAGATCCACCCGGTTACGACTGCGGTAAAAAGACGATCTGCGGGCTCGGGAGTTTTGCGGTGAGGCGATTTGTGATTCCAGGTGTGGATGTGGATCAAACAGAGCCGTGGGCGGATGGACCAGGTCGACCGATAGTGCATCGCCATGTCTGAACCCTGTATTATCGCCGTTGCGATCACCGGCTCGCTGCCGCGCAAGGAAGACAATCCTGCGGTGCCAATCAGCGTGGTCGAACAGATCGAGTCGACCCAGGAAGCCTTTGAAGCAGGTGCGTCACTGGTGCACATACACGTGCGCAATGACGATCAGAGTTCATCGTCTGAACAAACGCGCTTCGCTGCCGTTCAGGAGGGGGTGCGTAGGCACTGCCCAGGCATGATCGTCCAGTTTTCGACCGGCGGGCGCGGTCGTGATCCTGCCGCGCGGGGGTCGGCACTTTATCTGAAGCCGGACATGGCCTCGCTGTCGACCGGTTCGGTCAACTTCCCATCCATCGTCTACGAGAACCATCCCGCCCTGATCGGTGATCTCGCAACCGCGATGAAGGCAAATGGTGTGCTGCCGGAGATCGAGATCTTCGACCTATCGCACCTTCACACTGCCAAGCGGCTGGCCGACGGGGGACTTATAGGTGAGCGCCCGCACATCCAGTTTGTCATGGGCGTGCAAAACGCGCTGCCTGCGGAGGAGAGATTGCTCGACGTGCTCCTCAGGGAAGCGAAACTCCTGTTTCCACAATCTACCTGGACGGCGGCCGGAATAGGCCGCAACCAAATGATCGTAATGCATTGGGCGTTGGCACGCGGAGCAGACGCAGTACGTACCGGACTTGAGGATAATATCAGGATCACCAAGGGACGCCTGGCGCGCAGCAACGCGGAGCTCGTCGAACTCGCGGCGGCCTCAGTCGAGAAGCTTGGCCGGCGCGTGGCCACCGTCAACGAGGCGCGCCAAGCGCTTGGTCTGGCATTAGGATCGTAGTTCCCCCCAAAGCAGTGGTGGTCCGGCCCTGCATTGGTGCAAGCGGCACCGAACGCGCACTAGGGCTGCGTGTGGTCGTGGGAGGAGTTTCACTCCGTCGCCTGAAATACTTGGCGATACGTCGAATATCCATGCTCCCATCCATCGAGAATAAAAGTGGCCACAACTAAGAATCTGAATGGACCGATTTTGCATGAGTTGCGGCCCGTGAACAATAGAGGAACAACCTCACGAGTTCCTTTTTCAACGAAGACGGTGATGTTCATCCTCATGAGCGTCGTTCAGGCGACTAACTCTGAAGGGCTAAGGATCCAGATCCACACCGCCGCCGATGAGGAGATTCGAACTCTTGCCACATTCCGCAGATCGGCTTCCGGTCAGAAGCGAACGCGAGAGAACAGAGGAACTTCAGTCTACGGCCTCACTTCTGTCGAACAGTACCGCGCCCAATTTCAGTCGCGTCGGCGGCATGGCGATTTCCAAAAGGCCGCCCGTCCGCTCAGGTTGCAGCAATTGGTGGGAACCGGCCGCTCGGCTGTTGGATCGACTTTTGGGATTTGCAGACATTTCCCCGGTTGCGCGAGCACATCCGATTGCCGATGATAATGCATGACCGCGTTTGCCCACCACGATGCCTACATCGCTGCGGCACCGGAAGCGCTCCGGCCGCTGCTTACGCTCGTGCGCGCCCGGCTTGGGCAAACGCTTCCTGACGTGAAAGAGGTCATCCAGTACGACATGCCAGGATTCGGTTGCGCGGGTTTAGTTATCGCAGGCTATGCGGCATTCAGCAAACAGTGCGGTCTGTACGTTAGCAAAGGCGCGATCAGCGCATATTCGGACGATATTGCCGCAGCCGGGCTCAAAGCGTCGAAGACCGGTGTCACATTCTCGCCGAGCAAGCCCATCCCGGACGAACTCATTGCCGCACTCGCCCTTGCTTCGCGAAAAGAGCTAGCCGTGTGAATGGCCGATGCCGCGGTGTCCGCCAACGAACTGATATTGCTGCCCAACCGCGAACGGCAGCCTTTTAAGATGCGGCGTCTAGGCCGAAGGCGCCACCAGCCTCCTGAGCGCGCCGCGGATGATGGCGCGGTGGAATGGCATCACCGCGGCGAGATAGGCGCGGCCGGCGAGATTGTGCCGGCGGATAACCGTCGTCAGCTTGATCCGCTGGCGCTCGGGACCGGCAGGCGAGAGCTGGACGATCACGCGGAAATCGAGGTGGCGGTCGTCGAAGCCGCCGACGAAGCGCGACGACGTCTCGGAGACGACCGGAAAGATACCGACCATTTCGCGGCCCGGCACGCGGTCCGCGCCTTTCAGCCCGAGCGGCAGGACGACGAGGTTGCGCAGGAGGAGGAGCGGCATCGTCCAAGCGGGAAAGGCGCGGACCATCGCTTCGGCCGCCGCGCGGGCCGTCGGAAACGGCCGCGCCGTCTCCGCCTCGTAGGCATCCGCCCAATCCGCGCCGTTGAGCGCCGGATCGGGCAGCCGCACCGCCACTTCCTCTACCGCAACCGCCATCGTCCCGTCTCCCGAACCGCCGGCCCCGGTGGCCGGCGCGTCTAGATCAGCATTGACGGCGGTTTCGTTCAATCCGGCGAAAGCGCGCAGGCCGCGCCGGCTCCATTTGGCAGCGTCCCGTCGGTTCTGCAGGAGGGCGTTGGAGGGTTGGCGGAAAGGAAATGGTTTTGCAAAGCAACGGCGACCTTATCGCAAGTAGGTCGGAGCGAGTCACTTCGCTGAATTCCAAACCTGGCCTTCTGTGTCGTCGTCCTGAATGACTTGATAGCGACCGATTGAAAAAATCAGGCAAGGTCACCGATTAATCCAACCGCTCGCGGCTCTGCTTCTGTCAGCGCACGCTAATGCCGTTGAGGAACAGATCAACGAGATGAGCGACGTGCATTTTCGTTGGGCCGTCCTTATCGAGCGCAACAGATATTATGCATGCTAAATTAAGGTCTGCGCAGCCGTCCAGCATAATACATCTAAGCAAGACCTCGGCCCCCAGGGAAATTTCCCACATATTGCTGGCGAACAGCGCGATTGGCGCTGTCGTAATGCCAAGGCCCCAGCCTGATTTTCCAATTACGCCTGAAGTGCTTGGCGCGCGCCCGAAAGGTTCGGTCAAGCCCCTCATCGATATACCTCGCGATATCTGCTTTACGAAAAGTGCGTAATTGACCGTAGATATAGGCTGTATATCTTATTGTGACGGTCGCGGGTGTTCTGAAGCGCGGTCAAATTGAAACCTCAAAGGCCTGACGCGCGATCACGGCTCCTTGGAGCCGTCTATCCGCGTGCGGTTTTTCCCTAGACTGAAATGGAGCACTTTTTATGCCTACAACACCATTGGGACGCGCGATCGTCAACGCGCTCGTTACCACCATGCTAATCTCCACGACGGTGAGTAGTAATTTCGTCGCTCCGGCCATGGCTGCCGAAGAAGCGCCAATGTCCGGCTCCGTAGTCTCCCATGCGTCGCACAAGATTTCTCCGGAAATTAAAGGGCATGCCGAACTCATCATCCACTTCATGCGGTCGGTTTCCGGAAGCCTGACCAAGGCCTCGACTCTGCTTTTTGTTCCGGAACGCCAGCCACCGGCAGGAGGATGGCCGGTCATCGCCTGGGCGCACGGAACCACGACGCCTGGCAACAAGCTGTGCGCGCCAAGCCTTACGGACGCGCTGGACGGCGGACTGACGAAGGATGGCTTCAACAGCGACTACCTGTTCGAAATCTCAACGCTGGTGAACGCCGGCTATGCGGTCGTCGCTCCCGATCTTGAAGGTCTAGGCGAGGTTGCGACAGTTCCCTACCCATATTTCAATGCAAGCAGTCTGGCGCGTTCATTGGTGAGCGGTGTCGTTGCGGCTCACAAGGTCAATGCCAACCTCTCGAAGGAATATGTTGCCGTTGGTCATTCCGACGGCGGTCATGCGGTTCTCGGCGTCGAAGCCTATGCCAAGGAAGCGCCGCAGTTCGAATTCAAGGGGACCGTGGCGATCGCACCTTACACATCCATCGACGCCTATGTGAAAGAGCTTGCACAGCGGGCAGCCGCAAACCCTGAAAAGGCGAACGACTTCCGTCTCCTCCAGAATTTCAACGTCGCTCTGATGACGACCGGACTTTGGGTGGTCGATCCTTCTTTCGAGGCTTCGTCGGTTATGGGGCCCGATCTTGAAGCGCAGTTGAAGGACTTCACCACGCGCTGCTCGGTCCCAGCTATTGGCGGACTGTCGAAAGCGGTGACGGCGAAGGGCGAGACATTCGACGGCCTCAAGGGAGATTGGGCTACCGCACCGAAGATGGCGGCGTTCCTTGCCGAAAACGATCCGGCGGTTGATCCCGACTTCCGTCTCAAGAAGCCGACCTTTATCGCACTCGGTCCGGACGATGCCTTCGTTTTCGAAAACACGACGCGGGCACTGGTCTCCCGGCTGAAGGCGGACGGGACACCGGTGACTTATAATGAGTATCCGCGCACCGACCATTTCACGGTCATCCGGGCATCGCAGCCCGACATCATGGGGTTTCTGAAACAGCGTTTCGCTGACTGACGGAACCATGCGACCGCCGCAGCCAACAGACGCTTGCGGCGGTCCGCACTGACGTATCTTGAAGCATCAAGCAATGACAGAATTCAATAGAAGAATCGTACTTGCATCCAGGCCGGTCGGTCGTCCGAAGCCGAGCAATTTCCGCGTCGAAGACGCAGCCATGCCGGAGCCCCGCGAAAGTCAGATTCTGCTCGAAACCATCTACCTGTCGCTCGACCCCTACATGCGGGGTCGCATGAGCGCCGCCAAGTCCTATGCCGAGCCGATCGAGATCGGCGGCGTGATGGTCGGCGCCACGGTCGCCAAGGTCAAGCAATCGCGTCATCCGGACTGGAAGGAGAGCGATATCGTTGTCGCTTACTCGGGTTGGCAAAGTCATGCCGTTTCGGACGGGAGCGACTTGCGGCGCATCGATCCCGCTATCGCTCCGATTTCGACCGGCTTGGGCGTTCTTGGCATGACTGGTTTCACCGCCTATGCCGGATTGCGCAACATCGGACATCCAAAACCTGGAGAGACTGTGGTGGTCGCAGCCGCCAGCGGGGCGGTCGGCTCCGTCGTGGGGCAGATCGCAAAGATCGGAGGCGCCCGTGCCGTTGGCATGGCGGGGGGCCGGGCAAGTGCGCATTCGTGAAGCACGAGTTGGGATTTGATGCGGTTATCGATCACCGCGATCCAGATTTCCCGCAGCGTCTCGCCGACGCCTGCCCGAACGGTATCGACGTCTATTTCGAGAATGTCGGTGGCCGCGTGTGGGATGCGGTCTTGCCGCTTCTGAATAACTTCGCGCGCGTTCCGCTCTGTGGAATGATCTCACATTACAACGACGACGCCTATTCAACGCCGGCCTTCGACAGGCTGCCTGCCTCCATGCGAGACATCCAGCACAAGAGCATCACGATCCGCGGTTTCATGAATGTGGAATTCATCGAGCAACAACCCGAATTCCTCAAGGAAGCGGCTGGCTGGATCGCCGACGCCCGGTTGACATGGCGCGAGGACGTCATCAACGGACTTGAGAACGCCCCCGATGCATTCATTGGTCTTTTGGAAGGCCGCAAGTGGTCAGGGTGTCGTCAAAGCAATAGAAAGCCTGCCTGGCCGGGGACGTGATCAGTCTCGAACGCGGTCGTATTCGTCCTGCGCGCGCTCGAGTTCCGGCCCGTAGGTCATCGACCATTCGTAGAGCGCCTCGAACGGTTGCCGAAGGGAGTGGCCGAGCGCAGTGATCGTGTATTCGACACCGACCGGCGTCGTCGTCGTTAGCACCTCACGGCGAATGAGACCGTTGCGTTCCAGACGCTTCAGCGCATCGGCGAGCGCCTTGTGCGTGATGCCGTCCAGACGCCGCATGATCTCGTTGAAGCGCGACGGCCTGGTGCACAGAACGGTCAGAATCAGGACCGACCACTTGTTGGCGATCTGCTCAAGCACCGGCCGCGCCTTTTGCACGTCTATCAACGCCTCGACGGAAACGGGCTTAGGACGACGGGGCGGGCTGACTTTGACGGGCAAGTCTTCAATCACGGCGGACATGGGTATACTCCTCGATATCTGCTTTACTTGTAGTGCGTAATTGACCGTAGGTATAGAGCATATATCTTGAGCCATCGATTTTTGATGGAGTTCACATGAGCAGATCAGCAAACAAGATCGCACTGGTTGTCGGCGGTGCCGGCGGTATCGGCGGGGCAGTTTCACAAAGGTTCGCCAGTGAGGGAGCGCAGGTCTATGCGACCAGCCGCAAGGGTGCGGACGGCGCCTTGGAAGCGGCGGGCACCGGCAGCATCCGGACGGTCCTGGCGGATGCAAGCAACAGAGCGGATCTTGAACGTGTGTTCGAGCAGATCAGATCGGAACGCGGGCGCATCGACGTGCTCGTTGTGAATGCCGGCCTTTCCGAATACGCCCCGCTTGAAGATATTTCGGAGGATCATTTCGACAGGACATTCGGCCTGAATGTGCGTTCCCTGGTTTTCGCCGCACAAGGTGCCGTCAACCTCATGCAGCCAGGCGGAACGATCGTGTTGATCGGCTCTATCGCAGGCGACATCGGCACCAAAGGATATGGCGTCTATGGCGCCACCAAGGCCGCTGTCCGTTCGTTCACCCGCACTTGGGCCAACGAACTTGCTCCCAAGGGCATTCGTGTCAACGTCGTCAGCCCCGGCCCGACCGATACGGCGATGATGGCCGGGGCCTCGCAAGAGATTCGAGACGCGCTTTCCAGCATGATCCCTCTCGGGCGCATGGGCCGGCCTGACGAGGTGGCCGCCGCGGTTGTTTTCCTCGCCAGCGACGAGAGCAGTTTCACAACCGGCGCAGAACTGGCCGTCGATGGCGGCATGGCCCAGGTGTGACGTGCGCCTTCGACCACTAAAAACTGGACAGCCGCCGTTGCGCGATGTGGCTTTACGCGTAAGCCGGAATAGAGTCCGGATCTCTGAGTTGTGGGCGTATGCGCTTGGAGGATACGGCGAAGTAGCCCTGACATCTGGCAGATGCGAGCCACGCCCATCCCAGTGCCGACTGGCGCGCTTGAGACCGGATTGCGTCCGCTCGATCAGCAAACCCCGCTCGAACTGGGCAACGGCGTTGAGCGCATTCATGGTCATCGTGCCGGCCGAGCTGGTAAGGTCGGCGCCGCCGAGTGCGAGGCAATAAACTCTCACGCCCATTTCACCCCAGTGCCCTTGACCGTAGTACCGACATCTATTGCGTCACGGTCGAGCTGGTCGAGTTTGGTAACGATCAAAATATCCCTACCGGCAGTTGCACGGTGGGCTCCCTTCAGGAGCTGGGTGAGGATCGGTCCTTGTCTATGCCGTTCAGGACCGTCCTCGCTCGCTCAAGGTCTTGCTGAAGGATACTCCGTTGAAGTTGGGACAGCCGCTTCTCCTTCAACAGGCTTGCGGCCTCCTCCGCGGAACGGGCCCATGCCGGTCGGTGTCTCGCAGTGATGCATTTGGACAAAGGGTCGGCTGGCAGAGCGCGGTTAGCGGGCCCTTGGCTCCGGTGGCCCTGCTTGCGCGCAGCTGTGCGCTTCTGGGGCGTACAATCTCCTGGAGGTACGCAGCCGCCGGCGCTGCCAACTTGGCCTCGGATAGTTTAGCCGCCGGCGCGCGAGCCTTGGATTCCCACAAGGCGACCAACGTGGTGCAGTTCCTCAGCGATCTTCCGTTAGGTGGATGCTAATGGTCGGAGGCGTCTCCAGTTGATCGGCAACGGCCTGCCAGCGATCGGCAAAATACCCATAGAC
Organism: Mesorhizobium robiniae; assembly: GCF_040545535.1. Classification (NCBI taxonomy): domain Bacteria; kingdom Pseudomonadati; phylum Pseudomonadota; class Alphaproteobacteria; order Hyphomicrobiales; family Phyllobacteriaceae; genus Mesorhizobium; species Mesorhizobium robiniae. The sequence continues at coordinate 460,450 of NZ_JBEPMC010000004.1, forward strand.
CCGGCTGACCCGCGAGCAGATCTGGAAGGGCCTCGAACTCAAGGCACGCGATGCCCGGCTGTTCCTTCCGGCCGGCCTTTCCACACGCTGCGACGTCGTGGAGGAAAGCGCGACCCAGTTCGTGCGCGAAGCCACGATCGCGGGTTCCGACTTGCGCGAGATCATCACGCTGGAGGAGCAACGCAAGGTCACCTTCTTCCAGGCGACCGGTCCGCGTGCAGGCGCGATCGTCAACGAGCTTTTCGAGGATGAGGCGGGCGAACTGCAGCTCAAATTCCACTGCTACCTCGGACTGCGCGACAAGGCGCCGAGCGGCCCCGAGGAGCAGGCCGAGCAGCAGCAGTTCGACAGCGACAAGGGCTACAAGGCCGCCCTGCTGTCTACGCTGAAGCGCACACGCGACCTCGTGGCCGAAGGCCGGCTCTGAACCCACCCACACCTATCAATAACCGGATCGCGCCAACCGAGGCGTCCCGCTTTCGGAGGAATATACCATGCAACATTCTTCAGTCCCCGACACTGCCGCAGCCAGTCCGAAGCCTCTCGTTCTCGGGGCGACCGGGGGTACGGGGCGGCGCATCGTCACTCAGGCGATCGCCAGAGGATAGGACGTCACCGTGCTCGCTCGCTCTGCCAAAAAGGCAGGCCAACTCAGCGGTGCCAAGGTCGTCGTCGGTGATGCCCTCGACGAAGCGTCCGTGCGGCGAGCGCTGCGAGATCGTGACGTCGTCATCAGCGCCCTCGGCACGCCCGCGAGCCCCTTGCGGGAGGTGACGCTGCTTTCGTCCGCGACACGAGTCTTGGTCAACGCGATGAAGGCGGAGAACATCCGACGTCTGGTCGCCATCACCGGCATCGGCGCCGGCGACGGTGCCGGACACGGCAGCTTCCTGTTTGATCGGGTGATCTTCCCGCTGCTCCTTCGCCGCGTCTACGCGGACAAGAACCGACAGGAGGATATCGTTCGGGCGAGCGGCCTCGACTGGGTCCTCGTTCGTCCTTCGTTCTCAACGACGAGCCCGGCGGCCGAAAGATCCGGGCACTCACGGATCTTTCGCGCTTCCATGGCGGCACGATCTCTCGGGATGACGTCGCGAGCTTCGTTCTATGGAGGCCTCTGGCCGCTTGGCGTGAGAGGTCTCCATTGATAGCAAACCGTCGCAAAACTGTCTCAGGCTTCCCAGTCGGCCGCTGCCACGGCATCGGCACCGGCCGGAAGCTTCATGGGGCAGCTCGGGTCGGTGGCAGCGCGCCATACGGCCTCTGCAACATCCGACGAACGGGTGACGGGCCCTTGCGGCTGCTGCAGATTCGCGACCACCGCGTTGGTGTATTCGGCATAAGTCTCTGGGAACCCGCCCGCGCCTTGGATGCGGCCGAACGCATTCTTTCCGAAGCTCGTGTCAGGCGCGAGGCCAGGTAGCACGATCCGGACCGCCACGCCGAAGGGTTGAAGCTCCAGTGCAACGGATTCTGTAAAGGCGTTCACGGCCGCCTTGCTCGCTGTGTAGACGGACAGCAGCGGGAGCGGCTTCACTGTAACGGTCGAGGTGACGTTGACGATCGTGCCCGCCCGACGCTCGCGGAACTGCGGCAGGACCGCCTGCATGGTCCGCATGGTTCCGATGGTATTGGTTTCGAAGATGTCCCGGGCAATGTCCATCGGCGTGCCTTCCAATGCATTGAGCCAGCCGATGCCCGCATTGTTGACAAGGACGTCGATCGGACCTGCCGCCTCGACCGCCTGCCGGACGCTCTCGTCGCTCCGGACGTCGAGGGGGAGGATACGGAGGTTCTCCGAGGCGGGGAGGACGCTCTCGTCGGGCGTACGCATCGTTGCGATAACCTTCCAGTCCTGAGTGAGGAAATGCTTGGCGATGTCGAGGCCGAAGCCGGACGAGCAGCCCGTGATGAGGACGGTGTTCATGGTGTCTCCTTTGGTGTCTGTGCACGGGAGACATGTGGACGTCGCAGGGCGGACCCGCTATCATCGAAAGTCCGATTAGCATTCGTGAGCGTCCTGAAATGAACGATCCATTCGCCGAGGTGGTGGCGCTGCTCCAACCGAGCTTACCCTTCTCGAAACAGGCGAGCGGCGCGGGGTCGTGGCGGATCGACGTGTCGGTAACGAAAGATCCCTTGTTCTGCGTGATCCTGGAGGGGGCCGTGCGCCTGTCTTTGGAAGGGCGGCCAAAGCTCGAGCTAAAAGAGAACGACTTTGTGCTCGTCCCGGCGGCACGCGACTTCACGATGTCGAGCCTCGATGGCGGCCCGCCGAAGGGCCAGTCTGTGCATACGATGGTGGCAGACGAGATGAGGCACGGCGATCCGGAAGGGCCAACGAACGTGCGCATGCTGGCTGGCCGCCTTGCCTTCGGCTCGCCGGACGCCGGGCTGCTCCTGTCGCTCCTTCCGGAGCTCATCCACGTCCGTGGGCTGAAGAGGATCGCTACGCTGGTACAGCTCGTCAGGAATGAGGCGCAGGACGAAAGGCCTGCCCGGGAAATGGTCCTCGGGCGGCTGCTCGATGTGCTGCTCATCGAGGCGTTGCGGGCGGCGTCGGACGCCGCCGCCCCGCCAGGTCTTCTCCGTGGATTGGCTGACGCCCGGCTGGGGAGCGCCATACGCTGCATCCACGGCGACCCGCGCCATGCATGGACCGTGGAGCGACTGGCGAAGGAGGCGTCCATGTCGCGCTCGGTGTTCTTCGACAGGTTCCGCAGGGAAGTCGGCGTTCCGCCGATGGAGTATTTGCTGTCGTGGCGGATGGCCCTCGCCAGGAACATGCTGCGGCGCGGTGACGGCGGGGTGAAGGAAGTTGCGGAAACCGTCGGCTATGGCTCCGCCAGTTCCTTCAGCGTCGCGTTCACCCGGTTTGTAGGTATCCCGCCGATGCAGTTCGCACGCCAAGACGGGGTTAGTTGTATCCTAGAGCTGCAAGACCAAGCCGCTACAGGGAGTAAGAACGCACGGCTTCTACGACTCTAAAGGGTCGTTTGCGGATGACAGGTTTTCATCCTGACTTCATTAAGCTGACGTTCCGCTGTCGGCCCCGTTGCGGTCATAGCGCTCGCGAACCGGATCGGGGCGACGCAGTGCGGCGATCTGCTCTGCAACTAGGGCCCATCCAAAAAGCAAGAGCCGAAATCTGTTCAGATAGCAAGCGGCCAACCGCCGCTGATGGATTGGACGGATAGGGAGTAAAAATCAGATAGTTACGGAACGCTGTGTGCAAAAATCGCACGCGAAAGTTCTCCTTCTCTTCCATTTTCGTTCCCACGACAGAGCCGCCGACAGCTCTTTTCGGACGGTCTTTTGCCGCCGATGCTGACCGTTGCTGTGTGGACGTTCGCCAGAATATCCGTGAACCTCATCGTCCGCTGCAGTGTTAAGTTTGCATGGGGTTCTTGGAAGCTTTTCGAACTTTCTGTCTTGCGCCTCCAGCCGAGTTGCGAGCGCTTGTGAAGGAGATCGACATGTCACCACATGTTCGAAGTCATGGCCAATGACGACCAGAAGCGGCTTTGGCGTGCGCTGGCAAAGGGTACGGCACCGGACTGGAACCAGCTGTTTGCGGGCTACGCGTCCTGCATCGACTGGCCCTCCGCGTACTATTGGCGTGATCTGATTGAGTTCTATCCCGACGCGCGGGTCATCCTGACATACCGTTCGCCGGAAAGCTGGTGGGAAAGCTTCGCGAAAACGATCTTGGCGGGCATCAGCCAGAGCACGGACCAGGAGTCGCTGGGTCTTGCCTTGATCTCCAGGCAGGTCTTTGGCGGCCGGCCGCACGATCGCGCCCATGCCATCGCCGTCTACGAAGCGGTCAATTGCGACGGTGCCGTCGAGTCGGCTGCTGGTCCACAATCTGGGCGATGGATGGAAGCCGCTCTGCCTGCATCTTGGCGTGCCAGTACCGGATCAGTCCTATCCCAATCGCAACAACACGAAGGACTTTCAGATGGCTCTTGCACAGAACTAGTCGGACCGTCTGCAATGGGTCAGGTCACGACGATGTTCGCGACGACGGTCAGAACCGGACTTGGGGTAGCGTCAGCGCTTGACCCCCAGGCGACCCATCAATTTTCAACGACGACTTTGCGCCTTATGTCGGACGTCAAGATCAACCCTGCCGCTTCCTGTTCACCGGCCGCTGCTTCCTATCGCAAAAGCCTTTGCCGGTAATAATTTGGAGAGATGAGTGAAGGCAGCCGCCTGTCCGTCTGTGGCGATCACCCGAAGCATCGCCCCGGCCCCAAGGCAGATAGGTTGCAGGCAACTTGGTGTGTTATACACGCTGCGCTTTTCGGAGCGGATATGAGATCGATGGATCAGGAAAGACTTCTAGCCGCAGTCCTCTTGGCTGATGTCGTGGGCAGCACGCCCCTCTATGAGCGCATCGGCGACGATGCCGCTTTGCTGCAGGTTTCGGACTGCCTGGACGCAATGCGAGCGATCGTCGCCCAACACGGCGGTGATTTCATCTACTCGAAAGGCGATGACGTACTCAGCCTGTTCGAGAGCTCGGAGGCGGCGCTGAGGGCGGTCCGCCAAATCAGCTGCCAACTGAAGGAAGGGCCGTTGAGCGCCCGTATCGGATTGCATTTCGGGGCGGTCATTCGCGCGCGGGGCGCGGTATTCGGCGACGTTGTGAATGTCACCGCAAGGTTGTCCACCATGGCCAACCCCGGGGAGGTCCTGATCAGCCAGAGCTTCTTCGAAGCCCTTTCCGCGGGGAGCCGCAGTGGCTTGCGGCTCCTCGACAAAATGGCCTTCAAGGGGAAGCAAGAACTCTTCGACGTCTATACTCTGAGGAGCGACGATGGGGCCCTCGGTACGCGCATCGCCAGCCGGGGCACCATTATCGACAGGCGCTCCGCCCCGCCGCCGCAGATCAATCTGGTCATCCGTTATGAAGATCAGTTGCGATTCTGCCGACAGAACGAATTTGTGACCATCGGCCGATCTCCGGAATGCAACATCGTCGTCCAGCGGCCCTGGGTCTCAAGGCACCACGCGACCTTCACCATTTCGAATGGCAAGGCCCGGCTTGTCGAGCGAAGCTCGTCGGGCACATTTGTGTCGATGGGACCCGGCCATGAAGTATTCGTGCGCCGCGAAGATATTCTCCTCTTCGGCTCCGGCGTCATCTCGCCTGGACTGAAGTCGTCACTCGGCGAGGCCCAGATTCTTCACTACGAAATTGTCTCGGACTGACCCGGCCGGACTCGTAGCCGCGACCGGTGTCAAGCTGGTTCGCTGACGCCGTCGATGCCTTCACCGATGGGTGCCGAGGACAAACCTAGGAACGTCTGCTTTCCAGGTTGGACTGCGAAAAGCTGACTTTCCGTTTCCGGCCCCGGAACTGCCGGTCGAGGTTACGTCCCAAGTCGGCCCAGGTCAGATTTGCCAATACCCATAAGCAAATGAGTTGGATGGACCCATCCGCCGTGCAAAGCGGCCTGCCACCTAGACTAACGTCGCGGGTTGTACAGGCGTACTCGGTGGGCTGTTGCAGGAATACGGCACAGGTCGGCTGGCGCCGCCTGCACGCTGGGCCTGCTTATCACCATCGCCTTGTGCGCACTGTTCAACCTGCTGATTGGCGGCGCCCCGCAGGCGACATGGATCCGGTGCAGCAGACTGTGTCCATTCGGGAGACCCCGCAACCGCGGAACCACGCGCCGGCACCGGCAGTGCCGCCCGTCGCCAGGTGCTCCGTTTCGGCATCGCCGGAACTGGCGCGCTGGGGCGTGGCGCCGGACGCTGATCCGACAAAGCGTTACTGGCGGCAGCCAGAGCCCGATCCTCGATCGTTCCTGGATGTCGCACGGAACGTTGACAGCGATTCCCGGCCAGTTCAGTCTTCGCCTTGGGCAACAGGAGCGTCAACACGCTGGCAATCGATGTGCCGGCAAAGGGAGGACATTATGTACAGGCTTGTATCCGCAATTTTGGCGGGCGCGGCTCTATCCTATGTGTCATTGCTGCCCGCTACCGCGCAAGACTCGACCGAATGGATCGGTACTTGGACCGCAAGCCCGCAGCCGGCTTGGCAGGCCGACTTTCCGATCCCGCTCGGCTTTCCCAGCAACTATTTCCGCAGCACGATCCGGCAAATCGCGCGTATCAGCATAGGCGGCAGCAAGGTGCGGATCGTCCTCTCCAATGAGTATGGCACACAGCCGCTTAAGGTTGGGGCCGCCCATGTCGCCATCACCACCGACGGAGCGGCGATCAAGCCCGAGTCCGATCGCGTCCTGACCTTCGGCGGCGAAAGCTCTATCACCATTCCCCCCGGTGCTCCGGCGATCAGCGATCCCGTCGACTTGACGGTGGCGCCGCTTGCTGAACTCTCCGTCAGCCTGTACTTCCCCGAAAGCGCGGCTGCCACGACCATGCATTGGGACGGGCACCAAACTGCCTATGTGGCCGCCGGCGACAAGACCGGCGAGGCCGACCTGAAGGCGGACTCCACACAGACGCAGCGCGTGTTCCTGTCCGGGATCATGGTTGACGCGGTCGACGGCGCGCGTGCCGTGGTCCTTTTCGGCGACTCGATCACCGACGGCGATGGCTCCACCATCGACGGCAACGACCGCTGGCCTGATACGCTTGCCAAGCGGCTGCAAGAGGCCGGCGGGGCACCTGTAGCCGTGCTCAACCAGGGGATTTCCGGCGCAAAGATCCTATCGGATAGGATGGGCGTCAACGCGCTGGCCCGCTTCGACCGCGATGTACTCAACCAGGCGCGCGCCGACACGGTCGTGCTGATGATGGGCATCAACGATATCGGCTGGCCGGGAACCGGCCTGGCACCGTCCGACACCCAACCCACTGCCGAGCAAATCATCGCCGGCTACAAACAGTTGATCGCACGCGCCCACGCCGATGGCATGCGCATCGTCGGTGCTACCCTGACACCTTTCGGCGACGCTTTCGTAGGCTCGCCGTTCCAGGGCTACTACACCGAAGACAAAGAGAAGATCCGTCTGGCCGTGAACGACTTCATCCGTTCCGGAGCGTTTGACGCCGTCATCGACTTCGACAAAGCGGTGGTCGACCCGGCAAAGCCCGGCTACATCAAGGCGGAATTCGACAAGGGCGATCACTTGCATCCCAACCCGGCAGGCTACAATGCCATGGCCGGAGCTATCGACCTCGGCGTGCTTTCTGCTCAATAGCTGGGTAGCCGGGCTTGTGACAGCTAAGCGCATCGACGGCGTGGTGGCACCACACCACACCGCACTCGCGAAAGAAACTTCAAGCAGATCAAGGGAACACGTGCCGTCGTCGATATTGATGATGGTCGTCAAAACCCGCGGTTTGAGATTTGTCGGCAGGGACGGGGTGAGCAGGCATTCATGCAGGGGCGGTGTTCCGTGCCCGGCCATGGCCTGAAGCGAGATCCGCCAGTGGGGCAGGCCCATAGCGAAAGCGTATAGAGCGCATTTGAAAAATGTATTACCTCCAACGTCCTGATTGCCCGATAGTCCTCTGCGGGTTCCACTGAACTCAGCGTGCCCATGGCTCAATGCCCGGCACTAAGGGAGGAAAAATTGACGATATTCGCAACCATGTTGCGATCGCTTGCCGTTGTCGCAACGATCGCTAGCGTCACCCCTGCATTTGCCGGTGGCGTGGATGAGCTGCCAAAGAACATCCAGGATGAGCTCTATAACAAAGACATGATGGATCCGATGCAGCCGCTCGCGGAAAGCGCCTACCGCGACTGGAAGCCCAAGAAGGGTCCGCCGTGGACGATTGGGTACGCCAGCTCCTATGCTGGCAACACCTGGCGCGCCGACGTCATGAAGCGGCTCCAGGAAGAGATTATTCCGAAATGGAAGAAGCTCGGCCTGATAAAGGACGTGATCATCACCCAATCCAATCTGAACGACTCCACCCAGATCCAGCAGATGCGGCAGTTGGTGGATCAGGGCGTCGACGCGATCATCGTCTGCTGCTCGAACCCGACCTCACTGAACCAGACCGTCGAATATGCCCACCAGCGTGATGTCCCGGTCTTCTCTGCAGTTGGCTATCTCACTTCGCCTTATGCAGTGAACACTTCGGCGAACTTCGTCGTGGGTGGCAGTATGCTCGGCGAATGGATGGCCAAGCAGATCAACGGCAAGGGCAATGTCCTCGTGGTCGAAGGCATTCCGGGCGCGTCTGCTTCGGATTCACAGAACGTCGGCGTTCTGAAGGCCCTGGCGAAGTACCCGGACATCAAGGTCGTGGGCCAGGTTGCCGGCATGTGGACCGATCAGGTTGCTCAGGCCGAAATCCAGAAGTGGCTGGCCACCAATCCTGGCGATCTGAATGGCATCATCATTCAGTCGGCGTCTGAACTGGGCGCCTTGCGCGCACTGCAGCAAAGCGGCCGCGATATGATCCCGTTCTCGATCGGCGGTGAAATCGGCGCGCTTTGCTACTGGCGCAACAACAAGGATTTCGTCTCGGAGGCGATCCATGCCTGGCCACCGGGCGACGACTTCGAATTCGGCTGGAACGTAATGATGCGCACGCTCCAGGGTCAGGGCCCGAAGATCCAGTCCATCCTGACCAAGCCGCAGACCATGAATTACGAGCAGCTTGAAAAGGCCGTCCCGGCCGATTGCAGTGAAGATTCTGACGGCTGGTACAACGTCGGTGCCGAAAACTGGGCAAGCAAGGATTACCTGGACCAGTTTTTCCTTCGTCCGGCCGATCCCGAAGCGTTCAAGGCAAACTGACCGAAGGAGGTCCGGCCACCCCGTCAACGTTGACGGGGTGGCATTTCTTTCATTCCGTGCAAGTCTAGCCGACCGACGTCGGCCAACTGGACCTATGATGTCATACCCCACGGTTGAACTCTCATCGGTCAGGAAGACCTTCGGGCCGACTGTGGCGCTCGGCGGTTGCAACCTGACGGCCTACGCGGGGGAGGTTCACGCGATCATTGGCGGCAACGGCTCGGGCAAGAGCACGCTGGCGAAGGTCATCTCCGGGGTACTGATACCGGACAGTGGCCAGGTGTCGATCCTTGGAAAGTCGGCAACGTCTCCGCACGAGGCGCGCCAGCTGGGCATCTCAAATGTGTTTCAGGAGGTGCTCGTCGCGGACGAATGCTCGGTGCTGGATAACCTCTATTTGGGCGCGGATGGCCTTTTGGGCTCGTCCATGAACCGCGAAGAAAAAGAAATCAAGGCATCCGCATTGATGCGCGAACTCCTCGGCTTTGACATCGATCTCTCCGGGTTGGTGAGTGAGCTACCCCTGAGCGTCAAACAATGGGTGACGATAGCCAGGGCTCTTCTGACTGATCCCAAGGTCCTGATCCTCGACGAGTCCTCGGCTGCGCTCGACTTCGATTCCACGGAAAGGCTGTTCCGCAAGCTGCGGCAGCTCAAGCAAGGGGGGGCAAGCATTCTGGTCGTCACCCACCGTATCGCCGAGCTGGTGCGTATCGCCGACCGCGCGACGGTTTTGCGCGACGGCGTGGATGTCGGCAGGCTTGCGAAAGAAGAGATTACCGAGGCCAGGATTCTCGAACTGATTGCCGGTGCCGAGCGCAGCGGCACAAACCGCGATCAGCCGTTGCCGACGCGGCTCGGCGATCGGCCGGTCCTCCGCGCAACCGATTTTCGGGTCTGGTCAGATGCTGCCTTGATCAATTTCACCGTGTGTCCCGGCGAGATCGTCGGGATCACCGGACTAGACGGGCAGGGGCAGGCGGATTTCGTAAGATGCATCGCTGGCATCCAGTCTCCGATCGCCGGCCGGTTGATGGTGGTCAATGACGGCAAGGCCAGCGAGGTTACCGATCTCGCATCTGCGCGACGCTATAACATCAGCTATGTCAGCGGCGATCGCAAGAAAGAGGGCATCTTTGCCAATCTGAGCATTTACGAGAACCTGCTGCTTCCGGTGTATCGCGAATTTCGGTCCGGCGGGGTGCTCAACTTCATTAACCGCCCCAAGCTGACGCCGGTGTTTGAGTGGGAATCCAGCAAACTGGCCGTCAAGATGGGGAGCCCGGAGAACCTCATCACGTCGCTGTCGGGCGGCAACCAGCAAAAGGTACTGATTGCCAGGGCCTTCGCGGAAAAGCCGGTGGTTCTGGTGCTCAACGATCCTGCGCGCGGGATAGACGTAGGGGCCAAGCTCGATCTCTACCGCAATCTCAAGGAGTTCGCCGCGCGCGGCAACGCCGTGGTCTTCCTGTCCAGCGAACTGGAGGAGTTTCTGAACCTGTGCACACGGGTTCACGTGTTTCGCAATGGCGCTATATCGGCGGATTTCGAACCGCCTTTTAATGGCCATGCCATCCTCAACGCCATGTTTGGCCGCCGCGCGACGGCGCGCTTGCCCGGCGATGCCGCCAACGAGAACGGCCCTGGCAGCCCGGTCACGGTCGCCGAGAAGCACAATCCCAGACTTGAGCAGGGCAGGCCGGTGCCGAGACCTGTGACGCTGCTGAACCAGGAGGTAAACCATATGGCGGCCACCCCGTCTTTTATGCTGAGTTGTCCTGATATCGCGCCAGGTAGCGTCATCCCGGACCGGTTCGCTGAGGACAACCGGCTTTCGCCGAGACTCATTTGGTCAGGGCCGCCGGCAGGCACCCGCAGCTTTGCCTTGGCCGTTACCGATCCTGATCTGCCGGAAGCGTTTAACTTTCCCCGCTCGTTTGCGCACTGGCTGGTGGCGAACATTCCGGTCGAGGTTCGTGAACTACCGGAGGGCGCCAGCGGCAGCTTGCGGCTGCCGCACGGCGCTGCTGAGTTCAACAGCGACTTCGTGACATTCAAGATCCCGGGGTTCGGCAAGGGGTATGGCGGCCCTTGGCCACCGGACCGGGCTCACCGGTACTTTTTCACGCTCTATGCGCTCAAAGCGGACAAAGTCGAGTTGCCGGCTGACGCCGATCTTGGCGCATTTGCGGCCACGGTCATACCGGTGGCCATAGATGCAGCGTCGTTCGTGGCAGTCTACGGGCCGGCAAAGAAGTCTCTGCCCTCGTAAAAACCGGGCATAGTAATTCCCCAATCAGGAGGATCGCATGAGTAGATATGGAAGCAGGAGCAGCTTTGATCTGGAGTGGATCGAGCGATGGGCAAGGAAGGTCAATGACGACCGCATCTTGCCGGTAGTAGGGCGGTTTTTCACGAGCAAGTTCGTGCTTGGCTTCGACGACACGGAATATCTCGTCGACGTCCGGGGCGGCAAGATCCAGAAGATCGCGCAAGGCCTCACTCCGAACGACATGGGTGTCGAATTCTGGCTCAAGGCGCCGAGCAGCGCTTGGTCGAAGTTTGCCCAGGAAATCCCACCGCCGATGTTCAACGACATCTGGGCGATGGCGCATCCGCTGCACAAGCAGCTTATCATCGAGGGCAATTCGCTTCCGTTCTGGCAGAATCTGCGGGCGCTGACGCGCATGCTCTCGCTGATGCGACAAGTTTAACGGCAGCGCAGGAGAGTTGTCATGAATACACACGATCCAATCGTTGGGCGCTACGTCTACGTCCAGTGCGAAGGCAAGACGTACCGCACCTATTACGAGGAACACGGCGAGGGCATTCCGATGGTCTGCCTGCACACGGCCGGCACGGACGGGCGCCAGTATCGGCACCAGCTATGCGACCCGGATATCAGCCAGAATTTCCGCGTCATCGCTTTCGACATGCCTTGGCACGGCAAGTCGATCCCGCCGGCAGACTTTCACCTGATGGAAGACGAATACAAACTCACAACCAAATTCTACTGTGAGTTCATCGTGGCGTTCTGCCGGGCGCTGGATCTGCGCAAGCCGGTCCTCATGGGCCAATCGATGGGCGGCAACATCTGCCTGGCGCTGGCGTTGCGCCATGAAAGCGAGTTTTCGGCCTTTATCGCACTCGAGGCCTGCGACTATTCCCCGGGATGGTGGATCGACCCGCTGCATCACCCCCATATCCACGGTGGCGAGGTGGTCGCGACCTCTGTATTCGGTCTGATGGCACCGCAGTCCCCTGACGATTACCGGTGGGAGACCTGGTGGTACTATGCACAGGGCGGCCCCGGCATCTTCAAGGGCGACCTGTATTTCTACAGCGTCGATTCGGATTTCCGCGACCAGTGCCAGAAAATCTCCGGGAAGGTGCCGATCTACTTTCTGACTGGCGAGTATGATTTCGCCTGCACGCCCGAAATGACCCAGCGCACGGCCGAAAAGGTGAAGAATTCGGAATGTGTCATCTTCGGCGGTGGCCACTTCCCGACATCGGAAGATCCGGCGAAGTTCAAGGAAGTCATCACCCCGGTGCTGAAGAAAATCCTCAGCGCGGATCCGGAGCGGCGTGGCCAGGGAGGCAATGCCCTGTCGGGGCGCAGCATTTCCGAAAGCCGGTCGTCCTCTCGCAGCGAGCGGCCCAATGAGGGCCGGAAGGTCATTGAGTTCTAGGTTGCTTTGGCAACGAAAGACAAATGTTGATGTCGCAGTCCAGGGGTTCCCAAAACACCTACCTGTTGGTCCCGATCCTGCTGATCGCGCTGCTCCTGAGCACCGCGGTCATCAGGGGGCCGAACCTTGTATCCTTGTCGGGGTTCGGCAGCGCGATCATCGTGTCGGCCCCCCTGATCCTGGCGACATTCTCACTCATGGCTCTGGCCGTGGCGGGACGTGGGACAGTCGACCTGGCCGTCGGACCCTTGCTCGCTTTCATCAACGTGACGATCGTCAAGCTCAACGGCCTCGGCATCGTCACGGGTCCCTTTGGCGTCTTTCTGGTCGCCCTGGGGATCGGCGTTCTCTATCAACTCTTCTTTGCCCTCATCATCATTTTCGTGCGCGTCCAGCCGATCATCGTGGCGCTCAGTGGCTTTCTGGCCCTGACCGGTATCAACCTCGTAATCCTCCCAAGACCAGGCGGTACCGCACCGGACTGGATGTCGTCCTGGGGCCTCGGCAACACGATCTTTTCACCGATCCTGCTGATCGTGCTGCTGGCTATCGCGGCCTGGCTGCTGTTCACCATGACCTCGTTCTACGCGAATTTGCGTTTGATGGGCTACGATGAGCGTGCGGCTTATACGAGCGGTGTCCGCATCAATGTGGTGCGGATCGGTGCCCACGTCATCGCCGGCCTCTTCGTTGGCCTCGGCGCAATCTGCTATACCGCGCTGATCTCGTCCGGAGATCCGACACAGGGCACCACCATGACGCTGACGGCGGTGACCGCCCTGGTGCTGGGCGGGGTCAGCCTGTCCGGTGGACGCGGTGGCGTGGCAGGCGGGCTGCTAGGTGCGCTCAACCTCTTTCTTATTGGCTATGTTCTAGCCACGTTCAATTTCGGCTCCACGCAAGCCTTTGTGACGCAGCTTTTCTACGGGCTGATCCTCGTTCTTTCGCTCCTGCTGACCCTGCTGGTCCCCGTCATCGGGCGATACCTGCACTTCATTTCACCCTTTGCGGCCTTCGTGGTCCTGGGCTGCGTGGTCGTCGGGATCATGCTGTATGTCAGCACCCGCGATACCTACGGCGTGGCGGCCGTCGCCGGCGAGGCTTTCAAGTCCAATCCGGACGTGATGACGCGCTATCTGTTGCTGCCGATGCAGTCGGGGAGCGGGCCAGCTTTGCCCGACCTTACGCCGTTGCAAAAGATCGTCTTCGGCTTCGCCGTCACCTTGGCCGTGCTGACGTTCACTGTCCGCGTCATCGTGGCTGAAGCCGTTTCCGTGCGCCTGGGCGCCTTCATATATGTTTTCGTCTCGGCACTCATCCTGCTCCTGTTCCTGGTCATCGGCGAGCAAAGCCACGCGGCCGGAATTGTGGCGACAGGACAACCGTTGGGGATCGGGCCATGAGTCAGACTTTCACCGACGGCAGCCGCACAGGCGGCCTCTTCATCCCGCGTTCGCGCGCCCTGGTGTGGCTTAACCTCGCCGTCACATTCGTGGTGGCGGCGATCAGCTTCGGCCTGGGATTTTGGCAGGGGCTCAGCGCCCAGATCGTCATCCTTTACACCATCGTTCTGGCCGCCGTGCTCTTTTGGCTGATCAACTACGTCGCCGTCATCTTCGAGGCCCGATCTTCGTCGCTTGAAACCGACACTGCAACCCCGGCCGGCGCCGGTGGCGTCTGGGCCGGCAATCGGATCCTGATCGTCACCATGGCGGTGATGCTGATCGTATATCTGCTGATCACGGCCACGGTCCCGTCCTTCAGATCCCTCGGCAATTTGATGGCCTTCCTGCTGCTGGAAGCAATCCTGGTCTTTGCGTTCAAGGTCAGCAGCCGCTTCGCCCATGGCCGCAGCGCTTTTATTGGGCTGATCGTGCTGCTGGCGCTGATCGTGATCAGCTCCTTCACCATCAACGGGTTTCTCTCCGCCACCAACATCAAAGCAATTCTGCTGTTTGCAGCGTTCCTGGGCATCGCCTGCGTCGGGCAAACGCTCGTGGCGTTGCTGGGCGGTTTGGACCTTTCGATCCCGTTTGTCATCGGGTCTTCGAACATCGGGCTTCTGTTCCTGATCGGCCTTGGCGTCCCATCGGGGCTGGCCGTCATTTTTGTGCTGTTGATCGGCACCGCCCTGGGCTTCCTCAATGGCGTACTATCCTACCGTCTGCAGGGCCAGGCTCTGATCCTGACGCTCGGCATGGGCTTTGCTGTCGCCGGTCTCGTCCAGATCCTGACCAGCATCGGATCTTCGTTCGGCGGCAACGTCTTTGGAACCGTGCCCAAGTGGCTCCAGAACCTTGCCGCCATGAACGGCCGCACCTTCGGCCTGGCAGTCCCGCCGACAATTCTGATGTGGATCGTCATTGCCATTATCGTCATTGTCGGACTGCGCTACTCGGCCTTCGGCCGGTACATCTACGCCCTGGGCGGCAATCGCCGCTCGGCCAAGCTGATCGGCGTCTCCGAGTTCAAATACTGGACCATCGCCTACACCATCAGCGGCTTCTCAGCCGCCCTGACAGGATGCCTGTTGCTTGGCTGGAGCGGCGGCGGGTTCATCGGGGTTGGCGACCAGTATCTCTTCACAACCCTGGCTGCGGTGGTGATCGGCGGGACGTCGCTCATGGGCGGATATGGCGGCTATGGCTACACCGTGATCGGGGTTCTCGTCCTGCAAGTCCTGAGCGCCTTCCTGATCGGCATCGGGCTCAAATACGAATGGCAACAATTCATCTTCGGTCTTCTGATCCTGCCGATGGTCGCGCTCTACGGCCGCGCCCCTCACATCAGAGACCAGGTCTAGGGAAAGCCCATGTTTGGAACACTCTTTCAGTCCAGCGCCGTGGTCAGCACCGCGCTCAGCGCTGCAACCCTCGCCATGTTTGCCACGGCTGCACTGGCAATGCTGGGCCTGACATGGACGTCAGAGCGCTGGCGGGTTCCCCTGGCGCTGTCAGCCGTTGCGCTCCTCGCGTCGGGCCTTGAATACTATGCAGCCTCCAACATCTGGCTGGCGGGCCAGCAGCTCAGCGCCGCCTCACGCTACGTCGCGTGGTTCGTGGCCCAGCCGATGCAGGTCGCATCGGTGTTCTTTTTTGCGAGCATTGCTGGGAAAGTACCCGTGGGCGTGTTCTGGCGGACACTGGCCGCGGCAATCCTGATGGTGCTCGCCCGTTACCTTGGTGACGCACGGATCTTCAACCCGACCCTTGGCGTGCTGCTGTCGATCGCCTTCTGGCTCTATATCCTTGGCGAGTTGTATTTCGGCGCCATGGCGGACGCCATCAGCAAGTCGACGCGTCCGATCCGCCTCGGCTATTTCTGGATCAGGCTGATCATGACGATCGGCTGGGCAATTTACCCGATCCTGCATTTCGTGGACGTCGTTATCGGAACCGGGCACGTGGCGCCCATCATCGTGCTCTACACCATTGCCGACCTTGTCAATCTCATCGCCGTCTCAATGATCGTCCTCGCCGTCGCCGGCGAAGAGCGTTTCTGAAGGCTGTCAATCTTCGCGCCAACGTGCTCGGCGCTCGCGGTTAAGTGGAGGATCTTCCCATGAATGGCTCAGATGTGATTGCAGTCGTTATTCTCGTAACGATCATCATCGCGATTGGTGTCTATCTGCTGCACTGGCTCTACAGACACTCGTCCAAAGACCAGTCGTTCGTCCGCACCGGCCTCGGCGGCGAGCGGGTGGTCATGGGCGGCGGTGCGCTGATCATCCCGATTGTCCACGACATCACGCGCGTCAACATGAACGCGATCCCGGTGGAGATCCGCAGGCTCGGTGAGCAATCCCTGATCACCAGGAACAAAATGCGCATCGACATCATCGCCGAGTTCTTCGTGCGGGTGGTGCCGACGGAAGCCGGAGTGTCGACTGCGGCCCGCACTCTCGGTGACCGCACCCAGAACCCTGCCGCGCTGAAGGAGATCGTTCAGGGCCGGTTCGTAGATGCCATGTCGGCCATCGCCTCCACGATGACCATGGATGAAATCCACACCAACCGCGGCCGTTACATGAGTGAGGTGGCCGCCCTAGCGGCGACGACCCTGGGGTCGAATGGCCTCGAACTTGAAAACGCCTCTCTTACCAGCCTTAACCAGACCGACATCTCCGTGTTTGATCCCTCCAATGCGTTCGATGCCGAAGGCCTGACGCAGCTGACCGAGCAGATCGAGGAGCGCCGCCAGCTGCGCAACCGCATCGAAAACGAATCGCGGATCGGCATCAAGCTCAAAGATTTCGAAACCGAGCAGCGGGCTCTGGAGATCGAGCGCGACCTCGAATACGCCCGCATCGAACAGACGCAGGCGATCGAAATCCGCAAAGCCGCTCAACTGGCCGAGATCGAGGCCGAGCGATCAAGCTCCACAATCAGTATTCAGAACGCCAGGATCCGCAGCGAACAAGAAGGCGAGCGGATACGTATTGCCAAGGACCGGCTGATCGATTCCGAACGGATCAACACTCAGTCGGAGGTGCGGTCGCTTGAGATCAAGAAGCAGCAAGAGACTGAAATGACCGAGATCATGTCGCGCCGCGAACTCGAGATGCAGAGGATCCAGAACCGCCGCGAAATCGAGGCGGAGCGGATCGACAACGAGCAGCATGTGAAGGAGTCTGAAATCCGTTCGCGTCAGGAGCTGTCGATTATCGAAACGACGTCATCGGCCGAGATCGACCAGGCCAAACTGGATAACCAGCGGATAATCGAGTCGCGTCGAATCGAGACCGACAAAACCATTGAATTGCTGGCCGTCGCGAAGTCGAAAGAGGTTCGCATCAGCAACGAGCTTGCTGAGGCTGACCAGGAAAAGGCGCGCCTGAAAAAACGTTACGATGTCGATGTCGAACGCTTGAGGGTGGACGAGGAGATCGTGCAACTGGAGATCGAGAAGAACCAGAAGATCAAGCTTGCCGAAACCAAGGCGTTTCAGGAGATCCAGGACGCCTCGATCGCCGCCAACCGCCAGATCGACGAGTTGCGCATCGCTGCGCGGAAGTTTGTCGATAAGTTTGAGATCGAGCAGCAGAAGGAAATCGAAATCGTTGACAAGGAGCGCCTGATCGCGGTGATCAACAAGTCGATCGAGGAAGCCTACGCAAAAACCGAGGCGGCGGAAGCTCTGAAAAGACAGGTCGAACAGGAAGAGCAGGTCAACAGCGCTCGCGAAGAAGAAGTGGCCGAACGCATCAAGCGGATCGAGCTCATTCAGTCCTCGTCCAGGGTCGAGCGTGACGCCCAACGCGTCGTCTCGTCCGCAAAGGCCGAGAAGGAAGCAACCGAACTCAGGGCGCTGGCGGAAATTGCCGAGTCCAATGCGGCCGAGGTTCGCTATGCCAAGGACGCCGCCGGACAGCGAATGCTCAACGAGTCCGAAAACACCCGTTCGGATGCCAGCAGACGCAGCGCTATCTACGAAAACCTCGTCAGCAATCTGCCGAGCATCATCCGTGAGACGGTCAAACCGATGGAAAACATCGAGTCGATCAAGATCCTCCAGGTCGAAGGCCTGCCCGGCATCAACAGTCCTTCCGAGATGGCCGGCGGCGATGGCGGCTCGGGCGGCGGCAACATGACGGACCGCGTTGTGAATTCCGCCATGAAATATCGCACCCAGGTCGCCTTCGTAGACGGTCTCATGAAAGACCTGGGACTGCCGATCGAAAACCTCGGAAGCGCCGGCGGCATGTCGTTCCGCAACTTCCAGGGTCCGGATGCGCCGAAGGACAAGGACGACTGAGGCGTACGAAACTAGCGAGAGCAACCGATGACCCCGCTCGACAAAAACGAAGCGTTGGACCGCCACGCCCTGGTCATGGCCTGCTGGTTGGCAGCGGCCTTGCCCGCCGCGATCCTGTTTGAGTATGGATTTGCCCGGGGCGGAACACCCTATGTCCTTGCCGGGTTCGCGGCCATTCTGGTGGGCTTTGTCGCTCACGTGATCGTCAATGTGATCTACGCGACGGGTTTCTCGCCCCGAGAACTAGGACTCGGCCTGGTCATCTACGGACTCGCGCTTGTGCTGTTCGTTGTTCTCTCGCTGGTCAGGGTGCCGTTTGCCGCGAACAACTTCTTGCCGCTGAGCATCGGTTTTATCACAATGGGGGCTGTGGTCGTTTTCTACCTGATCACCCGGTACGGGGCACGGCAGGCCTTCGAAGCGTTCGACGTTATCCGGGACTTCCGCTCAGATGACCGAGATTCAAAACGCTCGCGGGGAGACCATACATGACCTCGCTCTTGGTTTCCGTGCTCGGCATTGTCGCGGTCCTGGGCCTTTACCTTGCGACCATCAGCGGCCGTCACGCCCAGCAACCCGGTGATTTCGTCGACGCGGGCTTGGCATTGCCGCCATGGATAATCATCTTCGCCGGCGCCGGCATCACCTTGGCCAGCCTTAGCCTTCCCGATCATCTGCTTTTGCTCGCCACCTTCGGCCTTCAATATAACCAGGTCGCGGTCGGCCTCATCTGTATCGCCCTTTGCGCCGCCATCACGCAGAAGCGCGTCTGGGTTGCCGCCAGGCTGACCTCGCTGCGCACACTTGGTGACCTGCTGGGCGATTACTTCGGTAGCACGACGCTTCGCATCTATTTGCTGTTCGTGCTGTTCCTTTTCAGCATCCCCTTTGCAGCGATGTTCCTGTCTCAGGCGGGTGCCCTGGTGAGCGCCGCGACCGCCAACGACGTTCCTGCCGGTGTCGCAATATGGTCGATCGCGTTTGCCCTGTTCCTCTGCAGCGTGATCGGAGGCTGGCGCGGGATTGCCTATCTTGTCGCCGCCCAGTCCCTGCTGATCCTGGCTCTCACGATCTTTTTCGGCGGTTTCACGAGCTTTGCACTCGACAAATTGGCATTCGCCGCCAACGGGATTGGTACAGCCAGCGGGGTTCTGCCGGACAAGATCCCTGGCGTGATCCAGTTTAGCGCCGGGATAGGCAAGGAGCTGCCGGCCGGGGGGCTCTGGACCACCTTCGCGGGACTGACGTTCGCCCTGTCTTTGGGCGGCATCGCGATCAGTCCCGGCTTCAGCTTTCTGGGCGTGACAAGCGCGCCGCGTCGCGGCTTTGCATTTGGCCAGGTCTGGATGATCGCGGGCCTCGCGGCTGGCGCTCTGATACTGATCGGGCCGGTTCTGGCCGCGGAGATTGCGGCCAATGGCTCGCTGACAGCCTTCACGACACGGCTGGCAACGCTCGATCCGATGGTGGCGGTGGGTTTTACAGTCCTTCTGGTCGCGTCGGGCCAGATCGCCGTCGCATTCTTTGCCGGATCCGGTGCATCGGTCTGCACCATCGAGCTGACGTCGCGCTACATCATCCCGGGCGTGGACCAGCGTTCGACGCGGTTTGCCGCGCGCGTGACCCTTGCGCTCGTCTACGCAGCTGTCGCCGCCGTCGCCAGCTATGCGCCGCTCAGCGCGACAATTTTCTCATCGCTCACGCTCAGCCTGTCTATGCAACTGCTGCCTGCGGTGCTCGGCCTGTGCTGGGTGCGCTGGATCAGCCGCAGCGGTGTTCTGGCCGGTTTGATTGTGGGCAGCCTTTGCGTGATGTTCACCGAGAGCTTTGGACTGGTGCTGTTCGAGCGGCTCTTCGTCGACCTGCCATGGGGCCGCTGGCCCTTGTCGGTCCATTCGGCGGGATGGGGACTTGCGACGAATTTCACGGCGTGCCTGCTTGTGTCCCTGTTTACGCGCAGCGGCGCCGAGCGGGATCGCAGGGATCGCCTCCACGACGCTTTCGAGGAGAGCCAGCCGGCGCGTAACGGGAGCCAGGCGGCCATAACGGCGAAATGGGCCCTCATGCTTCTGTGGGCGTTTTTCGCGCTCGGCCCCGGTGCGATCCTCGGCAACACATTTTTCAGCGAGCCGATTTTTGCTGGCGCGGTGGTGGCGCCGGGGGTGCCTTCGCTGCTGATCTGGCAGGTCCTGTTCTGGTTTGTCGGGGTATTCATCGTGTGGTGGCTGGCCTATCCGGGACGCCTGTCCGTCATCGATGAACGTGCTCGCCACAGGATCATCCTCGTGCCGGACGTGAACCCATTGTTTGAGCCCGTTACGACCCCGTGGATCGCACGGCTCCTCGACCGCGTGACGGGCCGGTAACCGGGGCAGGGCATGGAAGGCATTGACCTTAGGCGTCTGCGCTACTTCATCGCGGTTTGCGAGCACGGCGGCTTCTCCCGTGCGTCCCAATCCATAGGGGTCGCCCAGCCGTCGCTGACGCGACAAATCAAGCTGCTCGAAAAGGAAGTCGGTATCTCGCTGATCAACCGAAGTGGGCGCGGTGCCGAGCCAACGGCTGAAGGACGGTTCCTCCTGGGCCAGTCGCGCCTGCATATCGATGGGCTCGATGATGCAGTCCGTGAGGTGCGTGAGCGCTCGGATAAGCTCAAGGGCGAGATCTCACTCGGCATATGCCCGACCATCGTACCGCTGTTTCTGGAGAACATCCGCAATTTTGTGGACGCCCAGTACCAGGGTGTGACGCTGAATGTTGTCGAGGCCTACAGCGGCGACCTTGCCAGTCTCATGCGCGGCGGCCGGCTCGACGCTGCGCTCACCTATCGGCCCAGCGCGCCGGATCAGCTCGACATCCTCGATCTGTTCGCCGAGCGCCTCGTGCTGGTAACTTCCTATGCCCGCGCCCAGGTCGACGCGCCGCGCCAGTTGGGAGACATCAGGCGGTTAAAGCTGATATTGCCGAGCGAAATCCACGAATTGCGGCGGATCATCGATCAGGTCTACCGCGAACGGGGGATCGCGCTGCAGCCGGAACTCGAACTCGACTCGCTCAGCGCCGTGAAAGCTGTCGTCGCTGACAAAACTATTCAGTACGCGACCATTCTGCCGCACTCGAGCGTAACGCGCGAAGTGGCCGGGCACGTGCTGAGCGCTTATGCGATCGCCGACAGCGCCATGGCCCGCACGATTGCCGTGGTCCGGCCCCAGGGGGCCAGTACCCGGAGCGTGGTGCTCGCCGCTTTGATCGATGAAGTCCGCCGGCAGGCCGGGCGGATCAAGAGATCCATGGACAGCGCCGACGCGGCCTTGTTGGGACAGGGATAGACCCACAGCAGTTTTTTGTCGTTGCCTCAATAACAAAATCTTATACGCTAGCCCTTCGTGGAGTGTAGGGAGCCCTTTTGGACCTTCGGCAGCTAAGATATTTTTCCAAGGTCGTTGAGAGCGGCTCGTTCTCGAAGGCCGCGTCGCAGCTCCATGTGGCGCAGCCCGCGTTGAGCCAGCATGTCAGGCACATGGAAGAGGAGCTTGGCCTTGCTCTCCTCCATCGCGGGCCGCACGGCGTCAGTGCGACTGAAGCAGGCACGCGGCTGATGGTGCACGCTAAGAGCATCCTTGCCGAGTTTGCCGAAATTAACGACAGTGTCCGGGGCGCCGCCATAGCCCCTCGCGGCGAAGTGCGTTTCGGCCTGCCCGGTACGGTCAGCGAGCTTCTCGCGGCGCCGTTGATTGAGGCCGCCCGCGAGCGTTTCCCCGAAGTGCGCATCCGCATCGTTGAGGCGATGAGCGGCTACATTCTGGAATGGCTGAAGCGGGGCGAGGTTGACCTCGCGATGATTTATGCAACTTCGGATCCCCGGGGGCTCGCGGTCCATCACGGCTTGTCGGAGGAAATCTGTCTCTTTGCCAGCCCGTTGATGCAGGGCCATGCCGACTTGCAGGGCTCTTCCGTGGAGCTTCGCGACGTTGCCGGATTGCCCCTCGTTGTGCCAGGCCCAGGCCACGGCCTGCGAGAACTGATCGAAGCCGTGGCAACGTCAGTCCGGGTCGCCATCAATCCGGCCATCGAAATCGACTCCTACAGCCAAATCAAGAGACTGGTGACACGCGGGATCGGTTACGGAATCCTGCCGCGGATGGCGATTAACGCTGAGGCGCAGGCTGGCCTGTTTCGGGCGTGGAGTTTCCAAAACCCGCCGATTACACGGAAAGTGTACCTCGCTTACTCGACCGAACGCCCGTTGCAGACGGCGCCTCGCGCCGTCGGGCAGCTATCGTGGGAGATCCTGCGCCAACTGGTCAAGGACCAGGTCTGGAGCGCCGAGCTATCCAACGAAAACCAGCGACCCGCCCTCTTCGGCTAGGGTGCTGCGGGCGGGCGGCTGTACCGTTTCGCTATACCTCCCATTACAAAACGCTATTTGACGGAAGGACCCCTTCCGGTGCGATGGTGTTGGAAAAGCAGCATAAGGAGCGAGCCATGCCAGGCGCGCTGGAGGGAACAACCGTCATCTCGCTGGAGCAGGCCGTGGCCGCGCCATTGGCGACGTCCCGTCTGGCCGACGCGGGCGCGCGGGTCATCAAGCTCGAGCGCCCCGAGGGTGACTTCGCGCGCGGCTATGACGACTATGTTCACGGCCTCTCCAGCTATTTCATATGGAACAACCGCGGCAAGCAGTCCTGCACCGTCGATCTGAAGCAGCCCGATGATCATGCGCTGGTCGAATCCATGCTCGCGACCGCCGACGTGTTCGTCCAGAACCTTGCGCCTGGCGCAACCGACAGGCTCGGCATCGGCAGCGCCGACCTCAGGCGGCGGTTCCCAAGGCTGATCGTCTGCGACATCGGCGGCTACGCACCGGGAACACCCGACCACGAGCGGAAAGCCTACGATCTGCTGATCCAGGCCGAAGCGGGCTTGGCAGGGGTCACTGGGTCCGCAACGTCTGGCCCGACACGGGTCGGCATATCGCTCTCTGATATCGCTACGGGGCAGGGGGCCTACGCCGCTATCCTCGAAGCCCTGATCATGCGCGGCCGAACCGGGGAAGGGGCTCACCTGCAGCTTTCCCTTTTTGACACCCTCGCCGAATACATGAACGTACCATATCTGGCGCGCCATTACGGCGGCAAGGAGCCGCGGCGGCTTGGGCTCGCCCACCCCTCGATCGCGCCCTATGGGCTGTTTCAGGTGAGTGACGGGGAAATCCTGATCGCCGTCCAGAACGAACGCGAATGGGTCGTCTTCTGCGACACTGTCCTGCGCCAGCCATTGGTTGCAACGGACCCGAGATTCGAACGCAACGTGCTTCGCATCAAAAACCGCGAGCCGCTTGACGCATGCGTGCAGGCGATCTTGGCCACCTACACCATGTCCGGATTATGCGAATTGCTTGACAAGGTCAGAATTGCCTATGGCCGTGTGTCGACCATGGCCGATCTGGCGGTGCATCGCAGTGCCACCAAGGTCCCGGTGGAGACCTCCGTCGGTCAAGTCGAGCTGTTTGCGCCGCCTGTGACGGTCAATGGCAAGCGCACCGCGCTTGGCCGGGTGCCTTCACTCGGTGAACACGACGTGGTTTTGCGGCGCGAGTTCGGTCCTCCGGACACGGCGGATCCCAAACGAATAGGTAGTGCAGCACTATGAGCTTGACCCGTGACCTGACCCGCTTGATCCGTGAAAAGCCGGTGACCGACCGCGACCTCGAATGGGCATCGCTGTTCGTCCTGGATACGCTTGCCTGCGCCCTTGGCGCGTTGCCGACCGAGCCCGCCCGCATGCTGAAGGCGGTCGCCCCGCTGGCGCAAGCCGATACCGCTCGCAAGGCGTTCTACCTCGGCGGCCTAGCGCATATCTTGGAGATGGATGACCTCCACCGGGACTCGGTGACCCATCCGGGCAGCGTTGTCATTCCTGCCGCCTGGGCGGTAGCTCACGACCACGATCTTGGCGGTGAAGCGTTTCTTCGCGCAGTTCTCGCAGGATACGAGGCCTGCTGCAGGGTCGGCATGTCCGTAGGCAAGAAGCATTACCGTGTCTGGCACAACACCTCGACCTGCGGGCCGTTCGGTGCGGCGTTTGCCGTGGCGGAGCTCCTCGGCCTCGACGACACCAGGACGGTATGGGCGCTTGGGAATGCGGGTACCCAGTCATCGGGGCTTTGGGAGTTCCTTGCCGAGGGCGCCATGAGCAAACATCTTCACACCGCCAGGGCTGCGGAATCAGGCGTCCTTGCCTCATTCCTGGCCAAGGAAGGATTCACGGGCGCGCAGAACATCCTCGAAGGCGAGAAAGGCTTCTACGCCGGTCTGTGTCCGGACCCGATTCCGGAGGCCGTCACGGCAGGGGCTGAGCGGGCCTGGCAACTGATCAGCACCTCGATCAAGCCATGGCCGTGCTGCAGACACACCCATCCGGCGATAGACGGCGCGATCGCCTTGCACGACGAGATCGCCGGGGAGTCCATCGCAAGCGTTCATGTCCGCGCTTACCGGGCTGCCCTCGACGTATGCGACCGGCCTACTCCCGAAGATCCATACAGCGCCAAATTCTCGCTGCAGCACACGGTGGCGATAGCGCTTGCGGACGGCCGCGTCGACCAGGCCAGCTTCGATGCTGATTCACGGCAACGGATGGTCGGCGGACGCAAGAAGGTCAAGGTCGAGCTGGCACCGTCGATCGATGCCGCCTATCCGGAATCGTGGGGCGCCGAGGTGATCGTCGAGACGGCATCCGGCAGGCGCCTTTCCGCCGCCCGACACGACGCCAAGGGCGATCCCGACAACCCGGTGACGGCGGCCGAACTGTCTCAGAAGGCGCGCACGCAGCTCGTCGCCGGCGGCGCCACGCAAGCCCGTGCAGACGACCTGATCGCGGCTATCCTTGGCCTTACCGACAACCCTCCGGTGCGCTCGCTAGGTCTGTTTGAAACCGTTGGGGAGGCGCGTCCCCAGGTTTATGCCGCGCGGGGCGCCTGATGTTCAAGGACTTTGACAACGAGGACATCCGCGACGCCGTGCGCCGGCTCTGCGAGCGATTTCCGGGCGAATACTGGCGCAAGCTTGATGCCGACCGCGCCTACCCCGTGGATTTCGTCAACGCGCTGACCGAGGCCGGCTACCTTGCGACGCTGATCCCCGAGGAATATGGCGGGTCGGGCTTGACGCTTTCGGCCGCGGCCGCCGTGCTCGAGGAGATTCAACGGTCGGGATGCAATGGTGCGGCTTGCCATGCGCAGATGTATGTCATGGGCACGGTGCTTCGCCACGGCAATGAATCGCAGAAGCAGCGCTATCTTCCGCAAATCGCCTCAGGAGAATTGAGGCTGCAGGCGTTTGGTGTCACCGAACCGACCAGCGGCACCGATACCACTTCAATCCGTACCTTCGCGCGCAAGGACGGCGATCACTACGTGGTCAACGGTCAAAAAATCTGGACCAGCCGGGCCGAACACTCGGATCTCATGCTGCTGCTCGCCCGGACCACCCCTAAGGATCAGGTCGTAAAGCGCACTGACGGCCTATCCGTGTTCATTCTCGATATGCGGGAAGCACTCAAGCAGGGTCTCTCAATCCGGCCGATCCGGACGATGATGAACCATTCCACGACGGAGGTCTTTTTCGAGAATGTGAAGGTCCCTGCCGAAAATCTGGTCGGTGACGAAGGCAAGGGCTTTCGGTACATCCTCTCCGGAATGAATGCAGAGCGGATCCTGATCGCCGCCGAATGTGTCGGCGACGCCAAGTGGCTGATCAACAAGGCTTCCACCTACGCGTGCGAACGTAACATCTTCGGCAGGGCCATCGGCGCCAACCAGGGCGTCCAGTTTCCTATCGCCAGGGCTTACGCGAACATGCGTGCAGCCGAACTCATGGTCCGCGAGGCCACGCGGCTCTATGAGGCCGGTCAGGACTGCGGCGCTGAAGCGAATATGGCCAAGATGCTGGCTGCTGATGCTTCCAATGAGGCCGCGAACGCCTGTATCCAGACGCATGGCGGCTTCGGGTTCGCTGAAGAGTATGACGTCGAACGCAAGTTTCGCGAGACCAGGCTTTACCAGGTTGCGCCGATCTCGACGAACCTCATCCTGTCCTACCTCTCCGAGCATGTGCTCGGGATGCCACGTTCGTACTGACAGGCAAGGCTGATGGACGCGACCGAACAGAAGCCATTCGCCGAATGGATTGGCCGTCAAAGCGAGAGCTTCGATGTCGTTTCGGAGCGCCTCATAAAGAGCTTCCGCGCCATTTTCGAACCGCATCTAGCGCCGCTGCCCGCAGCTATCGCCCCGTTGGGCATCCATTGGTGTCTGTCACCGGCAGTCGCCGGAATGGACCAGTTGGGCGCTGACGGGCACCCCGCCAAGAGCCTGTCGTTGCCGCCCGTGCCGCTGCCGCGCCGCATGTGGGCTGGCGGTGAACTTCAGGTGCATGATCACCTTCACGTCGGTGACAAAGTCCGCAAGGTGTCCACCATCCTGGACATAGTACGCAAGCATGGCCGATCCGGCGAACTCTGGTTCGTCGCGGTCGGCCACGCTTATCATTCCGATCGTGGTCTCGCCCTGAGTGAACGGCAGGACATCGTTTATCGGGAAGCTGCGGTATCGGGAAATAGCGTGCCTCGAAACACCTCGTCGGCGGAGCCCACGATGACCCGGCCAGCAGCGCAAGTGTGGTCTGTCGTTCCTTCGTCGACGTTGCTCTTCCGCTACTCCGCGATCACCTTCAATGGTCACCGTATCCACTACGATCTGCCTTATGCGACCGAGGCTGAAGGTTATGAGGGGTTGGTTGTCCATGGCCCCCTCCAGGCGACGCTTCTCCTCAACCTCGCGGCGTCCCAAGGCGTCGGTATACCCCTGACATTTCGCTACCGCGGGATAGCTCCGGCGATTGCAGATCGTGAACTGACCGTCAGGGCCGGCGTCGATGGTCAGCGACTCTGGACGCAAGGCGGGAGTGGCGCCGTGCACATGGAAGCCGATATCGATCGGGGTGTGGCCTGATGTCTGCACAGCGGGACATGCATTCTACGACTGTCGCGCCTTTGTTCGTTCCGGCCGACCGGCCAGAGCGTTTTGAAAAGGCCGACCGGTCGGGAGCCGACGCGATCATTATCGATCTTGAGGACGCTGTTGCGCCCGCCGCCAAGGATGGCGCCCGGTCCAATCTTCACCATGCCCTGACATTGCGGAATCCCACCTACGTCCGGGTGAACAGCCAAGACAGCAACTGGTACACTGCCGACCTTGCTGCGGTCGGGGCGCTTGGGCTTCGGCGCATCTGCCTGCCGAAAGCGGAGTCCACGGCGATCCTCGACGCGATGGTTCGGATTTTGGGTGACGACATCGAGATCACGGCACTGATCGAGACGGCGCGGGGGCTGGAGGCGGCAGGCGCTTTGGCCGCTCATTCGCATGTCGCGAGACTCGCCTTCGGACCCGCGGATTTTGCGCTGGACTTGGGTGTTCCCGCCTCCAATGACCTCAAAGCGCATGCCATGATGCGGTTGGCGGTGGCGAGCAGGGCCGCTGGCAAGCCCCTGCCGTTGGATGGCCCGTCCTTCGAGGTCACGGACACCGCCAGGCTGGCCATCGAATGCCGGCAGGCCTTGGATCACGGCGCCGGCGGCAAACTTTGCATACACCCTGCCCAGACTTCCCATGTCATCTCGGCTTTCCAGCCGAGTGACGAGCAACTGCGCTGGGCGCAGCGTATCGTCGACTCGGCCCGGGACGGCGCAGCGCGCCTTGTCGACGGCAAAATGATCGACGCTCCAATTATCGCCCAGGCCCGGACACTTCTCGCGCGGGGCCGTCTGCAATCCAGTTAAGGTGTCTAACCATGGCCGTATCAGCGACACTCCTCAATAAGATCAAGGACAAGGATCTGATCCGGGAAGCTGGATTGATCGGCAAAGAGTGGCTCGGCCAATCCCGGTCCGGACAATTCTTCCAGGTCACCAACCCTTCGACCAGCGAAGTGCTGGCCACGTTGCCCGACTTTACCCGAGCCGAGATCGCCAAGGCGATCGATGAAGCCTATGTCGCTCAGAAGGAGTGGGCTGCCCGGACGGGCAAGGAGCGCGCAGCAGTCATTCGGCGATGGTATGATCTGACGATCGCCAATCTCGATGACCTCGCGACGATCCTGACCGCTGAAATGGGAAAGCCGTTCGCCGAGTCAAAGAGTGAGATCCTCTATGGCGCGTCCTACATGGAATGGTTTGGCGAAGAGGCCAAACGCGTTTATGGCGACACGATCCCCGGTCACGCCCGTGACAAGCGGATCGTCGTGATCAAGCAACCTGTCGGAGTCGTCGGCGCTGTTACGCCCTGGAATTTTCCGTCGGCGATGGTGGCCCGCAAGATCGCTCCGGCGCTGGCGGTAGGCTGCTCGATCGTCTTCAAACCGGCGGCCTTGACACCACTCTCCGCCTTGGCCCTCGCCGTACTTGCGGAAAGGGCAGGAGTGCCGGCCGGGCTGCTGAGCGTTGTCCCGATCACGAAGAGCTCGGACTTCGGCGATGAGGTTTGCGAAAACGAGAAGGTCCGCAAGCTCACCTTCACCGGGTCGACCGAGGTCGGCCGCACCCTCATGGCGCAAGCCTCCGCGCAAGTCATGAAGCTCAGCATGGAACTGGGCGGCAACGCGCCCTTCATCGTCTTCGACGACGCCGATGTCGATGCGGCCGTCGAGGGGGCCATCATCTCGAAGTTCCGCAATGCTGGCCAGACCTGTGTCTGCGCCAATCGCCTTTACGTGCAGAGCGGCATCTACGAAGAGTTCGCCGACAAGCTCGCGCGTCGCGTCAAAGCCTTCAAGATCGGTGACGGCTTCGCGGAAGGCACCGAAATCGGCCCGCTGGTCGACGACCGCGCCGTGGCCAAGGTCAGGCGTCACATTGAGAATGCCGTCGCTCAGGGCGCCAGCATTGTGGCGGGTGGGCCTGACCATCCCCTTGGCGGCAATTTCATCTGGCCGACTGTCCTGACCGGGGTAACCTCCAAGATGGCGGTTGCGCGCGAAGAAACGTTCGGGCCGTTGGCGCCCTTGTTCCGCTTCGGTACGGTCAAAGACGTCATTGCGATGGCAAATGACACCGAATTCGGGCTTGCGGCCTATTTTTACGCCAAGGACATCGGCCGTGTGTGGGCCGTCGCGGAGGCCTTGGAATATGGCATGGTCGGCATCAACACCGGGCTCATTTCGACTGAGGTCGCGCCGTTCGGCGGTATCAAGCAATCCGGTTTTGGACGGGAAGGTTCGAAATACGGCGTCGATGATTATCTGGAGCTGAAATACTTGTGTTTTGGCGGACTCACCAGCTAAGAAGCAACGCAAGGCTTTGTGACAATGTCAGAGAAAATGGCGGAGAGGTCGCGAGCATTCGGCCAATTCTTCGCGCCGGCTGGAATCTCGGCGCTCGCATTTCTCCCCACTCGTGCGAGCGTCAATTCAGTCATGCCCTTGGCGATTGCGCCCTGCAGATATTCCCGCGGTGGCGCACGAACGAACGCAGATCGTCGATATCGTCGGAAGGCTTGGTGGTGAGGAATGCGCGGTGTTGCTTCCCCGAACGCATAGCCGCGAGGGCGCGGTGATCGCACGCCGGCTCAAAGAGGCCATTTCTATCGCCGCGCGCGACGTCGGGGATCATCAGGTGCGCGGGACATTAGGCTTAGGCGTGGCCGTCGTACTCGGCGGCGAGACAGCTATCGGGGAAGCTTGGAGCGAGCCGATGCCGCGCTCTACCACGCCAAGCTGAATGGTCGTGATCGCGTCGAAGTTGACGCGGGTGGTCATAGCGTTCCGGTTGATCAAGGCAACCGGCTCCTGATTACACTCTCATGCGACAAGCCATACCGGCACATGTGCGAGCGGAATACAGGCGCCGTTGCAACTCGACGAACGCCACAGCGGTCATTCCCTCCAGAGTGCAGTTCACCATCGATGCGCGCCATCCCGATCCGGAGCGCTGCGAACGGCTCTATGCCACTCATGAGGGAATGATGCGCGAAGTGGCCGCTCGCCGGAATCTCGATCTGGACTGGACGGTGCAGATCGATCACCGGCCATGCCGCAGCGACCCGGCGGTCGTTTCCATGCTGCAGAAAAGCGCAGCCGAACAGGAGATACCGATCCTGACCATGGCCAGCGGGGCGGGCCACGACACACAGCAGATGGCCACCATCGCAAAGGTCGCCATGATCTTCGTGCGCAGCAAGGAAGGCCGCAGCCATACGCCCGAGGAGTTCTCCTCGATTGCCGACATAGTGGCTGGCATAAGGCTGCTGGCTGCCGGCATCCATAAGCTCGCCTACTGACGCGTCTGCCGCATTTCTTTACAGGATGGGAAAACTCTCCGGCGGCCGCGCCAGCGTGGCGCGATGGATTTCGGTGGCGGCCCGGATCATCTCGGCCGCCACCTTCTCCTGCTCGGGCAGGAAGCTGTCGATCATGAACGAGCAGTTGAAGATGAACGAAACCTGTCCGTCGCGGTCGAAGATCGGCAGGGCGATCGCCATGATGCCTTCCGTGAATTCGCCTTGGCTGAGCGCATAGCCGCGCTCGCGCGTAGCAACAACCGACGCCCGGATCGACTTCGCGTCAAGCGGTGTCTTCGAGGTGTAGCGGGCAGGCGTCCAATGCTCCATCCAGAGATCGAGCCGCTCCGGCGTTTGCCAGCCGAGATAGGCCCGCATCTGGGCGCAGGCATCACGCGGAAACCGATGTCCGATCGGGAAGGAGATCTCCATCGATTTCGGACCGTTAAATTTGTCGATGACGATGAAGGTGTCATCGTCCATGGGCTGGGTCAGTAGGCATGGGATGTCGATGCGCTGCACGAGCGCGCTGAGACTGCGCCGCACTGCGTCCAGAACCGGGGAATTGAGGAGGCTGGAGGCGGTGGATAGAAGCCCGGAGTGAAGACGGTAGGTCTTCGATCTGGGATCGAACTTCAGCCACTCGAAATGCACCAGCGTCTTCAAGATCGAGTGACAGTGGGTCTTTGAAATATCCAGCGCTGCTGTAAGGTCTACAAGCGCCGCCTCATGGGGCGGCGTGTCGTTGAGAAACTGCAGGATCGCAACTGCATTCTCCAGGGCGGGCACCAGGCCGGGCGGCTGTTTTACGACGCGTTCGCTTGCCTGCGGTGCAAGCAGCCAGTGAGTGCCGTCATGGTGAAGTTCCGCTCTGGAAGAGCGTTTGGGAATGTCGTCGCGGGAAGGGCTCACGGTAACCAGTTCTATTCGGCTGAACGAGTTCTTCTTATAGAATGAAGTTCTCTGAATAGCCATATCCGGCGGCACTGCGTCGGCGGCCCCATATAGAGGGGTACGGCTCGCATCGCCAACCAGTTTCGGAAGGTGCCAAGCTGATCTGCGCTGCCGACTGGAGGCGACCTAGAGTCCGCTGAGCGGCTCCGTGCTCTTCAGTAACGCGACCAACTCGCTCTGCTGCCGGGTGCGGATTTTGGAGAAAATCCGTTCCAGATAAGTGCGGCAAGGGGCGGCAAGGCGGCGTCGGCCAACGTGACCATGATCACCGCGCAACGCTCCGATGCCAGGCCATAGCGCGCGGGCATCGATGAATGGCGCAATCGACAGCACAAGCCGCGTCAGGTCGGAGCGCTTGTCAGCCGACGGCACGATCAGCGTTCCTTCGGTTCCCGGCAGAGCGTCGCCATGTAACGAGCAGGCATCCGCGACCAGCCGCTGAAGCTGCTGCGCATCCCTGAGATTTCTAAGCGGGATTTTGCTACAATCCCGGACGGCCGCTCGAATAGTGGTTATCCTAGCGCTTCTTGCCGCCTTCGCTTACGGATTCGCAAAACTCGTGGAACGTTACGGCGACTCCGGCGACAGGCCATCTCCGTGTGAAAAATGGCCACATCCTGATTGTCCAGACCCAGACGTGCCTCCTCAGGAGGAAGCCGAGCCTTGAGCGGGCGCCCCTCAGACGGTCTAGTCGGCAAGTCGTTGGCGCGTGTCCTCGCAGACAAATACTGTGCGATCGGATTGCCCGGTCACCCGCGCCCTGCCGGAGGCTGCGGTCTTTCATTTTCGGCCTGGCGCTAAGTGCGACTGCTACTAGGCCCTGGTACCTCGTCGAGGAGATTTGGACCTTTGCTCACAGGCATCTGGCCGTCGGGAGTAAGCTTGTCCACCGCGTCGGGCAATTCTCTTGTGAGCCGGTCGAGAAGTTCGTCGCGGGACAATCCGGTTTGCTCAGCGAGATCGCTCAACGTTTGCGGGTCGATCGCCTTCTCGACCTGGTCTCGCTGAACGGGGCGATTTGATCCAGTACCGACCCAAGAATCAACTTGATCACCCGCCCCAGCATTTCGGAGGCGGTCCAGGATATCGCCGAGCCCGCCGGGGGAGCCAGCGCTTTTGGGATCTGTCGAGTCCCTACCGGCGATTAGCTCGCCGATCTTGTCCCTGTTCTTGTAGGCAAGCAGGCCAAGCAAGGCTATGGCGACTTTTCCTATGTCAAGGCTCATTTCGCATCTCCTTCCATGAAGAACGGACAAGGCATGCGCCTTTGAAAGGTTCCACGGAATTGCTGCCGGGCTGGTATTCGGTTCGGTTAGGGCGATTGGGCCGCCCCGGTCGACTCCTTGCGAGCACGCGCGTCGCGCAGGAATGACGCCCGATCGTCCCATTTTGGGCTCCCCCAACAGGAACGTGACGGGCTTCCGATCGTTGACGGCTTTTAATCGAGCGACCGTCCCATGCCATCTACCTCGATACGCAAAACGGTATACGATCCGGAGCGCCAAGTACTTTCAGTGTGGTTCGTCGCCAGCGGTAGACGCTACGAATTTGAGGAAGTGCCGCCTGAGACCTTCGCCGCGTTCAAAGCCGCCTTCGCCAAAGGCCGCTTCTTCAACGACCACATCCGCAATCACTTCCGGTACCGTCGGGTTGCGGCCGGCAACGATCCTGAATGACGGTAGATAATTGGAGCATTCCAACTGCCGGTTGGTAGACGCGGCGCCGGCTGAGCCAATACGATTCTGCTTACCGGGCACATCACCCCGCCCATCCCTTGTGCCTGGTTTAACGACTGAGTCTCGCCCGCCGCACCGAAAGGTGCAGCGGGCTTTTTTTGCTTACCGTATGGAACACAGGCGAAGTCAGGAAGTTCGGCTCCTGCAGCATTCCCGTAGACAATGCTGTCTGATCGGATTGCCGATCCAGCCCGCGTCCTTCCCCTCCATGGGGCGCGGGCGCTTTGAATTCATGAGAGTGCAACCGCCGCCATGTCCGCGCGTTTAACCGCCTTCAATCCTTGGAGAGCGACAAAGATGCCGGCATTTATTCCGATTACAATTCACCTTAATCACAGGGCGATGTTGATCTCGTCGATAGCTGACGCGGCGAAAGCGCTTAAGAAACCATGGCCATTCATGGACAAGCAGTCCCGACTTGACGCAATCCGAATGGTCGAGGAATGTCTGGCTGGACATTGCAGTCACCAAGCTGCTTACGCCGCGTTCGAGGCGGCCGCATCTGAACAAGGCCTTCTTGAAAGAAAGCCCCCTAGCGTGGGTCTCAAGAGACTGGACGGGGTTGCTGAAGACCTGATGTGAGGTCATGCCGCCTACCCTGACACACCCTCGCGGTGGGCGGATCGTCGGTGATTGCGGACCACCCGCCAAGTCGAGGAATGGCGGGTGGTCGCTTATCAGCGCAGGAAGGGACTTAGCTGCGCGGATCTCAAATCGGGTGCCTTCAGCTAACAATGATGCCTATCGTTAGGAACGTGATCGATGCAACACCGGAGCCAGTAACCATCGAGCTTGGTGGACACTATTCTCCATGGTCTCTCTTCTGTGAGCACCTGGCGAGAACGAGTGCCGGCAGTCGCGGTTCCGGGCTGCACCCCGTCGTCGTCCTTTGCGGCAGCAAAGGTCAGACTTAGGTCCTACCTTGAGTAGACCGAAGCCCGTTCAAGGAACGTTTGCGGCCGCCTGAGGTTGGGTGAGGCTGGCGCGAAGTCGATGCCGTTCAGCGCAACAGAACTCAGGCAAGGAGCCAATTATGAGAATGCATCGTTCAACTTTCGCCGCGGGATTTCTGCTGCTGGCCGGTATCGGCGCCGCTGCCGCTCAGGACGTGATCATCGCGCCTGAGCAGGAGACGGTCATCAGGGAATACGTCAAAAAGCAGCCACTCGCATCGGTGGAACTCCTAGGGGTCGAGCTCAATATCGGCTCAACGTTGCCCGAGACGGTCGAGCTGCATGAAGTCCCCGACACCGAATATCGATATGTGGTGGTCGACAACCGGACAGTGGTCGTTGATCCGGGTACACGCAAGATCATCAAAGTCATCGAATAACCTAAGCGACTGGGAGGACAGCCCGCCGTGCCGAAAGGGTGCGGCGGGCCGCCAGCGACGGAGGAATGTGATCATCAATGTCGAACCATGAGATTGGAGCGTCGCAGGCCCTCCGAATGCGCGTCGCAGACCTCAATAACAGGATGCGCGGCGCCCGGATTACCGAGAATGAACTGAAGATCTTTCGAAAGGTCGCAGCCGTGATGGAGGACGGCAAGGGGAGGATCGATGCCGACGATTTGATCGCCGCATCCTTTGTCGTCGATACGCCGGACTAACCAGGCCCGTCTTTAAGCTCTCCAGAATGCGAGGCGCTGCAATGTCCCTCTCTCAAAGCCTATCCTCTGTTGGCCTGACCTTCCAATGCCCGCAATGCAACTTCGCCGTCGTCAAGAACGGCAGCTGGTTTCAGGTCATTTCCCATACAGGTGCGAGGGGTGCGGAGAGGATGTCCGGCTTACCTATCCCGACAAAATCGCCATCTTCAACAAGCATGCGCACCTAGCCACGACCCCGCCGGCGGGAGGGCGACCCGTCAATGTTCAGGCGTCAGCGGTTGATGCTCCGACTTTGCGTGATGAAGCACCGGGCCAAGATCGCGCATGTTTAAATCCTGCCCGCATATGGGGTAATGCTCGAGATACTGCGCCTCGGACTTGATCGGCTGGTCGTGATCTCTGCCCTTGAAGCCAGTCCCTTCCTCGTTGGTCCGATGTCTCACTTCTGCTCCCGCAGCGCCCTCGCGGCTTTTGTCAGGGCTGACCGATCATTGCCGTTCTTTTTGGTCAGCCTGCTGACCTGACTCGGCGAGATGCCATTCTCCCGCGCAAAATGTTCTACCTCGTAATACTCGTCGACCGAAACGATTCTGATCGTCTTCCATTTCCGTATTCCTACCAGGGTTCAAGCAAAGGCACGTTGAAAGGGCCATAGCAACGAGCGCTACACGTCCCGAACTTCCGTCTTAAATCTATGTTCCAGCGCAGCTAAAAAAGCCCGCGCCTCTGGCGGAGAGCCGGGCCTGATCGGGTTGCATGCGCCCTCTCAAGATGGCTGCTGTCGGGCGTCGGCCTCATCATTGACGAATTCGAACTGCTCGGGGTCGAACGCGAGCGGGGAAAGCCGGCGTTCGCGCTCCTCGGCGAGCCAGGCACCCGTCTTTGTCGGCTATTGCACCACGGCGATACCTGGTTCCGAGGAACGGCACCTCGCCAAGCGCGGTGCGGTCACGCTCGAATTCGTCGAAGACCTCGCCCGCCTGGTCGAAAGCGTCGATTAGATGTTTTCGTAAATGATCAAGGAATATCTGCGCGGCAACCACGTGCATCTCCTGGTGATGGGCGAATTGCAGTTCCGGTCCGGCACGCAACATCTGCACAATGAAGGCGGCATCGCCATCTCGCGCAATCCGTTCAGTGGCGCCAAGGAAGAAATCCAGTGGAAGGGCTTGCAAGGGCTGGCCAGGGTGTCGAACCTCGGCGCCTCGAAGATCGGCGCATCTAGGCAGGTGACGCGCACCCTGAACGCCGATGACCCAACGTTGAAGACGCTGTTTGCCGAGCACCAGCGCGACATCCGGGGCCGATTCTTTCGCTTCTGGGGGCAGTTCTACAACAGCGACCTGCAGCCGATCGATCCGCGTTTTCACCTCTACACCGGCATCGGCGACCGGCTGGCAATGAACAAGTCTGGGCCGTCCTCAAGAACGTTGACCCTGATGCTCGAGGACTGGTTCGTGCGCGTCTGGTCGATGGATTTTTGCCGCATGAGAATTCGCTGGTTGGCCTGTCGAACGCGGTGGCAGCGCTTACCGCCACGCTTCAGGCGGTGGCCGAAGAGAGGAACCGATCACCGCCACGCTGATGCCGACATGACCAGCGTGAAGGAAGTCACCGCCGAGGTGATGCGCTGGAAGCTGATGGTGCTTGGCGCACTTGGCGGCCGTTCTCGTCATGCATGTCAGTGAAGCTCACGTCGGCTCATTCCCGATAGACGTTTCCACATTAGCCAGCGGCGCTTCCAAGGTCCAGGTGATCCCATGCGGGTCGTGCTCTAAACTGCTCTTCCCCCCGACTGCCTCTGGTGCCACTCGCTTCAGCACCACGGTTCCAAAGCCGCCTTCGCCGATGGTTTGAACTTGCGGGCCGTCCGTTTCGGCCCAGGCGAGGTGAAAGAGTCTCGAGTTGCCAGAACCCGTCGTTTTCCATGTGACCGAAATCTGGCCATCGTCGGCTGAAAGCACGCCGTATTTAGCCGAGTTGGTGGCGAGTTCGTGAAAAGCAATGCCGAGATATTGGACTGCATTCGGGCTAAGAATGATGGACGGTCCGGACATTGAGATTCGCTCCTCATTGCCGAAGAATTTCGCCTGCGACAACAGGAGTTCGAAGATCGTCACGCCTCGCCA
Organism: Mesorhizobium robiniae; assembly: GCF_040545535.1. Classification (NCBI taxonomy): domain Bacteria; kingdom Pseudomonadati; phylum Pseudomonadota; class Alphaproteobacteria; order Hyphomicrobiales; family Phyllobacteriaceae; genus Mesorhizobium; species Mesorhizobium robiniae. The sequence goes on from NZ_JBEPMC010000004.1 coordinate 497,398, forward strand.
GTCGCCCGTGACAAGTAGATCGTGCGAGCGCGACAGAGCCATGATCCGCTCGCGAACCTGTCGTTCGAAAACGTCAGGGTTTTCGGCCCTCTTGTTGGTCTCGCGGATCATCGAAAGGATGACCGAATACTGATTTTTGACGCGATGGTTGACCTCGCGCATCAGCATGCGGATACGATGCTCGTTTTCCTTCGCCGACGTTATGTCCCGCGCAATCTTCGATGCACCGATGATCTGCCCGGTAGCGTTGTGCACGGGCGATACCGTCAGCGAGACCGGAACCAGGCTGCCATCCTTGCGCTGACGAATGGTTTCGTACGTTTCGACACTCTCGCCGCGGCGAATGCGCTCGAGGATGCGGGGTTCTTCGTCCTGACGGTCGGCCGGGATCAGCATGGTCACCGGCCTGCCTATCGCTTCGTCAGCGGTGTAACCGAAAAGCCGCTCGGCACCATGATTCCAGCTCTTGATTATGGTGTTCAAATCCTTGCTGACGATTGCGTCGAACGAGGATTCCACGATCGCTGACAAATGGAACCTGGCCTCTTCGGCACGGTGGCGGTCGGTAAGGTCGAGCAACATGTTGACGGCGCCGATCAGATTGCCGTCCTCATCCCGTATCGGTGTGGGAAAGGGCAGGAACGGGAAGAAGGTCCCGTCCGGACGCTGCGCTATAGCCTCCTTATTGCGCACAGGCCGGTTTTCCTTGAGTGCTATCGCCATCGGGCACTCGTTGTGCGGCAATTCCTCGCGGTCGGGAGTGAACAGCTTGAACGTCACGCACCATTTGTCCCTGCCGACTTCTGGCTCCCTCCCGGCCAACTCGGCGGCGGCGCGATTGTAGTAGGTGATCGTCCCATGCTGATCGGTCGTGTAGATGGCAACTGGAAGGCTGTCGAGAATCTGGCGATGTGTGTTGTCCCGGCGCTTCAGCTCGGTGCGCGCCCGCTGCAGGTCGGAGACATCGACGGTGAAGCATCTTGTATTGATCAGCTTGCCATTGCGGAAATGGCCGCTCGACGTGATTTCCACATGCTTGATTGATCCGTCACGGGCTCTCAATCTCGCGGGATATCTCGTGATCTTCTCGCCACGGGTAAGCCGACCCAGAATATCCTCGATCACCTCTCGGTCGGGATAGAATTCAGCAATGTGGCGGCCGATGTACTGCTCCGCAGGATAGCCGAGCAGGTCCAACTCTGCCTTGTTGGCATGCAGGATGACGCCGTCCTCGCTCACCAGATGAAGGGCAAGAGCGCCGTTCTCGAAAAAATCCTGGTAGTCGAAATCAGCATCAGCCTTGACTGACTTTGAATCGTGGAAGGCGACCACATTTGCGTGCGGCAATTCGTTCACGTCCATCCCCCGCTCAAGCTTTAACCCCCATCAACTCCACCACGTGGGATTTTGTTCCGTTCCGCCCGGTCCAGGTCGATCTATACGGCCAATTTGCAACTAAGGGGCTGGCACGCAAGAAGTAAGTCCTATTCGGAACCACCGGAACATTCAGGTTTCGCCCACGTTGAGTTCTGCTCAAAGGAGAAGAACGATGCACAAGGACGAAGTTAAGGGCTCTGCGAAGAAACTTCGCGGCGATGTGAAGAACAAGATCGGCAAGGCGACCGGAGACGACAAGCTTCGGGCTGACGGCGCCGCTGACAAGGCCGAAGGTAGCCTTCAGAAAGGCGTCGGCAAGGCGAAAGATAAAATTCGAGACGCCTTGAAGGATTGAAAGATAGGGCCCCGCATGTGAGTTCGGCCCGCCGTGCCGAAAGGTGCGGCGGGCTTTTTGTTTGCGTAAAATCGCTAAGTTGAATTACAGTTAGTTTGGCATAGAGGTCGAATGCCGATTTATCGAAAAGCTCAGGAGTCTGGCGTCTTCAGTTCATCTGAAGTCGCTTTGCTGGGCCGCGTGTTCGATCGGCTCAAGATGGACGGGCAATCCGAACAGCGACGGGAAGCGCTCGCATCCCGGATACTGGCAAATTACTCGGCCGGTCTGACCGACGAGGACGAACTTGTTTCGGCGTCCAAATTGCCACTGGGGCGGTGAGCTAAAAGCTTTTTCCAGGAGGCTTTTGGCGGCTCTTTAATATCCGCGCCTCACGTAGCAGGGACGAGCGATCTGTTCCGATCAGTTCGATCAGATCTCGCGCCTCAGCTTCAGTTATGCCGGTCTCTTTTGCGAGAGACTGGGCCTGGAACTGTTTCGTGCACTCGCGATCTGCGTTGTCGTCGCCCATGGTGCGTTCTCGTCAACTGTGCTCCAAACCTCCGGCACAGCGACTTGTTCCGTGTTTGCGGCTGAGCCTCTCGACCGTTTCAACGACCGCACTGGCGAGCGCCTCCGCCTCATGGATCAGCTCAGGGCCATAGAGACCGTTGACCATCTCTTCGCTCGGCAGCACGCCAGGCGGGCAATGTTCCTCTATCGTATGCCTGATAAGGGTAAGCGCGGCCCGGCACTCCGTCACGTCCTTCGTTGCCATAACCAATCCCACATACAATTTCGCTAAAATGCCCGGAACCGATTGCTGCCGGCGGCTTGAATCGCGTCCGGAGTTCGAGTGCATGCGTAACGCCCAAGAGCGTCTGAAGTTCATCAAGCCGTTGATGCCGACCCTGGGTGGAGAAGCCTCCCGAAGGGTGACGACTGGATTCACGAGGTCAAGTTCGACGGCTACCGCTCGCAGATCGTCATCGACGCCGGCGGGGTGCGCATCTTCACTCGCAACGGGCCCGACTGGACGAAGAAATACCGCGACCTGGTTGAGGCGGCCAAGGCGCTGAACCTCCAAAGCGCGATCATCGACGGCGAGATCACAGGCTACTAAGCTTTGTTTGCGATCAGCCTCAGCCGCCGAAGCTTATCGCACTGGCGGCGGAGCTTCAGGAGGAACTTGATCGGCGAGAGCGACAGTCGGCCGACGAAAAAGACCCTGATTAGGAGATATTCGACACGGCATCCGGCGTGTTTTTTGTTTCCGTATGGAACACTTGGATGACGGCAAAGTTCGGTGCCTGCGGTATCTCCTGTGAGATTGCTGCGAGGCGGGGAAGGTGGATGAGTGTCGTAAAAAGGGTCGGTCCAGTTCTAGATCAGGCAATCGCTGCGATCCTCAACAGGGCCGACCATGGGGACACTGTTTCGATTAAAGCGACTTTAGACCATATTCGGCACGCTGCGCCTGACCTGGTGGCATCCAACGACGATCTGGTGGAGGCTATTCTAGAGGCAGCTACGGCCCTAGGCCTGTCCGTGGCTTCCGATGCAGGCGAGTACCCCTGATGGATCTCCATTGGTTTCACCCTCCGTGCCATATCGAAACCGACAAGCCTGGGCTCACCTCCGTCTGCACCAATGTCGAGGGTGCCGCCGCGGAACTCATGAAGTGGACGAAGCGGGGACCTAAGTGGAAGGAGGCGGTCGAGGTCTGCATGGGTTTCTCATTGAAGGCGAGCGCACGGCCGACGACGTTAGAAACGCCTTCGAGGCTGCCGCCAAAGAGGAGGGAGTGCTGCGCTCCTCTAACTAGGGATCGGTTGCATCCCGCTGCTGGGTTTCAGCAATGAGGAAGGATGCGGACGAAGCCCGCGCTCCTCCTCTGAGCGCGGGCCGATCGGCTTGCAGCTCCCGATCTGCAGCGGGGTTTAAGCGGGGGGCATAGGCCCACTGCTTCCATCCAACTGTTAGAAACTACTAATGTTCCGCTTGGTCAGAGCTAGAGTGGTCGGCCGGCGCGCACCATGGCGCGGGCGATCGCAAGCTGCGCCTCGACCTTGGCGTTTTCCTTTTGCGTCATGTTGTCGGCGGCGACCAGCCGGCGCAGCGATCGCATGATCTCCCTACGCGTCCATCCCGCTTCTTCCATGCAATCGACGATCGCCTGGAAGCCCGGTTCCATTGCCTCCTGGCAATCGATCTCGCGGTCGAGATATTCACCTTGTCGTCTTGGCGGATTGATCATTCCGGCTTCCTCATAAATACCGCTCGCCGTCGGCCCGGTGCTCGAAACAGAACCAGTGCGATTGCTGCCGGGGCCTGGCAAAGCCCCATCCGGCATTCTTGCCGCAGCCGGGGTGTTCGCACCGATGGTGCTGAATACCTGGGCGGGTGACGGGCTCCATTGTGCCGGGGAGGCGGATTTCGTCGCTCATAGCAGCGCTATCGGATCGATCATGTGTTGGCTGTCGTTTGGCAGCTTGTTCTTGACGGAGGTGTTCACGTCGCGGCTGACACGGTAGAACTCCAGGTCCTCATCGAGGTTTTCGTGCAACAACTGTTTGGCGTCGTTCGGCGGCGTTTCCGGGTCCAGCCAGGCATCATAAACGTCCGGATCGAGGATCACCGGCTGCCGATCATGGATCTGGCGCATCGTCTCACCGGCCGGCATGGTGACAATCGAACAGCTCGTGAGGTCGAGGTTCTTATTGTAGGCCCAGATGCCGGCGAAGCTGAACGGCTGATGATCGGGCAGGAAGATATGCCAGGGGTCACGCCCCTTGTCAGCCGGGCTGATCGTCCACTCATAAAAGCCGTCGGCAGGAATCAGGCAGCGTTTCGACTTGAACGCATCCTTGAAGGCTCCAGAGGTATCAATGGTTTCTGAGCGGGCGTTGAACATTTTAGCCGTGGGGAGTTCCTTGGCATGCCAAGGAACCAGCCACCATCGACCTTGGCGGAGCTTGTGGCCCCCATTCTCGCCCGCCGTGACGAATGGCACTTCCTCGCTCGGCGCGATGTTGTAGCGAGGCGCGTCATTGCGTCCGATTTCGGCGGGCGCGGTCAGTCGATAGAGCCGGTGTATTTCCGACCATGGCAGATATCTGGTGTAGCGTCCGCACATGTCGTTGCCTCAGTTGCGCAGGATCTCGGGGACGCTGAGCGGCCCGAGATCGAGAATTCTCTTGTATTCGCCCGTTCGGCGCCAGACGCCGCGCGCATTGCCGTTTTCCCTGTCGCGCTTTGGATCGAACATCCCGCCCGGGAAATGGTCAAGGAACGCTTGAGCGGAAGCCTGATCCGTAAAGCAGTAGAGGCGCCAGTTTTCATAGCTGTGGTCCGGCCATATCGCCTGCACTAGCCTTTTCATCGGGGCCAGCCTGCGCCCTTCGCAGAATTCGCGGTTCAATGTGAAGCTGCGTCCAGTGCACAGGTCATCGGGCAGAGCGACTTGATACGTCCATTCCCGATCGATCCTGGCGGTCGATGGGCCACGGTTACGCATAGATCAGTGCGATGTCGATTTCTCGGTCGCCCTCTCAAGCGCGTCGATGGCATCGAGCACAGCTTTCCGCTTCGGCTCGATCGGTTCATCCGGCGTGAACTGCGCATGGGCCAGCGGCGTATAGGCAACAGTTACCGCGCTGACGAGGTCTCGCGCTAGCGTTCCATTGGGCATGTCGGCTGTAGCAGCGAGGGCGAGCAGGAAAACGCGCTCGTCGTGATATTCGCTACGACCGTCCTCTGCCTGGACAATGGCCCTGAGTTTCGCCAAGACCGTTTCCCGATCAGCAAGCTGCTCCTCGGGATCTGTCAGCAAATTCAAGCCAGCCGCCTGAACTCTTTTTTCATCTGGCCAACCCGCGCAGCAGGCCGCCAACGCTGCATTGTTTGCCTCGTACCAGACGTCGGCCGCCTTGTATTCTGCCTCCGATGGTTCTCCGTCCTCCGAAAACCCGATATCGTCCCAGCCTTCGACGGCAAACGCACCGCTGGCGGCTTCCTCCGCCGTCATTCCGGCTAGGGCGAGCACGACCTTCGCTGCCTCGATGCCTCTCTGCTTTTCCTCGGGCGTTGCGCCCCTGGCGTTCATGATCATGTCCATGACTGCCTCCTGTGACTGTCCTGCCGACAGTGAACGAAAAGAGAACATAGGAGTCAAGAGCCTCTTGACGAAGCAGGAATATGTTCCTTTTCTAGAGGGATGGCGCATGATCCGATCGACACGCTGGGCAAGGCGACCCGGCACAATATGCTCGTCAAGGCGGAATGCAGTTGCGGCAATGTCCGCTACTGTGTTCTGCAGACCTGATGATGGTCTATGGCGGCGGTGTCGATCCGCTAAAGCTGAAATTCGACTGCAACCGCTGCAAGCCTACGGTGACAATCACGCTCCTCAAGGTCCATCCCGAGCATTTGCCCAAGCGCCTGATGATCCATAAGCCGATGAAGATCGACGGCAAGATCCGCTGGACCACATAGCGGTTCAGGGGATAACCAGAGGTGGCTTGGCAGCTTGAGATTTCAGCGGAAACAAATTCGGGCTGATCTATGCTCCAGAGACGGGGTCTGCAGATCGCATCATCAGTCCCAAACTCTAACGTGGGGTGAACAATATCCTATGACGATGTCCATGATTTCACGAATGAAATCATCGTTCTCTGGTTGAGCTTCAAGCTTCACATTAAGAAAACCGTAAACCTGTTCTGCGGCCACACCGGCATTCTTGTATTTCTTGAGGACTTCAATGGCTTCATTTAGGTCCGACTGCCGAGCGATGGCCTCTTGCAATTCAAAATCAAGGGCTTTGTCGATCGATGTCATGAATCTTAGTCACCGGGAAACTCAGGATAGCGCGGAATCCGTATAACACTCCGGAGCGTTGCCGTCATGCGGGACCGCGGCCGCCAGAAGAGATGAGATGGCGCCCTCATACATGCGGCTTTTCGCCTGTTTACAGGCAAAGTCCCTGGGACCCGGTCCAAAGGGCTAACTTCCCAAGCTAACATTCCGCCGTGAAATGCTTTGCAGGTGGTGCGAGGCGCCGCCTTGCTCATTGCGAGACTATCCCGCAGCAAGACAGCGCCGAACGTGCTTTCAACAAGCTCACCAGGACATTCGCGGCCCAGGTGGAAGCTCTAAAGAAATACCGCACGGGCGGCCAGCAGCACGTCACAGTGAACGAAGGCGGCCAAGCTATTGTCGGCAACGTCTCGCCTGGCGGGCAGGGTGACCGAAAAAAATAACGTCAACCTCATGAACCTAGCGCCTCGGTGTCATGCTCGGTCGAAGCGGTCGGGTTGCCAGTGTCGATCGCCAGCGGTGAGGGCCAGCGCAGTCTGTCGCATGCACGGTGCGGGCGGTGGCGCACCTGAAGGCAAGCGGAACGGCAACTCGCAACGGAGGCAGGGCGAAACGCACAATGGTAGCCTTGGCGGTTGTCAAGGCAATGGCGCGGATATGTCGGCAGACGATTAATGATATACCGGATTAACTGGGAACTAGTCGCCATGCTGCTCGCCGCAGAAGCAATTCCGGACACCCGCCACCACCAAATCAGCATCGACGAGTGGGTGAAACGCTTCGCGCCGAAGCGCGTCGACCCCGGCTCGAACACCGCTCGCCGATGCAATGCGTTCTGGCATCGCATCGGCATTATGCCTTCGCCCCGAGAGATCAGCGACTCGCGGCGCGGCATGAATGGCTGCATACGGTCGGCAGTAAAAAGGGACGCCGTGCACTCCTCGCCTAGGTCCAGTCTAGAGGGCGGTTACTTCATGCGAACCTGTGCCACGCTGTCCCTGTAGTCCTCTTTCGGGTCGCCCATCCCGAGGAAAAGTTTCACCCCGGCGACGATGCTGGAAGCATCTTTCCAGATTTCGGCGTCAGCAGGATCGAACCTGAGCAAGCACACCTTCGGGTCATCCTTGCCTCCTTCGAACCAGGCGGCGACGAAGCGGTTCCACAAACGGTCGATGACTGCCGGATCATTGTCGATCCTCAGTGAGCCTTCGACGGTGGCGAACAGGTCATGTCCCTTAGCAGAGTAGACTAGTGTCGCTTCCTTTGCAGATGCAACGGCCTCGGCCAAGTCGGTGTCCTTCGCTGTGAAGAAGTAGATAACGTTGCGGTCACCATCGAACTGCGCTGTCATCGGTCGAGGGTGGACGCCCGGGACGCCGATCATTGCCGTCATGTCGGAACGGATCGAATCCCAAAACTTGCTTTTGAATTCCTCATCGTTGTCGGGCATGGCTTTTCTCCTGTGAGAACGCCAAACGCCACGTGTCTGCGGTGGTTCCAAGCGCGTACCGGCAAATAAGCGGAGTTCCGCCCGCCCCAGATCAGGACGGGCCGAGGACGTGGGCAGTAGCCCAACAAAAAAGAGGTGCCATTGACGAGCACCCGAAATGCGGTCCCAATCACATCGTACGTCCGGGGATTCGCATGAACCGATTTCTCTTCGTGATCGCCGACTTTCTGTCTCGTCCGCCCGGCTTCTATGTGCTGATCGTCGCGATGATAGCCTGCACTGCGATGGTTCCGTTTGGGCTCACAAACGTAATCACCTATGCGCTCTCAGTGGCTGCGATAGTGATTACCGGTGTCGTGCTGATCCAGGGCTATCGCGACACCGCTGCCATCCATGCGAAGCTCGACGAGATCATCGTTGCATTGAAGGAAACGAGGAACAATGTCGTCGGGCTGGAGCACGCCGAGCCTGAGGAGATCAAGGCCCATTTGGCGAGGCTTGAAAAGGAAGCGGCGGCGGCCGATCAAGAAGCTGAGCACGTGGGAGTCTCTGGCGCCTGAGCGCTACACTGGACGGAATTCAAGAGCGTACGCCGGCCAGTGCCACCACAAACAGATTGATCGCGTCGGCGGCAGGAGTCGGGTCGTCGCTGCCGTCCTTCAGACAGCTATAACGCCAACGGATCAACCCAGTTGCTCAAGAGCGTCCTCACTGATCTGAGAATCGGGCCTCGCAGCGGATGTAGCTGGCGGCATTGGTTGCCCTGCTCTCCGGCCTCGGTCGTATTGAACCCGGCCTTCGATGGAACTGTTCCTCCTCCACATCGTTGGTCAATCAACTCGTTTCTCGCTGCCCTGCCTTTGGTTTCTGGCAGTCTCCTCGAATGGCAACTTAATTTGCATGCTCGATCAGACTCCATCGCTTTCAACTTCGTTCGCAGCCGCTTGTTGCCGAGAACCACCAACGTCGATCAAGGCGAACCGCGTTCCCGGCAGCGTGACGATCGCCTCTTATAACGTCCATAAATGTGTCGGCACCGACGGCCGGTTCGATCCGCAGCGGGTTGGTGATGTCATACGCGAACTAGGCGCCGACATTATCGCTTTGCAGGAAGTTGATGAACGTACGGGAAGGCGGCAGGGCCTGTTGGATCTCAAGTCGCTTCGACGAGAAACCGATCTGGTTAGTGCACACACGCCTGAGAACCTTGGATCCCATGGGTGGCACGGCAATTTGATACTAGCTCGCAAGGGAGTGGTCCAGGCTGTCAGTCTAGTAAGGTTACCCGGCCTAGAGCCACGCGGTGCTTTGATCGTCGATTTGGAAATCGAAGGTGTGGTGCTGCGGGTGATCGCTGCACATTTTGGATTACTCCGGCGGTCGCGCACCAAGCAAGCCAGCGCGCTGCTTGAGGCGACGCGTTCGTTCCTAAGGCCAACCATTTTGCTTGGTGATCTCAACGAATGGCGGGTGCACAGCAGATCCTCGTTGCTGCCGCTACTGCCGCATTTTGGTCCAATTCACACCGTGCTGCCCAGTTTCCCTTCGCGATTCCCTTTGCTTGCGCTCGATCGGATTCTGGCCAAACCACCAAGTCTGATTTCCAACCTCGAAGTGCACCATACATCGCTATCTCGGATCGCCTCCGATCATCTACCGATCAAGGCGCGATTAAACCTCCAGGGTATTCGCCAGCTACATTTGCAACCAGATTACCTCTGAACGGTTCTTGCTATGATTTTGAGCAAGGCCGGCGTTCGATCGCTGAAGGTAATCAGTTTTTATGGAAACATCCATTTCGCGAATTGCGCACGACAAGATCAAAGCAGGCAAGAGCGGCTTACTGCTGATTCCGGACAATTATGACGCCTTCGCCGTGCGGGTCCTGGCTGCAAGGAGTTCCGTTCGCAGTCTCGACCTCATGTACTACCTTTGGCACGATGACCACACTGGCCGCTTGCTTTTGCAGGAAGTTTTCCGGGCCGCTGAGCGCGGCGTGCGTGTGCGCATGCTCCTTGATGACGCCAATCCGCGAAAGAACGATTCTGCGTATCTGGCGTTGAGCAATCATCCAAACATCGAGTTGAAGTTGTTTAATCCAAGCGGCGTGAGGCAACGCAGCGTCATGCGCGCTGTGGAAATTGTATTGCGACTTTTCGCGTTGACCCGGAGAATGCACAACAAGGCATGGATCGCTGACGACCACGTCGCAATCGTAGGCGGGCGGAACGTTGGCGATGCCTATTTCGACGCAGCAGAAACCAATTTCCGCGACCTGGACGTGCTGCTCCTCGGTCCTGCCGTGCAGCAAACCGCCGAAATATTTGAGGCATTCTGGGCCTGTGAGGACGCAAAATCAATTAGTGTCCTGGGATCAGCTGCTGAGAACGAGCATTGCGATTTGTTTGCGGGAAGCGATCTCGAAACCCAATCAATGCTGTTGAACGGGATCGGTGACCGAGGATCCATCGCAGAGTTCATCGCTGCCAGCAACGACGTGCATTGGGTGGATCGAGTTCGGGTGATTTCCGATCCTCCAGAGAAGGTGAGGGGTTGGAGACGTCGCAGCTGGCTTACGAAGGAATTGCTTCCCCTCATTCAATCGGCCCGCACCTGTCTGGAAATCGTATCTCCCTATTTCATCCCCGGCAAAAGGGGCTCCGCGATCCTGTTAGACCTCGTCAGCAACGGAGTTGACGTTTCGGTTTTGACCAATTCCTTGGCCGCTACAGACGTCGCCGCAGTCCATGGAGCTTATGCGAACTATCGCAAGCGATTGCTGAGGAATGGCGTGAAACTGTTCGAGCTCCAGCCCTTCACTCGCCGACAGCCAATCTCTGTGTTTGGCTCCAAGGGTGCCAGTCTGCACACCAAATCGTTCACGGTTGACGACAGGGCTGGGTTCGTCGGTTCCTTCAATTTTGATCCCCGGTCAGTGTCTTTGAATTCGGAGATGGGCGTGCTCTTTGAGGATGCCGAATTAGTCGGTGAACTTCGGCACTTTTTTCAAACTGAGATATCACCAGAAACCAGCTATCGGCTGGAACTAAAAAACAATGTGCTTCACTGGCATGGATACGACGAAGGCAAACTGCAAGAATACACACACGAACCAGAGGCCGGAATATTTCGCCGGGTTCTGGCGGCCTTGGTCCGCCACCTTCCGGTTGAGTCTCAGCTTTAGCCAGGCCCACATAGATAGCATAGGTGCTAACGGCGGGATCGACGCGGCGTTCTTGCCGCGTCGGGTACGGCATACCTGAAGAACGGCGACGTGCATGTGCCAAGCACCCGGGCCCGCGGCGGGAAGGCCCGGAGCATGAAAGCATCGGCCCTCTGGCATTGTCAGCTTGCTGCCGCCGATCGCGTGAAGACGATGGTGACCTTCGTCCCTTCGCCGGGGCTCGAGGCGACGTTGAACTGTGCCTTGGCGTTTTCGGTCAGCGAGCGCGCGATCAGCGCGCCGAGCTTGCCGGGCTTGGGCCATGTCTCCCCTTCCGGCAGGCCGATCCCGTCGTCCGCAACTATGACCAGGCAGCCGTCGCCATCGGCGATGCTGTGCAGCTTTATCGTCCCGCCTTCACGCCCTTGGAAGGCATGCTTGAGTGCATTTGTGAGCAATTCGTTCACGACCAGTCCCGTTGGCATGGCGACGTTGATCGACACCGGATAGGTATCTACCTTCATGTCGAGGCGGATCCCCTCAACTGCATGCGACCCCATCACCGCGGACGCGATCTGGCTAAGATAAACGCCGAGATCGACATCATCCTTCTGCTCGTCTGCCGATAGCGTCTGGTAGAGGATCGCCAGAGCGTCGACGCGCCCGGCGAGCCTCTCAAACCTTTTCTGGTCGGGCTCGGTCGCGTTACGGGTTTCCAGACGGATCAATGCGGTGATCATCTGTAAGTTGTTCTTCACCCGGTGCTGCAGTTCGCGCAGCAGGGTGTCCTTCTCGCGGACGCGCTCCTCCACCAAGCGCGCTTCTTCAGTTTCGCCATGGGATGAGACGTCGACCAGAGCCACCAGTCGGAAGCAGTTCGTGCCGTTGTCGTCCACGATGATGTTTGAATAAACGTCGACAAGAGCCGGGTTGTCCCCGACGCGCTCCAGCCGGAAGGTGCCGACGAAATCGGTTTCCTCGACCAAGGCCTCGGGCAGTGGCCGGCCCTTCTGCTGGTGGATGCCAATGCCGGAAAGTGCTCCCCAGTTTTGCCGGGTAAGCTCGGCTGCCTTCAGGCCTGACACTTTTTCGAATTCTGGATTAGCATAGACGACGCGCTCCTTGGCGCCCAAATCCGACACGGCGATAGCGATCGGCACCTGGTCAAGAAATTTTTTGAACTGCTCGCTTTCCAGCGCGGTGGCAAGGTCAGGCGTATCGAGCAATTGCTCAACTGTCTGGGCCTTGTCTGAATCTGATGTCACCTTGGTCGCCTGTGCTTTGCGTGGGAGCTTCAGTCTCAGTCATGCACGTTGCTCGACACCACCAACGCTGGAAGCGGCTGAGCGATGTCAGGAGTAGGACGAGCCCGCGTCACGGAGCGGCAGAGCCATGGGCAACACAGGCCGTCTTGCTGAGAGTTCAGTCAACCTTGCGTCACTTTGCACGGCTACGACCTTTTTCCAACAGCGTTGTGCCAAAATCCCGTCTCTGCCAATCGAAATTGACGATCTGGACCTCGCCGGAATTGCCGACAGAATGTTCCAACTGGCAGCGGCGGCTCCGGTGGCGGCATGCGGTGGCCAAACCGCACCCCGCATGTGCTCACCCAGGTCTGGCTGGTTCGCCGCGACACGGTCGGGCGAAACGGTATGCTGCGCGGGCGCTGCGCCGGTTCCGGCCGCCTTAGAGTTGCCCGGTTGGCTCGCGGGACCTATCGGGTCATCGCCTGGGATACCGCGGCCGACAGGCAAACGGCGGAATGGCAAGCGAATTCCGACGGCTGGCTGAAACTTGATGTGCCGCCGTTCTCTGCCGATGTCGCGCTTGCCATTCGCCGGGTCTGAGCACGATGGAGACTGCCTGACGGTGTTCATACGCTCGCAATCTGGCTTGTCATTGCCCATGATGAGCCGGTCCTTGCAACTTTGTCGCTAATGCCGATGTCAGTGATCTGCGCGCTAGGTATTGCGCTCGCCCGAACGCGACTGCTGGTTGGCTGCATCGGCCGATCCGCCCAGCGTGTCCGCGACCGTGGCACCTCGCGCACCCATCGGCTGCTGCGCACCTGTGGTGGTGTCCTTGGCTGTCTGGTGCTCCATCTCGGCATTCAGCTCCGCCCCCACAAACAGGACAATCACAGAGATCCAGGTCCACATCATCAAGCCAATGACTGCCCCCAGAGCTCCATACGTCGCGTTATAGTCGGCGAAGTTCTCAAGATAGTACGAGAACCCTATCGAGACTGCGATCCAGACCACAGCCGCGAAGAAGGCGCCCCATGTCGCCCATTGCCACTTTGCCCTTTCGCGGCTTGGGCCGTAGCGGTAGATCAGCGTGATCCCCAGGCCGACCAGGATCAGCATCATCGGCCACCGAAAGATCCACACAAGGGTTTCGGTCCAGCCGCCGAGGTTCAGCAGCGCAAGCATGGCCGGCACGACCCCCACCGAGACGACAAAGCCGATACCGATGAGGATTGCGCCAAGTGTGAAGCCCAAGGCCAGAAGATTCAGATGGATAAAGCCGCGCTTTTCACTCTCCTCGTAGGCGATGTTCATGGCTTCGAATAGCGTCTTGATGCCGTTGCTGGCGCTCCACCGCCCGAAGGCAGTACGCCGCCGAGGAACGCAATGTGCTCGGCGATGGTCTGAGGATCGGCGACAAAACCGTAGATGGACACGAACGCGGCAAGCGCTGGAAAGAGCGCAAGGAGCAGATAGAATGCGGCCCCGGCCGCGATCAGCATAATACGGTCCTCGGATACCTCAGCAAAGACCCGCCACAGCACGTCCTTCCAGCCGCGACTGGGAATCTCTGACGGCCATTCGGCATCCCGCCCGCGGCCCGCCCTTCCTGCACGCCGCTCAGGTTGCACATGATCTTCGTAAGTGCCGTCGGTTGTTTTCTTCGACATGGCTGCCGGCCCGAAGCATCTTCTTCGCGCGTCAAACGTATGAAAGCGCCAAAGGATGCAGGTGTGGCGCTTGCGCCATGCCCGCTGCGCACGTTCGACAACAAAGCCCGTTGCGCACCCCTCGATTATACAAGCCCATAGCCAAACCACGCTGACTGGTGACACCGGACCGCTGAATAGACCCGATGATCGAAAGCACCGTCTGTGCAAATCGGTTTGCCTCGTTGATCGATATCTGTCGGCCCTAGCCGCGCCTGACCTAGTGGCACCCGAGAATACAGAAATCCTGCCATCAAGCTGGTAGTATCAAGCCTTGCACCTCAGGGAGAACTTGGTTGCGCAGTTCCCAAGGACAGCCCCAGTAGTCGAAGATACCGCCATCAACGGTGTTTTGGCCGCAGATCACAAACACGCCAGTGCCAAAACGTTGCTTCAGATGTGTGGCCAACCAGCCCACAAAGCCCGAGTTGTCGACGCCAGGTGGGAAATGAAACCTCCAGATCACGAATGCCTCGGGAGTTTCGCACTCGCTTTTCACCAATTGGCTCCACACGCTGTCGTCGCGGATCAGCGCCAGCGCTTCAGTGTTCACTTTGGCCGGAAAGTCGGCCAACGAAAACTCATCGAAAAAATACGGTACGTCAAAGACCCTAAGGCGACATTGCTTTATTACACTTTTGAGCCGAGTTGTTATTTGCCTCGATGTTTCTTTAGAGATATTAACGATTGGAGTGTTCCTTTGATTTCATGTGCGTCGGGATCGTCGCGACCATTGCTTTGCTGTGTTTGCATCGCCCGGCTCCGATCATTGCTAGGCAGTCATCCGCAGGAGTGCGACGGTGAAGGATTACCGGCGTTCAACGTCACCGGGACTCCATCGCTGGGCTTCTGGCCAAGCTGGGAACATCGGAACCAGGCTCCGCACTACAAGCTTCGGGGCAGATGCACTCGCACCCGGTCTACATCGAAGAGCCGACACTGATTCACGACGCGCGCGGCTCAACGCACAGAACCGCCGCCAAGCGGCGCGTCCCTTCCTCGATGTCTCCTTGCTGGGCAGTTGCGAACGTCAGTCGTAAGGTATCCAGGTTCGGATTGTCGGAATAAAACGGCCCTCCCGGAACATATACGACGCCGTGAGCAATGGCTTTTTCAACGACGTCTTCGGCGTTGATATCATTGAGTAACTTTACCCAAACGAACAGCCCACCTTTCGGCTGCAGATACTCGACCCTGTGACCGAGATTTCGCCTGAGAGCCTCCGAAAGCAGCTTGCATCGTTCAGAATAGGCCTTCCGGATCATCAAAAGATGTTCGGGGAGGCGGCCCGATCGAAGGTAATACTGAGCAACATACTGAGTGTACGTGCTCCCTTGGAGATCCGATCCTTGCTTTGCAATTGTAATAGGCTGAACCAGGTCTGAAGGAAGAACAGCCCAGCCAATGCGAAGACCTGGAGCCACGATCTTGGAAAGACTACCAAGATAGCAAAACCAGGGCGCACTTTCCTTACTTTTGTCCGCAAACGCATAAATCGGTGGCGCAGGCGGTGAGCCGAAGTAGATGTCACCGTAGGGATCGTCTTCGACAACAAGCACCTTCTGCCGAACGGCGACCTCAGCTATTAATCGGCGACGTTCGATAGAGGTCAGCCAGCCGGCGGGATTGGAGAAATTTGGGATGACGTATATCATCCGTGGTCGCAATCCCTGATATCTCAGCTCAAGGATCTTTCTTTCCAGCGCGTCTGTTCGCAAGCCGTCATTGTCGCTGTCGACTCCAAGGACGTTGGCGCCGCAAAGCCTGAACGTTTGAATTGCCGTCGTGTAGGTTGGCCGTTCGACAAGCACAACGTCACCTTTGTCCAAGATGACTTTGCCAATTAGTTCGAGCGCCTGTTGAGCGCCCGTCGTGACGATTATCTTGTCGACGTCCGTTCTCAGGCCTCTCCGATTCATAATCTGTACAAGCTCCTCGCGAAGGCCGATGACGCCTTCAGTGGCTCCATATTGGAGAGCGGAATGGCTATTTCTGCTGAGAACCGCGCCTGCGGCCTCCTGGAGTTCGGAGACGTCGAAAAGTTCGGGTGCCGGCAAGCCACCCGCAAAGGAGATCATTCCCGGTCGCGATGACGCCGCCAGCATTCGTCGTATCGCTGACGGCTGCAGATTCCGAACCCGACTGGACAATCTGCCCTCTGAAATCTCAGTCATGACGATTCCTTCCAATTCCCCGCTAGGTTACGCTTGACATCGTTGATAAATTATAATTTCTAATAGCGCAACACTGGAGGGGAAATTGGATTCAAATGCACTGCGCGCGATCATAGAGCGGTACCCGCGGCTGAACCTTGCTCATCTGCCTACGCCTTTCGAGCGGATGGAGCGTCTTCAGGCCTGGCTAGGCGTCGACAATCTCTGGGTCAAACGGGACGACCTGACCGGCCTCGGCATGGGCGGAAACAAGGTGCGGGCGCTCGAGTTCATTATCCCGGACGCACTCGCATTGCAGGGCGATGTGTTGGTTACTGCCGGTGTCATACAGTCCAATTCTGTCCGGCAGGTCGCTGCCGCTGCAGCGAAACATGGATTTGGGTGTCATTTCGGCATGATAGTAGATCGCGTTTCCGAGATTGATCGCGACTACAAACAAAGCGGCAACCTTCTGCTCGACTACCTTTATGGGGCGACTCACGAGGTGATGAGCTTTCGTGACGACCGCTCTCGCAGGCTCAGCGAGATTGCTGCGCGCCTGTCTACCGAGGGGCGCAAACCATATGTGGTGCCTTACGGATGCGCGAACCGACTGGGTGCTATGGGATACCTTAATGCAGCTCTCGAGGTTGCTATCCAGGCTGAGGCTTCGGATGTGCGGCTTACCCATGTTGTCCACGCTAGCGGCACGGGCGGTACGCAAGCCGGGCTGATTGCAGGTTTCGCAGCGCTTGGTTTGGACATCGAGGTAATCGGTGTTGATATTGATGCGGAACCCGAGGGTGTCCATCGGCGAGTTGCGACTATTTTGCGCGAACTTGCGATTGAGATAGGTCTCGATTTCGCCTCGCTCGAAAGACGTATCATCGTTGAGCCGAACTACTCAGCTGGGGCCTACGGAGTGGCGGAAGCACGAACGGTCGAGGCGATAGAAATCGCAGCAAAGTACGAGGGAATAATTGTTGATCCAGTCTATTCCGGAAAAGGTCTGGCGGGGTTGGTAGGACTAGTTCGGCAAAAGCGCTTTACCAAAGACGACAGAGTTCTCTTTTTTCACACTGGAGGATCACCTGCTATTTATGCGTATCGCTCCCTGTTTCCGGAGTTCACATGAAGTCCGTCGAGATAGAATCCAGTGTTTTCTTCGCCAACTCACTTCAGATTCGTGTTGTGCAATCGGTTTCGATCGTCGGGGCGGCTAGTGCTGGTCTCTTGGTCGCGGACGGGGGGGCGTGGTGGTCGGGAGGGGCTGCGGGATTGTTTTTACTCTGCTTTATCTCGACCGTGCTGCTACGACTCGATGTCCGGCGAAGTTCGATCGCGTTTCGAGTTGGCCCTTTCACGTGCGGGGTCGATCCGCGGCAAATCGCTCTTATCCAAACGATTGAATGCGAGGAAGCCTCATTCATTGATATTCAGCAGTTCGATGGACGCTGCCTTCTGATCCCCTGCGCGATGTTCAGCAAGAATCGAATAAGCCTAATGCTCACTAGGGCAGAAGAAGCTTCAAATGGTGCACACAAATGGCCGTAAAACGCGACGACATTCGAATTGATGAACCGCGAGAGATGTCGCCGTCTCGCAAGCGACATCTAAGTGTGGACGCCGATACCCATCCAACCGCAACAACATTTGCCACAGAGCGACTCCGCAAGGCCATCCTCAATGGTGAACTCAAAGCGGGCGATCGATTGCAGCAGCATTCTCTCGCCGCAAGCCTCGGTCTGAGTCATGTGCCGCTTCGGGAAGCATTCCAGCGGCTCGAATTCGAGGGGTTCATCGCGATAAACCCGCGGCGTGGCGCCTTTGTGGTCCCGCTAACCGCGAGGGATGCGGCCGAAATCTATGAGTTGCGCGCAAATCTCGAAGCTGCGGCACTATACGCGTCAGTATTACAAATCTCAGCGGAACAAATTCTTGTTGCGACTGAAATTTGTCAAGAAGCGGACCGCACACAGGATAATATTGGATACGGGGAGTTGAACTGGCAGTTTCACCGGGCGCTTTACGCAGCCTGCGACCGACCGCGCACGATGCACTTGATTGAAACGCTTTGGCAAAATGCCCGTCGTTATTCGATGCTCCTTCGCTATCGAGCGCCGTACATTCGAAAGTCCCAAAGAGAACATTGGGACATCTTGGAAGCGGTGCGAAATAGAAACGTCGACTTGGCCGTCAAACTATTGCGGTCGCACATCGAAGCGGGTTCTGCACGTATTGTCGGTCTTCTTGAAAAGTAATGACCGGCCATCTGTAATTGTGAGGTCAAATGCTGACACGAGAACAACACGAACGCGCTGCATGTATTCTTGTTGATGCCGATAAAGCGCATCGTCAGGCAACTCAGCTCTCGACAACATTCCCAGAAATCACGATCGAAGACTCGTATTTGATTTCTAGTCTTGTTCACACGAGACGCGTCGAGGCAGGTGCGAAGCTAATCGGTCATAAGATAGGCCTGACTTCGAAAGCGATGCAGGCTTCGTCGCAGATCGAAGAACCCGACTTCGGATATCTGCTCGATTCCATGTTACTCGAGGACGGGGCCAAGGTTAAATTCGCGGATTTCTGCGTGCCTCGCGTTGAACTCGAACTGGCATTCGTGCTCTCGAAGCCTTTGGCGGGGCCAGGAATCGGGTTGCTCGATGTCTTGCGGGCGACCGAGTATGTCGTGCCGTCAATTGAGATTATTGACGCCCGTGTTCTGAATCCGCGGCGCATCACTGACACCGTGGCAGACAATGGTGCTGCTGCTGGCATCGTTATAGGTGGTCGTCCGGTAGGCCCGGCCGAAGTCGACCTGCGATGGGTCGGCGGAATTATGTATCGCAACGGCGAAATCGAAGAGACTGGTTTGGCCGCGGGCGTGCTTGGACATCCGGCGCGAGCGATAGCTTGGCTCGCTAATAAGGTCGGTCGTTTCGGGACTGTTCTGCAACCTGGCCACATTATGTTGTCGGGGTCCTTCATTCGCCCTGTCTTCGCACAGAAGGGCGATACGCTACAGGGTGATTTCGGCCCCCTTGGGTCGGTCGCGGTTCAGTTCGTTTAGCGGAGGGCTGGCTATGAAGATGCCGGTAAATGGGTTCAAAGCGCGGCTAACTGCAGGCCCGGTGCAAATTGGATTCTGGACAAGCTTATGCAGTGCCACAGGCGTTGAGGTGCTTGGTCAAACGGGTTTCGACTGGCTCCTGATCGATACCGAGCACGCTCCGAATGAGTTGTCGGACGTGTTGAGCCATCTCCGAGCAAGTTCGCTAGGGGATTCGGCCTTGGTCGTAAGGCCAGCTTGGAACGACGCCGTACTGATAAAACGAATTCTGGACATTGGCGCAGCCAACCTCTTGATCCCGTTCATCCAGAATGAAACCGAAGCGGCCGCAGCCGTTAAGGCGACCCGCTATCCACCTGTCGGCACTCGTGGCGTGACCGGTAGCGCCAGGGCCTCTAACTATGGCAAATTTGAGGACTACTTCGCGCGCGCGAACGAGGAAATTTGTGTCATGGTGCAGGTCGAAACGCGTTCTGCCCTCGATAAGCTCACGGACATCGCAAGCGTGGAGGGCGTTGACGGAGTGTTTCTCGGACCGTCGGATCTTGCCGCATCATTCGGTCACCTCGGACTGCCTCAGAACGGGGATGTGCAGAGCGCACTTCGAGACGCAGTACGCCGCCTCCAGGATCTGGGAAAGCCCGCGGGCATTCTCACAACAAACCGAGAAGAAGCGGAGCGTTATATCGAGTGGGGCTACCGGTTTGTCGCGGTCGGAACAGACATCAATCTTCTGTCTCGCGAGGCGACCCGTCTAAGGGAGTGCTTCCGATAAACAACTTTGTCAGACAGATAGTCTATCGGAAAAATATTATAATATATCTAATATAACGTATGGGCGACAATAGGGAGAGTGAAATGGGCGTTTTTTTGAAGTCTCTAGCGGGCTTGGCTTTGGCATCGGCCTTTCTCGGTGCCATAGCCATATCGGCATTTGCGCAAACGACTGTGTCAACTGGACCCGGAAACAGCCCGATTTTAAAGCGGATCGCGGATCGGGGTTCTGTCGCGATAGGTCACAGGGAGGCATCGACACCGTTCTCATTCCTAAACTCGGAGCTGAAGGTCGAGGGATATTCGATCGATTTCTGTTTGAGAATTGTGGATGCAATCAAGGCGCAGTTGGGTCGCTCGGACCTGAAGGTTCAGTATGTACCTGTGAATGTCACCAGCCGAATCCCCCTGGTCGCAAATGGTACCGTGGACCTCGAATGTGGCACGACAACGAATACTTTGCAGCGCCAGGAGCAAGTCGACTTCTCACCGATCATTTACGTCACCGGCGCGCAAATCCTCGTGCCCTCGTCAAGTACAATCGCTGATTATGAAGGCTTGGCAGGCAAGAAGGTTGCCATGCTCCAGGGGTCGACGACGGAATCTAGACTTCGCGCGCTGAGCGAGAAAGAAGATCTTCGCATCGAGTTTTTGTTCGTGCGCGACAATGCGGAAGCTGTCCTGTTGGTGCAGTCGGGCCGGGCGGATGGGTTTGTAACGGACGGCGCACTGCTCAAGATCTTCGCCGCAACGAGGGCTAAGCCGGCAGGGTCGCTGAAAGTTGTCGGGCGCCTGCTTACATACGAACCTTACGGCGTAGTGATGCAGCGAGGGGACGCCGACTTTTCGCTTCTGGTCCGCAAAGCATTCGCTGAAATTTTCAGGTCAGGCGATGCGGATAGAATTTTTGAGAAGTGGTTTGGGACCTACGACATCAAGCTTGATGACCAGTCAAGGGCGGCGTTCAACCTTCAGGCGATACCACGCTGAGCGAACAATTTCTTAACGAGAGCGAGCCGCCGTGAATTACCGCTGGAACTGGGGCATAGTAATTACGGAACCATACTTGGGATGGCTTGTCTCGGGCTTGACTTGGACGCTCTTGGTGGCGGGCGCGGCCTTCTGCATTGCCATGCTAATGGGAGTGTTCGTGGGAATTATGCGAACGCTCCCTTCACGCACCGCTCGAATGGTGGGCGCAACCTATGTGGAAATTTTTCGAAACATTCCGCTGCTTCTGCAGTTGTTCCTTTGGTATTTCGTACTACCCGAAGTAGTGCCGGACAGTGTCGGCCGCTTTCTTAAGCGCGACATGCCAATGCCGGAATATTGGACCGCTGTGGTCGGGCTTGGATTATTCTCGGCGTCGCGTATAGGGGAGCAAGTTCGAGCAGGGATCGAGGCCGTCGGCCGCGGTCAAGCGATGGCGACTGCCGCCAGCGGACTGTCTCGTTTCCAGTCGTATCGCTATGTGCTGATTCCCTTGGCCGCTCGGAATATTCTTCCGCCCATGACCTCGGAGTTCTTGAGCCTGATCAAGAACTCATCTCTCGCACTAACGATTGGCGTTTTGGAACTGACGGGGCAAAGCCGACAAATCGAAAGTATAACTTTCCAAGGAATCGAGGCCTTTACCGCAGCCACTGCCATTTATTCAAGCCTTACCTTGATTGTAGTCGCTCTAATGAGAAGAGTTGAGATTGCTGTGGCTATCCCCGGAACTGTGGGTCATGGGTGAAATGGGATCCCTCGATCAGAACGTCATCGTTCAGTCCGCCCCGTTCCTGTGGGAGGGCATGAAAACGAGCTTTCTCCTTCTTGTTCTGGCAATGGCAGGAGGAATAGTCCTCGGAACCGCTATCGCGGTTGTTCGCCTTCTCGCGCCTCAGCCGATTGCAGTAATCGCGGCTGGGTATGTGAACGGCCTACGATCGCTTCCGCTCATCATGGTGATCTTCTGGTTCTATTTCTTGATGCCCCTGGTTGTGGGTCGTCCGGTCGGAGCATTCGCATCTGCTTTGATAGCGTTCGTCCTGTTCGAAGCAGCATATTACAGCGAGATCATACGCGCCGGAATTCAAGGAATATCGAAGGGGCAGGTATCGGCCGCCACGGCGTCGGGTATGACCCAGCTTCAGGTATATTGTTACGTCGTGCTGCCGCAAGCATTTCAAAGAATGATCCCAATCCTCCTGACCCAAGGGATCGTCCTATTCCAGGACACGTCGCTCGTTTACGTCGTCGGGCTGCACGACTTCATGACTGCCGTCACCGTGATAGCCAATCGCGAGGCTGCACTCGTGGAGCTGTATGTTTTCGCGGCCATTATCTACTTCGCGATAAGTTTTTCGGCGTCCCGCGCCGTAAGCCTGTTACGGCAGCGAACTGCCGCCACACGAGAACGCCAATGAGTTTTGCATCCAAAGACGCATCTTTGGCGTCCCTCTGCTGGTGAAGAACGAGATCCGATGAAACCGACGATAATGATTGACAAGGTCAGCAAGTCTTACGGCTCGTTGGAGGTCTTGAGGGAGTGCTCAACAGCGGTGCGCAAAGGCGAAGTCGTTGTGGTCTGTGGACCGTCCGGTTCTGGAAAATCGACACTGATCAAATGCGTCAATGGATTGGAAACGGTGAACCGCGGCGCAATCGAGGTGGACGGTGTATTGGTCACCGATAGGCGAACCGATTTGACGAAATTGCGCGCACGCATTGGCATGGTATTCCAGCACTTTGAGCTTTATCCGCATCTCACCGTCGAGCAGAACGTTACCTTGGCTCCAATGAAAGTTCTTGGTCGTTCGAAGGACCAGGCGCAGGAAAAGGCCCACCTGCTCCTTGAACGAGTGGGATTATTTGACAAGGTCGATCGGTTTCCAGGTCAGTTGTCAGGAGGGCAGCAGCAGCGGGTAGCAATTGCACGCGCATTAGCGATGGATCCGATTGCAATGCTCTTCGACGAGCCTACGTCGGCTCTTGATCCGGAGATGATAAACGAGGTGCTCGAAGTAATGACCGGTTTGGCCGCTGATGGGATGACAATGATGGTCGTAACACACGAAATGGGCTTCGCCCGGAAAGTTGCGCATAGGGTCGTCTTTATGGACCAAGGTGAAATTGTCGAAGATGCAAATAAGGCCGATTTTTTTGCCAATGCTAGGAGCGAGCGGGCACAGCAATTCCTGTCAAAGATCCTATCCCACTGAAATAGCTTTGGGAGACCTGAATGTTCAAGCCTAAGGCGTAAGGTGGGCCTAGCGCACGCTAGCGCGCAGGAACCGCACCCTGGCAAGGATATTTGCTCGGGCTGGGGAAGATGCGAACTGTGGATTCCCGCTCGCTTCCAAATGCCACGCTGGCGCCACAAAGCGGCTCGCGTGATCCGGTCCGCGCCGAAGCACAAGGTCTTGGCCGGGCCCTGGACCTCGTGCAGTTACCTGGGACAGGCGTCCAGCCGTCGGAGTTCATTCGCCCTGCGGGGAGGTGCTTCATCAAATCGAATCCTGTCCGTCCAGAATGGGCGTCTCTCCATCGCCTTTTGTCTCACCGTAGTTTCGCTGTTCCTTCGAGTGCCCCTGGAGCCATCGCGGGAGACGGCTCAAAATCTTCAGGACCGTGTAGATGACGCTTCTCGACCTCACGTTCAGAGACTTCGTTGACGCACTCGAAACGGCCCATGATGCGGATGGCCTCAAAGCTGCCGCTGATCGGTTCGCTGTGCGCTTAGATTTCAAATGGTTCGCTTATCTCGGGTTTGCGGAACCAACACGCAAGGTGCTGTCATCGTATCCAAGTTCATGGGCTCGGCAGTACCTCAATCAGCGATATGAGGACATTGACCCGGTCGTCATGACAGCCAGATCATCGCAACGGCTGTTTCAATGGGATCGTCGAACGCTGCGATCGCCCACAGTTTCCCAGCAGCTATTCTTCACCGAGGCCGCCAAATTCGGCATTCACAGTGGCGTGACTGTTCCGATAAGGGGAGGCTTCGGTCGCTTTGCAGCGTTCACTCTCGCAGGCAATATGGACGCAGGTGTCGACGTTCGCTCAACCAATTTGATGGATAACCTGCAACTTGCAGGGCTCTACTATCATGCTCACGTTTATGCGAAACTCCAGCTGGGTCTCACGCGGCTGGCTGATGCACCACTCACTCAACGGGAGCAGCAGTGCCTGTCCTGGGCGGCACGCGGCAAGAAGATGCCGGAAACAGCGAAAATTCTTGGCATCACCACGCGAACAGTCGTTTTCCATCTCGAGAATGCGCGGTCGAAGTTGAACGCATCCACGGTCGCTCAAGCCGTAGCTGAGGCTTCTCGCCGAGGCCTGGTCTTGTCCTGACGACCACTCGCCTTGACGATCACTCGATCCTGCTTCCCAGCTGGGGCAGCTGGCGCAGTATCACCCTGGTTCACTGTTGCGGGCCATCTCCGAATTCGGCGCCTGCTGAGTACAGCCGTCATTGCCAGTCAGCCAAATACACGCTGCGGCGTCCTTTTTTACTTACCCTGTAATATTCTACAGCTACGTGGACCGGCTCGCTGTGCTCTTTTGTCCTGCAAACAAGGAGCCATGCCATGCGCGTAATTCAAGTGTCTTACCCCAATTACTCTGAACTTCCAGATTTGATCGCCGGCATGCACCGACTGCGCTATCGTGTTTTTCGGGATCGTCTCAATTGGGACGTTTCGGTTTCAGGCGATATGGAAATCGACGCTTTCGACACGCTTAAGCCGACATACATCATAGCTGCCGACAAGAGCGGCTCGGTGGTCGGCTGCGCGAGGCTGCTGCCGACGACCGGGCCGACGATGCTGGCAAATACATTTGCCGCGCTACTCGGGTCGAACCGCCCTCCGCGAAGCGACAAGATATTCGAAAGTTCGCGCTTCTGTGTTGACACCAGCTCGGCTGCCAGTGTCGGCGCAACTGGTCTTCGCGACGCGACGTTCAGTCTGCTTGCCGGGATTCTCGAATGGGGGCTCCGGGAGGGCCAAGACTCGGTGGTCACCGTAACTGACGTTCGATTTGAGCGCATTCTGAGGCGCGCCGGGTGGCCGTTGGAACGCTTTTCTCCACCTACCCCAATTGGCGACACGAAAGCACTTGCTGGCCATCTGCCGATCTCTGAACCCGCGTTGAATAACGTGCGCGAAATGGGTCAGCTCCAAGGGCCCGTGCTCATGGTTGGCCACGCTCCGTTAGCGGCGGCGTGATCTTGGCCGTTGCAAGTCGATAATGTCCATCGAATTGCGCCACCTCCGCTACGCTGTTGCGGCCGCACACTACGGCAGCTTCCGCAGTGCGGCGGAGGCGCTTGGCGTCAAGCAGTCGTCTCTTAGCCGTAGCATTCGCCAGATGGAGGATCGCCTGGGCGTTACGGTGTTTGAGCGATCGAGCAGCGGCGTACGACTGACAGTCGCCGGCACTGAAATTCTGCGCACTTCCCGCCATTTGGTTGATGGACTGGAGCACATGGTCGCCTCGGCGAAGGCCGTGGGCCGAGGAGAGGCCGGCCGGTTGGCCATCGGTTTCTACACCTCGCTGTCGGCGGGTAATTTGTGCGCAAGCCTTATGGAACTAGCGCGACGATTGCCGCAACTGGAAATCCGCGTTGTGGAGGCAGCACGAACGAACCTCTTCGCGGGCTTGGAGCATGGCCAGCTCGACATTGCCATCATGACTGGCGAACCCGCCGTTCGCGAAAGGGGAACAATGGCCTTGTGGAGCGAACGCATCATGGTCGCGCTGCCGACGAGCCACTCGCTGGCGGCGAACGAGATCGTCTATTGGACCGACCTTAGATGCGAAACTTTCCTGCTAAGCCAGCGCGACCCCGGACCGGAACTGAGGAATATCTTATTGGCGAAACTGGCTTCGCCCCGCGTCCAGCCCAAGGTTGCCAACCAGGACGTCAGTCGCGAAAGCCTAATGGGTCTCGTCGGGGCTGGTTTTGGGATTAGCCTGATCTCTGAAGCTGGTATCGGTGCCAGTCACGCCCGCGTTGTCTATCGCGATCTGCAGGACGGCAATGGCCCGAGCCGGATCAGTTACGCTGCCTATTGGCAGAGTGACAACGACAATCCGGCTCTGCTGGCCTTTCGCAGGCTCTTGGAAGAGCGCTATCCCGCGCCTTCGAGCTAGATTTACCGCAAGCGCCGCGCCTTTGCGAATCCCCGATCCGTCGCCATGAAGCGCTCGATCATCGGCACGATCAGCCTGGTCGGTTCGCTGACGGACTGGCCAGTCTCCCGGCCGAGAATCTCGGCATAGGCAATGAGGTCGCGATGCAGGGTGGCCGGAAGTTCGATGGAGATCTTGACCGGCTTGTCGTCGGCAATGGCCCCAAGTTTCAGCTTCGCCATGGATCACCCTCCATAGGGTTCGAGGACGAGGTCGCGGGTGACGATCACGCGTACCGGGAAGCCAGGCCGGATCGTTAGCGTCGGCGCGACGCTGAGTTGTCGGCGTACGATCTGCTGGCCGGCGTCGTTAATCGTGTCCTGGGCGCCGTTCTGGATGGCTTGGACAAGCTTGTCCTCATCGTCGGTCGCTAGTTCCGCTCCGACGCTGAGCAGCGTTGATAGGCCGGCCGCCTTGGCGAGATCCCACCAGTGATAGTCGACGCCGTCCTCGAGACCGGCATAGCCCTCGGCGTCGGTGCCGGGTTGCCGCTCCAGAACGATAGACCTGCCATTCGGCATGATGATGCGGATCCAGACCAGTAGTACGCGGCGCTGACCGAAGCCGACGCTGTTGTCGTATTGGCCGATCAGCCGCGCGCCCTGCGGGATGATGAGGATGCGTCCGGTGGGACTATCATAGACGTTCTCGGTCACCTGAGCGGCGATCTGGCCGGGCAAGTCGGAGCGGATGCCGGTGATGAGGGCCGCCGCGATGATCGATCCGGCCTGCAGGACGTAGCGCGAGGCCGGCGCTGCAATGCGATCGGGGCTGACCGTGCGCCGGTCGACCGGCGCGTTGAGGAAGGCGGCCTGCCGTTCCTGTGCGGTGGGTGTGGCAGGCTCTGGCGCGAGGCCAAGGCCCGCCAGCGTTGCCGGCTCCATCGCCGGCGTATTGCCCGGCGCGGGCGCCGGCGTGGCCGCTACGGACCGCGTTTCCGTGCCGGCGAACAGCCGGCTGGTGCGCGCGGCTTCGATTTCCTGGAGCCGGTGCTGTTCCTCGGCGCTGACCCCTTGGACGGGCTGACCACGGTTCTGGGAGTTGAGTATCGGACGCCCCAGATCTCCTGGAAGTGGCGGCCCCAATTGTGGAACATTGGGCTGCGGCACCCCGGAATAGTCGTGCGGCAGTCCGGCGAGTCCATCCGCCGTGGTACTGTTGTCGGTTGAGTACAGTTCCTCGTTGCCGGGCCCGCTATGACGTGTTTGCAGCGCGTAAATCAGCGCGCCGCCAATGCCGAGGCTGGCGACCAGGCTGATCCCTGCGAGGACACGCCTAGACAAGCGGGTGACACGCGGTGCCTCGCCACGCAGGCGCATGGGCGCTGGATCAGGCGCTTCGCCACCGACCGGCGGCCGTCCATCCTCTTCCCGGTCCTCCCTCATGACGCGGGCCTTCCGTCGCTGCGCACGATGCGGACGCGCTGCTGCTTGCGGCCGCTGCCGAAACGCAGTTCGGCGGCGGCGAACATCCTGTCGACGATCATGTGATTGCCGCGGACGCGATAGTTCACGAGTTCGGAGGTGTCGCCCTCGGGGCCGACGATGAACAGGGGCGGCATTTCACCCTGGCCGATGCCGCGCGGGAATTCGATGAAGACCTGGCGGCCGTCGTCAAAGGCGCGGAGTGGTCGCCACGGCGCGCGGTCACCTTCGATCGAATAACGGAAGTTAATCGACGCGAGGTCGACGCCGGTGGCGACGGGCTGGGCGGACTCGGCTCGAGCGTTCTGCCGGCGCAGTGCGATGAGCTGGTCCTGCGGATATTGCCAGGATACGGATGCCATGTAGGTGCCGGTCGTCGAGCGCAGTTCCATATGGTACGTGCGCCGATCGGTATTGATGACGAGATTCGTCGTCAGGTCCGCACGGGTGGGCTTGACGAGGATGTGGATCTGGCGTGTTGCGCCCGAGCCGCTTTCGGTATCGCCAATCACCCAGCGCACCGTGTCTCCGGCGGCGACTGGACCGGAGCCGACGAGTTGCTCGCCAGGCTGCAGTGCGACGTCGGTGATCTGTCCGACCGCGGTATAGACTTGATAGAGCGCGCCCTGCGTAAAGGGATAGACCTGCATCGCATTGATAAAGCCGTCACGAACAGGCTGCATGCGCGCCGCGGCGTTGGCCTGATTGACTCGGGCGGTGGGCTCGCCCGGTTCCTGCGTTTGACGTGTTTCCTTGACCGGCTTCAACTGGCCCGGCAAGGGCAGGGGACGGGGAACTTCAACGACCTGGACCGGCGCCGGCGGCGCGGGCGCTAACACTGCTGGCTGCGGATCGTCGTAGGAAATCTGCGGCGGCTTTTTGGTGGCGCAGCCACCAAGCGCCGTTGCGGAGAGCAGCAGGAGCGGAAACACGGATTTACGGAAGTGAGGAAATCCGGCTTTCCGGGGTTCCGGTCTCACGGCGCTATGGGGATAAAGTATCATTGGCCCAGTTCCTTCGACCAGTTGATGGCGTTGACGAAGACGCCGAGAGGGTTCTTGCGCAGCCGCTCAGTGTCGCGCGGCGGCTGGATCACGACCGTGATGATCGCAGTCCAGCGCTCAGTGGATGCGAGCGAACCGTCCTCGTAGCGCCGTTCCACCCAGGCGACGCGGAAGCTATCCGGAGAGGCGCGTATGACGCTCGACACCTCGACGGCGATCTGCTGTTTGCCGACCTTGGAGAAAGGTTCGTTGGCGCGGGCGTAGTCGTTGAGCGCCAGCGCGCCGCGGTCGGTCGTGAAGTCGTAGGCCCTGAGCCAGTTCTGGCGAACGATGATCGCGTCGGCTGGGATCGAGCGGACCTGTTCGATGAAGCGGGCCAGGTGCCACGCGATCTGCGGATCGGTCGGGCGGTAATCGGCTACGGCCGGTTCGACGGCTTGTGCCTGTCCGATCCGGTCAACCTGCACGACCCACGGCACTACCGTCCCACGCGCCGATTGCCAAACCAGCGCTGCAGCGAAGCCACCGGCGAGCACCAGTGAGCCAAAGGCCATCAAGCGCCAGTTCTTCGCCTGGACACGCGCCGAGCCGATCCGGTCATCCCAGACCTGCGCGGCCTTTTGGTACGGGGTCTCGGGTTCGGGTGTCTTGCCGTAGTGGGTGGAGGGTCGTTTGAACATCAGCGGTCCCCTTCGGAGAGATTGACGGATGAGCCGCCGCCATGGGCGTCGCCCGATCGGACGGCGTGGCTGATAGCCGAGACCCCATGGCTGACAGTCTGGGAGCGCTTCATGCTCTTAGCCCAGGCGGGCGGTGTCGAGGAGCCGGGGGAGATGGACGGATCGTTCGCGGCCTCAGCCGTGCTGCCGACCGAGCCCATGGTCGAAGAACGCCCAGTCGCCTCGAACGCGGAATCCGCGCCACTGGAGAAGCTCTGCGCCATGCTGTCGGCAGTGCGGGACGTGGAGCGTCTGAGCGGCGATGTGGCGGCGCTGGCTCCGGCGCGCACGACGCCGCCGAGGCCCGAGGCAACGCGGGCTGCGCCCGTCTGGCCCGCGGAAGCGAGGCTGTAGGACGTCGCGGCGCCGCCGGCGAGCGCGGCGCCGCCGCGCGCCGCAGCTGAGGCACCACCTGCCACAGCGCCGAAACCCCCTGCGCCCGTTCCAAGGGCAGCACCGCCTGCCATCACCAAGCCGCCAGCAGCGAGACCCGTGCCGACAGCGGCGCCGGCGCCAACTTGGGGGCCGCCCGAGACGAGGCCATTGGCGATGCCCGGACCGAAGATACCAAGGCCGAGCAGCGCGAGCGCGGCAAGCACGATCGCCATGGCGTCGTCGATTGTGGGTGTTGCCCCCACGAAACCAGTTGTGAATTCGGAAAAGAGTGTCGAGCCAATCCCGATGATGACGGCGAGCACCAGCACCTTGATACCGGAGGAGATGACATTGCCGAGTACCCGCTCGGCCATAAAGGCGGACTTTCCGAAAAGGCCGAAGGGGATCAGCACGAAGCCCGCCAGCGTGGTCAGCTTGAACTCGATAAGGGTGACGAAGAGCTGGATCGCCAGGATGAAGAAGGCGAAGAGCACCAGCGCCCAGGCGAGAAACATGCAGGCGATCTGGATGAAGTTCTCGAAGAACGACCAGTAGCCCATCAGGCCGGAGATGGAGTCGAGCAGCGGCCGGCCGGCGTCCAAACCTGTCTGGGCGACCTTGCCGGGGCGCAGAAGATCCGCGGTCGAAAAGCCGGTGCCGGACGCTTTGAGGCCGAGGCCGGCGAAGCTCTCGAAGACGATGCGGGCGAGATTGTTCCAGTTTCCGATGATGTAGGCGAACACGCCGATGAAAAGCGTCTTCTTGACAAGGCGGGCGATGATGTCGTCGTTGGCGCCCCACGACCAGAACAGGGCGGCCAGCATCACGTCGATCACAATCAGCGTGGTGGCGATGAAGGCCACCTCGCCACCGAGCAGGCCGAAGCCGGAATCGATGTAGCGGGTGAAGACTTCGAGAAAGTGATCGATGACGCCGGTGCCACCCATGACCCTATCGGGCCTCCGGCCGATCGATCGCCGGCGGCGCGGGGGCCAGGAAGCGGCGGCGGTTCTCAGCCCAGATGCGTAGGCATGCCGGATCGCGCGTGCCCGCTTCGCCAAGCTCGCGGCACCGGATCAGCTCGCCGCGCAACGGATCGGCGCTGCCGGCCTCCCGTGGGCCGACTGAGGGGATCGCGGAGCGATCTTCCTTCCGGGTCAGCTCGAGCGCGGTCGCCACCACGGCGACCGTGACGAACACGATCGCGCCCAGCCGGGCGAGCATCTTTCCGTCCATGACTTTGCCTCAGTCGCCGTTCTGGAACATGCGGGCGTTGCCCGGCTGGTAGCCGGCGCCAGGCGTCAGGAAGCGGCGGCGCTGCTCGCGGCCCTGTTCGGCGGCCGCGGCCTGCTCTGACGATTGAAGCGCCTGCGCCCGGCCATTCGCGGCGACCACGGCGGTCAGGTCGGCCAGCTGCTGCGCCTGGAGGCCGAGAAGCTGGTTGCCGGCCTGCGCCGCCTGCAGCGCTCCGGTGGCGCCCTGGCTCTGCCCGATGAGCGCGGACATCTGGGTCCGGTTGGTGTCGATGTTGCCGACGACGCCGGCTTGCACGCGCATGGCGTCCTGGAGGCCGTCGACGGTGTTCTGCCAACGCTCGCGAGCTCCCGTGATCATCTCCTGGTCCGAATCAGAGAGCGCGGCGCTGCCGTAGGTCGTCTGGAACGCCTGGTCGATCTGCTGGACGTCGAAAGCAATGTTCTGCGCCTCGGAAAGGAGTTGCTGCGTCTTTTGGACAGACTGCTGCAGCTGCTGGAGCGAGGAGAAAGGCAGGCTGGCGAGGTTGCGGGCCTGGTTGATCAGCATCTGCGCCTCGTTCTGGAGCGAGGTGATCTGGTTGGTGATCTGCTCCAGTGCTCTGGCGGCCTGAAGGACATTCTGCCCATAATTCGTTGGATCGAAGACGATGAGCGCGTAGGCCGATGTCGTGAGCATCGGCGATAGCACAATGGGCGCGGTCACCAGGGCCGCCGCGAGGCGCGCAATGCTGGAAGGGGAACTCTTAATCATGGTTGGGTTGTCTCCTGGTTTTGAGGACTGAGGTTCGTGAGATCGGGGATGAGGTCGGCCGCCCACGCGACGCCATGTGCCCGAAGCCAAGCGGGCACGAAGCCATCACGACCGGCCTCAGCGAGGACGCGTTCGATCGCGGCCTGGTCGGACTTGGACGAGGTGGCGGTGAAGGCGAGCGCCACGTCACCGAGCCCAAGTTCGAACAGGCGGTTGCCGCGACGGCTCTGGCAGTAGTAGTCGCGCTTCGGGGTTGCCCGCGCGAGAATCTCGATCTGCCGATCGTTGAGGCCGAAGCGCCGATAGATCGCCGTGATTTGCGGCTCAATCGCACGCTCGTTCGGCAACAGCAGTCGCGTCTGGCAGCTCTCGATGATGGCGGGCGCGATCGGGCTGCGGTCGATGTCGGAGAGCGACTGCGTTGCGAACACGACGCTGGCATTCTTCTTGCGCAGCGTCTTCAGCCATTCGCGGAGCTGGCCGGCAAACCCCTCGTCGTCGAGAGCGAGCCAGCCTTCATCAACGATCAGCAGCGTTGGCCGACCGTCGAGGCGGTCCTCGATGCGATGGAACAGATAGGAGAGCACGGCCGCCGCCGCGCCCGTGCCGATCAGTCCTTCAGTCTCAAAGGCCTGGACGGACGCCTCGCCGAGCCGCTCCGTCTCGGCGTCGAGCAGCCGGCCGTATGGACCGCCGACACAATAGGGTCGAAGGGCCTGCTTCAGGGACGATGATTGCAACAGGACGGAGAAGCCCGTCAGCGTGCGCTCCGCCACCGGGGCCGACGCGAGCGAGGTCAGCGCCGACCAGAGATGCTCTTTCGCTTCCGGCGTAATGGCGACGCTCTCGCGCATAAGGATCGCCACAATCCAGTCCGCGGCCCAGGCGCGCTCGCGCGTGTCATGGATACGCGCGAGCGGCTGGAGCGAGACGGACGCCGCGGCGCCCTCGGTCAGGTCGCCACCCAGGTCATGCCAGTCGCCGCCCATGGCGAGCGCCGCAGCGCGGATCGAGCCGCCGAAGTCGAAGGCGAAGACTTGGGCTTGGCTGTAGCGCCGGAACTGCAAGGACATCAGCGCCAGCAGCACCGATTTGCCGGCGCCGGTCGGACCGACGACGAGGGTGTGGCCGACATCGCCGACGTGGAGGGAAAACCGGAACGGGGTCGAACCTTCGGTCCTGCCGAAGAGCAGGGGGGGCGCTGCAAAATGTTCGTCCCGTTCCGGCCCCGCCCACACCGCCGAGAGCGGGATCATGTGGGCGAGATTGAGTGTGGAGATTGGCGGCTGCCGGACGTTTGCGTAGACTTGGCCGGGCAAGCTGCCGAGCCAAGCGTCGACCGCGTTGATCGTCTCGGCCATCGCGGTGAAGTCGCGGCCCTGGATGACCTTCTCGACAAGGCGCAGCTTCTCGTCGGCGATGCGTGGATCCTCGTCCCAGACGGTGACGGTCGCTGTGACATAGGCTTGCCCGATCAGGTCGGAGCCCAGTTCCTGGAGCGCGAGATCGGCGTCGGCTGCCTTGTTGGCCGCGTCGCTGTCGACGAGCGTCGACGTCTCGTTGGTCATCACCTCCTTGAGGATCGCGGCGATCGACTTGCGCTTGGCGAACCACTGCCGGCGAATCCTGGTGAGGAGCTTCGTCGCATCGGTCTTGTCGAGCATGATCGCGCGGGTCGACCAGCGATACGGAAAGGCGAGCCGATTTAGTTCGTCGAGAACGCCAGGTGTCGTCGAGGTCGGGAACCCGACGATGGTGAGAATGCGCAGGTGTGAGTTGCCGAGCCGTGGCTCGAGGCCGCCGGTTAGCGGCTCGTCCGCCAGCAGCGCGTCGAGATACATCGGGATCTCGGGCAGGCGCACGCGATGGCGCTTCGTCGAGACCGTCGAGTGGAGGAATGTCAGCGTGTCGGCATCATCGAGCCATGCGCATTCGGGCATGAAGCCCTCGACGAGTTGGAGCACCCGATCGGTGCGATCGACGAAGCCGCGCAGGATGGCGCGGGCGTCGACGCCGCCTCGCGCCTTACCCTCATAGAGCCAGCTCTCGGCGCGCGCGGCGTCCTCGGCCGGCGGCAGATAAAGGAAGGTCAGGTAGTAGCTGGACTCATAGTGCGCGTCTTCTTCTTCGAAGTCGGCTTTGCGTTCGGCGTCCACGAGGGCGGATGCCGCGTCGGGGAACCGGCTCTCGGGATAGCGTTGCGCCGGCAGCCGGGCGGCTTCGACGAAGATCGCCCAGCCGGAGCCGAGCCGGCGGAAAGCATTGTTGAGACGGCTGGCGACGGCGACCAGTTCGGCCGGCACCGACGATTCAAGATCCGGCCCGCGAAAGCGCGCGGTCCTCTGGAAGGAACCATCCTTGTTGAGGACAACGCCTTCCCCAACCAGCGCTGCCCAAGGCAGGAAGTCGGCCAGGCCGGAAGAGGCGCGGCGATATTCGGCAAGGTTCATCATGACGGGTTTCCTGATCCTTGCCTCAGACGTTCAAGTGGGCGGGGATGCGCAAATGCCGGCGCACCACATCGACGAACATCGGGTCGCGCTTGGCGGCCCAGACGGCAGCGAAATGGCCGATCGCCCAGAGCAACAGGCCGACCAGCCAGAGCCGCAGGCCAAGGCCGAGTGCCGCCGCCAGCGTGCCGTTCAGGATGGCGATCGAGCGTGGCGCGCCGCCGAGAAGGATGTGGTCGGTCAGCGCGCGGTGAACCGGGGCTGTGAAGCCCGGAACTTCGCCACTGTGGTCGAGGGCGCCACTCATCAGATCAGCGCCCCGCCGCCAAACGAGAAGAACGACAGGAAGAAGGAACTGGCCGCGAACGCGATACTCAGTCCGAACACGATCTGGATCAGCCTGCGGAAGCCGCCCGAGGTGTCGCCGAAGGCCAGCGTCAGGCCGGTGACGATGATGATGATCACCGCAACGATCTTGGCGACCGGCCCCTCGATGGATTCGAGGATCGATTGCAACGGGGCTTCCCAAGGCATGGAGGAGCCGGCCGCATAGGCAGATGGCGCCAGAAGAAAAGTGACGTAGGTGACGAAGGCGGCGGTTACGATGTGACGGTGGAAATTTGGGGCGTGACGGATCATGGACGATCTCCTTGGGGCTCGAGCGTTGCTGGAGTGATGACGTAGTCGCCGGTCTGGCCGAGGCCCTCGACGCGGGCGAGTTCGGCGAGACGGCGGTGCGAGCCGCGACCGGAAAGCACGGCCACCAGGTCGATGGTTTCGGCGATCAGCGCCCGCGGCACGGTGATGACGACTTCTTGAATGAGCTGATCCATCCGGCGGAGCGCGCCTAGGGCGGTTCCGGCGTGAATGGTGCCGATGCCGCCGGGATGTCCCGTGCCCCACGCCTTCAAGAGACCTAGCGCCTCGGCGCCGCGGACCTCGCCGATGGGAATGCGATCGGGCCGCAAGCGAAGCGATGAGCGCACCAGGTCGGAAAGCGAGGCGACGCCGTCCTTGGTGCGCAGCGCGACGAGGTTGGGCGCGGCACATTGCAATTCGCGCGTATCCTCGATCAGCACGACGCGATCAGAGGTCTTGGCGACCTCGGCCAGCAGCGCGTTGGTGAGCGTGGTCTTGCCGGTCGAGGTGCCGCCGGCGACGAGGATGTTCTTGCGGGCCGCAACGGCCGCGCACAGCAGTTCGGCCTGGTCGGCGGTCATGACGCCGCTGTCCACATAGTCGCCGAGGGTGAAGACGGCAACGGCGGGCTTGCGGATCGCGAAGGCCGGAGCCGCGACGACGGGCGGCAGAAGGCCTTCAAACCGCTCCCCCGTTTCGGGCAGCTCGGCCGAGACGCGCGGGCTACCGGAATGGACCTCCGCGCCGACGTGGTGGGCGACGAGGCGGACGATGCGCTCGCCGTCGGCGGGCGACAGCCGCTCGCCCGCATCAGCGAGCCCGTGGGAAAGACGGTCGACCCAGACCCGCCCGTCGGGGTTGAGCATCACCTCGACTATTTCGGGGTCTTCCAGAAATCTGGCTATGGCTGATCCAAGGGCCGTGCGCAGCATGCGAGCGCCACGGCTGAACGCCTCAGACTGCTGGTAGGAAATCGCCATGTCGTCCCCTTTTGCCAAAGGACCGCAGCGGCGGTTCTGGCTCGGGGATGATTAGAAGAGACAAGGATCGAGCCTTTGCAACAACTACAATGCAGCGTCGTGGTGTAGCGTATGAATACAGGCAAACGACGAGGGGCCGGATGCCTGGCGTCGGTTTGCAAGGACTAATCAGCGCTCATCGCCCGACTCGCCCGTGTCGCTTGCCGAACTGGCACTGCCGATGTCGTCGGGAATTTCCCGCAGAAAGCTCTGTCCTTTCTGCAGCCGCCGACCCAGCGCTTCGATGAACCCCTCGAACCGCTCGCGGCCTTTGATTTGCGCCGCGGCTTGGGCGTCGTTCGGCAAGGGCGGCGTTATGGTCAGCCAGAAGCGGACGAACAGCGCTAGCGTCTCCGCGGTAACACCGAGATCGCGCTCCATGCGCTGTACCTGTCGCGAGAGCCGATCGAGGCGACGGGTGAACGCCGCCTCTCGCCGGTCGGCGCCGTCTGGTGACAGGAAGGAGGCGACCGCCGCCTCGACGATCGCCGAGCGGGACAGCTTTTTGCGATCGGCAAGCTCGGCGATTTGCTTCAGCATCGCGGGCGGAAAATAGACGTTCATCCGGTCGCGCATGATCGAGCCTCACATCTCGATGCCGTCGTTGGGATCGAGCGCGACCTGGCGGGCGACGCCGCGCATCTGCTGGCGCAGGATGCGGCCCTGCCGGGCGGCGTCTTCGGGCTCGTCGTCATCGATGATGGCGAACTCTTCCTGCGACCTCAGTCCGCTGGTCTCCCTCGCGATGGCGACGTGATCCGGCAGCTCGGGTTCTCGCCGCAGGCCGCTATTGGCCGTGTCCTGCGGGGCCTCCCCAGCATCGGCCAGGAGCGCGGGCGAAGGCCTATGCGGCGCAAGTGCTGACCAGTTGTCTCTGCGCGCGGATCTGCCGCTCTTGGCCGGATCGGGGGGCGGCAGGACGCGCTGCTTAAATCGCTTGTCTTCGTAATAGCGGGCCTTCTTAGCGCGGATCGGCGGGGTACCGGCCACCATGACAATCTCGTCGCCGGGCGGGAGTTGCATTACCTCGCCGGGGGTGAGCAAGGGTCTCGCCGTTTCCGCGCGCGAGACCATGAGGTGCCCGAGCCAGGGCGATAGCCGGTGCCCGGCATAGTTCCTCATCGCCTTCATTTCGGTAGCGGTGCCAAGCGCGTCCGAAACGCGCTTGGCCGTCCTCTCGTCATTGGTCGCGAAGCTTACGCGGACATGGCAGTTGTCGAGGATAGAATTGTTGGCGCCGTAGGCCTTCTCGATCTGATTGAGCGATTGTGCGATGAGGAAGGCTTTCAGGCCGTAGCCCGCCATGAACGCCAAGGCGCTCTCGAAGAAATCGAGCCGGCCGAGCGCCGGAAACTCGTCGAGCATCATCAGGACACGGTGACGTCGGTCCTTCGCATGAAGATCTTCGGTGAGGCGCCGGCCGATCTGATTGAGCACCAACCGGATGAGCGGCTTCGTGCGCGAGATGTCGGAGGGCGGCACGACGAGGTAGAGGGTCGCCGGACTGGGGTCGGCGACGATGTCGGCGATGCGCCAGTCGCAGCGGCGGGTCACCTCGGCAACGACTGGATCGCGGTAAAGGCCAAGAAACGACATCGCCGTTGAGAGCACGCCGGACCGCTCGTTGTCGGATTTGTTCAGCAGTTCGCGCGCCGTAGAGGCGACGACGGGATGCGGGCCGGCATCGCCGAGATGCGGCGTCGTCATCATCGCCGCGAGCGTGGTTTCGATTGGCCGTTTGGGATCCGACAGGAATCCGGCGACGCCGGCCAGCGTCTTGTCGGTTTCGGCGTAGAGAACATGCAGGATCGCGCCGACGAGCAGAGAATGGCTGGTCTTCTCCCAATGATTTCGCTTTTCGAGCGAACCCTCGGGATCGACCAGCACGTCCGCGACATTCTGGACGTCGCGCACTTCCCACTCGCCGCGGCGCACTTCGAGAAGCGGGTTGTAGGCAGAGGACTTTGCATTCGTGGGGTCGAACAGCAGCACCCGCCCGTGCTTGGCGCGAAAGCCCGCCGTGATCTGCCAGTTTTCCCCTTTGATGTCGTGGACGATAGCCGAACCTGGCCAGGTGAGGAGCGATGGCACGACGAGGCCGACGCCCTTGCCGGATCGGGTCGGCGCGAAGCACAGCACATGCTCGGGTCCATCGTGGCGGAGATAGTCGCGATCGAGCTTGCCGAGCACCACGCCGTCAGGGCCGAGCAGACCGGCGGACTTGACCTCGTTCGGTTTCGCCCAGCGCGCCGAGCCGTAGGTCTCGACATTCTTCGCCTCGCGCGCCCGCCAGACCGACATCCCGATCGCCACCGCGATGGAGATTAAGCCGCCGGAGGCCGCGATGAACGCGCCCTCGACGAAGATCGGCGGCGCATAGGCGTCGTAGAAGTACCACCACGCAAAGAATGACGGCGGATGGTAGAATGGGACGCCCGCCAGCTCGAACAATGGCGCGCCGAGTTGCGGCTGGAAGCCGAGCCTCCACGCCGTCCATTGCGTTGCGGCCCATGTCGTGGCGAGCACGATCAGGAAGACGATCGTGATCTGGCCCCAGAGAATTTTCGTGGCGGACAATAGCAGGCTCCTCGACAGCAAATGCCATCAAGGTCGGTGGTCTGTGGAGAGGATTGCAAGGCGTCATCTTCGCGGGTCGCAGTCCCGGCGACACTAGAGAACATATACAGGAGAAAGAGCAGGCGGGGGGTGGCCCATCTCTCCGTCAGCCGCCGGCGAAGGCAGTGGAACGCTCGCACTTATGAAGCGTCCCAGGCGTCGGCAGCCATCTCGCGTTCTCCTTGGGAGTGTCATTTCATCATGATGACTTTGCCCAGGTCGGCGAGGCGCTCGATTACGTGATCCGGTCTGAATGGAAACCGCTCCATGTCAGCCCGCGTGCTCACACCAGTAAGTACAAGCGCTGTTTTCAAGCCCGAT
Source organism: Mesorhizobium robiniae (assembly GCF_040545535.1). Lineage (NCBI taxonomy): Bacteria > Pseudomonadati > Pseudomonadota > Alphaproteobacteria > Hyphomicrobiales > Phyllobacteriaceae > Mesorhizobium > Mesorhizobium robiniae. The sequence goes on from NZ_JBEPMC010000004.1 coordinate 536,253, forward strand.
TCCAATCCGGCGACGACGTCCGTATCCATTCTGTCACCGACCAGAATCGTATCGGCCGCACTTACTCCTAGCCGGTCGAGCGCGCTTCGCATCATGAATGGGTTCGGCTTCCCAACGAAGTAGGGCTGGCGGCCGGTAGCCTTCTCGATCAGTGCTGCAACCGCGCCGCAGGCCGGATGGAATCCGCGCTCTGTCGGGCCGGTCGCATCCGGATTGGTGGCAAGAAACCACGCGCCCTTTGCCACAAGCTCGGCGCCAGCGGCGATCTGGTTGTAGTGGTACGAAGTGGTGTCTCCGAGGACCACGAAATCGGGGCTGAATTCCGTGATCCGGCAGCCAGCACACCGCAAGGCCTCGACCAGCCCATGGTCGCCGATGACATAGGCGGATGATCCGGGCTTTTGCAACTCGACGAACCGCGCTGTAGCCAGTGCCGAGGTGTAGATGTGTTCAGGGGCTACCGGGAAGCCAATCGCCGTGAGACGCTCGGCATGATCTTCCGGCGTAAAGCGAGAGTTGTTCGTGAAGATTTGAAACGGCTTGCCAGTGGCGACCAGCGCCGCGACATAGTCGACCGAGCCTGGAATTGGTTGGCCGCCGCGGACCAGAACCCCGTCCATGTCGAGAAGGTGCGCTATGATCATCGTATCTCAACCCTCGATGTCTTTGGGTGGATCTGCGGCTTGAGCACGTGCTGTGTCAGTGTGGTAATTCGCGAAAGTGCCGGCAAAATACTCATTCAGAACGTTGGGGGAAGGGTACCTAATCGCTCGTGCGGTAACGGGATGTCGCAGCGTGAAGAAAGGTCGGCGACGTAGTCCGGTCGCCGGGCGCGCTGGCCCAGCCGCTGCGTGGATGCTTTGCATATGCGAGGCATGTCTGCGATAGACGGACCGTGATCGGCCAACGCCTGCCATCCTGCACCCTTGAAGGGTCCGTTCCGCTGGCGACAGTGAATGGTGGGGGTTCCCTGATTTCGCAGCCTTGTAAGTTAGAAACCAAGCCCCCGTTTACGGCCGTAGCTCCATTCGATGCCGCCGCCATCCCGGGCGACGCCGGCGATATGCTGGCCGAGCTTCTTTTCGAGCGGAGGCGACCACGGCACGAGCTGGAAGCCGAGGCCGTTGTCGATCATTGCGAAGCGGCCCGACGTCAGCGTGAGGCGCTGACGGTAAACTCCGGCGACATGATCGCCGGCGGTCGCCTTCATGTGCGACAGGCCGGTTTCGGCCGAAAGCCGCGCGGCGGCGGCATCCAACTCTCGACGGCTCAGCGTGTTGAGGAGGTCGCGCTGCAGGATGATACGCTGGCCTTGTCGTCGGGCGAGCCCCTCCTCGGCGAGATGGTCTGCACGGGCTGTCATGGCGTCGCGCACCTCGCGGCCGAAACCGGCCAGCGAAAGCGGCATCGGCTCGCGCTCGACGAGGCGATGATCCAGCCATGTCGCGCCCGGCGCGGTGATCTGGCGGTTTAGGTCGAAGTCCGAGCGGTTTGCGAGCACGAGCGTCGGCCGTTCGTCCTCCGGCCTGCCAAAGCGACGCACCTCGACGATGCCGCCGATCGGCGGTGAGTGCTCGAACGCCTCGATGCCGCGGAAGCGGACATGATGCGCACGGCCGTCGGTGCCGTCGATGACCGCGTAGGCCTCTCCGGTCAGCTCGTTCTGAAGCCCCTTGTCCACCAGCCGGCCGATGATCGGTGCGCTTGTCGCGCCTGTGTCTATCGCGTAGTCGGCGACACCGCGATCTTGGCCGCGCTCGGCTAAGGCGCTGTGCATCGTCTTGATGATGTCACCGCGCATTCCGAGGTCGCGGAGCGAGCGCTCGGCTTCAAGGCCGACCATCCATTCGCCGGGACCGGTCGGGGCGGCGAGGCCCATCTTCTCCAGATGCTGGATCCGGCCGATCATCAGGCGACGGCTTTCGGGTTCGGCGGCGCCGGGTGCTTGGGGGCGCAGGTCGATGTACCCAGTCTCGTCGGCCGCGATGCGGATCTCGACATCGAGCCGCGTCCAGCGCTCGGCTGTGATCTCCTTCTTCAGGGCGTTGCGGATTTCGTGCTCGGGTCGTGGTCCGAGTTCGATCGCCACGAGTTCCTCGGCGCGCGAGCGCAGGCCACGGCTGATATAGTCTCGCGAGATCACAAGATCCGCGCCGGTGTCGTCGACGCCACGTACCAGCAGATGGACGTGCGGGTTGTCGGTGTTCCAGTGATCGACAGCGACCCAATCGAGTCGCGAGCCAAGATCGGCTTCCATCTGCTTCGCGAGGTCGCGCGTGAAAGCGCGAAGGTCCGTCATCTCGCCGGCGTCCTCGGGCGAAACGATAAAGCGGAAGTGATGCCGGTCGTCCTTTGAGCGTTCAGCGAAAGCTGCGTCATCGGCGCGGTCGCCGCCAGCGTTGAACATCACCGCCTTTTCGCCGTCGCGGGTCACGCCGTCGCGCTTCAGATAGGACAGGTGTGCGGATAAAGGGGCGGAGCGGAAAGCGCGGCCCGAATGCCGGGCAATCCGCGCGGCGACGACGACACGGCGACTGGAGGAAAAGAGCCGGTTCCGGCTGAAGTTCATCCGGCCACGGCCGAAACTCGAGCGGCCCAGAACCGGCGAGCGGCTGCTCCTCGGCGTCGAGCCGGACGGGCCCGCGCTGTGGCCGGCGCGCTGGACGGCCCGCAGCACCTGGTTGATGAAGCTCTTCGCCTTGGGCGCGCGGGTGCTGCGGATGCGTCCTGGCCGGGCGCGAAAGTCGCCGTCGCCGTCGCTCATGGCTTAGCTCGCCAATGAAAGCGCTAAGTGAACGGTGCCGGAAACAGCGTTGAAATCGTTGCCAAAATCCTCAGGCGCGGCACGCGCCCCGACCGACAGGCACGCCGGAAAGCAAGCCATATCAATGGCTTGGATGACGACCGGCGAGCCTCTTTTATCTTGCCGTCCTGCCGTTGTGTTTCCTCGCCACTCCTGCAATTCCGTCCGACCCCCACCACTCCACGCGCCGCTGCGCGATCCTGCGAAACTCTTCATCGCGTGCCCCCAGACCCAGGACGGGCGACGAACAGGCCATCGGACAGGGGCGAGATGGCGGAGAGATCGTGCACCGGAGTAGCTGCTGGCGCGTCATCGAGCCGGCCATCGCGCTGCGCAGGATCGACAGCCGGCGTGTGCTCGGACTGGTAGGCGAACAGCGGTGCGCGCGTCCAGTTATTGCGCTCGACGGCCTCGGCTACGAAAGGGCGGTCGATCTTTCCACCTCCGACAAGGGGTGCGAGGGCGGCGACGTAGGCGCGGGTTTCGGCTGGCAGTGCACGACGGCCCGCGAGGTATTCCTCGTAGCGGCCGGGGCCAGCATTGTAGGCCGCGAGGAAGCCTGGAGAACCATAGCGGTCATGCATCTCGCGCAGATATGCCGCGCCCGCCAGGATGTTGTCGCGCGGGCTGTAGGGATCGCTGCCAAGACGGTGGCGAAGACGAAGGTCCGTCCACGTGTCTGGCATGATCTGCATCAGCCCCATGGCGCCTGCAGGTGAGATCGCCCGGACGTCGCCCTGGCTTTCGGCGCGCATGACGGCGCGTATCCAACTCTTCGGAACGCCGAAGCGCTGCGACGCCTCGGCGATGATAGCCGCGTAGGGATCGTCGGCAGCCGTCCGTTCGATCCGCGCATTCTGCGCGACCGCGGCGGGTGGCAATGCGGCGACCGAAAGGAACCCGGAAAGGAGGAGGAATGCGCGGCGGCAGGCGACCTTGGGAAGGCCGGCGGCGGAGCGGTCGCGAGCGATCGGCATGGCGTCAATCCTGCTCGCCGTGCCTGCGCGGACCGTTCCACTGCAGCGACCACGACGCATTATCGGCATCGGATCGGAACAGATTGGCCCGGATTGGCTGCGTGAAGAGGGGATCGTCGAACAGCAGCGAGAGGTACTCGCCGGCCTTCTCTCCGGTGCGCTTCCAGCCGGCGCCAACCTCCGGCCCATCTCCGTCATCGCCGAGATGAACGCGGTAGTCCGGCGCGTTCTCGGCGTCCGACGGCTCGGCCGGAACCAGCGCGAGTTGGACGTCGAGTGTGAGCGTGCGGAGGTGGCCAGAATATCCGGACTTCGTGCGGGTGAACTCTCCGATCTGTGGCATTGAAGACTCCTTTCTGCGGTCGGCCTTGGAGGTTCAGGCGTGATCAGTGGGTTGGAGCGCGCCATTCGTAGCGGCCGGTCCCGTCCTCGTCGGTCCACAGCGGGACCGCGCGGCCGATGATCAAGCTGGTCGCAATCGGCCCGAAGTAGCGGCCATCGAGGCTGGCGCGAACGTCCCAGTTCATGAGGAAGACTTCGCTGCTGGGGATGCGACGGCAGCCCTGCCAGGCCGGCAGCGGTCGACCGAGCCGGTCGCGTTCGCGGGCCGTGCCCATCTCGATTGCGTCGACCGTGATGGTGCTGCCGGCGCGACAGACTTCCTGTCCAGGAAGGCCAGCGACGCGCTTCATCAGCGGCACACCGCGCGGCAGGTAGCCGTTGTCGGCAAGGAAGCTCGCCAGTGGTTCCGGAGCATCGACAGTGACAAGATCGCCCGCAGCAAGCCGCCCTGCCGGGCGGATGCGGTAGAGACCGATCGGCGTGCTGGCTGAAGCGTTCCAGATCAGCTTCGGGGTGACATGGATGAACGACAACCCGCCGATCGCGAGCACGGCGAAGTATGTCGTCATGACGTAGCCGAACCGCGTCATGGTTCGGTCCTGCTGCGCTGAAGCCAGGCGTGATGACGCTCGCGGGAGTAGGGGCGGGGCTCGTGGCCGGCGTTGAGACGGTTGTGGACGTGTCGCCAATGGTCGGGCGCGACATCGACGGGATCGATGCCGAGCGCCTCAATGGTGTCAATCGCCTGCAGCACGCGCTCGACCTTCGGCCAGCGGTCGACTTTCAGCAGGATATCGCCGCCAGGTCTGACGAAGGGGAGCGTCTGGAACGGTTCGCCGTCACGAACCGTGCGCAGGATATCGATGCGCGAGATGATCGTGCCGAAGTCGTTCGCCGCCCAGCGGACGAAGGCGAAGGTCGTGTTGGGCGCAAACCCGACGACGCGGTGGCGTTGGTCGAGAACCTGCTCGTAAACCTTGTGGCCGAACCTGATCCAGTGCTCGATCCTCTTCTCGATCCACGTCAGCTCAACGAGGGTTGTGGATGGTATGGCGCCGTCGGGCTGTCGGCCGCCGCGCATACGAGGCGTCTGGTTTGGGGTCACGGAGTGTCTCCTTGGCTTTCGGGAAATTCGCGGGCGAGCAGGTCGCGCAGCATCTCGGCGACGGTCCGCCCGCGCTGGAAGGCGACGATCTTGATGCGACCGCGCAGCTCGGGTGTGACGTCGATCGTCAGCCGGGCGATGAAAGCGGAGCCGTCACTGCTTCGACCCGGCGCTATCTCGGATTCCTTGATCCAGTCCTCGGCGGTGCCGGGACGTGCGGCGAAGCCGCGCTTCGGGGATCGCCGAATCATGGTGCGATCCTCCCGGCCTCGGCGGCGAAGGCCACAATCTCGCGTGAAGCCGGGCTATCCTCGTCTGTCTCAAAGACGAGGCGACCCGATTGTGCGGCATCGGCAAAGGCGACACGCTGGCCGATGGTCGTGGCGAGCACCGGCGGATCGTGATCGGCCAGGGTCTCGGCCGTTTCGCGGGCGATGACGGTACGCGTGGCGCAACGATTCAGCACGAAGCGCGCAGCAAGTTCGGGGCGGTAGATCCGTGCCTCGCGGATCAACACCAGCATCTCGGCTGACGCCCAGCCGTCGAACGGCGACGGCTGAACCGGGACAAGCGCAAGATCGGCGGCGAGGAGCGCCGCGCGCATCAGCGGGGCGACACGGGGCGGCCCATCGATGACGATATGATCGGCACCACGGGCCAACTCGGGCGCTTCGCGATGCAACGTGTCACGCGGCAGGCCGACAACTCCGAACAGACGCGGCAGACCTTCGCGCGCCCGCTGTTGCGACCAATCGAGCGCCGAACCCTGCGGGTCGGCGTCGATCAGCGTGATGCGCTTTCCCGTCCTGGCCCATTGTCCGGCGAGATGCAGCGCCAGCGTCGTCTTGCCGACGCCGCCTTTCTGGTTGAGGAGCGCTACGATCATTTTGCCCCTCGCGGCTTAGGTTCGAGGGGAAGTTCAGGTGTCGGAACACCGGATTTACTGAAAGACGTATGCGAGGGGAGGTGGGGCTGAAGCGTCTGCTTTTCGCCGTGACTGCCGTCTTCGGCAGAGCTTTCAAAAGCGCTTCTCGCGCTATCAGAGTTAGATTCTATGTTAGATTCTAAGTTAAGTGCGCTGGTTTCGCTTGCCGTGCAGTGGGTTAACTCCTGTTTCGGTTCCCGATAGCACGAGACCCCGGTTCCCGATGGCACGATAGTGCGGGTCCCCGATAGCACGAGGCCGTGCACAGGTTTCGCCTCCGGAGATGGCTCGAAGGCGAGCAGCACCCGGCCGCTGATCTCGACCTCGATGAAAAGGGTGTAACCGGGCAGCGGCTGGCGACGGACGATATCGCGCAGTTCGAAGGAAAACCGCTTGAAGGGCGAAAGGCTGCCGGACTTCAGATAGAGATGGCGGAAGTCGAAGCGCCAGCCGGCGCGCTGGCGGCCGCCATGTTTGCGCACGAGCCGATAGAGCCAGCGATCGAGCCCACCCGTCAGCGAAAAATAGTCCCGATCGATGGTGAGCACGAGGGCCTCGTCGAGGACCGCCCTGTAGAACCAGTCGGGGACGATCAACTCGATGCCGGCGGGACGCCCGCGCCGATCCGTGCGCTCGACTCACTCGTTGATCCACGAGAAGCGGTGCCGACGACCCTGCGCGGGCTGGCGGATCGTCGTCGCCACCGTTGTCGCTTGCAGGCGATCGAGCGCCGCCTTCAGGCGCTGGTAGTCGCGAGCGCCGACGCCGCGTCCGATGAAGGTGAGAATTTCGTAGGGCGTCGCTGCCATCAGGCGCGACGTGCGGAGTCCGGCGTCGCGCGCCTCGACGATCTGGCTTGCGGCCCAGATCAGGATATCCGCGTCCCAGATGGTCGCCATACCATGTTCGGGCACGGCTTCGACGCGGATGACAACGTCCCCGGCGGAGAAGTCGATGGGCTGTATCCGATGGGATTTGGAGAGGCTGAAGAAAGGATAGGCCATGAGATCCTGCGTGTCTCGGGGTGCGAGATCGCTGCCGCGCGCACGGAACAGTTGGAGTTGTCCACGTTCCGACATGGGGCGACGGCGCACCGGCATTGAGGAAACCGGCGCGACGGTCAGCGGGCGTGACGGCCAGCGACGACAGGCGTCACGGCCTCATGGCGCTTTGCGGGAAGAACAGTGCCGCGGGGATCGGAGGTCGAAGTAACGGCGCCCCGGTCCGCCCAGGCCTGCAGGTCGTCGATCGCGTAGACAACCCGCCCGCCGAGCTTTCGATAGGATGGGCCGGTCCCGTAGGTCCGGTGTTTCTCCAGGGTGCGGCCGGACAGACCCAGGAATCGAGCAGCTTCGGGAGTACGCAGAAAGCGCGGCGGCAAGCCGGTGAGGTTGGCGGACATGATCGGGCCTCCGTGGGTTCATTGAGGCCGCTGGCGATCAGCGGCGGACGAAGGCCACGGTGGCGGAGAGGCGTCGCGAGGGGGAATGGCGAAGAAGGGTGAGCTAAATTCGCACCCCCCCGGAGCGTGTCAGGATCTGCGGCGATGGCGCAGGAGCTTGCGATAGCCGCCGGCGATCATGGCGCGGCCGTCCTTGACGAGGTCTATGGTGCTGTCTCGAAGCGCCGACGTCTTCCAGGAATTTGCTGCGACGCGCGGCGCGCCGTAAATGATGCTTGCGATCTCACGGTAGCTCGCGCCGTTCATGCTGCCGTCGACGGCCTGCAGCATGTGGCGCAATCTGCGGCGCTGCTGAGCCGTCTGGCGGGTATCGGGGAAGACGCGACGGCTATGCAGCGAGCGCCAGAGACGCGTGACGGCGTCGATGCGATCGAGGCCGTTGGCGTCAAGCGGAACAAGGGCCGCCAGCGGCTGATCGGGCCGCGCATCGCCGAGCACCAGAAGGCGGATGGCGGCGGCACCCTCGCCATGAACAATGCTCAGCCCCTCAGGGCCGAACTGCGCGTTGCGCGGATCGAGTTTAGGTGGTGCAACGCTGTCCAAACCCGGCAATGCCGGGATCGCTGTGAGCATGACTGTGCCCGGATCGGCTTCCGGCGCCCAGAACACCGTTGTCTCGATGGCACTGAAAGTGGGGTGGACAGGGAAATCGCAGCCCCCAGCGCATTCGAAGCATGTTCGCCAGGCCCTCACGGTCCGCATCGGAGTGTTCGATTTCGGCGTAGTCGCGCTGATAATCGGCATTACGGCGCAGCCATTCCCATGCGAGGTCGGCGGCGACAAGGTCGTCGAGGTAGTCATACGTCGACGAGGATCGCCACTGTGATGTGTCCGGCCGCATCAATGTCCTCCGAGCGTGCATGTCTCGTAAATGCTGGGAGCGACACGATTGCCGGATGGGAAGACCTCGGGAAGCCCTCACGTGGACAACGCGCGATGCGGGCGTTGCATCGCGGTCGAGCTAGTGACGGCCCTCGCGAACAAGCTTGCGGTAGCCGTGCTCTGTCATCCAGCGTGCGCGGGCAAGATGGGTGTCGTAGACGCGGCGGGCTCGTTCGGGTTCGAGGTCAGCATTTAGGCCAAAGAGGATCGAAACCGCCTCGTGCCAGTCGGCGCCGTCCGCCGCCGCGTCGAGAAGGCGCATATACAGCGTCATGTGCTCGCGATCGTACTTGGTGAGCTCTTGGCTCTCCGGTGGCTGGTCCAGAAACGCTTCTTGTGTCACGCCGATCTCCCGCCAGCCATCGCAGCGTCTCCATCATCGTTAGCAGTATCGGCTGGCAGGTGAATGCGCGAGTGCACGAAGGCATCGCGTGATGCGCGCGGCGCATCGCCGCCCGTCTGCGAGAGGCTAGGACGAACGCGGGGAATCGATCTTCGCACGAACAAGCATCACTCCTTCCCCTTGGTCGGAGGACAGAAAGACGATACCGCTGCTCTCAAGGGTCCGGCGCACCTGATCGCGTGTCGTCTCGTACACCTTGAAGTCGTTCTCAGACTCAAGGCGCTTCAACGCGGTCAGCGATACCAGGGCCTTCTCAGCGAGCGTCTCCTGCGTCCAACCAAGCAACGCGCGCGCGGCCCGCGTCTGTCGGGCGGTGATCATGCATGACCACCTCCTACAGACCTAAATGCGCACGCCAGAACTACGGCTAAAATAGTCGTTCTTGACTGACATAGCGAGAAAAAAGTGCCACGCGAAGCAGGCTTTTGGGGAATTGAGCCCGAACTGATTCGGTCGCCCGAAAAAGGGCTTGGCCCCGCCCGGTGTCCGGGCGGGGCGTTGTTCAGACTGCCTACTCGCCGTTACGGCGGCTGGGGCGGGACCAGATGAGGCTGAAGCCTTCGCCTTCCTCGTCGTCGAAGAGGTTGGCGTAGATCGGGGCGTTGAAGCTCGGGTCATCGAGCTTGAGGCCGAGGTAGTCGCGGCCCTCGTGGGAGGTTTTGGACCAGGCGGCGCCGATCTCGGCGCGGCCGACGAAGACGCGGTGGCTTGGGGCGTTCTCGCCGATTTGGCGGCTCTCGGGGACGATGCGGACGTTCTTGGTCTGAAGGCTCAGGGTGACGATTTCGCCGGTGAATTCGTTGCCGGACTTTTTGAAGGTTCCAATGGTCGCCATGGTAGTTCTCCTTGATCTCTGCTTCGAGCCCGCACCATTGCGGCCTCGATGGCGATCGGCAGGCCGGAGGCGATCGACGCGGCATCGCTTGCGGCCGCAGCTTCAGCGGAGGATGGCAGCCAGTCGACTTTGTTGTTTCGCGAGGAATGACGGCACAGCCGGCAGGGGAAGAAAGTCGATCGGCGCCATTGCCGCATAGGCGGTCGAGGCGTAGCCGACCTTCGGTCAGATCAGGCCATTGATGAGGCCGTTTTGGAGCGGTCGACCTGCAAGAGGATCTCGAGCGAGAACATGGCGACTATCGGTAACTTCAAATAGCCGGCATTGCTCGACGGCGCTCAGCCCGCTTTTCGACCATATCCGCGATGGCACCTGAATGAGCGCTCCCAGGGAGGAGACCGCCGTTGCATCTGCGATCAACGACCGCTCGAGGTTGTCATAGCGGTCAATGCCAGACGGGGGGCACTGCTTGCGTCTGTGCCGTGGGGGTGGAACCCCTTCGGCTTGAACGCTCCGTCCGTGGCCCTGACGCAGTGAGGGGCGGCTTGGTAGTGATCCGTGCTGTCCCGGCCGCCCTCACGCTCCGAATGGCGCCTAGCCGCGAGCGACGCCTCGCATGGCTGGCTCGGGCGGTGCCACCGCCAGCAACCGAACCCAAGCGGCAATGCCGACGGCGATTGCGCCGACGATCGAGAAAGCGATTTGCCAGCCCACGGACGGCACGGCGAGCGTCGCAAGACCATGTGTCGCGTGATAGCCGGCGACCGATGCTGGTGCGGCAAAGAGGAGCGCGACCGCAAGGCGAGCCCAGACCGGGCGAACGCATGTGAAGGTGATTTGGCCGACCGCGAGCGTCGCCCCGGCGGCGGCGATGCCGACGACGAACGCGCCGAGCGGACCCGCGCCGGTGCCGAAGGTCCACATTCCGGCGGTCACGCCCACGAAGAACGGAAGCGCGTAGACAGCGAGCGTGAACAGGAGCCAGCAAAGGAATCCGATACCGGCATGCAATGGAGGATGCCGAGGAAGATCATGGTGGTCGTCTCCGTGAGAAAAGGTCTGACGGTTTGCGCCTCCACCACCACCACGGCGCAGTCTGAACTATAGCCGAAGATGAGCGGCCGCGGGAGCGGAATCCGGCAGGACTTCCGCTCCCGCGGCGAGGTGCCTCGTCACGAGGCGAAAGGATCGATCTCGTGGACGATGGCGGCGGTATCGCCATCGTATTCACTGGCGGGCATGACGCCGAGGCTGCCGTCGCCGGCCTGAAAGATGACGATGGTGACCATGAGGGTTACGGCGAGGCTGAAGGCGAAGGCGTGAGCGTCGTTGAGTGACATTGTTCGGCTCCTGTCCTTGAAGGCGGGAGACCATCCCCCGCGCGACAGGCGCCCGATGTGTCCGGCCCGTGGCCGCAATCACCGCAGGGGCGAAGCCTCAAGGCCGCGCGCCCGCGTAGCGGACCCTTTACGGGTTGATGGCGTCAGGGCATGGGCCGGACCAAGGATCAGCGCTCTTGGAGCGGGGGAGGTGTTCGCTTGCCCAGGAGCCTGTGTCACGAGCCCTGAACGCCCATTGCCCCTTTCTGCCATCGGCGCGGGGTATCGGTCAGATCGTTTGGGAGGAATGCTGTTATGGCAGAATTCAAGGATCGCGATCTGCATTTAGTGAAGAAGGCGTTGGCCATCGCGGTGCTGGCGATCGAGCGACAGCCGGGGCCGTTTCAGTCATCATCAGATCAAAGCGACATGAAAGCGCTGCTGGACCAGCTGATCGATGGCGATGCGGAACTGGAGCACTATGCACGCGCTGCCCGTGTCGGGGTGACGGGCAAACCAGACTGAAAGCCGATTTTCGGTGGAAATGGCGATACGGCTTTGCGGAAATACAGCGGCCCTCACCCGCCGTCCTTCTTGCGGAAGTCGTAGGCATTGATGCCGAGCTTTCTCGCCTTGTCGGCGAAGTTGTCCTGGATGCCGGTGCCCGGAAAGACGATGATGCCGATCGGCATGACGCCCAGCATCTGATCATTGCGTCTGAAAGGTGCGGCCTTGGCGTGCTTGGTCCAATCGGGCTTGAAGGCGACCTGCTGCACGTTGCGATTGTCGGCCCACTTGGCCGCGATCAATTCGGCTCCTTTGGGCGATCCACCGTGCAACAACACCATGTCGGGGTGCTTGGCGTGAACCTTGTCGAGGACGTCCCAGATGAGCTGGTGATCGTTGAAGTCGAGCCCGCCCGTCAGGGCGATCTTCGGGCCTGTGGGTAGCATCACCTCGGTGTCGGCCTTACGTCGGGCGGCAAGGAAGTCGCGGCTGTCGATCATCGCCGAGGTGAGATGCCGGTGGTTGACCATCGATCCGGTGCGCGGCCGCCAGGCCGATCCGGTGTGCTGCTCGTAGTGGTCGCCGGCCTGGTCGCGCATCAGCTCGAAGGCGTCGCGCCGTTCGATCATGGTCTGGCCTTGCGCTGTGAGGTTTTCGAGCTCGACCGCCTTGATCTCGGTGCCGTCCTGTTCGCGCTGCAGCCGGCGCTGCGCCTGCTCGTTGTCGTCCAGTTGCCGCTCGATCCGCATCACGGCGCGGTGGAAGACGTTGGCGATGGACCAGAGCAGGTCGTCGAGGTCGGGTTCGAGGCGCGTATCGGCCAGGTTGGCGAGGAGGGCGTCGAAGATGTCGGCCACGGCTCCGGCCACATGATCGCCATCGGGGAGTGGCCGCGGGTCGGGCTCATCCGCAAATGCGCGCCAGCCATAGAGCTGGAGTTCGGTGAGGACGTGATCGGTGGGCGACGCTGCGTGGTGCGGTTCGGAGTCGTCGTGTGCGCTCATGGGATGTTCCCGTCGGTGGGACCGCGACCCCTCGCGGTCTTCATGGCGACGAAAGCCCACGGGCGGGATGGCCTCGCACCCGGAGCGACGCGGAGGGCCGGAGCGGCAGCGGAGGATGGCAGAGGCCGCCTATTTTGCCTCGCGATGGAAAGGCGGCGCAGCCGCCGCCGGAAAATAGTCGGCCGGCGCCATTGCCTGGCCGGACCGTTTGTGGGCCCGATCGCCCTCTCGAAGGCCGGTCGTGGCTCTCTCCGGCGGTGGCTCCTGTCCGCGTGACGCCGGCTTCGTGAACCGCAGGGCGCGCGCTCCATCCCGGTTCAGGCCACACGTTCGAGGAAACGATAGCGATCCCGGCGAACCAGTTGGTCCGCGACCGACTTGCGAAGCGCGGCGAGGCCCAAGTAGCGGAGATCATCGTTGAAGTCCTCCATCCTCGGCGAGAGGACGATCGCCTCGATCCCGGCATCGATCGCCCGCTCGATCAGGCTGTCGCGGGCACCGTCACCGGCCGGATCGTTGTCGCGGATGATGTAGAGCCGGTTCAGCGTCGGCGGGAACAGGATGGCAGCGAGATGCGCCGCCGAGAGAGCTGCCGCCATGGACATGTCGGGCAGGGCGCATCTGAGCGAAAGCGTCGTCTCGATGCCTTCGCCCGCTGCCATGACGCTGCCGGGCACTCCGAAGCGGACGGCGTTGCCCAACAGATCGCCCATCGCCCGGCGCGGTGTGTCGACGGGTGCCTTGCCCAGACCGTCCGGCGCAAGCCAGGTCCGGTGCGCGCCGGTCAGCCGCCCATCGAGATCGGTGACTGCGGCGATCATCGCCGGCCAGGTTTCGGTCGGTCCATGGTCGTCAGGCCGATAGTAGCAGCGTGGATGAAACCGGAGCGATCCGGTTCCGTGCAAAGTCGTAATGCCACGTTCACGGAGGTACGTTTCCACGATGGTTCCGATGATCGGCTGCGACATGCCCACCAGCCGGCGGGCTGCCTCCGATGAGCCGGCTGGAGCCTGGACACTCTGCCGGACAGGAGATGCCAGACGCGCTGCTTCATGCGACAGGCCGAGAAAGGCCCGGGCTTCCTTGGCGACATCTGCGAAAGCTCTGAGTCCAAGCGCCTCGCGCACCACGTCGAGCAGATCGCCATGCTCGCCGGTAGCGGCGTCGGTCCAGTGTCCGGCCGAACCTCTTGCGGAGTCCGCAAGTCGGACGAACATGGAGCGACCAGGCGTGTTGCGCACATCGCCGACGGTCCAATAGTTCCCCTGGCGGCGGCCATTGGAGAGATAATGCCGGCAGACCGCCTCGGCCCGGTCGGCGAGGCGGCGTGCCAGCTCATGCGGCGGTTCGCGCATGGTGACCTCCTTCAAAAAGAAAGGCCCGCCGTTGCCGACGGGCCAGTCGTAGGGTCGAGAGGACTATTCGGCAGCCATAATCGCTTCGACGCCGACCTCGTCATCATCGGCGATGCCGTCGTCATCAGCCATGGCCGTTTCGTCCGCTACCTCCGCCGTCTCTACGACGGCCAGTTCCACAGCCGACATGTCGGTGACCGTCTCGCGGCCCGGCGTACGGAGCGGCTCGGGCAACCAGCCGGTGCCGTTAAGCAGCGTCGTCGCCTCCGTCGCCATGTCGCCCTTCTTGAGATGGGCGATCCGGTCGGCAGCGCGCTGGCCCTTCGCTTCGGCAACGGCCTGAAGGATGCGCGCCTTGGTCACGCGACCGAGGAACGTGTCGACGGTCGGCTTCCAGCGCGCCGACATGTCGAGGTCGATGGCTTCCGCCAACTGATCGGCATGGACGAGCGCCCGCGGCCGACGGTTCCAGGCCTCGCTGACGCCATTGACCGAGAGGCTGACGACATGCGCGAACAGAGCCGCGCGGCTGTCACTGTCCCAGTCGCCCAGCGCGTCCCAGAGGCCAGTCGAGTCCTTCGGCAAGGCCTTCGTCCAGCTCTCATGCCGGGCATGGATCGCCTCGGCGGAGACGCTGTCGTTCAGCCCTGGCGCCTGGGCGCCGAAGCTGACGGTCTTGAGGTCCAGCTCAAGGCAGCTATCCGAGCCATAGTGGTAGAAGACCTTAAGCGTCAGGGCATGCAGCGCTGCGTGGAAGGCGATATCGGGATGCTCGCCGAGGGCGTGCCGGAGACCGAGCGTTCGATGCGCCGTCAATTCCGTCATCAGACGGTCGGAGATCGGCGAAAGACCCTCGTCTTCCTCTGGCTCGGGCACGGCGTCACTGTTGGTATTGTGGTCGCCATCGGCATCGTCGCCGACTGTCTCTTCCTTACCCGTTGCGCCATCGGACGCATTCTCGGGTTCGGCTGGTGCTTCATCCTCGGGCCGGACATAGCCCCGATCGACGCGCAGGCAACCATCGCCTGCGATGCTGATGAAGGCGCCGGCACGACCGATTTCATCGGCATCGAAGGATAGCGGCCGTTCGTCGAAGGACTCGAGTGCTGTCTCTAGTTCGCCGAGCCGCTCGTCGACCTCGTCGGGAAGCTCGTCCGCGCCTTCATGCTCCGCGACGAGGCGGTCGAACTCGGCCTTGAGCGCGTCGCGCGTGGCTTCCTCCTCGGCCGTGAGCGGCACGGGTTCACCATGGAGCCGCCGCAGACCATAGGTGTGCCCATAGGCAAAGTCAGGCGCGGCCTCGGTCCATTTCCAGCCCTCGGCGGCAATCGCCTCGGATTCGGAGTTGAGCTTGTCGGCCACCATCTGGTCGACGACGGCGACATCCCGCAGCCAGCCACCATCGTCACCCTCGAACAGGTCACGCAGCACCGTGCCGCCGGCTTCTACATAGGCGTCGAGGCCGATGAACTGGGCGCGCTTGTCGGAGGCACGGATGGCGCCTTCGGTTAGCATACGCCGGATGGCATACGCCGACTTGTCGTAGGAAGCCTTCAGCCGCTCGAACACCTGCTCTTGGCGAGCGTGGTCGCCCGAGACGGTGAACGCTTCGAGTTGGGCGAGCGTCATGCCGTCTTCGGCATAGATATCGAGCAGCACCGGAGAGACCGATGCGAGCTTGAGGCGCTGCTTGACCACGTTCACCGAGACGAAGAACGCCGCGGCGATTTCCTCCTCGGCCTGACCCTTCTCGCGCAGGGTGAGAAACGCCCGGAACTGGTCGAGCGGATGCAGCGGCGCGCGCTGGACGTTCTCTGCTAGAGAGTCCTCCTCCGCAATGCCGCCCTCGCGGACGACACAGGGGACTGGCGCGGTCTTGGCCAGGCGCTTCTGCTTGACGAGCAGTTCCAGCGCCCGGAAACGCCTGCCGCCGGCCGGCACTTCGAACATGCCGGTCTCAGTGCCGTTTTCATCGACGACCGGGCGGACGGTGAGACCCTGTAGGATGCCCCGGCGGGCGATGTCCTCGGCGAGTTCCTCGACCGAGACACCGGCCTTGATGCGCCGGACATTGGACTGGCTCAGCACGAGCTGGTTGAAAGGCACGTCGCGGGAGGGCGACAGGGTGATGGTGGGCTTCTTCTTGGCAGTAGCCATTGGGATGTACTCCGCGACGGGCGGCCGGGAACCTCTCTCGGCCTCCAACCCGTCACGAAAATCGGCGCCGCCCTCTCACTCTGAGGGACGGCGCCGCAAATCCTGGCTCCCGGAAAGGCACGCAACCGGAGTCACGTAAATCCGCATCGCCGGCTTTGCTGAAATCAGGCGACCCTGTCGAGGAGCTTCTTGGCCTTGCCCTCCAGGTCGAGCCGGGCATCCTGGTGCGGCTTGTCCCGCGCCACGGCGGTGATGCCCTGCACGAAATCGAAGACGCTCGCGGGCTTGCGTCCTTCCTCGGCGAGCACGGTCTCGATGATCTTCGCTGTGTCCGCCTTGGAGAATCCGCGCTTGCGGAGGAACTCCATGCGATCCTCGTCGCTGCGGGCGACGATCTTTTCGCGCGCCGCCCGGATGCCGTTGACGAATGGCATGGGCGAGGAGTTGGCGAAACGGGTCAGCGCCGGCGCCGCCTGGTGTGCGAATCGTGAGGCGGCATATTTGGAGTGGCGGATGGTGATCTCCTCGAAATCCTCGACGCCCCAGAGATTGCGGTTCTGGCACACGGCGCGAAGGTAGAAGCTGGCGATGCCGAGCGTTTTCGCGCCGACCTCGGAATTCCAGCAATAGAAACCCCGGAAGTAGAGATCGGGCGAGCCGTCCGGCAGCCTGCCTGCTTCGATTGGGTTGAGGTCATCGACCAGGAAAAGGAATACGTCGCGATCCGAAGCATACAGCGTGGTGGTATCCGAGGTGATGTCGACACGGGGATTGTAGATACCGGTCGACCAGTCGAGCACGCCGGGGATCTTCCAACGCGTGTCGCCGGTGCCATTGCCGGCGATCTTCTGCACGGCCGCAACCAGTTCGTGATCATAGATGCGCCCATAGTCTGGGCCGGTGACGGCGCGGAGCTCGACGCGCCCGTTCTCGACCTCGAGCGTCTTGACCTGCTCGGCGCGGTGCGCGGTCAGGCCATATTGCAGGTTGATACCGGCGAGCGGTGCCGGAAGTTGACGCAGATAGGTCGCCGGCGCGCCCACAATGCCGGCGAGTTGACCAAAGCTCCAATGCGTCGGGGCGACCGGCCTGTCGGCACCCGGAAGCACAAGGGCAAGCCGCTCGGCATCGTCGCGGCTGGCTTCGACCCGGATCGCGGCGCTGTCGACGGTACGGGTCCGGCTGCGCTCGGACCGCCCCTGCACAGAAGCCATCAACGCGGACAGCGAGAGGTAGCGCTCATCAGCCGGGCGGTTGAACCACTCCGAGGAAACACGCCCGATGCGCTCGCCGCGGCTCGCATCCACCTTGTAGCCGCCGGGCGCGTCGCGGCCGGCATCGATAGTCACTGAATTGTTCATGAGAGTTCTCCATGACGGGCGCCGGAAGCCTCTCTCCCAGCCCTTCGCCGTCATGGCCCTCCAAACCGCCCTCTCACTCTCGCGATGCGCAAGACCGACACTGAGAGGAGGGGGCTACGCGCTGTCGGCGCCGTGCCGCGTCAGGGATGGAAGCCCGAAGGGTGAAGACCCGCAGAGCGGGGCTTCAGCGTCAGCCGAGAGCCCGGCCCGAAGGGACGCCCACCTCGACTCATTTGCGTTTCGCGATAGAGTGCGCGGCATGTGCAATGCCTACGAACAGCATGTGAAATGGGTCGAATACGTCCAGATGATGCAGGCGCTCGAGCTTGGCATCCCGACGCAACAGACCGAACTCGATTTGCCAGAAAGCGACGACATCCGGATCAATGACATGGCGCCGGTGATGCGCGCTGCCGGCAACGGCATTGAATTGGTGCCAATGAATTTCAGCTTCCCGCCATCCAATCCGAAGGGTGGCCCAGTCTTCAACTACCGCTCTGACGGCCGGCATTTCGACAAGAGCAACCGATGCCTCATCCCTGCATCGGCCTTCTTCGAATTCACGGGCAAGAAATACCCGAAAGCAAAACATCGGTTCACGCTGAACGATGCGCCATTCATGGCGATCGCCGGCATATGGCGCGAAGGCGCAGATGGCTCCAGCCCGGCCTTCGCCATGCTGACCACCGAACCTGGTCCCGATATTGTTGCTTATCACGACCGCCAGGTGGTGGTCCTGCGTCCCACCGACTGGGCGCACTGGATCTACCTGACGAAGACAGAAGCCGAACTGCTGCGCCCCTTGCCGGAGGGCTCGCTCGCTGTTGAAACCGTTCGGCAGGGGTCGGACTAGGGCCGCGTGGGCAGGCCAAACGGCCGGAATGGGCTCATTCCACCGGCAGCTTGCGAACCATTGCGGACAATGGCGTCTAATCTCAACCTTCTTTTTGAAGCAGGTAACGGCTGGTCAAATAAGTCCCGTCTATCAAAGCATCCCGCACGATGTGGGGACGCAGATCAGCCGAGGCAAGCTCTGCAATGGGTATCCAATGCTGGCGCAGATGGGGCTCGTGGCTCTCCGCATCTCGCCGATCCAGCTTGACCAAGAAGAAGTGCTCTGCCGGTTGAATGGCATTGCCCCGGTGTCGAAAGTGGTTCTCGACGCAAAATAGATACTCACATTCGACGAGCCGCACGTTTGTCTCTTCTTCGAACTCTTTCTTCAGCCGGGTCTCGAACGTATCGCCCAGTTCGTATTCACCCCCAATGAAGGCATAACAAGCGCTCGGATCGTCGGTCGGCTGCTGAACAAGCACGCTCCCGCAGTCCACCACAATCCCCGCTACGCGAACTCGTGGAATGCGCCGTGACGCGACTGCTTGGAAAAACTGATCCTGTCTAAATGTCATTCGCTCACCCACAATAACATTGAAGCGCATCTGCCAGATCAACTGTGCTGGGCGCCAAAAGCAGGCGCAAAATCCAGAATGCCGATAGGCGGATCGCCATTGAAAACGATCCACTGGACCTCACGAGGATCGATTTGTCCGTAAGTTAGCTGCCCGTCACTCTTGAACCCGAAACGGCTGTAGATTGCGGGATTCCCCGTCAGAACACAGCCTCTCGCCCCATCCTCTTCGAGCAGCTTTAGACCGGCTTTGACCAGCGCTCGGCCAATTCCCTGCCTCTGGCGTTCCGGTTCAACCGAAATCGGTCCCAGTCCAAACCAGCCATCATGTTTGCCGTCGATTGCAACCGGAGAGAACGCCACATGTCCCGCCAACTTTCCTCGGACTTCAGCGACCAGGGAAATTGTCAGATCCCCACTTTCCCGCAGGAGATCAATTAACGGGGCTTCCGTTCCATCGCTGAAAGACATTGGCGCGAAGGCACGAATGGTAAGCTGATGAATTGACTGATAATCTCGAGGCTCTTCGGGGCGAATGAGCAAAGCGATCTCTCTGACTTGCCACTCCGCGCCTACAGCGCGCTGCGTGATCGTCTCACATTGAATGTCCGCTTTCCACCGAGGCTGTGTGGAAACTCTGCTCCGGTAGAAGTGTCTGTAGCGCGGTCTCAGTTAGTATTGTTGACCCATGGATGCCGGTATTGATCATAGACGGCCTGTGTTGGCGCGGGGAAGTCTGGATCGGCAAACGAACCAACACCGACGGCGATGACGTCCGGCTTGCGCTGAGGCTCCCAAAAAACCGTCGAGCCGCAGTCAGGACAAAAGTGAAATCTCACCGGAAAGCCGCTATCGGACTGGCGTGAGTAGCACTTGCTCGGGCCTCCTACTTGAACATCTTTCCGGTCAAAAAAGCAGCAACACCGTAGGTGCTGCCGGTCCGCTTCTGACATGCAAGGCAGTGACACAATGATACTTTGCTCGGCTCGCCCGCGCAGGTCACGCGGAGGCTTCCGCAAGCACGGGTAGCCAGTCTCGCCATGGCGGTCCCCCTTTTTTCTTCACCCTATCAGTATTTCTGTTGAGCCAGAGATCGCAACGGCACCCAAACACGACATGGACCGCCTCCGTATTATTGCTCAATGATGAGCTTCCGGGCTGCCGTATCGAGCAATGCCATCGAACCAATCGGGACCGACAAGGGGCTGTACCCATGGCCCAAAGGCAACCCGCCGAGAATGGGAACATTGAGATCGCCGAGATGGTCGCGGAGTAAATCGATGATCGTTATGCCACTGCTTGGTTTGAAATTTGTGAATTGACCTACCGCGATTCCCACTACGCCAGCCAAGTGCCCGCCCTTACGAAGCATCGTCAGATGCCTGTCGACCTGGCCGAGATACATCTCGACCGCCTCCATTAAGAGGATTGCTCCATTCAGGTCAGGCAGGGCCCAACCTGCGGCGGTCGCGATCATGTCGAGGTTTCCGCCAATCAGACGTCCCGAAGCTGTTCCTGTGGTCGTAAGAGCGGATGTCGCCTCTTCTTCTCGGGAAAAGATGACGACATTTTCAGACCTCATCAGGAGTCTTTGGAGAGAAGAGCTGGTTTCCTCGGCAATCTGCCCGCCGTCACAGCCATAGAGTGCGCCGTGGATGCCGATCAATTGGCAGTGTTTCCACAGGCTAAAGTGAAGGATGCTGATGTCACTGAAGCCGACAACAAACTTCGGGTCGTGCCTGGCAGCCTCGAAATCCAGCCGATCAGCGATGCGATAGGATCCCTTGCCGCCCCGAGTTGCGATGATTGCACGAATGTCCGGATCGCGGAGGGCAGCATTGAAATCCGCCAATCGCTCTTCGTCGGTTCCTGCCAGATAGGCGAACTTCCGAAAGGCATTCTCGCCGAGATCGACCTTAAGGCCCCAGTTCTCAAGCACTGCGGCTGCCAGCAATACCCGTTCCCGATCTGGCGTGCTTGCAGGCGAGACAAAACGGACCCTGTCGCCAACGCGCAATCTCGGCGGCATCATTCCATCGGCCCTCCCTGTCGGATCACTGATTCCTTGGAACGAGTATCGCATGACGCGAGCCCAAATGGAGGAAGCCCTTTCTCGACCGGGCCCACTATTGTCCTGATGATGGTGAGTTTTGCGGTACCCGAAGACAGTTGAACGACGGCTATCTGTATCGACAGGCGCAAAGCCGAGTGGCAGGAAACCACCCCATCTCAGCCGGCGCTTTTGCGTTTACGGCTGGCCGGACGATGCGAGCACTATCGAAAGTCTCTATTCTTCACCTTGATCGGCTCAACGTGCAGCGTTGGATCGACGAGGTCCCGTGGCCGCAGACCCTTCGGCAAGCTTCGCGGATCAATTCCAGGCCCACCATGATGGGCATCGTCGCCCCGCCCATGCGGAAGCGGAAACGGGGTCTCGCGGTTGCCCACACTGGCGAGTTCACCCGAAAGGTCGGTGAGCTCGTGCGCGACGAGATGCACCACCTCGCCCTCGCGCTGAATCTTGCCGCGGACAGCGAGCATCGAAGACGAGAGCAGCACACGGCGGAACTTCTCGAAGACCTTGACCCAGACGACGACATTGGCGGCGCCGGTCTCGTCTTCCATGGTCAGGAACATCACGCCCTTGGCCGAGCCCGGCCGCTGGCGGACGAGGACGAGGCCCGCCGCCTCCAGCCAGCGGCCATCACGCGCCTGCATTGCGTCGCGGCAGGTGACGATGCGACGGCGGGCAAGATCAGCGCGCAGAAAGGACAGCGGGTGGTTTCGAAGGGTCAGTCCGACGTGACGGTAGTCCTCGACGACTTCCCGGCCGGCCGTCATCGGCCGCAGTGTCATAGCCGGCTCTTGGATTTCCGAAACGGTTTGCTGTTCGCGAGCCGAGGCCGCCGCAAAGAGGGGCAGGGGTTCGTCACGCAAGCCGTTGAGCGCCCATAGCGCCTCGCGGCGCGCGAGACCCAGATCGGAGCGGAAGGCGTCAGCCTCGGCGAGTTGGACCAGAGATGCCGCCGGCACACCAGCGCGCTGCCAGAGATCGTCGATCGATGCAAAGGGCTCGTCGGCACGGGCCGCAACGATCGCGGCGGCGTCGGCATTCGCTAGCCCCTTGACCAGGCGCAGGCCGAGACGGACGGCGAAGCGTCCATCCTCGCCCATCGGCTCCAGCGTGCAGTCCCACCGACTGGCATTGATGCAGACCGGCCGGATTTCGACGCCATGGGCTTGGGCATCCCGCACGATCTGGGCCGGCAGGTAGAAGCCCATTGGCTGGGAATTGAGCAGCGCGCAGCAGAATACATCGGGATGGTGGCATTTCATCCAGCTCGACGCGTAAGCGATAAGCGCAAAGCTGGCGGCATGGCTCTCGGGAAAGCCGTAGCTGCCGAAGCCTTCGAGTTGCTTAAAGGTGGTCGCCGCGAATTCAGGCGTATAGCCGTTGGCGATCATGCCGCCGATCAGCTTGTCGCGGAACTTGCTGACGCCGCCCGTGTGCTTGAACGTCGCCATGGCGCGGCGCAACTGGTCGGCTTCGCCGGCACTGAAGCCGGCGCAGACCATGGCGACCTGCATGGCCTGCTCCTGGAACAGCGGGACGCCCAAAGTCTTGCCGAGTACGCGCTCGAGCTCGGGGGTAGGGAACTCGACCGGCTCCTTGCCCTCCCGGCGACGAAGATAGGGGTGGACCATGTCGCCCTGGATGGGGCCGGGGCGCACGATGGCGACCTCGACGACGAGGTCATAGAAGGTGCGCGGCTTGATGCGAGGCAGCATCGACATCTGGGCGCGGCTCTCGATCTGGAAGACACCGATCGTGTCCGCCTTGCGGATCATGGCATAGGTCGCCGGGTCTTCGGCCGGGATGGTGGCCAGGTCGAGGATCATGCCCTTGTGCTCGGCCAGCAGATCGAAGCTGCGCTTCATGCAGGTGAGCATGCCGAGCGCCAGGACGTCGACCTTCATGAATTTGAGAATGTCGATATCGTCCTTGTCCCACTCGATGACCTGGCGGTCGACCATGCGGGCCGGCTCGATCGGCACCAGATCGTCGAGCCGGTCATTGGTCAGAACGAAGCCGCCTGGATGCTGCGACAGATGGCGTGGCGTGCCCTCGAGCTCCTGCGCCAGCTCAAGGGTCAAGCGAAGGCGCCGGTCGCCAAGATTGAGATTGAGATCCTGGGCACGCTTCTCGTCGATGCCTTCCTCATGTCCCCAGACCTGGGAGGAGAGCAGCTTGGTGAGGTCCTCAGGCAGACCGAGCGCCTTGCCGATATCGCGGACGGCGCCTTTGGTGTGATAGCGCACCACGGTCGAGCAGAGCGCGCTGTGGTCACGGCCGTAGGTTTCGTAGA
This sequence comes from Mesorhizobium robiniae, assembly GCF_040545535.1. Lineage (NCBI taxonomy): Bacteria > Pseudomonadati > Pseudomonadota > Alphaproteobacteria > Hyphomicrobiales > Phyllobacteriaceae > Mesorhizobium > Mesorhizobium robiniae. The sequence continues at coordinate 559,465 of NZ_JBEPMC010000004.1, forward strand.
CCCACTGCATGACGATTTCGCGCCGCTCATGCTCGAAATCGACGTCGATGTCGGGTGGCTCGTTGCGCTCCTGCGAGACGAAGCGTTCGAAGAGGAGATTGTTGCGCTCGGGATCGATGCTGGTGATGCCCAGCACGTAGCAGACGGCCGAGTTGGCGGCCGAGCCTCTGCCTTGGCACAAGATGTCCTTGCTGCGCGCGAACTGCACGATGGCGTTCACAGTGAGGAAGTACGGAGCGTATTGCAGGATTTCGATCAGGCGCAGTTCGTGTTTGATGAGCGCCACGACCTTGTCAGGCACACCCTCTGGATAACGCCGCTTCGCGCCTTCCCAGGTGAGCTGTGCGAGCGCCTGCTGCGCTGTCAGTCCGGGCAGCATCTTCTCCTCCGGGTACTGGTAGGCGAGTTCGTTGAGGGAGAAGTGGCATTGCCGCATGATCTCGACGGTGCGCGCGAGGGCTTCCGGGTAGCGCGAAAACAGCCGCGCCATCTCCTCAGGTGGCTTGAGATAGCGGTCGGCATGGCGCTCGCGCCGGAATCCCAGCTCGTCGATGGTGATGTTGTGGCGAATGGCGGTCACCACATCCTGGAGGATGCGCCGGCCGGGTTCGTGGAAGAGAACATCGTTCGTCACCACCGTCGGCACGCGCATTTGGGTGGCGAGGTTGGAAAGGTCGTGCAGCCGGACGTGGTCGTTGGGCCGGCGGCGCAAGGTTAGTGCCAGATAGGCGCGTTCGCTGAAGGTTTCCCGCAGGCGACGCAGTTGCAGGGCGCAGGTGTCGTCGGCGCGATCGGGCACGAGCACTGCGATGAGACCCTCCGCATAGTCGGCCAGGTCGCTCCACTCGAGAATACATTTCGCCTTGCCGCCGCGTTTCTTGCCCAGGGTCAGTAGCCGGCACAGCCGGGAATAGGCGGCTCGATCGGTCGGATAGACGAGCAGGGAGATGCCGTTCACGAGATCGAGGCGGCACCCGACGATGAGCCTGACACCGGTATCCTTGGCGGCCTGATGGGCTCGGACGACGCCGGCCAGAGAATTGCGGTCGACGACTGCCAAAGCCTCAATGCCCAGCGCGGCCGCCTGCGCGAAGAGGTCGTCGCAAGAGCTGGCGCCGCGGAGGAACGAGAAATGGCTGGTCACCTGCAATTCGGCATAGCACTGGGTGGTCATGCGTAGACCCCATGCAGGAACCATTTGTGGGAACCGGTCCCAGGATCCTCGCCGTCACCGGCGCGATAGATCCAGAAACGTTCGCCGGACTCGTCCTCCACCTGGAAATAGTCGCGTACCGCGATCAGTTCGGCATCACGCTGCCACCATTCGCCGAAAACACGTTCAGGCCCGTCTGCTCGCGCGACGCGATGCCGGATACCGCGCCAACTGAACCAGACCGGCGGATGGTCAGGGAGCAGCGCCATCGTTTCGATGGGTTCGGGGTTGGTCAGCAGACGCGGCGGGCGAGGCCAGTCACCGGGCCAACTCGTCCCCTCGTCCGGCGCATTCGGGGCGATGCGGCGGACTGAGCGTTCGGGCACGTCACTCTCGACCGGGGCAAAGCGGTAGAGCCGCTGCTCGCCAATTCGGTTGGCAAGCACGTCGATCAGATCGGTAATATCGGGCTCCGGCTCCTCGACCAGTGAGGAGATGATCTGCTTGGCTGCGAAGGGCTCGGCGAGCGTCGCGGCCAGGGTCATCACCTCAATGCCGAAACCGGGATCGACAGTCTCGATCCGGTCGGTCAGGAGACGAGTCAGCCGTTTGACATCGCGCACTGGCACGGCGGTGCCGACGCGAATGGCCTCGATGCGGTTGTCGACGCGATGAAACAGCAGGTCCAACCGGCGGGCGCCGAGCCCCTTGGCCTCAAGCGCCTCGCAGAGGGTTGCGACGAGCTTGCCGGTATAGCGGGCTATGGTCTCGGCGGCGCCGATCGGCTCGCCGAAGGCCTGGCGAACCTCGATGAGTTCGGGAGAGCGGGCGGGCTCGAAGGGTTCGCTGCGCCGCCCCATCGCCTGGTCCAGCCGACGGCCGAGTTCGGGCCCGAAGCGAAGGGTGAGAGAGGCGCGCGGCGCCGCCTCGACTTCGCCCACCGGCTCGAAGCCGAGTGTGAGCAAGCCCTCGACGATATCGTGGGGAAGCCGCAGCGCGCCGATCGGAAGACCGCGCATGATCGCTGCGGCTTGCCCTGCTGGCGCGACGAAGGTCGGCCGGGCGAGGAACCGCGCGCAGGCATGAGCGGCCCCCCAGGTGTCGGCGACGGCGGCACGTGCCTCGATGCCGGAGGAGGCCATGCGCGAGACCAGCCCCTCAAGCATCGTCTCCTCACCGCCATGCAGATGGTCGGCGCCCGTGGTGTCGATGATGAGGCCATCGGGCGGATCGGCGGCGACGATCGGTGCATAGCGCAGCGACCAAAGTGCCATTCTCTCGAGGGCCTCGGCGTCGCCCGCTGGATCAAGATCGAAGCTCTGCAGGTTGGGCACCAGAACCTGAGCCTTGCTCGCCGGCATGCCCACGCGCAGGCCGGCGGCGCGTGCCGCCGCATCGGCGGCCAGCACGAGCCGCCGGTTTCCCTGCCGGCCGAGCATGACGATCGGGGTTTCAGCCGATGGCGCGGACTGGCCCATTGCGCGCCTTAGGCGATCGATCGGCCAGGTCGGAAAATAGAGCGAGACGACCCTTGTCATCGCAGGCCTCCACTTCAAAATCGGCGCTTTCTCCCGCCCGTACCCGGATCAGCTCGAGCTGCCAGCGAGCGCGGCCGATACCGGGGACCGGCAAGGGACGGGAGGGGAGCGCGGTGACCCGCCAGCGGGTGACCGCGGCGGTTGGTTGTCCGAAATCGGTCGCTTCGGTTTGTCGTCGCCAACGGCGGATAGCGATGCCGATGGCGCCGGAGGCTTCGGCGGCGAGTTGCAGTCGGCGGGAGGCGGTCATGGAGAGGCGTGCCAGTTCGGCAACGACGGCGCCTAGACTGCCATGGCGAAGCCCTTCCTCGAAACAGGCGAGCACGGAAGCTTCGTCGCCCGCCTCGACATAGACGACGCGGCCGGGCGGCAGCCCGGCCTGGGCGAGGGCAGGGGCGAAGAGATCCTGCCGGGTGACGCACCAGAGCACCTTCCCTTTGGTGCGGGCGGCAATGCCGGCGGCAAAAAGCGCCGCCGCGGCGCCGTCAATCGCCCCGTTACGGCCGCCGGCAACCTCGTGCAGCGCACCGAGCGCCAGCCCGCCTCCCGGCAAGACTTTGTCGATCGTGGTAACGCCGAACGGAAGTGTCGCACGGTTGCGCGCCCGCCCGCCTTCGAGGCGTGCGATTCGCTCGCGAAGTGCGGCGATAGCAGGGCTGGCGGCCGGCTGACCCATGAACGAAACACTCTCAAACTCTCTTCCCAATGGATTTCGGGGCTGATATGTTCCTTATTTGTTCTCTTGGTGTCCGAGAGTCAATCGGACTCGTTGCGTCCCTCCGAGAGTTGATCCCAGGCTGCACTCCCTCGAGTTGCGGTCTATCTTGAACTGCCGACAGGTGTGACGCAGGGACGACGAAGTGGGCGAACGAGTTGACGGCGGCCAAGAAGGGGATGCGGCGGGGGGTGGCACGGCCTTCCTTCGCAAGATCATCCATGTCGACATGGATGCCTTCTTCGCCTCGGTCGAACAGCGCGACAATCCGGACTTGCGCGGCAAGCCGGTGGCAGTCGGCGGCTCGGCGGCACGCGGGGTGGTGGCCGCTGCCAGCTATGAGGCCAGAAAGTTCGGGGTGCGATCGGCCATGCCCTCGATCACCGCGAAGCGCAAATGCCCCGACCTGATCTTCGTGCCGCCGCGGTTTGATGCCTACCGGGCCGTCTCCCAGCAGATTCATTCGATCTTCGCCGAGCACACGCCATTGATCGAGCCACTGTCACTCGACGAGGCCTATCTCGACGTCACCGACAATCTGCAGGGCATTCCGGTCGCTACGACGATCGCGGAGATGATCCGCGCCAAGATCAAGGCCGAGACCGGCCTGACGGCCTCGGCCGGTGTCAGCTACAACAAATTCCTGGCCAAACTCGCCTCCGGCCAGAACAAGCCGGACGGGCTGTTCGTCATCACTCCGAAGCAGGGTCCCGCCTTTGTCGAGGCCTTGGCCGTGCGGAAATTTCATGGTGTCGGCCCTGCGACTGCCGACAAAATGGCTCGGCTCGGCATCGAGACCGGTGTCGACCTGCGGGCACAGAGCCTAGCGTTTCTCGAGGAGAAGTTCGGGAAGGCGGGTCCGTACTACTACTGGATCGCCCGGGGCATCGACGAACGCCCGGTGCGGGCCGACCGCGAGCGCAAGTCCGTGGGAGCCGAAGACACCTTCGCGAGCGACCTGTTTGATCTCGAAAGTGCCCGCAAGGAGCTGGCGCCATTGGTCGGTAAGGTGTGGCGCTATTGCGAGGCAAGATCGATCCAGGGTCGCACGGTGACATTGAAGGTGAAATTCGCCGACTTCCAGCAAATCACACGCAGCCGCACGATCGGAGGCGTCATCGAGAGCGAAACCGACCTAGCGACCGTCAGCGGCACGCTGCTCGAACAGTTGTTTCCGATCGCCAAGGGAATCCGCCTGCTCGGGGTGACACTTTCAAATCTAAGCGGAACGGCATCCGAGGCCGATCGGCAGATGTCACTGACGATCTAGGACTGGCTGCACCTATCGAACCGCTTTTCGGATCCGCTCCGTCAGCGTTTGTTCGACGTCGAAATAGCCTTCCCAAGGGTCGGGCTGCTGGGCTCGAGCAGCGGCAGCGAAAACGTCAAATGCGCTGGCACTTTTGAATGTCGGCAGTTTATCCCAAGTGACGGGTACGGCGCATGACGCACCGGATCGCGCCCGCGTCGACCACGGGCAAATTGCCGTCGCACCCTGGCCGTTGCGCAGATAGTCGATGAACATTCGGCCCTTGCGCCTCGCCTTGCTCATGTTCGCGACGAAGCGGGACGGATCCGTGCGGGCTAGCAGTTCGGCGAAGTCCTGGCAAAAGCCCTTCACCGCTTCCCAGTCAGCCTCGGGAACGAGTGGCACGACGACGTGAACGCCCTTGCCACCCGATAACAGCGGCCAGGATTGGAGTCCAAGTGCCTCGAGAACCCCGCGGATGTCGAGCGCGGCCTGCTTGACGTCACCAAAGCCCAGGCCCTCGTCGGGGTCGATGTCGAAGATTATCCGGTGCGGCAGGCTCGGCTGCTGGCGCAAGCTGCCCCAGACGTGGAATTCGAGCACGTTCATCTGGACGCCGGCGATCAGCCCAGCCAGGTCGTCGACCCAAAGAATGCGGCTCCCCTTGCCGGACATCTTCTCCAACTGGGCGTCATGGATCCCTGGCAGCTTGTGCTTCTGAAAGAAGGTCTGTTGCAGGTCGCCGTCGGTGTCGCGCACCAGCGAAAGGGGCCGATCCTGGATGTGCGGCAGCATCTTCTCGGCAACCGCGGCGTAGTACGCGGCGAGCGTCGCCTTTGTCACCTTGGTGCCGGGATACATGACCTTGTCCGGATGCGTGAGCTTGATGCCGACCGCAGCTGCGATCTCCTTGCCGATCGCGGGATCGAGATCAGCGGAGCCAGGCGTCGCCGGCGCCCTCGGCATTTCCATCACTACCTGATCGGCTCGCTTGTCTTCACGCATACCCTCGAAGCTTGGATGTCGCAGGCTGCCGTCGGGGGTCACCTCGGAATAGGTAACCTCAGCAACAAGCTCGGGCTTAACCCACACTGCGCGGCGCGCAATGTCGCGCGGCACGGACGCGAAGACGGGTTTGTCGAGACGGCGTTTATCCAACTGCACGAGGATGGTTCTGCGCATGGCCTGAGTAAACCCGGTGCCAACACGGCCTCGGTAGATCAGCTTGCCGTTCTCATAAGTGCCAAGGATTAGCGAGGCCATGCCGCGGCCGGTGTCGCTTGGGCGGTAGCCGCCGACCACAAATTCCTGTCGTTTCGTGCACTTGATCTTGAGCCAGCTGGCGGTGCGGTCGCCGACATAGTGACTGTCCTCGCGCTTGGCGATGATGCCCTCGTGGCCGCCGGCGCACATTGTATCGAAGACCTTCTTCCCGTTGTCGGCGATATGGCTGGAGAACTGCAGGATGTCGTCGGGGTCCCTCTCGCCCAAAAGATCCGCAAGCAGTTCCTTGCGCTCGAGTAAGGGCCGGCTGGAGAGGTCCTCGCCGTTCAATTCCAGCAGGTCGAAGGCGTAGAACTTGAGCGGCATGCCTGCGGCGATGCCGGTTTTCAGCATGGAAAAGTTGCTGCGGCCCTTGCTGTCGATAGCCACGATTTCGCCGTCGATCAGCGCCGAGCCTTTGGTGAGCGCCTGAAGCGGCGGCAGGATCACCTTGAACTGGCGGGTCCAGTCATGGCCGTTGCGCGTGTAGACGACGACCTCCGATCCCGAGATCGCGAGTTGTGCGCGATAGCCATCGAACTTCATTTCGAAGAGCCAGTTGGCGCCAACCGGTATATCGTCGGTCAGCGTGCAGAGCTGAAACGGACGAAATTTGGGTAGAGGGTATCGCGGGGTAGATTCCGAGTCCCTGCGCCGTGAGCGCTTCTTGCTGAGGGCGGCCTCTACTGCCGACATGCGGAACTCGAATGCATAGTACGATTCAATACTCTGCCATGGTTTCAGTTCCACTCTGCGCGCCGATGAATTGAACCGGAAGAGTCCGGCCGCGTTATTGGGAATTGGAACGCAATCCCTGGAGGAAGAAATGGCCACTACTCAAACAACTCGCGGGCGCAGCCAGGACCGCGCAAAGGTCGCCGGCGGGCAGGACCATGAGGTGAAGTACGAGGCGGGCAAAACTGGGTCGAGCAAGGCTGACGTCAAGTCGGCCGTGAAATCGGTCGGCAACAGTCGAAAGAAGGTTGAGGACAAGCTCGGTAAGAAGTGAGCCACGGCCGGGAGGGCAGATGGTTCGCATCGCCACCTTCAATGTGAACGGCGTCAATGGCCGGCTGCCCGTGCTCCTCAAGTGGCTCGCGGCTACCAACTACGACATCGTCTGCCTCCAGGAACTGAAAACGTCCGACGACAAATTTCCGGCCGTCGCGATCCGCGAGGCAGGGTACGGCGCCATCTGGCATGGCCAGAAATCCTACAACGGAGTGGCCATCCTAACTCGAGGGACGGACCCGGTCGAACGCCGGCGCGGCTTGCCTGGCGATCCTGATGACACCCATAGCCGCTACATCGAAGCCGACGTGAACGGGCTCATTGTTGGCTGTCTCTACCTGCCAAATGGGAATCCGGCGCCTGGTCCCAAATTCGATTACAAGCTGCGCTGGTTCGACCGCCTGACCAGCTACGGCCAGGACCTGCTCAACGGGGGCGCGCCGACTGTGCTGTGTGGAGACTACAACGTCGTTCCAACTCCGATTGACGCCGTGGCGCCCCGACGATGGCTGGGCGACGCGGTTTACTTCCCTGAGAGCCGGCAAGCCTATGCCGAGATGCTCGAGGATGGGTGGATCGATGCGGTTCGGCGCATCCATCCGGAGAAGGGCGTCTACACCTATTGGAATTTCTCTTATGGAGGCGGCTACGATAGGAGTTCGGGCCTGCGTATGGACCATCTGCTGGTGAGTCCGTCGCTGCTACACAAGCTCCGCGGAGCGGGGGTGGAGGTCGAGTTGCGAGGGTGGGAGAAGCCAAGCGATCATGCGCCAGCGTGGATCGAGCTTGAATAGCCGCCAACCGGGATGCTTGAAAGCTGAAGAACGGGAACGGCTGCGGGCTCTTGGCGAGTCACGGCAGCGAGTTACCCTGTCCTGTAAGGCAGCGCCATCTGTCCGAGAGCGGGCGCTGCGCATCGCCCAGCCGTACTGAACGCCGGCTGACATTACCTTCCATCCTGACACGAATGTGCAAACCTGAGTGTTAGGGTCTGATCGCGTTACGTCACCGTTCGACAGCCTCGAAGCAAATGGAGAGTTCGCCACGTCCAGGATCAACCGCCGCGCCTTGCTCTTCCACTCCGGCAGCGCAGCCGTCGCCTCGACGGTTGCGGCAACTGCACTCGGCAAAGAGCCGACGGGCCAAGACCCAGAACCGTCCAATAGATTGCGAACGATGATTGACGTGCACAAGACAGCATACTTGTCCTTCGTCGAAGCCTTGCACGAAATAGGCAGTGGCAGAAGCGACTCCGCCAGAGTCAGCCGAGAGGAGGAGAGGGCGCTGCTCGCGATCTGCGACTATTCCTCGGTTGGGGAAGGGGATCGTCTGGCCAAGGCCAGATATCTTTTAGAGATCGAGGCGCGCGGCGAACTCGACCTCGCAGAGCACATGCAGGCTGTTCTCCGATCGACGATGTGGAAGAAATGATATGACCGGCGCGCGGACAGTCAGCTGCTGAACGTCTGGTATGCGCCGCATGTCCACCGTTCCAATCAGTCGCTTGTCTTGCCACTGCTGCCGTCGGTACGATGGGTCGACGATGACCTAACCATAGGCACCATCGAGATGCTTATTGTGGAACAAATCGCCTTCTGCCTTCTGGGCCCTGTCACGGCGGGTTCGATGTCTGCAGCGATCACAATCCGGACGTTAGAATCATCCCCGGCGGCCGGGTTTGAAAGAGCAGGATCGTCTGGCGGTCGCCGATAGATGATAACTGCACGTGGCTGATCGGGGATATCGTCAAACTTGCCGGAATGGATCGATCTGGGCGGGCCTCGACTGCTCGTCATCTAGACTAGCGTGGCGCCAAAACGTTCAACATAGCGTCGCAGGCAACCCGCCGAACACGGATGAGACTGACAAACCCGTTCCGTCGGACCGCAGGACTGCTTAATAGACGGTTGCGGCGGTTTCGTAGCAACCCCTGAGTTCGTCGGCAGGTATTCAAAGGTTCAAACGAATTTCCGTTCTACCGGATGGAATGGCGCTCCGAAGAGAATCGAACTCCTGACCGCCAGATTCACACTGTAGGGGTCACGGGTTCGAATCCTGTGCCGCCCACCAATTTATTCAGATACTTAGACGGGTTCATGGCTGTAAGGTCTTCACCATGTAACTTTCATGTAACCGCCCCAGATTGCAGGCTAGGAGCATGACGCCATAATCCAAGATGTGTAAGAATAGTCCCATGACACTTCGGCCGGACCCGACCATCCATCGCCTCCTGATCTCTTCGACCGCCAGGTTTGTGGGAGAGTACGAAGCTGACGGGATTGCCATAAATCTGGCGTGGCCTGATATGATGCGCACAACTGTCGTCGGGTCTTCCAAGCGAACCGCCTTGGTTATTTCCTTCGAAGCCCCAGAGCCACCGAAGGTCGTTGGGACAGTTATACCTAACTACGAACATGTTGGAGATCACGTCGGCGCCTATCTGGCTGTTCTCTTTGGCAAGCGCTTTGACAGCCTTGGCATTGTGGAATCCCACGGAAGGTTTGGTTTGCCAGATGCCAGCGCCTACGGCGTCCCCTACCGGATCAGCAGTCCGCATAATAGCGATCTTCCTCGGGTAGATATTCCGGTTCCCCTTAATTTCACCGAGGTTCAACGGATCCATAAGCTGCTTCACGGCGAGACCGACAATGTCGATGTCCTGCGCCGGTTCAACGCGGCTTGCCAGTTTTACTACCGGGCCGTCCGCAATGTTGATAGCGACCCGGAGGTAGCCTACTTGCATCTTACGATGGCAGGGGAGATTCTTGCAGGTGCGGAAGACGTCTCCGACGTCGACCTGCTGGATGAGCAACTGAAAGCCGTACTTGACCAGGTAACTACCGCTCTCGCTGACCGTGGAGCAGCCGCTCGATTCCTGCGCTCACGCCTTTATCAGGTGAAACGCCGCTTCAAGCATGTCCTCAACTCCTTCCTAGACAGCGATTTTTTCGGTCGAACAGAAGCCGAACATGGCTACGGCCGGCTCAAGCACGAAAACATCGGGGATCGCCTCGCCGCTGCCTACGATCTCCGCAGCAAATATGTGCACTCCGGAGAATCATTTGGCAGGTGGATAAGTCCGGGAAGAAGCAATGACGAGGTGCAACTTGGCCGGCCCGTCGTCGCGGACAAGGAGTTTAGCCGCACGCTTCAGATGGCGCCGACCTTCGTGGGCCTTGAAAGGATTATGCGCTATTGCCTGCTCCGGTTTGCGGAGACGCATTTCGGTATCGACTTGGCTACTGAAAAGCCCACGGTACCCTCGGGTGCAACCGCTAACGCCGAAACCTAGGCGTCCAGCTCTCGACCAGATCACGTTCCTCGTCTTCTTCGGTGACCTCGTCCGGCTCACCGATTGAAGTGGAACTGAGGATCGTCAGCACCTTTCCATAGCTGCCAAGTCCGATAGCTTCCTCGGATACCCAAGCTGCTTGGGGGCCACCGAACCAGTCCCGGATATCGATTTCGCCGGTTATGACTTCTCCCGCGAGGACACGTTTTGGATCAGACGCAAGCTGGAGGGCTGCCGTGCCAGCTGGGACGGACGATCCCTTGTGGATCCAATCGAGTTTCGGAAGCGATTTCATCGCCTCCGACCGGTAGCAGTAATCGACAAACCGACCGGTGCTCAGGATCACCGCAACGGCCGCGTCAGTCAGTTCAGCCAATCGGATAGCGGTTGCCGTCAAGGAGGTCTCGCAAAGTTGGGCCATCTCCTGAACAAGGGCAAGCGACGGATCCCGACCCTTCACCGCATTTCTGAAAGGGACGGTCGGCATAAGCAGGCCCGCTGCAAAATGATCGGCTTCCAGTTCATAAGAGTTTTCGGTCACAAAACCGGCTCTCGAAACATGAACCCCGTCACCCGGCAGCACGTGGTCAAGGTGGCCTGGGAGAAAGTAATGACCGAGCTCATGGCTGACGGAAAACCGCTGGAATCCCTTCGACGCAATGCTCGTAGCGTAAATGATTCCGAACGTGTTCCCGAAGCGCTGCAGCATCCCGGATACGCCTTCGACTTCCGGCGGCTTGGCTTGGACGACTATGTCGCGACTCGCCGCTATCGCGAACGGATCCACAGGCAACGTCGTAATGCCTTCTTCGGACAGAAACCGCTCCGCCTCCTGTCTGGCGAGCAGAAGGCGGAATCGGCTCATCAGCTACTCGCCTTTCTTGGCGTTGCGCTCCGACAGGAGCTTGAGAAAGTCACGGGCGATCTCCCGGTCGTTGCCAGTGAGTTTGCCCACGTCCCGGAAAAGAGGATCGCCTGCCTCGGCAAGGCCGGGTTCCTCGACGCGCCCCAGAAGGAAGTCGGTCGTCATGTCCAGGGCGTTAGCAAGGCGTCTCAACGTGTCAAAAGAAGGTTTCCGCGTGCCAGTCTCGAAGTGGGCAATTGAGCTGGCAGGCATCCCCGCCTGCGTTGCGAGTTCGCTTTGGCTCCAGCCGCGGATTTCACGCGCACGGCGCAACCGCTGCTGAAACATTACGGAGGGAAGAGGTTGGTCGGTCATGTCTACTCCGGCATGTTTAACTTGACGACCTGCGATAGGTCTCATATATGTAGACATATATCTCATGTCTTGTTCGACAAGGGAAGGGAAAGTCACATTATGAGTTTGCAGCACGTTGCCCACGCGGACCTGGTCCGCTTCGCGGCCGAGAAAGTTAACCTGCCGAAGGAGCAGGCGGACGAGTATCGCGCCCAGGCGCGCCGGCTTCGGGAAAAGCTTGAGGGCTACCTGTCCGAGCATCCTGACTTTACCCTCCGTAAGATGATGCTGTCGGGCAGTCTGGCCAAAGGGACCGCATTGCGTTCCCTGAATGACATTGACGTGGCCTGCTACATCAGCGGGGCAAACGCGCCGAACGATGTTCAGGCCTTGCTTCAGTATCTTGCCGAGCGGCTTCGAAAGGCCTTCCCCAATTTCAGCCCTGACCAGGTCCAGCCGCAGACCTATAGTGTGAGCGTATCGTTTCGCGGTTCCGGCCTTGACGTTGACGTGGTGCCGATCCTGTATGACGGGGATTTGCAGTGGTACGGCAACCTGGTGAGCCAGGATGACGGCACCTTCCTGAAGACAAGCATTCCGCTCCATCTGGAGTTTGCCCGCAAGCGCAAGACGGCACAGGAGACGCATTTCGCCCAAGTGGTGCGGCTGGCGAAGTTCTGGACCCGGGTGATGAAACGGGAGCGAGACGGCTTTCGCTTCAAGTCCTTCATGGTTGAGATGATCCTCGCGCACCTGCAGGACAAAGGTGCTGATTTCTCAAATTATCCTGAGGCCTTGCAGGCGTTCTTCACCTACATCGCAACCAGCAACCTGCGCGAGAAGATCGTTTTCGCTGACTACTACAAGCCTTCAACCGTCGGCAGTTTCGCCGAGCCGATGCAGATCATCGACCCGGTTAACGCCCTAAACAATGTCAGCCGCCTCTATAGCGCCCAGAATGTCGACGCGATCGTCGAAGCCGCGCTGGACGCTGGCGACGCCATCGACGCGGCACGGGCGGCGCCCACCAAGGGCGAAACTGTCTACTACTGGCAAAAAGTTTTCGGCTCGGCATTTCAGGTATAAACCCATGACACAGAGTTTCACCTATACCGACACCACGACTTTTACCGTCACCCATGCCCAGCACATTGCGGCAAAGGTCGCCACCGACCTGAAGCGGATGCAGCGGTTCTATGGCGTCCCCTCGGATTCCAAGATCAGCGAGTTCGAGCAGGAGATCGTGGTCATGCTGAAAAAGAAACTGGTCGAGACCGTGACCTACGGTTTCAAGCGGGGCGACGCCTGGATTGAACCCACCCTCAGATACACCGCGCAGGAGTTGAGCGGCGTCGGCGGTGTCGACGACGATCCGGGCAAGATCCGACCGGGCGCCGACATCGCCAGCGCCTCCTTCTACTCGTACATGACCTTTACAAGTGCGTACTTCGCCCTGTCGACATCCGAGCGTGAGGCGCTCGGCCTGCCCTTCATCAGGGGAGGAGCCGAGCAGCCGGGGGTTTCGGGATACTTCAGTGATGACCGCGTCTATTCAGCCGGTGGCCGTGCCCTGAACCGATCAACAGTAAGGACATTCTGATGAACGCGATCACGATCACCGAAGGCATTTTCGAACGCCGAATCACTTACCCGGACTTTTCGGCGCGCGACAGGCTTTCGCGCCTCGTCGGGCTAGACGATCAGAAAACCCGGCTTACCAAGGTTCTCTCTCTCCTCGTCAATCCCACTGGTCTGGAAACCTGGGCGAAGCAGAACCATCCACAAATGAAAGCGCTATTGACGACCGTTCTGCGGCGCCCGCCGCTGGTGGTGCTTGCCGGCGATGTGGGCTCAGGGAAAACTGAACTGGCAGAGACTATCGGTGACGCCGTGGCACGCCAGGAGGATATCGAAATAACCTTGCTCCCCCTAAGCCTATCGGCTCGGGGACAGGGTCGTGTCGGCGAGATGACCCAGTTGATCACGTCGGCGTTCGATTATGCCATCTCGGAAGCAACAAAGCTGAAAGGTGCGTCCGGGCGCGCACGTGGCGGCATTATCCTGCTGGTTGACGAAGCCGACGCCCTCGCACAGTCCCGCGAAAACGCTCAGATGCACCACGAGGATCGTGCGGGTGTAAATGCCTTTATCCGTGGCATTGACCGGATTGCCAGTGCTGCACTTCCGGCGGCAGTGATCATGTGCACGAACCGCCTGAGCGCGCTCGACCCGGCTGTGAAGCGGCGGGCCGCAGACATATTGGCATTCGGCCGTCCCAACGCGGATCAGCGCCGCGCACTGTTGACTACCGCCTTGTCAGAACTTGCTTTCTCACCCGGCGACATCGAGAAACTCGTCGTGGCTACAGGGTCGCGCAAAGACAGCCCACTCGGGTTCACGTTTTCTGACATCATCCAGAGACTGCTGCCGTCGATCGTGCTCGATGCCTATCCGCGCAACCCCGTTAGGCCTGCCCGAGCAGTTGAAATTGCTGTGCTGATGGCGGCGACACCGCCATTCCAGGATGGAGCTGTTTAATGAGCTGGTCGCTGCCAAGGCTTCTCGAGGGTCTGCACAACGAGATGCAGCAGAAACTGGAGACGACGCGGGCCGTCTTCGGACATCCTGTCACCAAAGGCAACGCCAGTGAGGCCGTATGGTTGAAGCTGCTCCAGACCTATCTGCCGCAGCGCTACCAGGCAGAGACGGCGCATGTGGTCGACAGCAACGACAAATTCAGCGACCAGATCGATATCGTCATCTTCGATCGCCAGTACTCGCCGTTCATCTTCAAGTACGAGGGGCAGATCATCGTTCCTGCCGAAAGCGTCTATGGGGTATTCGAGGCGAAGCAGGCGATCAACGCCGAACAGGTCGAGTATGCCCAGAAGAAGGTCGAGTCGGTTCGCAAGCTTCATCGGACAAGCTTGCCGATTCCGCATGCCGGGGGCACGTATCCAGCGAAGTCCCCAATCCCGATTCTGGGCGGCATTCTAACCTTTGACAGCGATTGGACACCGCCCCTCGGCGTGGCGCTTCAGAAGGCCCTTGGCAAGGGGAATGGTGACCAGCGCCTGAACATGGGCTGTGTGGCAGCTCATGGCAACTTCCGGTACGACAGCAGCATTGCCGATTATCAGCTCATCCCGGCTAATCGTCCGGCGACCGCATTCCTGTTTGACCTGATCGCCCAGCTGCAATTCAGCGGGACCGTACCGATGATTGATATCCGCGCTTATGCTGAATGGTTGGCCAAGTAGCCGGCACGGAGTGCCATCAAAGAGCAATTTAGAGGTTTGCCGAAGCTGCAGCGTAGTTGCTCAACTTTGCGAGGTTATCGTTGAATCGATCGATTTTATCGCAGATATTTTGCGCAAGCCGTTTCTGGACGTCCGTGGAAGCATTGCCGGACCGCAATAGGTAGCTGATATCCCCTCGAATGGTTGACCTCCCGAACGATCCGAACACGGCATCGAAAAGCGTTTCCGAAAATTCTTTGCTCTTGTCGTCACCGCTCATGCCTGTAAGCGCAGCGTCGAGGCCCTGAAGCAAATCGTCAACATCCGTAGCAGTCGCCTCAAGCTTCTCACGCAGTTCGACTTGGAGATCCGGCAGAAGGCCCTCACGGACCACAGCCTCAAGCGTGGTGATCATTCCACCCCGAACAAAGGATAATTGTCTTGCCTCGTTCGCACGGTGATGATTGGCTTGCATCCGCAGAAATGCACTGACGACCCGCTTCAGCAATTCATCCTGCTCGTTCGAACGACGACTGATGTCCTGCTCCCAACGTTGTCTCTCGACCTCTTCAGCCGGTGGATGCGTGACGGCCAAGATATTTGTCAGCAGACCTGCTCCGGGAATGAGTTCCACCACGCCTTCAGCTGTGCCACGCAGGAGTGCGCGGCGCGGCTGAGATTTAGGCGGCATGATCGGGCCTGGGTCGTCGGTCACGAGTGTTTCTTCCTTTCGCAAGCACAGTATCATAGAAGCCAGTGGCGATGCGATTGCTAGCTATGGACTTCAGGAGGTTGTCGATTCGTATTGTGGCTGGACTTGGCCCCCCCATCGGGTGGTCTACCGCCTCTACTTATGTCGCGGTCGGGCCGGAAAACGCGGAAATCCGGAAAGCCGTGTGAGACCTAGAGAGCGGCGAGAGGGCGCTTTCCGCGAGGGGGCGACGCCTGCGCGTTCGTTTTGATCGTTAACCCATAGAATGCAATCACATGCGGATCCGGTCTCTATCGGGTGTAGATGCCGGATGGTCGAGACGCAGGGCTTCGATTTGGAGCGCTCATAGTGTAGGCGTTCCGCTAGCCGCGGAATCGCAAAGCACCTAAAGTCAGGATCAACCAAGGTTGAGCCTCAACGCGATGCGCGTGAAGGCTGAAACCGTTCAATATCAAGGGATTAATTCTGTAATGCCAATTGCCACCATGAATGAGCTTACTTTTGCCGGGTGGTTGGCAGAATTCACGGCAGTCAGGACCGCAGCGAGAGACACAGCGGGAGAGGTCACGCTCGTCGCCGCAGCCGCGATCGAAGAACGTCAGGTTGATGAAAAAGGGACTGTCCGGCGCTGCGATATCAGGTTCAACAGCCCCCGAGGTCGGAAACTCGCGAGCGGAGAGCTTAAGCGACCGGAAGTTCCCGAGGGCCGCGACGTTCGTAGCGAGGCACTCCGGGCTGACGCGCGGCGAAAAGCGCTGGCCCGTGGGCTGCCCTATTACTTCACCTGCAATATTGCTCAGGTCGCTCTGTACGAGGTCGCTGCTACGCCAAGCGAGGAAGATCAAGAAGTTGATTTCGTTGAGCTCGCTCCGATAAAGAATTCTTCCGAGGCTCCGGCTTACCGGGAAAAGATCCGGGAGGAATGGACACGCTTCCTTGACCGCCTGGAGAACAGGTTGGCGGCTGTCGAGCGAAGAAGACCGTCGGTCACTTCGGCTGACGTGGTGGCATTGAGGGATGGCATTTTCGCAATATCGTCGGAAGCTGCCCAGAGGGTCATGCGGCGTCTGGCGGCGGATCCAGCCTTGATTGAGGAAGTACGAACTGAGGCAGCTGCTTCCTTTAACTTCCCCGCCACCCTCAACCCGGCCCTGCCTTCACGCTTCATGGAAGAAGTGGTTCAAATCTTGAGATTTGGCGCTTTTGTGGTCGCGCAGAAGCTTGTTCTCTATCGTGTGCTCGAAGACTCCGGCCCCCGGCGAACGGAACCCTTCACGCTCGACGCACTGACGCTGTCCGCGAACTCCACGGACCCACAGGCCATCCGAGCACAGCTCGACAGTGCGTTTTCGCTAGCGATCAGGCGGTCGGGCGACTTCGAAACCGCATTCCTGCCTGAGCCATTTGTCGACCTGCTCTTCACTGACCCGGAGGGCCTGGTCGAAGCCCGAGAATGTTGGGTCGGTAAGGCTTGGAGCGAGCTGCTTGATGCAGTCTCCGGGGCGTCCTGGCTGAGTATTTCGCAGAACATCGTAGGTCTCTTGTACGAGGTTATCGTCGAAGAGCGGTTCCGCCATCAACTGGGCCAATTCTATACGCCCGAGGACGTCGTAGACATCCTGATCACTTTCGGAGTCAGAGGTCCGGGTGATCTGGTGCTGGACCCGGCCACCGGCGGGGGGAGTTTCCTCCGTTCGGCGTACGCAAGGAAGCGAGCTCTTGGGGCTTCGCACGAGAGAACACTCTCAGATATCTGGGGCTGTGAAATTACAGCATTCGCAGCGGAATTGAGCACGGTCACCCTTGCAACCAGCGACACCCACGAAGCTGCCGCTTACCCGCGCGTGCTACTCAAGGACTTCTTCGAGCTTCGACCAGGATTGAAGACCCATCTCGAAATCCCTGGCATTTTGGGCCGACTGTCGATCCCCGAGGCCTTTGATGCCGTAGTAGGGAACCCACCGTATATCTCTTACAGGCACCTCACCAACCTGGACACCATCGTGAATGCGTTGGCAAAGGATGCCACGTTGCTCCTTCCTAAGTTTAGCGGGAAGAGCGATGCCTACCTATGGTTCATTGTCCACGCTACCAGCTTTCTTCGGCAAGGCGGCCGGCTCGCTTTCGTGGTCTCATCGGGGATGCTGTTTTCTGACTACGGTATTCCGCTGATAAGGTTTCTGGGGCGCCACTATCGGATACGGGGAGTAGTGGATTCCATCGTTGAACGGTGGTTTCCAGAAGCCGACACGAATACCATCCTTCTTCTCCTTGAACGCGAAAACGACACCGCGACGCGCGAAGCCAACGAAATACGTTTCGTTCGTCTGCGTCGCCCCCTAGCTCAGATCATGCCAAGTCCAGGCGCGGCAGATCGCCGTGACGCGATTGAGAGTTTCCTTGATGACATGTTGGATGGCCCCATTGATGTGCTCGACCCGCGAATGCAAATCAACCGGGTTGCCCAGGGCGTGGACGGGGGGCTGACACTCACGGAGGCGGATGAAGGCCCGGACCTGTTGGAGGAAGACGAATGAGCACTGCAGCTATCTTAGAGCGGCTTGTTGACAAGGCTTCCTATGCGCCGGGCGCCGTCAGCGTCCGGTGGGGACAATTGCTCCGGTCGAATCCGAGCTTGAAGGATGAGCTTGCAGCTCTGGCATCTGGTCAACAGCTGAGTTCGCTAGGCGAAATGGGGAAGTTGCACAGCGGTGTGGTCCCAAGAGCGAACGCCTACTTCATTGTTCGTGAGCTTCCATTCGACCAGGTTCCAGCCCGGCTTCACCTGACCCGGTCGGATATGAAACGGGTAGCCGCAGTGGTCGACGGCATGGATTTTGTCTGCAAGATAGAGCGCGAGTTCCTTAAGCCTATTCTCAAAGGCCCAGACAGCCTGGAAAGCGCGTTTTCGCTGCGGCGATCACAGATGCGCCTTTTCGATGTCAGAGATTCGAAAGAGGCGCTGGATGCGAAATCAGCCACTGGGGCATTGGCTTACCTGAAGCGCGGTGAAACCGTCGCCTACAATAACTCCAGCGACCCGCTCAAAGGGGGCATCCCGGCGAAACGGAGCCAGGTCAAAACAGGAAACCATATTGGTACTCGCTCCAATCGGACGCCGCTGCTGCAACGCGGATTGTTCTTCCCGAACACCATGACCGGCGTTACGTCTTCACCATGGTTGATGCCGCTGACACCAGTGTGATCATCGATACTTTGTATTCTTTCACCCCATCTGACGACCAAGACGCGGCGTTCATCCATGCCGGCCTGAATAGCCTGCTCGGATGGTATCAAGTCGAACTGAGAGGACGCTCGCAGCACGGCGACGGTGTACTCAAGGTCAAGATACCCGACTACCGAGGAATCTTGCTGGCTAACCCTTCGACAGTTAGCGCCAAAAGGAAGGCCGAGGCCTTGAAAGCCTTCGCCGAGCTAGCCGGATGCGGTTCGGGACCAAGCCTTGAGGAACTGGGCACAGCGGAGAGGCTTGCATTCGATACCGCTTATCTGCGCGCCTGCGGATTCTCCGATCCGGCCAACGCTGTTTTGCTCCTGGAGCAGGAACTCCGTGCCCTTGCGGGCGAACGGGTTGAACGCAAGCTCTCAGTCGCGGATGCCAAAATCAGTCGCCGCAAGGCAACCAACGTCGCTGCTAGTGTCGAAGCCTATGCGTCTCGCATAGTTGGCGCCATGCCCGCTTATCCGGATCCGCGCGCCTTTAGAAATGCCGGGGAGGCAACCTCTAAAATCTCGATAATCGCGCCTGTAGAGGGGCCCTTGCTGATCGGGGCTGAACTGTTCGACCTTGGGGAGGTTTCCGCAGGAGGCACGCTTGTAGCGAAGACGGGAAGCCTTGAGGCGGCCAGCTTGGTACGGGCCATACTTTTGTTGGAACCCACCGCGAAAGAGATCGAACTCCCTGTCGGACAGCGGCTGCAGCGCTTAACGACAGAATGGCAGAGCGCCGTGCAGCGTTGGGATGGCGAGTTCAAGCGAGCGGCGGAGCGTTTCCTCACTGGAGTATCTGACCGTCGCACCCGAGACGCAGTTGTGAATATCGCCTTAGAGACTTTGCGAGCTAAGTGAGGCCGCTCACCAATGGCCGATATGAAGAGAACGCGCAGACGAAATCCATCAGACCTGTTGATCGAAGATATCTGGCCTCCCATGCCTGTGGGACGCCTAGCCTGTTACACGAAGCTTTGGCAGCTCGAATTGTGGTTGCGGGAAATCGTCTACGTAGAGCTAAGCGCGCGGTATGGAACAGCCTGGGCGGACCAGATTGATGTTCAATCAGGTAAGCGCTCACAGAAGCCTCCCAAAAAACGTCCACAATTAGCCGGAGCTCGGTCGATACAAGCCGATAGCCGACTAACGCATATGCCGACGCGCGAGCGCAGCCCGCTGAGCTACATCGCCTTCGACGCGCTCCTGAAGATTATCAGCAGACATCGGCGGCTGTTTGCACCTTACTTACCGGTCAAATCTGTATGGGACGCCCGTCTCGAAGAAATCCGTCAAATTCGCAATCGGGTAGCTCATTTTCGAAATGGACACCCGGCCGATCTCCAGCGGGTGACTCAGATGCTTGACGATATCGACAAAGGCGTCTGGAGATTCGTTACGACCTACAACGAGGCTCACCCGATTTATCCGGCTAAGCGAGACCCAGTAGCTAGGCAGTTCATCACACTTGACCCATTTCCTTGGTCCGCCGCCGGCGACGGCATCGCTCGGTTTGGCATCGCCCCTCCCGACCTGCGTTTTGGCGTGACAATAGAAGCCTTGCGTCGGCCGTGGCTGCTTGCCAAGCCGACAGGCCAGATTGCGGGTAGGTATGGCTATCTCTACGATGTGCATATTACCGCACGGCAGGGGCGTGGGTTCGACTACCTCCGCTTTCTTCAGGCCACAAAGCGGTACCATCCTCTTTGCTGCCACATCGTTCTCGACCGGATGGGTAATGGTGTGCGTCTTACGATGCCGGCGATCAACGCTGCCGCGCAAATTGTAGACGGCATCGATAAATTCATCACCGCGACTGAGCACGCACTTCTGCGTTCCCCTAATGCCCAAGACGTCCAGTTGATCGTAGACGACTGGCCCGAATACGTATTGGCCTCCGACAATCCAATGGCGTTTCTTAGCCCAGACATGCCATCTCGCATGACACGTGGCTCAGAGAGGTAATTTGGCCAAGCGTGGCTACATCTGATGCCGACACCGGGAGCGAAAATGCAAACAGCTGCCAGAAAATCCCACGACAGGGTTACACAAAACCTTACACATTAAATCCGCGATAGGTTACCTATGGGAAGCCACCGACGCTCTGTTTCAAAGCAGCGAGATCGTGGCCACGGCCGTCGATCGGAGGCGTTCAACGCCGCCGGAGATTGCGAACTGGTACGGTCACTCGCGGCAATTATGCAGCGCCGCTTGGATATGTGAAGCATTTCCGGCTTGAGGTGCGTATAGCGCCGCACATCTTCCAATCCTTGTGACCCCTGACCAGCGCTACTTGTTCAATGTGAACCCTGCTTCGAAAAGGCGGCTCGTCCCTTCGTGGCGCAAATCATGAAAATGAAGGTCATGGATCTTCAGTTCTGCGCACCCTCGACCGGCGTCAAAATGGCCAAGCGGCGAAAAATCCGCTGTCCCTGTGTCAACGCCAACCACCTGTGGTAATCCATGGCTCTCCCCATTCTTCTCCCGTTGCGTTGATAGTGTTGCGCTCCACCGTCCTCAACATCCTTCTTGCTCGGCACGGTTGCCGCCATGGCGCCAGGCCGCAAGCTGAGCCTAATTGGCCGTCTATCGGCGTGCCTTCATCGCTTATGCTGACCGCTAGCATTGTTCCGGTCGGAACGCCGTCGGCGTGGGGATTGGCCGTGTCGCGCGAGATTTAAGGTTGGGTCGTTCTTCGTCACCTCTGTGAGCCATTTCCAACCGTCGTACTTGTCTCCTGTTTGGCGCAAGTGCGTGTAGCGCTTGAGGGATGTCCAGGATCGGTGTCCGGAATTTGACGCGACCTTTGGGATGTTAAAGCCAAGCTCGAACAATCTCGAAACGCCGTCGTGCCGCAAGTCATGAAAACGAAGGTCCTCGATCCCCAGGATCTTGCAGGCTCGCGTGAAGGACGCGCCGATCGCGTCCGTTGTGTACGGGAAGATTTGTTCCGCAACGCTGGGCGTGGCTTCGACTATCGCCAATGCTTCCTCCTGCAGATCGCACCACACATCGTTCCCAATCTTCTGGCCCGGGTTCTTCATAGCGGGCACGAGTACGCGCTTGCCTTCCTTGTCCAGGTGTCCAGGTCTTTCCAGGCGATCCGGATGGTGATCTAGACGGCCTAAGTAGTGGAAAAGGAAAAGAAATCGCAGGTTGGCGCATCTCGGCATTTCGCCATCGCGCCAATGATGGATTGGACCGGATCGCCACTGTCGGTTCCTCGCCTGCTGACGCGCCGTGCGCTCCCGCCGAGTTGCCTTTCTACTGCGCAGATTTCAATTCCATGAAGGAACGAGCCCGGCCTTCGGCGCGACTTCGATCGGTCGGTGGCTCCTCATCGATAATGCGCTGAAGGACAGCCCGATCTATCTCGGCAAATGGTGGAGAGCCTTGCGATTTCCGAGGCGACTTTGGTCCAATGCCAGAAGCCTACACGATCGCCTGCTTTCGGCTGCGTGCCGCTGAATAGTAAGCACGAGGCCCGTCTCCGTCGATCAACCGTCGGGCATCGACCTGCCAACGGCGCCAGATGTCGCCCAGCCGTCCGAGAGGATACGCATTCATGCCGCCAGCGTGAATGTGTTCCGTGCCAGCATCTTTCTGAC
The DNA here is from genome assembly GCF_040545535.1 of Mesorhizobium robiniae. Taxonomy (NCBI): domain Bacteria; kingdom Pseudomonadati; phylum Pseudomonadota; class Alphaproteobacteria; order Hyphomicrobiales; family Phyllobacteriaceae; genus Mesorhizobium; species Mesorhizobium robiniae. The sequence continues at coordinate 581,671 of NZ_JBEPMC010000004.1, forward strand.
ATATGCGTCCCATTTCTTCATCGCTGCGCGCTTCTCAGGCATGTAGGTCCAGCGATCGTAGCTCTTCGAACTGACATCCTGCAGCGCATGGTTCTGCAGGCGGTCGCGGATTTCCTTCGAGATGCCGGCTTTGCCTGCGAGGGTTTTGAAGGTCCGCCGTAGGTCTCGGTTGGTCGCGAAAGGTATGACCCCGCGGTCCCGTTGCCGCCACACGAAACTGTAGAGCGAGCCATGGCTGACCGGCCGGGATGGATCGTTCGCCGATGGGAAGTACCAGCCATATTCGTTCGGAGTGATGGACTCGATGAGTTCTGCAGCCAGGGACGGTACGGGTGCGGCGTGCGGCTGATCGTTCTTCGTCTTCGACCAGTCTATTATCTTTTCGGCCGCATCCCATTGTTCCACATGGAGACGTGCGATCTCTTCAACGCGCTGCCCGGTGAGCATGATGAGTTGGATTGCGCGCGGATAGGAGGGGTGGACCGGGACGTCAGGGCAGTCGAGCCACCAATAGAGACGGGCGAATTCGGCCTCATCGAGCCAGCGTGTGCCCCGCACCTTCGGCTCGGTCGGAATCGCGGAAGCGGGATTGAACGGAATCCGGAACCGGCGCGGTGATGAGTTCCGATAATCGTGTTCGGATTTCATGCCCCAGCTATACGCGGCGTGGACATAGCTTCTGACGTGGTCCGCCATGGCGCGGGCGCCGCGCTCATAGATCGGCCGGATCACCTCCACAATTTCCTCAGGGTCAATTTCGCGGGCAAGGCGGTGGCGGCCGAGCGTGTTGGCGATTTTGTTGAGACCCTTTTCCGTCTCTTTCCAGGAGGGCTTGCCCGCGCTCTTGAGGGCGGCGACATAGCCTGAGAAAAGGTCTTGGACAGTCCCGGCCCGTGCGTCGGTCGCGATCTTGATGCTCCGGCCCTTCTGAATAAGTCTTGCAAAATCGCGGTCGAAAATCTCGCGCGCCGTGGCGAGGGACATCGACGGGTAGGATCCGATCTTCTTTTTGACGCGCTTCTTGTCGCGCCATTGTTGCGCCATCCAATCGGCCGTCACGCGAGTCGGCATGGGCTTGAGAATGAGTATGAGCCGGCCGGTGCCGTGCCCGTCGCCATCAACAAGCGTTTCCTGCTTTCCACTTTGTTCGATCCGCCTGATTGCGGCGCGTATTTCTCCATCTGAAATAATCGGCATGCTTGTTCTCCCCTTGGGTTGAGAGTGGGCTTTGCCGACGGATGAGGAGTGGGGTTTATACCCACCAAAAAAGAAGGGTCGGCAACTGGGGTCTGAAGGGGTTTTGATCCCCCTAAAGGCACCTCGAATCTGCCACGCTAACCGGGTTTACGACAAGCTTGAAAATACAGATGAATCAGCGGGATAGAGCGTGACCCTGCGGGATCGAAATAGGCACTTGGGGGTGGTTATGCGCCAGAATGATCGCCGTGGCCGAGAGTTCGAGCGCGCGCTTGACCACTTCGCGCGGGTAGACCGGCGTGTGATCGACGGTGCCGACCTGCTGCACCTCGTCGGCGATCAGCGCGTTCTTCTTGTCGAGAAACATGATCCGGAACTGCTCGCGTTCCTCGAAGGCCATGACCGACCGGCAATATTCGAGGACCTGCGTCCAGGTCGACAATAGCTCGCGGCCGGCAATCTCGCCGCGCGCCATGCGCTGCGCGGTTGCGGCAACCACCTTCAGGTCGAGCGCCACCGCCGGACCGATGCCGTTGACCTCCTCAAGCCGCGCGACGGGCGCGCCAAGCACCTCGGCTAGCGTGCCGAAGCGCGCCAGCAATGCCTTGGCGACGGGTTTGGTGTCGGCGCGGGGGATCAGCCGAAAGAGCAGGAGCTCCAGCAATTCGTAGTCGGGGAGGGCGTCGGGACCCGCGGCTGCGAACCGTTGGCGCAAGCGATCGCGATGACCGAGATAATGCGGCTTTTCGACGGGCTCGGCTTTCGCCAAGGGCTGAACATGGTTTTCGGAGAAGAAACTCCGCTCGTCGTCGCTCTTTGTCCCCATAAGCCACCCGCACCCCATTGACCGGAAAGGTCCGGCGCCGGGAGAAACACTAGGCTGGCAGGCCGGGGCGGTCGAGTTTTTTCGGCGACAGCGTGAAAATCTCACATCCGGTCTCGGTGACGCCGATCGTGTGCTCGTATTGCGCCGACAGCGAGCGGTCGCGCGTCACCGCCGTCCAGCCGTCCGACAGGACTTTTACATGCGGCCGGCCGAGATTGATCATCGGCTCGACGGTGAAAATCATGCCCGGCCGCATCTCGACGCCCTCGTTGGCGCTGCCATAGTGCAGGATGTTCGGCGCATCATGAAAGAGCTGGCCGACGCCATGGCCGCAGAAATCGCGCACCACCGAGCAGCGCTCGCCTTCGGCATAGGTCTGGATGGCAGCGCCGATGGCGCCGGTACGGGCGCCGGGCTTGATCGCGGCGATGCCGCGCATCAGGCATTCATGCGTGACCTCGAGCAGGCGCTCGGCGGCGCGCTTGATCGTGCCCACCGGATACATGCGTGAGGAATCGCCGTGCCAGCCGTCGAGGATGTAGGTGACGTCGATGTTGACGATGTCGCCGTCCTTCAACGGTTTGTTGTCGGGAATGCCATGGCAGACGACGTGGTTGATCGAAGTGCAGGACGACTTCGTGTAGCCGCGATAGTTGAGCGTCGCCGGCAATGCGCCATGATCCATGCCGAACTCGAAGACGAAGCGGTCGAGGGCTTCAGTGGTGACGCCGGGCGCGACCATCGGCACCAGTTCGTCGAGGCAGCGCGCGGTAAGATCGCAGGCCTTGCGCATGCCGGCAAAGCCCTCTTCGCCATAGAGGCGGATCTGGCCGGTGTTTCTGAGCGGTGCCGTGGCGGCGTCGAGATAGGTGACCATTCTTGTCCGTTTTGCCGGGAGAGGGGGCTTCTAATGAGCCCGCGCGAAAATCCTCCCAGATTTGGCACCTGATGGCGTCAGGTTCAAGGACGAACTGCCGATCACGGGCACAAGCCGGCGAAAATTCCTGCCTAACACCGTCTTGTGCGTTAAGCCCGTGCAAAGATGCCCAGCCGAGTAGCGCGCAAATTCCTCTTGCGCTGTGCGCTACTTCGTTTGCACCAGATTGGACGTGGGCTGCAGGCTCAGCCAACGCTCGGTGTGCATCCGTCCGCATCGAAATCGATCGCCTATGACACTCAGGACCTCGATTTCGGGGTCCGCGATGGATGAGAAGGAGCCAGCTCGGACAACGCTCTGGCGCGATGCGATACATTAGGTCATCATGATATAGATTTCGGTGGTCGGGAGACGAGCGTTACTTCGGGAGGGATGGGGAATGTCGACTTCGAACGGCAGGCTGCCGTTGTCGAAAAGCCTGTTCGAGATCGGGGTGTTTTCCGCTGCCGTTAATGTACTGTTGCTCGTACCTCCGCTTTATCTCTTACAGATTTATGATCGGGTTCTGCCGTCGTCGAGCATGAACACCCTCATTTATCTATCGCTGTTTTCGGTCGCCGGGCTCGCGGTCCTTGGGGTTTTGGAAGTAGTCCGCTCGCTTTATGCAAATCGGTTGGCTGCACGCTTTGACGCTCGATTGGGATCTGCGGCCTTTCTCGCAGCGATGAATAGTCCGGGAGCCGGCTTCGGCGACGTCCAACCGTTGCGCGACCTAGCGACAATCCGCAGTTTCGTTGCCTCACGTTTATTGTTCTTCCTCTTCGATTTGCCTTTTGGGCCGCTTTTCCTGGTTTTGCTCTATTTTGTTCACCCATTACTGTTTGCGATCACGCTTGTTGGTGTGGTCATCATGGTTATCATCGCGCTGCTCAATCAGGCAGTTACAAGCCGAAGCGGCAGGGAGGCCGGCGACACGCTCGCCGCCACGATGAATGCCGCACAGACTTTTGCGCGTAATTTCGAAACCGTGCGCGCGCTTGGGATGGTTTCCAGCATTATCGAGTTCTGGGGCGATCGCTTTGCACAGTCGCTCCGCGCGTCGGACAAAGTCGCGCGAAACAATGCGTTCTATGGCGGCCTGTCACGGACAATCCGCATCCTGCTGCAACTGGCCGCGCTTGCCGCAGGCGCCTATCTCGTCCTGGCTGACGAAATGACGGCGGGAATGATGTTCGCGGCTTCGATCATCTCGGGGCGTGTACTGCAACCCATCGACCAGATCGTCGGCAGCTGGCGGCAAATCGCTGAAACGGGCCAGGCCTGGAAAAGAGTCACCGCGTTGCAAAAGCAGATTTTCAGCGAAAGGCACGCCGGTGTGGAACTGCCCCCGCCCGTCGGCGCGCTGACACTCGACCAGGTCGTCTACTTCCTGCCCAACACCGACCCTGGCGATCTTCCACTGATCAAGCGGTTGAGTTTTTCTGTTAACGCCGGCGAGTGCGTTGCCATCATCGGACCCAGCCAGGCTGGCAAGTCGACGCTTGCAAGATTGATAGTCGGCGCTGTCAAGCCTCGCTCTGGCGTCGTGCGGATAGACGGCGCCGACATCCAGAACTGGCGGTCGGATCAACTCGGTAAGCATTTCGGATATCTGTCGCAGGATGTGGAACTTTTTCCCGGAACGGTCGCGCAGAATATTTCACGATTTGAAGCTGATCCGTTCGACCAGGAGATCATAGCGGCTGCAGAACGCGCTCACGTGCACCAACTGGTGCTCGGTCTTCCCCGCGGCTACGCAACGGTAATCGGCCCGATGGGAGTGAGGCTCTCTGGCGGAGAAAGACAACGCATCGGGCTTGCCCGCGCGTTTTTCGGCGACCCTAGAATTCTTGTGCTCGACGAGCCAAACGCAAACCTGGACGCAGAAGGTGAAGCTGCCCTCGAGCGAGCGATCCTTAATGCCCGTTCAGACAAAAGAACAGTTCTGCTCATCACGCATCGCCCGTCGCTTGCTGCGAAATGCGACCGGATCCTGATGCTTCGAGATGGACAGATCGAGCTATACGGCGCGGCCCAGGATGTGTTGCACCGATTGGCTCAAGGACAAAACAAACCCACGACACAGTCTGCGACTGCAAAATCCCTTGTTGGAACCGCGAACGAAGGCCGAGGCTTGCCGGACCAATCGATACCGCCTCGCCTGGAGAACTGAGCCACGGCGTTGGGCTCGGCCGTCCAAAGGACATGTATGCAAGACGAAGCTGAGAATTTCCGCTGGCATAGAAAAATTCCCACGCGAACTGGGAAGATCGCCATTGCCGGCTACTCAGCGATAGCAGCCTTCATTGGTGGATTTGGCCTGTGGGCAGCCACCGTGCCGATAGCCGGCGCGGCAATTGCGCCAGGTGTTGTTGCCGCTGCCGGCAAGAACATCATGATCCAACATCTCGAAGGCGGCGTCATACGAAAGATCCACTTTAAGGAAGGCGACAGGGTCAAGAAGGGAGACCCGCTTTTCGTTATCGACGCAACAGCGGCTGAGACGCAGGTCAACCGTCTTGTCAAACAGTTGATATCCCAGAGAGCCAAAGCAGCGAGGCTTGAAGCTGAGCGCGACGGACTGTTCGAAATCGACATGCCTCCTGACCTGGAGCGCCCCTCGGGTGGACTCGACGTCCAGGATGTTATCGCCCAGCAACGAAAGGAATTTGAGGCACGTCTGGCGCGCTATCATGCCGAGCAGGAAATTCTGCGGCAGCGGATCGAAACTTTGAAGGAATCCGTCACCGGGCTTCGGGCACAAAAGAAAGCTTCGGAAGAACAGTTGACAATCGTGCGAGAAGAAGCCGAGCGCAAGAAGCAACTGCTTGAAAAAGGCCTGACAAACCGCAGCGAGTATACCGAACTCTTGCGAACCAGTGCTTCGCTTGTCGGCCAGGCTGGAGCGATAGAATCGCAGATCGCTGGAACTGCAACGCAACTTGCGGAGGCCAGTCAACAAATCGAGAGACTAACGACATCGCGAGTGGAGGAGGCCGTCAGCGAACTGAATACGGTCCGCTCATCACTGGCCGACCTCCAAGAACAGATCAACGCTGCCCAATCCATCCTTCAACGGACGATTGTGAAGGCCCCGACCGACGGCATCGTGGTTCACTCGTCATATAATTTCGAGGACGGGGTTATCCGACCCGGTGAAGTCGTAATGGAACTGCTGCCGACCACCGATGAGTTGGTTGTCGAGGCACGCATCTCTTTGCAGGATATCGACTCGATCAGGCTGGGGCAGGAAGCGCATATGATGCTGAGCGCGCTGAATGCACGCATTACGCCGCGAGTGCGTGGAAAAGTCATCTACATATCAGCCGACCGCATCGTCGACGACAAGACCGGCCAATCGTTCTATGCGACAAGAATGAAGATAGACGAGGAGCTTCCGGTGGAGATCAAGCGAGAACAGATCTATCCCGGAATGCCTGTTGAAACCTTCATCGGAACCGGCGACCGGACCTTTCTGAATTACCTCCTGCGGCCTTTCCTGGATTCTTTCGGCAAGGCGTTTCGCGAAGAATAGCTCGTCCGTCGTTCAGTTAAAGAGCCGAACTAGTCCTCCGTGATTATTGCTCGCTCTAGCCCGACAGCTTAGGACTGTGATGGGTCGGGTAGGCCTAACAGGAGAGCGTACGATGGCTAAGTCTAAACGCATTCCCTTTACGCCCGGAGATCTGTCGCATCGCCAATGGGGAACCGATGACATCCTCGTAGGCGATCTGGCTACACCTATCTTAATCGGCGATGCTGGCGGCAGCCTGTTCGATTTCTCGAGGGGCGGCAACGACACTTTCACCGAAAACGAACCCTCGACCTACACTTTCTACGGTGACGCGGTTGGCAGCATGTTCAATTCTACGCGAGGCGGCAACGACACCTTCACGGGGTCAAGCTCCTCCACCATCACTGCTTACGGTGATGCGGGCGAGGATATGTCGGGTCACAGCAAGGGCGGCAACGACACTTTCACGGGCGCCTTCCGATCCACCAACATTTTCTACGGTGACGCCGGCGGCAACATGTTCGGTCACGCTCAGGGCGGCGACGACAGTTTTAGCGTCGACGGCGAGTCCTTCAACACCTTTTACGGTGATGCGGGCGAGGACATGTCGGGTCACAGCAAGGGCGGCAACGATACCTTCAGCAGTGAAGAGGGTAGACGGCTAGACAACACCTTCTACGGTGACGCTGGCGGCAACATGTTCGGCCATGCTCAGGGCGGCGACGACACTTTTGTGACGAGCACTGTACAAGGAGCTACCCACACCTTCTACGGCGATGCGGGCGGCGAAATGTCGGGTCACAGTAAGGGCGGCAACGACACCTTCCAGGGTTCCAGACAGGCCACCAACACGTTCTTCGGCGACGCCGGCAGCAATATGTCCGGCAATGCGCAGGGCGGCGACGACAGTTTCACGAGCAGGACCGACTCCCTCAACATTTTCTACGGTGATGCCGGCGGCGATATGTCGGGTCACAGTAAGGGCGGCAACGACACCTTCACGGGCAGCTTCTTCTCAACCGCCACTTTCTTCGGTGACGCCGGCGGCAATATGTCTGGCCATGCTCAGGGCGGCGACGACCACTACACAGACTTGGGTGGAGAGATCCCGAGCAAAACTCTCTATGGCGATGCGGGCGGCGACCTTTCCGGTTTCGCCGAGGGCGGCAACGACACCTTCACGAGCGTGGGTGGGTCTCAGGTAACGTTCTACGGCGACGCGGGCGCCAACATGTCCGACGATGCTCGCGGTGGCGATGACGGGGCCGTGCTGCAAGGCACCAATAATCTGGGCTATGGCGATGCTGTTACGATGCTCGGCAGCGCTGTGGGCGGCAACGATGACCTAACCGGCGGCAATAAGAGCTTCTTTCCTGACACTCAAAACGAGCTGTACGGCGACGCATTCGCTATGTCCGGGGCCGCCACGGGCGGCAACGATATTCTTACCGGGGGCCAGAACAGCGAAAGCGGCCAAGTCAGTAACTTCTTATGCGGTGACGCTTTACAAATGTCCGGTTCGGCCACGGGCGGCAACGATGTCCTGTACGCTGGGAGCGCGGCAGCCGGCTGCACGGTCATCAATGACATGTGGGGTGATGGGCAACTGAGCGACTTCGCTGAGGGTGGCCAAGACCTGTTCATATTCAAGGACGATGGTGCAATGACGGTTGGAACCCAAAATACCATTTACGACTTCAGCCAGGACCAAGGCGATAGTATCATGTTTAGTGGTGTGGAGGGCGTGCAGTCGTTCAATGATCTCGCTATTGCCCAAAGTGGAACCAGCACCATCATTACCGCGGGGGTCGATCAAGTTATTCTCGAAAACTTTACGAACGTGCTGACGGCGGATGACTTTTTGTTCGCCTGAGAGCGAAAGCCTTTTCGTTCTGATGCGCCATCACCGGTCAGCGATGATGCTATTCGATGGGCGAAATTCGGTGAGGGTCGTTCGACCAGGATTCGCACGTCAATCCTTGCGCGCTCCGCAAGCTCGCGAATCCGTTGCTTTGTGACGGCAGTTATGCTATCGATTCAGGCACGGTGCTGATGTGCGCCAGTTACCCGCCGCTGAGGCGGGTTTTTTGTTTCAGGTTTCAGCCCATCCTTCACAGGGCTCCGATCGAAGTTAGCCACTTCTGAGACGTCGAGCCCAAGGCGAGAGCCGGTCGAGCAACCTTTCGCGATGAACGGCGTTGCTGCGGCGGTGTCGGGAGACAATGAATGGACAGATTGCAATTCAAGGTGCCGGTGCGCATCACGCCCGCATCCGGCCTGCCTATCGAGGAAATCTACAGCGTCGAACAGGCGCTGGATTTCCTGCAGGCTTGGCCGGCTCGCCGGCAAGGTCCGGTCTATCAGGCTGCGTTCAATGCATGCTTCGGCGCCACGGTCGACCTGGTCGAGACCGAGGAGGCCTGCCGGGCATTCCTGACGTTCTGCCGGGTGAGCCGCCTCCTGGCCAGGGATATGATGGTTCCAGGCAAACGTCCTGGCGAGGCAAAGGGGCTCAGGATCTAACGCCAGCCGGGCTCGAGGCTTTTGAGGAAGCGATCGAAGATCGGGTCGAACCGGTCCGGCGAATCCCAGAACGGCGCGTGGCCGGAATTGCTGATCAGGTGTTTCTTGCCTTCCCAGAGATTGGAGAACGGGATCGTATCGACGAAGTCGGTGTTGACGAACGGTTCGTCGGCGCCGTTGAGGACTGCGATCGGTGGCGTTTTGCCGAGAATTATCTGGCTCTGGTCCTTGCCTTCGCCCGCCGCGAATTTGCCGAGCATCAGTCTGCGCGCGCGGCCATCGGTGCGTGCGACGGCATTGCGGAGCAGCTGGTCATAAGGCTCGCCGCAGGTCGAGTGCGCATAGGCGTCGATGTCCTCTTCGGTGAAGACCTCCTGGCCCGCAAGGTTCATATGCGGGCTGGTCTTGAAGCCCTTGCCTAGATCGGCGGCGGCGATCGGCGGCGTGCCGGTGATCATCAGGCCGAGCATGCCGGGATAGCGGTCGATCATCTCCAGCCCGATATGACCGCCCAGCGACCAGCCGAAGACGGCTGCTTGTTCGATACCAAGCCGGTTCAACACCTCGGTCATCGCGTCGGCGTAACCCGGCATCGAATAGCTGCGCTCCGGATCGACCGCGTCGCAGGACTCGCCATGCCCCGGAAGATCGACCGCGATCAGATGGTAGGCCGCACCAATCCTGCCGTCGAACTGATTGCGGAAGACGGCGCCCGACGACGAATTGCCGTGGATCATCAGCACCGGCATGCCGGTACCGGCGCTTTCGCGCACGGCCAGCGTGCCGTGACTGGTTTCGATCGTCTTGATCGTGGTCTCCATTCGCGCCCTCTCCATTCGCACTGTCTCCTGTCTCGATTTTCGCCCGTGTCTCGATTCGCCTGACCGCTGCAGTTCGCGCGGACTGCTTAGCAGTCAAATTTGTTCGCGCCTGCATGAAAATATCTTTTCAAATTGACCCGCCTGTGCATAATTTGTCAATCATCCAACCATCGTCACGATAATAACAGGGGAACAGGATCAATGATGACCAAGTCGATGAAACGCCATTTCAGGCATATGCTGATCGGAACGTCGCTCGGTGTGATGCTGGCCACTGCGCCGGCATTCGCCGACGTCGTCAAGATCGGCCTGCTGGCGCCGCTGACCGGCCCGGCAGCAGCCGACGGCCAGGAATTCCAGCGTGGCGCACAGATGGCGATCGACGAGGCAAACAACGCCGGCGGCGTCGACGGCCATACGTTCGAGCTGGTCGTGGGCGACGTCAAGGACCAGTCGGCGGCGAACGTCACCAGCGCGGTCGAGCGCCTGCTCGGCGACCAGGACGTGCACTTCATGCTGACCGGCTATGCCAGCCTGACCAATTTCGAGATCGATAACATGGCCGAGGCGGAGATGCCTTACATGCTTGCCGCCACGTCGCAGCAGACCAAGGACATCATCGCGCCCGATCCGGAGAAATATGCCTGCTGCTGGTCCCTGACCCCGTCCTTCGACGCCTACAACACCGATGTAACGGTTTTTGTCGAGAAGCTGGCGGCCGAAGGCAAGATTACGCTGCCGACCAAGAAGGTCGCCATCATCTCGTCCGACAACGCCTATTCGAAGACCATTTCCGAGGGCATGAAGAAGACCTTCAAGGAGAAGGGCTGGACCATCACCGTCGACGAACTCGTGCCCTTCGGTGACGTGACCGACTGGCGTTCGATCCTGGCGAAGGTGCGTGAAGACGTGCCTGACGTGGTCATCAACACCGACTATCTGCCCGGCAACTCGGCCTCGTTCCTCAACCAGTTCCTGGAGCAGCCGACCAAGAGCCTGGTGTTCCTGCAATATGCGCCGAGCGTTCCGGAATTCGTCGAGCTGACCAAGGAAAAGTCGAACGGCGTGATCTACAACCTTCTCGGCGGCGCGCTGACGACGCCGAAGAACCCGCGCGCCGACGAAGTGGCGGGCAAGTTCAAGGCCAAATACGGCGTTGAAAGCGGCACCTACGGCGTCGGCCTCTACGAGATGGTCAATGTCTATTTCGACGCGCTGAAAAAGGCCGGCGACCCGAGCGACCATGCCGCGATCATGAAGGCGCTGTCCGAGACCGACAAGCAGGTCGCCGAAGGCCGCCTGAAATTCGATCCGGCGACGCATCTTGCCATGCAGGGCGACGACTACATTCCGATCACCTTTTTCCAGATATGGGACGGCAACCGCACCCTGATCTCGCCCGCCAAATACGCGACCGGCGAGTTCAAGCCGCAGCCCTGGATGAAATAGCGGCATGCCGCTGCTTGAAGTCGAGGGCGTATCGAAAGCGTTCGGTTCGCTCAAGGCGGTCGACGACGTGTCGTTCGCCGTCGAGGCCGGGGAAATCTTCGGCGTCGCCGGGCCGAACGGCAGCGGCAAGAGCACGCTGTTCAACGTCATCACCGGTATCCCGTTCGGCCCCGACAAGGGCCGGATACGGTTCGACGGAATGGAGATCCAGGGCAAAACAGGCAACGCCATTGCACAGCTCGGCCTTCTCAGGACCTTCCAGCGCGAGACCAGCTTCGACGGGCTGACCGTGTTCGAGAACGCGCTGATCGGCGCGAGCTACGGCAAGCCCGGGCGAGGGGTGGTCGAGGCGCGGACCCGCGCCGCCGAGGCGCTGGAGTTCGTCGGCCTTTCGTCGGCGACGTTTGGACGGCTTGCCGGCGAACTGTCGGTGTTCGACCGCAAATGCCTGATGCTCGCAACCGCAATCGCCACGGAACCACGCATGCTTTTGCTCGACGAGCCGGCATCGAGCCTGACCAAGCCGGAGATCGAGACGTCGATCGGTTTGATCAGGCGGACAGCGGCGCGCGGCATCACCGTGGTGCTGATCGAGCATGTGCTGACCTTCCTGATGAGCCTGTCGCAACATCTTCTGGTGCTGAACCAGGGCCGCGTGCTCGCCGCGGGCGAGCCCAAGAGCGTGATTGCCGACCACCGCGTGGTGGAAGCCTATCTCGGGACAAGGAGATCGGCGGCGTGAGCGGGATCCCGATCCTGAGCATCGAGGCGGTTACATCAGGCTATGGCCGAGTGACCGTTCTGCATGAAATCACGCTCGAGGCCGGCCGGTTCGGCAATGTCGGGCTGTTCGGGCCGAACGGTCACGGCAAGACGACGCTGCTGAGGACGATTTCCGGCCTGGTCGCGCCGAAACGCGGCCGCATCGTCTTCGACGGCAAGGACATTACCGGCTTGAGCGCGCGCGCCATCGTCGCCACCGGTCTCATCCATGTGCCGCAGGGCAACAAGCTGTTTCCCGACCTGACGATCGGCGACTGCATGGCGCTTGGCGCCTATTCGCCGCGCGCACGGCCGCACGAGGCCGAGAACCGCGAAAAGGTGGTAAAACTGTTCCCGAAACTCGCCGAACGATGGCGGCAAAGGGTGCGCACGCTTTCCGGCGGCGAACGCCAGATGGTGTCGATCGGCACGGCGCTGATGAGCCATCCGCGCCTGCTGATCCTGGACGAGCCGACGCTTGGACTGGCGCCGAAGATCAAGGACGAACTCTGCACCGCCGTCATGGATATTTCGAAGGGCGGCGTGCCGCTCGTCGTCGTCGAGCAGGATATCGAATTCCTGCTCGAACTCAGCCGGCAGCTCTTTCTTGTCGATCACGGAGCGGTCAAGACCGAGATCCGGCCGGGCGAGAGCATCGAGCACAGCGAAATCATGGCGATGTATTTCGGGCATTGAGGCAGGATTGGACAGGGTTCGGGCATGAGTATGTTTTCGGATATCTTCTTCGGCGGCCTGTTCCAGGGCTCGCTCTACGCCATGATGGCGGTCGGGCTGGCGCTGGTCTGGACGACGATCGGCGTGTTCAACTTCAGCCATGGCGTGTTCATGATGCTGGGCGCCTATTTCGCCTGGCAGCTCGTCGCCTTCGGCCTGCCGGTGGTGATCGCCTTTCCGCTCGCCGTCATCGTCATGGCCGGCGCGGGCTGGATCCTGCAGGCCTCGGTGGTGCGGCCACTGATCGGCCGTCCCAACATCGTGCTGGTCGTTGTCATCACAACGCTGGCCGCCGGCTCGCTGATGGAAAACGGCGCGCTGACGGTCTGGGGGCCGCGCTCCAAGCAGCTGCCGAGCCTGATCGAGGGCAACACCACCATCGCCGGTGTCGGCGTGTCGCTGCACCAGATCGCGATCATCGTCATCACGCCGCTGATCCTCGCAGCCTTGTGGTCGTTCCTCAACCGGACGCGGCTCGGCCTTGCGCTGAGGGCCGTCGCGCAGAACGAGGATGCGAGCCAACTCGTCGGCCTCAACGTCACGGCGCTTTACGGCCTTGCCTTCGCCATCGCCGCGTCGCTGGCGGGGCTGGCCGGGATCTTCATGGGCGGCTACCGCTTCATGAACCCGTCGATGGGCGCAGACCCGTTGCTCAAAGCGCTGATCGTGGTGGTTTTCGGTGGTATTTCAAGCATTTCAGGACCGATCTTCGCTGCCTACCTGATCGGGTTCTTCGAGGCGGCGAGCAACTACTATTTCGGCCTCTACTGGACGCCTGCACTGCTTTTCCTCGTGCTCATCGCGACGCTCATGGTGCGCCCCGAGGGCATTTTCGCCAGCCGGTCCAGGGGGCTCGCATGACCCTTCTCGACATCGCCATCCCGTCTGCTCCCGGCCGCGTCGCCTGGAACCGCGAGGCGATCGGCTTCGTGGCCGGCTTCGTGCTGCTTGCCCTGTTGCCGCTCGTCTTCGGCGACAGCTACAGCCGGCATGTGCTGATTATGATCTTCATCTACGCCATCGTCGCCTCGAACTGGGACCTCAGCCTCGGCTATGGCGGCGTCTTCAATTTCGGCCATCTGGCGCTGTTCGGCATCGGCGTCTATGCCTACAGCCTGCTTGCCAAGCTGGCCGGCGTCGATCCGTGGATCGCGCTTTTGGCGAGCGGCGCCATCGCCACCTTGGCGGCCGTGCTGGTGACCATTCCGATCCTGCGGCTCAAGGGCATCTACATCATCCTGGTGACCTTCGGCTTCGCACAACTCGTCATGCAGGTTATCATCAGCCAGTCGGACCTGACGGGCGGCACGCAAGGTCTGGTGCGGGTGCCCGGCCTCTATCTTTTCGACCACAACATGGTCCGCGACGGCAAGCTCGCCTATTTTTACATTGCGCTGACACTTCTGGTTTTCAGCACGCTGTTCCTGCGGCTGTTCGTGCGCTCTCGCGCCGGCGCCAGCATCGTGGCTCTGCGCGACAATGAGGAATACGCCATCAGCCGCGGCGTCTCGCTGGTGAGGCAGCGCATGGTAACGCTGGCGGCAAGCGCCTTCTTCACCGGGATTGCCGGCGCCTTCTACGCCGCCTACCAGCGCAACGCCTCGATCGACGTGTTCGGCATGAGCCTGGCGACCATCATCCTGTCGATGGTGCTTCTCGGCGGAACGAGCACGATCTACGGCGCGATCATCGCATCTTTCGTGCTCACCGTTTTTTCCGAGGCAATGGCCGATTTCGGCGCGTGGCGGCTGATGATCTCGGCGCTGCTCATCATCGTGATCATGCTGGTCTACCCGAGCGGCCTCGTCGGCATGATCCGCGCCGCCTGGGCGATGGTGGCCGACCGCATCAAGGTGTGTTGAGATTCAGGTCAGGCCGAGGCGCAAATGGCGGCTTCCTGCGCTTCCGGTGCTCACGTACCCAAAAGTACGCTGCGCTCCGGTTCTCGGAACCCACCATTTTCGCCTCGGCCTGACCTGAATCTCAACACACCTTAACCAGCTCGAGTCTAGCGCACGCCGCACCAGTCGATGACGGAGGCGGCGATGACCTTGGCGGTCTCCACCACCGAATCGATCTCGACATATTCGTCGGCGCCATGAAAACCGTCGCCGGACGGACCGAAGATGACGCCGTCGACGCCGGCGCCGGCATAGTGCGCGGCGTCGCAGACGGCGACGAACCCCTTCACCTCAGGCGTCTTGCCGATGCGCGCCTTGTTGGCGACGAGCGACCTGACCAGCGGATGGTCTGGCGCGGTGTTCATCGGCGGAAAATAAAGGCCGCCCAGCTCCCACTGGATGGTCGGCGGGTTGTCGCGCAGCCAGGCATCGGTGGCGGCGAAATGATGCACGAAAGTTTCGAAATCGCGGCGATAATCGGCCGAGTTCTCGTCGGGCAGGAATTTCATGTCGAGATCGAGGACCGCGACATCAGGGATGATCGCCGGATTGGTCATCACCGTCGGCAAGCCGTTCTCGCCAAGACCGGTGCCGCCGTGCATCACGCCGATGTTGATCGTGTTCATGCCGAGCGGCAGCAGCGGATGCGATCTTGCCCGCGTGCGGTCGAGTTCGTATTGGCGCACGGCCGTGATGAAACGCGCTGCGAGTTCGATGGCATTGACGCCCGGTTCTAGCCGGTCCTTGTCATGGCGCTGCGGATAGATTTCATTGTAGCGCAGCGCCGAATGCGCGTTGCGGCCGCGGATCGTCACCCGCGCCCATTCCAGCCCGCCCTCGACCGGCAGGACATCGCCCCAGGTCGGTTCGGCGACCAGCACCGCCTTGGCGAGCTTGCCCCTGGCGACCGCGTCCATGGCGCCGAAGCCGCCGGCTTCCTCGTCGACCACAGTGTGGATCGCCAGCCGGCCCTGGAGCTTGATGCCGGCCTTGCGGATGGCGTGCGCCGCCGCGATGCAGGCGGCAACGCCGCCCTTCATGTCGACAGCGCCGCGGCCGTAGAGGCGCCCGTTGGTAATGTCGCCGCCAAACGGATCGACCGACCAGTTTTTCATTTCGCCGACCGGCACGACATCGATATGACCGCACAGGATCAGGCTGCGTTCCTCGTCGCCGGCCCATTCGCCGACCAGATTGGGCCGCCCCGGCAACGCGTCCCATTGTTCGGTCGCGAAACCGTCCGCCTTGAGGATCGGCTCCAGCAGCGCCTGCACGTCGGCCTCGCGGTTCAGGCCTTGTTTGGCCTCGAATTTGGGATTCACCGAAGGAATCCGCACCATGTCGCTGGTCAGCCCGATCACCCAGTCGCGATCCTTGTCGATCTCGGCTTGCGCAGCGGCGACGGCCGCATCCCTATCCAGCATGTCGATGTCCTTTCGTGCCTCTGCGGCGTTCGTGATTGTCTCTTTGGTGCTGCGGGGTGGCTCAGCCGCTCATGCTGCGCCGATCATGTCGGGCCGGTTACGTCGATTTGGGTTTGCCCCTGACGAATGGTGCCGCCCACTTTGCCGGATCGCCGGCGGCTGCGCTGCGGCCGGGATTGACGAAATCCGAGGCGTCGAGCGTCACGCCATTGGCGCGGCGGATCCCTTCGATGTCCTCGATACGCTTGCGCACCGTCTGGCCTTCGCTCTCCAGCGCATGGGCAAATACGGTCTCCATCTGGACGACGGCGGTCGCCAGCGTGTCGAACGGCGAGTTGGCCTCTATCGCCGCGATCAGCGTCAGGTCGGCGTGTTCGGAGATCGGCGACAGCCATGGATCGGTGAAGAGCAGGATGCCCACGCCTCGCTCGCGCGCCTGGCGGGCGAAGTTCACCACGTCCGATTGGTAGCGGCGATAGTCGAAAACGACGAGCAGGTCGCGCTTGCCGAGATCGATCAGCAGGTCGAAATCCGTCGGCGCCAGAGCGCCGATGTCGTGCACGCTGGGACGGAACTGCACGAGATAACCGGCGAGCATCGAGGCGATGTGGCGGCTGAAGCGTCCGCCGAGCAGCACGACCTGGCCTTTGCAGTCGAGCAGCATCCTGGCGGCGCGGCCATAACTCTGCGAGGGAACCGCCGTGCGCGTTCGCTCCAGGCTGTCGGAAACCGAATGGAAGTAGTCGTTGACAGTGCCTTCGCTCGAATTGGCAGGCCGCTTCGCCTCCATCATCAGTAGTGGAGAATGCAGGCGGGATTCGATTTCCGCCAGAAGCTTGGCCTGGAAGGCGGCAAAGCCGCCATAGCCGAGCTTGACCATGAGGCGCATGACGGTCGGGTCGCTGACGCCCGCTGCCTTTGCCAGCCGCGAGGCAGTCCCGAGGCCCGACATTGGATAGTCGGCAAGCAGGACCTGCACGATCTTGGATTCGGCGGATGTGAGGGCCAGGGTGGTATGCGCCAACTCTTCGCGGATCGACACCGGACCTCTCCCTTCCCGTATTCAGCCGATGATAGAGAAGTTACAAATTCTGATGTCGATGTCAATTTTTGGAATTGTTTCTACAAAGACCGTAGGGGTGACTATTGATGATGGCTAAGGGGTTCGGTGCCAGCCAGCCACGAATCGGCTATGCCACAGGCATGCAGGAAACGTCTCTTTACATGCCGGTGAAGCGGTTTCTTGAGAGCCTGGAATTCACCGTCAAAGGCGAAATTGGTGGCTGCGATGTCGTGGGCGTGCGTGACGGCGAGCCGCCCGTGGTCGTCATCTGCGAGTTGAAGCTGCAGTTCAACCTTGAGCTCATACTTCAAGGTGTCGATCGTGCCGCGTCATGCGACGAGGTCTGGCTCGCGGCGCGGATGTCAAGCCGAGGCAAAGGCCGCGAGCACGATCGCCGGTTCCGCGCACTCTGCCGGCGGCTTGGCTTCGGGCTTCTGGGGGTCGGCGCCGCTGGCAACGTCGAATTGCTGCTCAGCCCGGTCGCCTTGCCGCCCCGACGGGACCCGAGGCGAAGATCGCGTCTGGTGGACGAGCATCGGCGCCGGCGCGGCGACCCTGTGGTCGGTGGTGGCTCCCGTGCGCCGATAATGACCGCTTACAGACAAGATGCGCTGGCCTGCGCCGCTGCGATGACCGATGGCCCGAAGCGGCCGCGCGATCTGAAAGCCATTTCACCGCGCGCCGCCAAGATCCTGCTTGACAACGTCTATGGATGGTTCGCCCGGGCCGAGCGTGGCGTCTATGCGCTTACAGAGGCTGGCTATGCAGCCTTACAGCGCTGGCCGCAGCACGCGGGTTGAGCGCGACGATATCCAGCTTGCAGGGGCCGTTTCGTTCCGAAAATTCTCAAAATTTCTATCAAGGGGTGCGGGTATGTGATTTGTAGCTAATATACCCGTCGAGTAGGCAGGGCACCGCGGGGCGCTAAGAAAATAAGAAAAAGGAATTTGAATGGCTACTCTGCACTACACATCGGGTGGGTCCGCTGCGGAAATCGCAACCGCCGGATTCAACCTGGCTGACGTTCAATACGCCAGCCAGCTCGACGAATTGCCGGAGGGCACGAAGGCCCTGGTCTATCTTGGCGAGGCCGACGGGGTAACTTCATCGTTCATCGACAAAGTCACGCCCTTCCTTGGCAATCCGAAGGTGTTTGGGTTCTACCTTGTTGACGAGCCGGATCCCACCGGCAGGTGGGGCACCTATGCGACCGCTGAAGACCTGAAGGCGGAATCCGACTGGATCCACGACAATTTCCCAGGCGCCAAGACCTTCATCACCATGATGAACATGGGATCCCCGGAGAATCCAGACTTCTCCAATACCTACAATCCAGCCAACACCGGTATCGATTATTTCGGATTGGACCCCTATCCGGTGCGCACGGGAACGGACACGGTCGACTATGACATGATCGACAGATCCGTGGCTGCCGCGGTTGAATCGGGCATCCCGACCAGCAGCATCGTTCCGGTCTATCAGGCCTTTGGCGGCGGCAATTGGGAGACTTCCGACGGCGGAAGACATGTCATGCCCACCGCCGAACAGCTGGAAACCATGATCGATCACTGGGGCGATCTGGTTCCGTCACCCGCCTTCGACTATACCTACAAGTGGGGAACGCAGAACGGCGACACCGCGCTTGAAAGCTCCTCGGCACTGCAAGCCGTATTCCGCGAGCACAACACCAGCGACACCGGGACCGCCACTGCCGACGCGTCCGATGACGGCTCTACCTCGACTGTCCCTGCCGACTCTAGCGACAGCAGCTCTACTGGGCACGCCGCTCCCGACGATGGCAGTTCCACTGCGACTGCTCCCTCCCAACCGACGGTCAGTGGCAGTTCTAGTGGGACCGCTTCCCACCACACGACCAGCCATGGCGGTTTTCATGCCCATGGCGATCATGCCCGCGACAGCGTGAGCGAGGGCAGCAGCGTCGACCGGTTGTTGGCTGCGATGAACCAAGCCTTTTCGGGCGGTTCGGAAAATGGGCCTCACGCCAACAAAACGGCCGGCAATTGGTTCACCCACGCCGTCGAGGGCAATGAAAATGTCGACGCCCATGCCAGCAAGGGCGGCGGCGCCGAGGGCATGTTCGGCCGCAGAGGCAGCGACTCCTTCGACTTCAGCTGGCTCCAGGAAAAGCTCCACGACAAGCTGCAGGACAAGCCCCACTTCGACCACGACTTCTTCGCTGGCCTCAAGTCGGGAGGGGGGTCATCCGACGCTCTGTCTGCCGGTACGGCTGCGCATGATCGTTCCGACCTTGTCAGCTACGACAGTTCAACGGGGTCGCTCTGGTCAGACCGCGACGGGACGGGGGACGCAGCTCAAACGCAGCTCGCCAGCCATTTCCCATGGCAGCATCATTCGCTGTGACCTGAATGAGCTATCGGCAGGAAATTAGATCAGGCCCGGCCTTTGTTCGAAGAACATTGGCCGGGCCGCTGCTGCTTGCCGCGCAGCTTTTTTTTGTCGACCATGATTCCCTCTCCGCCATCTTGCATCCATGTCGCATGGACCTGCGGATAGTGGCAGCATGCTGTTTGAAGTCAAATCCGCGCGCCCAAGTCCGTAGTCAGGGATCAATCCAACTTGCAGCGCGCGCGATCTCAATGATGGCCATGATTACCGTAGCAATGGTGACGGCCAGCGCTATGCCTCGCTCGAAGTTGGCGAGGCACTTCTCGTCGCAAGTTCCTGTCCATCCCAATAAAGTTTGTTGGTCCTCGGGTTGACGCCTAAGAGGGTGATGCCTTCCAAGCTTATTGCGCGGACGCCCTCAGGCCATTCCTGGGGAGGGGCATCTTTCGTGTAGCGAAATTTTCGAATGTGATCCCAGTCGGTCATTTCCCCTCCCGTTCAATTGAAACGGAGTGTGACAGGAACCGCGGGACTCGACAAAGGCAAAAGGAAATTGGCTAAATATTGAATAGGGAAGGGAAGTTTCGAGCTAAGCGCTTGAAAATCTCTGGTACGCCCAAGGGGAATCGAACCCCTGTTACCGCCGTGAAAGGGCGGTGTCCTGACCGCTAGACGATGGGCGCGCTCAGATGTGAGCGCTTATAGTTGCGTTGCACGAAACCGGCAACCCGTCTGCCACTGCCTGCGACAACTTTTTTCAGTGGCCGCAAAACCCCGCATTTTCGGCGCTTTAGCCCAGTTCCGCGCGGCATCGCATGCCGTCCTCAGACGGCGCACTGCGGACGTTGCGTAAACGAGAGGCTACCGCCGGCGGCGGCAGCGCCAGTTCCAGTCGCGCTCGGGGCCGACGTCGATGTGAACGGATTCGGTGTGGCAGTAGGTGCCGACGCCGCCGCGCCCGGGCATGCTGCGGACATAGCTTGCCAGTTGAGCTTTCGAGACGCCTGGGACCTGAATGTCGGCGGCAGCGCAATACATGTGCAGCGAATTCTTGGCGCCGTTGGCGCGACGATTGCGGGCCGGATCACGGTAGCCGGAGGTGACGATCATCTTCTTGCCGTAGTGGCCCTCGATTGTCTTCAGCACGCGGACCAGCGAAGGCTTGAGGCAGGCAACGTCGACATTCTCGGTCTGCTTCAAAAGACCGTTGGGAGCCAGCCGGGCAAGGCCGGCAGCGGATGCCACCTGATAGGCGCCGCCTTCATCCTCGTTCAGATCGACGTCGCTCTCGTCGTCGAGGCCGGACTTGCGCTTGATCTCGAAGAGTGCGGTTTTGCGCACGCCAGGCAGCGCATCGTCGGTAAAATGGCTGGTATCGCCGAGCGAAGCCAGTTGCACCGGCTTTTCAGCCGCTTTGGCCGAGGCCAAGGTGATGGTCGGCTTTGCCGCTTCCGCCTTGGGTTCGACGGCCGCCGGTTCTCCGCTCGATCTGTTGGTGGCCTGCGGCGCAGGCGCAGCCGAGGCGGGGGTAACGCTGAACAAGGAGGCGAGAAACCCCTTCTTCTTCGGCGCATAGGCCTGCGGCTCTCCTGCGGTCGCATAGACCGGATTGTTCATCGCCGGCGCGGAGGGCTCGGCCTTGGACTTCGGCGCGGCCGTGCCGGCATCGGCCGTTTCTGTCTTCTGCGTAGCCGCATTGGCCTTCTGCTTAGCAGCGTCGGCCTGCTCAACCGTCTGCGCGGGCTGTTCCTGCGACTGCGGCGTCTGGTTTGCAGCCGTCTCGGCGCCCGCAGGCGCCGTAACAGGGAAGCCGGCATCGGACTCGGCGCCTTCCTGGGGGGCTCCCGCCTGAATTCCAGGCTTGGCCATCGGCACATAAGCGACCTGCTCGGGAAGGCTTGCGTCGCCCTCGGCGGTCATCGTCATTTGTGAAGTCGTCATCTGCGACGACGATTCAGCGGCGACCTGTTGGCTGCCGGAGGCCGAGCCGGTGTCCGCAGCCGAGGCATTGTAGCCCGGCATGCCGACGGAGAGGGATGGGTCGCCGGCCGAGGTGCAGGACGCCAGGAGCACGGAGAAAAGCGCGGCCGCAATGGCGCGGCGTTCTCCCTTCGCGAGGCGCGATCCTGCTGATTTCAAAACAAAATTCCCCCTCGATGTCCGGCCGGTAAGTCATGGCGGCGTCGAAACGTTTCGCCGAAATAAATCCTTGTCCCCGAACGGAAACGAGACCTGTGTCAAATCCGCAAGCCCCAAAGTAATTCGACGGCTAGAGAGGAATCAGGAGAGCTTGAGGGTTGACGACACCATTTCGCCCTCTTTTACCGGCGCGTCAACTCACCACACATTACAGAAGGTTACACACGCACCTTGACATAGGTGCCCGGCGCATCGCCCAGGGTTTTCATGTGCTTGCCGGGTTTGCGGGCCGGCACGCGGGTGTTGTCCTTGGCTTCGATCCAGCGTTGCCAGTGCGGCCACCAGGAGCCGGGACGGAGGGTGGCCGTGGCGAGCCACTGGTCGAAGTCGCCTACCGGCTTGCCGCCGGTCCAGTAATGATACTTCTGCGCCGCCGGCGGATTGACGACGCCGGCGATGTGGCCGGAGCCGGCCATGACGTAGTCGACCTCGCCGCCGAAATATTGCGAGCCGAGGAACACCGAAAGCGCCGGCGCGATGTGATCTTCCTTCGAGGCGAGGTTGAAGACCGGGATGGTGATGTCCTTCAGCGATACAACGCGGCCCGCCAGCTCCATCCTGCCTTGCGAAAGTCTGTTCTCGAGATAGCAATTGCGCAGGTAAAAGGAATGGTTGGCTGCGCCCATGCGGGTCGAATCGGCGTTCCAGTAGAGCAGGTCGAAGGGCAGGGGATCCTTGCCGCGCATGTAGTTGTTGACGACGTATGGCCAGATCAGGTCGCCCGAGCGCAGCATGTTGAAGGCGGTCGCCATCTTGGTGCCGTCGAGATAGCCTTTCTCGTTCATCGCCTTTTCGACGGCCGCAACCTGCTCCTCGTCGACGAACACCTTCAGGTCGCCGGCATGGGTGAAATCGACCTGCGTGGTGAAGAAGGTGGCCGATTTGATGCGGTCGTCGCCTTCCTGCGCCATCAGCGCCAGTGCCGCCGCCATAAGGGTGCCGCCGACGCAATAGCCGACGGCGTTGACGTCTCTTTCGCCGGTCGCCTTTTCGATCGTGTCCAGGCCGTATTGCAGACCTTCCCGGATATAAGCCTCCCAGCTCTTGGCGCCGTGCCGCTCGTCCGGATTGATCCAGGAGATGACGAAGACGGTGTGGCCCTGCTCGACAGCCCAGCGGATGAAGGATTTTTGCGGATTGAGATCGAGAATGTAGAATTTGTTGATCCATGGCGGGCAGATCAGCAGCGGCCGCTTGAGCACGGTCTCGGTCGCCGGATCGTATTGCAGGATCTCGGCGACATCGCTGCGGCCCACCACCTTGCCAGGCGTCGTGGCGAGATTCTTGCCGATCTCGAAGGGCGAATAATCGGCCTGCCTCAATTTCAGGTCACCCTTGCCGGCGGCGATGTCCTCGGCCAGCATCTTCATGCCGCGCACCAGGTTTTCGCCATTCGAGGCTATGGTCTCGCGAAACAGTTCCGGGTTGGTCAGGATGAAATTCGACGGCGAGATGGCGTTGGACACCTGCTTGACGTAGAAGCTGGCCTTGTGGCGGGTGTGCTCGTCCAGGCCATCGGCGTGCTCGACCAGCTCGGACGCCCAGCGCGAGGTGACGAGATAGGCCTGCTTGAGGAAATCGAAGAAAGCGTTGCGGCCCCATTCGGGGTCCTGGAAACGCTTGTCGCCACGCTCGGGCTTGACCGCGTCTTCGGCATCCTCGCCGCCGGCGCTGAGGCGCTGGATGGAGTTGGCCCAGACGGTCATATAGCCGGAGAACAGCCGCGTCTGCGCCTCCAGCGCGCGCTGCGGGTCGGAAAGCCAGTATTCGCTGAGCTTGGAGAAGGTTTTCACCATGTCGACGACCGGCTCGGCGACATGGTCGCGCACCTCGCCTTTTTCCCGCGGCTCGGCCCATGCTGAAGCCGCCTTGCCGGCCTGCTCGATCATGCGCGCCATGTTCAAGGCGAAGCGTTCCGGGTCCTTCACCAGATATTGCTCGACGGTCGAAGGCTGGTCATCTTCCGCTTTGCCCGAATCGGGTGTTTTGGACATGGTGCGCGGGGTTCCTCCCGAAGCGTTTTCTTGACATATTATCATGGGACATCCGACAGGGTCCAACGCGCTCTATGCCGGATGCTAGGGAAACAATATGACGATTAATATTGGCGATAACGTTTTTTCTTGCACTGATTTTTCCGGCGCTGGTCGTTTTTGCCGCATGGGTGCGGCAATCGTCCTGCTGGCGGTCGCCGGCTGTTCGAGCACCAACATCGAGCGCGCCACGCCTGTCGCGGCTACCGACGGGCCGAAGGACACCGGCACCTATCCGAACCTGAACATTCCGCCGCAGGTGGCGGCGCAGCAATTCACCGACGCCGAAAAGACTGCCAAGCTCGCTCAGTTGAAGGGTGACGAGCAAGCGCAGGGCTCGAAGGGCGGTGCGGTCAAGGTGACGAACCCGGCGACGCTGAACGCGCTGGCAAAGCAACATGGCGCCGATGCGCTGAAACAGATCGAAGCCAAATGCGATCCCGCCCTCGACCCTACCTGCAAATAGGGTTATATCGCGCGACCGAAAACCACCGTCTGGAATTGATCCACCTCTGGAATTGACCCACCTCTGGAATTGATATGGAAGAATTTCACAAGGTCCGCCGGCTTCCGCCCTATGTCTTCGAGCAGGTCAACCGGCTGAAGGCCAGTGCCCGTTCGCGCGGCGCCGACATCATCGACCTTGGCATGGGCAATCCGGACCTGCCGACTCCCAAGGCCATCGTCGACAAATTGTGCGAGGTCGTGCGCGATCCGCGCACGCATCGCTATTCGTCGTCGCGCGGCATTCCGGGCCTGCGCCGTGCTCAGGCCAATTACTATGCCCGCCGTTTCGGCGTGAAACTCGATCCGGATACGCAAGTGGTGGCGACGCTGGGCTCGAAGGAAGGTTTTGCCAATATGGCGCAGGCGATCACCGCGCCCGGCGACGTGATCCTGTGCCCCAATCCGACCTATCCGATCCACGCTTTCGGCTTCATCATGTCTGGTGGCGTCATCCGGTCGTTGCAGGTGGAGCCGGACGACGGCTTCATTCCGGCGCTGGAGCGCGGCATCCGCCATTCGATCCCGAAGCCGCTGGCGTTGATCCTCAATTACCCGTCGAACCCGACGGCGCAGGTCGCCTCGCTCGATTTCTACAGGGACGTGGTGGCCTTCGCCAAGAAGAACGACATCATCATCCTGTCGGACCTTGCCTATTCGGAGATCTATTTCGACGGCAATCCGCCGCCCTCGGTGCTGCAGGTGCCGGGCGCGATCGACGTGGCGGTCGAGTTCACGTCGATGTCGAAAACCTTTTCCATGCCCGGCTGGCGCATGGGTTTTGCCGTCGGCAACGAGCGGCTGATCTCGGCGCTGACCAGGGTCAAGTCCTATCTCGACTATGGTGCCTTCACGCCGATCCAGGTGGCTGCCGCGCACGCCCTCAACGGCGACGGCGCCGATATCGCCGAAGTGCGCGACATCTATCACAAGCGCCGCGACGTGATGGTCGACGCTTTCAGCCGCGCCGGCTGGACGGTTCCCGCACCCGCGGCGTCGATGTTCGCCTGGGCGCCGATCCCGGAGCCGTTCAAGCATCTCGGTTCGCTCGAATTCTCCAAGCTTCTGATCGAGCACGCCGACGTGGCGGTGGCGCCGGGCGTCGGCT
Source organism: Mesorhizobium robiniae (assembly GCF_040545535.1). Classification (NCBI taxonomy): domain Bacteria; kingdom Pseudomonadati; phylum Pseudomonadota; class Alphaproteobacteria; order Hyphomicrobiales; family Phyllobacteriaceae; genus Mesorhizobium; species Mesorhizobium robiniae. The sequence goes on from NZ_JBEPMC010000004.1 coordinate 607,013, forward strand.
TCGGTGAGCATGGCGACGATCATGTGCGCATCGCGCTGGTCGAGAACGAGCACCGGATCCGGCAGGCGGCGCGCAACATCAAGCGCTTCCTGGCTTCCAGCGCCAAGCAGCCCAACAATGTGGTGCCGCTCGCCGCGCATCGTTGAGTTGCCTGATATCACATCGACCAAATCCTTGAGGGGCGTCGCCGGACATGGCTGAAGCGTTGCGTGTTGGAATTGCCGGTCTCGGCACCGTCGGCGCGTCGGTGGCGCGCGTGCTGCGCGACAAGGCGGCGGAACTGACGCGGCAATGCGGCCGCGAGATCGTCGTTTCGGCGGTTTCGGCCCGCGACCGCAATCGCGACCGCGGTGTCGATCTCGGCGCCGCCAGGTGGTTCGACGATCCGGTAGGAATGGCGCAGACCGCCGACATCGATGTCTTCGTCGAGCTGATCGGCGGCGACGAGGGGCCGTCACGATCATCGGTGAAAGCGGCGCTCGAAGCCGGCCGCCACGTCGTCACCGCCAACAAGGCGCTGCTTGCCAAGCATGGCGTGGCGCTGGCCGAGGCCGCCGAGAAGAAGGGCGTGTTGCTCAATTACGAGGCGGCGGTAGCGGGCGGCATTCCGGTCATCAAGACGATGCGCGAGGCGATGGCCGGCAATTCGGTTACCCGTGTCTTCGGCATCCTCAACGGCACCTGCAACTATATTCTGACCCGGATGGAAGCCGAGGGCATCTCGTTCGACGCCTGCCTGAAGGATGCGCAGCGGCTGGGCTATGCCGAGGCCGATCCGACCTTCGACATCGAGGGCCACGACACCGCGCACAAGCTGTCGATCCTGACCAGCCTTGCCTTCGGCACGAGGATCGCCGCCAACGACATCTACATGGAAGGCATTTCCAACATCAGCCAGGCCGACATCCGCGCGGCCGGCGATCTCGGCTACCGGATAAAACTGCTTGGCGTCGCCCAACGCACGGAGAGCGGCATCGAACAGCGCGTGCATCCAACCATGGTGCCGACGGCCTCGGTCATCGCGCAGGTGCATGGCGTCACCAATGCGGTGGCCATAGAAACCGACATCCTTGGCGAGCTGTTGCTCTCGGGTCCCGGTGCCGGCGGCAACGCCACCGCGTCGGCGGTGGTCGGCGATATTGCCGATATCGCCAAGAGCCGGCCCGGTTTCCAGCACGGTCCGGTTTTCGGCCTGCCGGCGAAGGAGTTGCGACCTTACAAGAAGGCGCAGATGCGCAGCCACGCCGGCGGCTACTTCATCCGGCTGACCGTGCACGATCGCATCGGCGTCTTTGCGGCAATAGCCAAGCGCATGGCCGATAACGACATTTCGCTGGAATCGATCGTACAGCATGCAGCCGGGCCGGATACCGCACTGCAGAAGACGGTGATCCTCGTCACCCACGAGACGACAGAAGCCGCGGTGCGCAAGGCCGTCGACGGCATCACCAGGGACGACCATCTGACCGACAAGCCGCAGGTGATCCGCATCGAGCGGGCGGGATAGGGATTTTCTCTTTCTCCTTCAATCGATTGATATCGTTGCGCTTTCAAAAAAGAGCCGCTCAGGTCTTGCTGTTGTCATGGAGCTTTGACACAACCAGCGCGCCTCTGGCGGGAGGCAATGTACCAACGAGGATCTTCCACCGATGAACGTTGCCCAGAACATCGTCGCCGGCCTCGACCGGATACTCACCATGGAGCTGGTGCGCGTTACCGAGCGCGCCGCGGTTGCGGCCGCCCGGCTGCGCGGACGCGGCGACGAAAAGGCCGCCGACCAGGCCGCAGTCGACGCGATGCGAGAGGAGCTCAATCGCCTTGCCATCAACGGCACAGTGGTGATCGGCGAGGGCGAGCGCGACGAGGCGCCGATGCTGTATATCGGCGAAGAGGTCGGCTTGGGTAAAGGCCCGGCGGTCGATATCGCGCTCGATCCGCTCGAAGGTACGACGATCTGCGCCAAGAACCTGCCCAATGCGCTGGCCGTCATCGCGATTGCGGAGAAGGGCAGCCTGCTGTTTGCGCCCGACGTCTATATGGACAAGATCGCCGTCGGCCCGGGCTATGCGGACGGCGTCATAGATATCGACGCCTCGCCGGCCGAAAACATCGCCAGCCTGGCCAAGGCCAAAGGCGTGGCGGTGTCGGCGATCACCGCCTGCATCCTCGACCGGCCGCGCCATGGCAGGCTGATCGAGGCCGTGCGTGCCACGGGCGCTGCGATCCGGCTGATCGGCGATGGTGATGTCGCCGGCGTCATCCACACCACCGACCCAGACGAGACCGGTATCGACATCTATCTCGGCACCGGCGGCGCCCCGGAGGGCGTTCTGGCGGCGGCAGCGTTGCGCTGCACCGGCGGCCAGATGCAGGGAAGGCTGATCCTCGACACGCCGGAAAAGGTGGCACGGGCGGCGAAGATGGGTATCTCCGATCCCAAGCGTGTCTATCGCACGCAGGACATGGCGCGCGGCGACGTGCTGTTTGCGGCAACCGGCGTGACCGACGGCAACATGCTGGCCGGCGTCAAGTTCGGCCGCAATTCCATCACCACGCACACGATCGTGCTGCGCTCGTCGTCACGCACCGTGCGCGAGATCAAGGCGCGCCATCAGGATCTGGAAAAGTTCTGATTCGCCAGATTTAGCCGTCGCATATTGTGAGAGCCGTCGCATATTGTGAGAAATGACAATTTTGCAGCCGGCGCGTCATATGACGGGCGAAAACCGTATCTTCCTCGATGTCAGGCAATCGGCATCAGGTGTTTCCTGGGAACACCGGCTGACCGAGCGGCAGGACATGACTGCGCTTGCCATAGCGCAAGGCTATGGCGTGCCGGATATTGTCGCGCGCGTCCTTGCCGGGCGCGGCGTGACCGCCGAGCAGACCGAGCGGTTCCTTGATCCGACCATCCGCGACCTTCTGCCAAACCCGGCGTCGCTGACCGACATGGACAAAGCCGCTGCCCGCATCGCCGAGGCGATCGTTGCCAGGGAAAAGGTGGCGATCTTCGGCGATTACGATGTCGATGGCGCGGCCTCGTCGGCGTTGCTCAAGCGGTTTCTCACGCATTTCTCCGTGCCATCGGAGATCTACATACCGGACCGTATTTTCGAGGGGTACGGCCCCAATCCGGAAGCCATGCGCGAACTCGTCTCGCGCGGCGCGACGCTGATCGTTACCGTCGACTGCGGCACCAACAGCGCCGTTTCCATCGACGCGGCGAAGGCTGCCGGCGCCGATGTCGTTGTGCTCGACCATCACCAGCTCGGCGGTCCGTTGCCGGCGGCGGCAGCGGTCGTCAATCCGAATCGCGAGGACGACCTTTCGGGGCAGGGCCATCTTTGTGCCGCCGGCGTCGTCTTCCTGGCTCTGGTGCAGACGGCGAAGGTGCTGCGCGGCCGCTTGCCGGATGCAACCCCGCCGGACCTGCTTGGCTTGCTCGACCTCGTGGCGCTGGCGACCGTCTGCGACGTGGTGCCGCTGATCGGCGTCAATCGCGCCTTCGTGGTCAAAGGGTTGCAGATGGCACGCCAGCAGAGGAACGAAGGGCTGGCGGCGCTGGCGCGGGTCTCGCGCATCGGCGAGCCGGTCAGCAGCTTCCATCTGGCCTATCTGATCGGCCCGCGCATCAATGCCGGCGGGCGCATCGGCGACGCAGCGCTTGGCAGCCGGCTGCTCGCCACCGACGATCCTGTCGAGGCCCGCACCATTGCCGAGACGCTGGACCGGCTCAATCAGGAGCGGCAGCAGATGGAGCTGGAAATGCTGGCCGCTGCACGGGTCGAGGCCGATGCCGAGCTTGCCGGCGGCAATGGACCCGCCATCGTCGTTACCGCCAGCTCCAATTGGCATCCGGGCATCGTCGGTCTGCTGGCCTCGCGGCTCAAAGACCACGCGCGCCGGCCAGCCTTTGCCATCGCCTTCAACGCCAATGGCATCGGCACGGGTTCAGGCCGTTCAGTGTCGGGCTTCGACCTTGGCCGGTTGGTGCGCGAGGCTGCCGATGCCGGGCTGATCGTCAAAGGCGGCGGCCATGGCATGGCGGCCGGCATTACCGTGGAGCGGGCGAACCTTGGCGCGCTGAGAGCCTTCTTCGAAGAACGAGCGGCGGCCGACGTGTTTCGGCTGCAAGGCGAAGAAAGCCTGGCGATCGACGGTGCGCTGGCCGCCGAAGGCGCGACGCTCGGCCTGCTCGATGCGCTGGAGAAAGCCGGCCCATTCGGTGCCGGGCATGTCGCGCCGGTCTTCGCGCTGCCGCGCCATCGGCTTGCCGATGCAAGGCCGGTCGGCACCAATCACATCCGCGCCGAGTTGCAGTCGGAAAGCGGCGGCCGCATCCAGGCGATCGCGTTCCGCGCCGTCGATACGGCGCTCGGTGAATTCCTGTTCAAGAACAGGGGCAAGCCGGTGCATGTCGCCGGTTCACTGTCAGGCAATCACTGGAACGGCAACCGCACGGTGCAGTTCCGCATCGTCGATGCCGCGTTGGCTTGACAATCGCTTCAGTCGGGGTCGCAGTTTAGGCCAAAACCGCCTGCAACCGGGCAAGCTCGCCGATCTGGGCCATTGTCACCTGATAGCCGATGCTGATCGCCTCGTCGGCGCGGTGGAATTCGGTCAGGCCGATATGGCTAAGCTTCGGCTGCAGCGACATGTCAGGTGGGTCGCCGGCAAGCCGCGCCCGCGAAATGCGATCCTGGATGATGTTGAAGGCCTCGATCATGACGCCGGTAATGCCGAGCCGTGTTTGGTACTGGTGCCCTGCGTCGACGACCAGTTCGCCGGCGCTGTGCTTGATGACGGCAGCGCGGCCGAACAGATCGTAATGAAGGTTCACTGCGACCACGAGCGGCTGCTCGTAGGCGCGGCAGACCGAGACCGGAACCGGATTGACCAGGGCGCCGTCGACCAGCACGCGTCCGTTGCAAGTGACCGGCTCGAACACCCCGGGCAGCGCGTAGGAGGCGCGCATGGCCGTGGTCAGTGAGCCGCTCGACAGCCATATTTCATGGCCAGTGCGGATTTCCGTAGCAATGCAGACGAAAGGCTTGGGCAAATCCTCGAAACGGATGCCGGCCATATGCTCGCGCAGCCGCGCATCGAGCTTCATGCCGCCGAACAGGCCGCTGCCACGCAGATTGAGATCGAGAAGACCGAAAATGCGCCGCTTGGTCAGGCTTCTGGCGAATTCTTCCAGCTCATCCAGCTTGCCGGCAAGGTAGCAGCCGCCGACCAGCGCGCCGATCGAGGTGCCGGCGATCATCGATACTTCGATACCGGCTTCATCGAGCGCCCGCAGCACGCCGATATGGGCCCAGCCGCGCGCGCAGCCGCCGCCCAATGCCAGCGAAATGCCCGTTTTCTTGGCGGGCTTCGTTTCGGATGCGCCGGCGGACGATGACAGGCCATTGGCCTCTCGAACGTCCAGCCTGTTGCGCGATGACGCCCATTCGAGCATCACAATCTCCCTTGTCCGTCGGCCAACATACAGGCTGGCCGTATCGAAATCATGAATATACGTGGTTGCAGTTCGGCGAATGGTTCATTTGGATGGTTCATGGGGCTTTCGATACATTTCTTTCGCATCGAACAGCGGCTTGCTCCCGTCGCTGGCAAGCGTCCCCTTGCCGTCGATCAGTCCCACCGTCCGATAGAAGCAGGAACGTCGGCCGGTGTGGCAAGTTGCGTCGTGGCCCATCACTTTGACGCGCAACCATATGGCGTCCTGGTCACAATCCGTGAGCGTCTCGACGACTTTCTGGACGTTCCCGGACGTTTCGCCCTTCTTCCACAGAGCGCTGCGCGAGCGCGACCAGTAGTGGGCGATGCCGGTTTCAAGCGTCAGCGCCAGTGCTTCGGCGTTCATGTGCGCGACCATCAGCAGCATGCCGTCCTCGGCATCCGTGACGACGGCGGTGACGAGCCCATTGGAATCGAAGCGCGGCGAAAAGACCGTGCCTTCTTCCAATGCCTTCTTGTCTGATGGAGCTTTCGGAAATTCCACTGCCGACATCGCCGGTCCTTATTCAGAGCCTCGTCCATTCAGACTGAATCGGAATGGACGAGGCTCTGCTTCTTGTTTGGCCATGATCTTATCCGAGAACCGGTTCCCACTTCTCGGGATCATAGCTAGCGACCGGCGAGGATCGTTTAGCCCCTGCCGCCGCGCACCATGGTGACGAAACGGACCTGTTCCTCCGGCGTGTCCTTGAAGACGCCGGTGAAGGTCGAGGTCAGCGTGGTGGAGCCCTCTTTGCGGATGCCGCGCATGGCCATGCACATATGCTCGGCTTCGAGCATGACGGCGACGCCGCGCGGAGCGAGCACATCCTGGATGACGCCTGCGATCTGGGCGGTCATGGCCTCCTGGGTCTGCAGGCGCTGGGCAAAGATATCGACGACGCGCGCGATCTTGGACAGGCCGACAACCTTGCCGTCCGGCAAATAGCCGACATGCGCCTTGCCGATGATCGGCACCATGTGGTGCTCGCAATGCGAATGGAATGTTATGTCCTTGACAAGAACAAGGTCGTCATAGCCGGCGACTTCCTCGAATGTGCGGCCGAGTTCCTCGGCCGGGCACTTGTCGTAGCCGCCGAACATTTCGCGATAGGCCTTCACCACACGCTTTGGCGTATCGACCAGGCCCTCCCGGTCCGGATTGTCGCCGGCCCAACGCAACAGCGTGCGAACCGCCGCCTCGGCTTCGGCTTCGGTCGGCCGATCGGTGACCGGCTTTTCCAGATAGGCGGACGGGGGCATGAATTTCTTGATGACGGCATCCATAAAGGCGTCTCCCGTAGTTCCCCTCTCAGGAGGAACGAGTTGAACGGACCACGACCTTTCGGGTGTTAGAAACGTGCCCTGTTTCCAGCCCGTAAGCGGCGTGAACTGATTGAGCAAGGACGAGGCCGTTTGGTTACCTTGTCCATACCCGACTACCAGCATTATATATGATCGTACCGAGCGAAAGGAAGACCGTCAGCGGCAATCGCTGTTCGCTCGGCGGCGACGGATTGGAAAAATATGATCGACGACGTCTACAATGCGAAAATTCTGGGATTTGCCGGGAATATCGCGCGGATCGGCCGGCTCGACCGTCCCGATGCAACCGCGCGCGCGCATTCCAAGCTGTGCGGCTCGACGGTGACCGTCGATCTGAAGATGGATGACGGCGTCGTCACCGATTTCGCCCATGACGTTAAAGCCTGCGCGCTTGGCCAGGCGTCGTCCTCGATCATGGCGCAGCACGTCATCGGCGCCAGCGCGGATGAATTGCGCAGCGTTCGCGAGACGATGCTGAAAATGCTGAAGGAAAACGGCGCGCCGCCGGAAGGTCGCTTTGCCGATCTCAGATATCTCGAACCGGTGCGCGACTATAAGGCGCGCCATGCCTCGACCATGCTGACTTTCGATGCGGTGGTCGACGCGATCGGCCAGATCGAAAAGAAGCGCGCCGAACAGGCGGCTTAAACCTCTGCAAGAAAACGCTGGTTTTCGGCGAATTCCGCCCGGATCCAGTCGGCAAAAGCCCTGGCCGGCTCGGAAAGGTCGTTCAGACTTCTGGCCACCAGCCAATAGGCACCGGATGCGACGTCGATGTCGAAAGGCTTGATCAGCGCGCCGGACGCAAGTTCTTCGCCGATCTGCAAGAGATCGCCCAGCGCGACACCATGTCCGAGCAAGGCTGCCTGCTTCGAAAGCGAAGCATCCGCCAGCATCGGGCCACGCGCAGGCACCGCTTCAGCGGTCACGCCGGCCGCTTCGAACCAGCGCGCCCAGCCCTGACGGCTTTCTTCGTGCAGCAATGTATAGCGACCAAGGTCGATCGGCTTTTCCAAAGCGGGGCCGGATGCAAGAAGCGCCGGCGACAGAACTGGTGAATCGACGACCGAAGCAAGCTGTTCGGCCTCACTGCGTGGCCATGAGGTGGCGTGCGCGCTGAAGCGTAAGGCAAGTTCGGGCTGATCGCTGCGGAACTCTATTAATCTCGGGTCGACCTCCAGGGAAACGTCGATATCGGGTCGCAACTCGCGGAATCGGTTGAGCCGCGGCACCAGCCATACGGATGCAAGCGACGGCTCGACGCTGACACGAACCACGGACTGCGCCGGGGAGGCGGCCAACTCCGAAAGCAGTCGGTCGATATCGTCGAAGCTCCTGACGAGCTGGCCAAGCAGCTGCCGGCCCGCATCGGTCAGTTCGACGCTACGATGGTGGCGTAAGAACAGGGGTTGGCGCAGGAAAGTTTCGAGCTCGCGTATCTGGCGGCTGATCGCCGCCTGCGAAACATAGAGCTCTTCGGCCGCGCGGCTGAAGCTCAGGTGGCGGCCAGCCGCCTCGAAGCTTCTGAGGGCCGTCAGAGGGAGGCGTCCGCGCTTCATTCGCATAATCTCAAGTTATCCAACTAGGAAATTATACTCGTTTGAGGACGAAGGCCAGCAGCGGTCTAATCGGCGTCGAAGGAGATCAGCCGTGAACGATTTACTGGATATTTTCGGCGACGTGGTGCGGATCGTGACGTTTCAATATCAATCGCCAAGACATCAATTGCCAAGACCGGCGCGCACCGAATTCGATGGAAATCGGCGATCCGAACCGGGTTCGCCTCAGACGATTCACCCGATCGGCCGCGCGACCCCGCGCGGCCGTTGAAATGCCAATCGGAAGCGTCTGGAAAATCGAAGAAAACATTGCTTTCCCCGGTCAACGTCCACATCTATCGACAGCAGGAAGAAAACACCGGGATTGCTATGAGCGACGAGCACCGACATGCGCATGCCGCGTTGGCGGCGCCGCGCGGGCGCAACTGGTCCGGTCCGTGGCGCAAGACGCCGGGCCGAATCCTCGGCACGTCGCTCGTGCGCTTTTACCAGCTGACGCTGTCCGGCTTTGTCGGCAATTCCTGCCGGCATCTGCCGACCTGTTCCGAATACGCGCACGAAGCGATCGCCCGCCACGGCCTGTGGGCCGGCGGCTGGATGGGGCTTTTCCGCGTGCTGCGCTGTGGGCCCTTCGGCACGCATGGCATCGACCGTGTGCCGGAGGTGCTGGAAGACCGCTACCTATGGTTCACGCCTTGGCGGTACTGGCGGATCGGAAAAAAGCGCAGTGCCCCGGAAAGCTGATGCGGTTAGGGGCGCAAGCAATCGGGCAGATCTTTACGATTTGCTAAGCTTAACCGCATCTTGCGCATTTAAGACAAAATCGAGACAAGACACCTCGCTAAGCCGCTCCTGACAGCCCTCAGGAGAGTTTGCCAAATGCGTGAGATAGACCGCCGTCCATTCGTCTTCGCCGTGGTTCTCTACCTTCTGGCCTGGTTTTTTGGTTTTCCGATCCGCGCTCAATCTGCGCCGCTGAGGGACGTCGAATGCACGCTGATCCTGGATGCTGCAAGCGGCGAGACGCTGTATCAGCAAGGGGTTTGCGACCAGCGCTTCAGTCCCGCTTCGACGTTCAAGGTCCCATTGGCCCTGATCGGCTACGACGCGGGAATCCTGAGCGACGAGCACAGGCCGAGTTGGGACTACAAGCCTGAGTTCAAGGCGGTGAAGCGGGACCAGAAAACCGTCGACCCGACGATCTGGGAAAGGGATTCGGTCCTGTGGTTTTCGCGAGAAATCACCCGCCGGCTCGGCAGCGAGGGCTTCGCCGGCTACGTGTCGAAGCTCGACTATGGCAACTCGGATGTTTCCGGCACTGCCGGTAAGAATGATAGCCTCACTCGGTCCTGGGTGAACTCTTCCCTCAAAATATCGCCCCTGGAACAGGTCGATTTCCTGCGCCGGCTGCTCGACCGCAAACTGCCGGTTTCGGACAAGGCTTACGCCATGACCGAAGCGATCTTGCCGACCTTCCAGGCCGGTGGCTGGACCGTGCAGGGAAAGACCGGGACCACCAGGCTTGGCAACGACGCCGACAAGGTCAAACGCTCGCTTGGCTGGTTTGTCGGCTGGGCGCAAAGAGATGGTCGCAAGATCGTCTTTGCCCGCCTGGTGGTCGATACGAAACGATCCGACACGCCCAAGGGCCTCAAGACGCGGGCGGTATTCCTGAAAGAACTGCCGAATCTCATCAAACAAGAGTAAGCGATCGCCCATTCGCCTTTACGGCACGGGAATCTGCCCATAAAAGACTGCCGCCGGACGCATCCGGTGGTCCTAAAACCGCTGCGCACTTTTGGGCGACATGCATTTCACCACCCGCGCTCGTTTGCGGGACTGGATAGGAGAACTCTATGCTGAATTCCGTTTCCCTGACATTTCCCGATGGCTCCGTCCGCGACTATGAAGCGGCGATGACCGGCGCCGGCCTGGCGGAATCGATCTCGAAGTCGCTGGCCAAGAAGGCCGTGGCCTACTCGATCGATGGCGTGGTGCGCGATCTTTCCGATCCGCTCGGCAAGTCCGGCAAGGTCGAGATCATCACCCGCGATGATCCACGCGCCCTTGAGCTCATCCGCCATGACGCAGCGCACGTGCTGGCCGAGGCCGTGCAAGAATTGTGGCCGGGTACGCAGGTGACCATCGGCCCGGTGATCGAGAATGGGTTCTACTACGACTTTGCCCGCAACGAGCCGTTCACGCCCGACGATTTTCCGGTGATCGAGAAGAAGATGCGCGAGATCATCGCGCGCAACAAGCCGTTCACCAAAGAGGTCTGGTCGCGCGAAAAGGCGAAAAAAGTGTTTGCCGACAAGGGCGAGCGCTACAAGCTCGAGTTGATCGACGCTATCCCGGAGGATCAGGATCTCAAGATCTATGCGCAGGGTGACTGGTTCGATCTCTGCCGTGGTCCGCACATGGCCTCGACCGGGCAGATCGGCAACGCTTTCAAGTTGATGAAGGTGGCCGGCGCCTATTGGCGCGGCGATTCGAACAACCCGATGCTGACGCGCATCTATGGGACGGCCTGGGCAGACCAGGCACAGCTTGAAGCCTATCAGACGATGCTGGAGGAAGCCGAAAAGCGCGATCACCGGAAACTCGGCCGCGAGATGGACCTGTTTCATTTTCAGGAAGAGGGGCCGGGCGTCGTCTTCTGGCATGCCAAGGGCTGGAGGATGTTCCAGAACCTGGTCAACTACATGCGCCGCCGTCTTGACGAGCAAGGCTATCAGGAGGTCAACGCGCCGCAAGTGCTCGACAAGAGCCTGTGGGAGACGTCGGGCCACTGGGGCTGGTACCGGGACAATATGTTCAAGGTGACGGTTGCTGGCGACGACACCGACGACGACCGGGTCTTTGCGCTGAAGCCGATGAACTGCCCCGGCCACGTCCAGATATTCAAGCACGGGCTGAAGTCCTACCGCGATCTGCCGGTAAAGCTTGCGGAATTCGGCAATGTGCATCGCTACGAGCCATCCGGCGCGCTGCACGGGCTGATGCGCGTGCGCGGCTTTACCCAAGACGATGCCCACATCTTCTGCACCGAGGAACAGCTCGCCGACGAATGCATCAAGATCAACGACCTGATCCTGTCGACCTATGCCGATTTCGGCTTCGACGAAATCACCGTCAAGCTGGCGACCCGCCCCGAAAAACGGGTCGGCACCGACGCGATGTGGGATCATGCCGAGGGCGTGCTGCAGGACGTGCTCGACAAGATCGCAGCGCGGTCGGGCAACCGGATCAAAACGGGCGTCAATCCGGGCGAGGGCACGTTCTACGGGCCGAAGTTCGAATATGTGCTGAAGGACGCGATCGGCCGCGACTGGCAATGCGGTACCACGCAGGTCGATTTCAACCTGCCGGAGCGTTTTGGCGCCTTCTACATCGGCTCCGATTCGGAAAAGAAGCAGCCTGTCATGGTGCATCGCGCCATCTGCGGTTCGATGGAGCGGTTCCTCGGTATCCTTATCGAGAATTATTCGGGCCATTTCCCGCTGTGGTTCGCACCGCTGCAAGTGGTGGTGGCGACGATCACCTCCGATGCCGACGATTACGCCCAAAAGGTCGTGGCGCAGTTGAAGGCGGCGGGGCTGCTGGCGGAAGCCGATCTTCGCAACGAGAAGATCAACTACAAGGTCCGCGAGCACAGCCTGGCCAAGGTTCCGGTCATCCTCGTCTGCGGCAAGCGCGAGGCGGAGGAAGAGACGGTCAACATCCGCCGGCTCGGCTCGCGCGACCAGGAATCGCTTGGCCTTGGCCAAGCGTTGGCAATGCTTACCGAAGAGGCGGTGACGCCCGACCGCAGGCGCAAGCAAGCGGCCTGAGTTTCAGCCAGATCGTCGACGAATGGCGGTGGAGCGATTCACCGCCGTTTTCACATGCCCCACCGTTTTCATATGCCCACTGTTTTCATATGCTTGTCACGCCAGCCTTGTAACGAGCCTTCATGCTTAAGCTGAAGATGCGCGAAAGACCGTTCCCCGAACTTTCCTACGCCAGTCCGCATCAACCGGCATTGACGCGCTGGTTCATCCATTCCATCGAAGGCCTGTCCGGCCGCGATCGTTTCGCGGCACTCTATGATTTCTGGCGCCGCCATGTGGTGCCGGCCGGCGAGCGCGTGTTCAGCCGCATGCTGGAGTTGATCGACGTCAAAGTGCGGACCGCCGGCCAATGGCCGCCGGCAAGGCTGCCCGACACGCCGCTGGTGATCGTCGCCAATCATCCATTCGGCATCGGCGACGGTATTGCGGTGCTCTCGCTGGCCGAGCAGCTTCAGCGCCCGTTCCGCGTCATGATCCACAAGGATCTACTCAAGATCCGCGAGATGGAGCCCTATTCGCTGCCGATCGACTTTTCCGAGACCAAAGACGCGCTGAAGAACAATATGGCGGTGCGCCATGAGGCGGTGCGGCTGCTGAAAGAGGGCGTCATCATCGTCGTCTTCCCGGCGGGCGGCGTTGCCACCGCGCCGAAAGGTTTTGGCCGGGCGCGCGATCTGCCGTGGAAGATGTTCCCGGCCCGTCTCGTCCAGGATGCCAAGGCATCGGTCATTCCGATGCACTTTTCCGGTCAGAACGGCCGGCTGTTCCACTTGGTTAGCGGACCGATGAACATGGCCGAGCGTGACGGACGCGTGGCGAAGTTCGTCGGCAAGGCTTCGCTGACGCTGCGCATCTCACTGCTCATCCATGAGTTCGCGCGGCTGTCCGGAAAATCGATCGAGGTGCGTGTCGGCGACGTGCTGGAATGGGACGAACTGGAGCCGCTGCGCGACCGCAAGGCCTTGCTCGACCGCCTCCATCGTGGCGTTTTCGATCTGGCGCCCGCCGAACCGCGCGGCCGTGGCCAAATCCTGCCGCGACGGATGCGCAAGGCGGCCTGATCAGCCAAATCATACGCTGCCGGACGCTAAACCCGCACGGCAGTTTCGGATGGTTTAGTCGGCGCCTTCTTGGGGATCGATCGCCGAGGCCTCGGTGGCGAGGACCTCGATTTCTTTGTTCTGCCCGGCCACGACCGTCAAATCCTGCTGGTAGATGCGGTCGCGGTTCTTGGCGATGATGGTGTAGTCGCCCTCGGCCAGCACCATCGAGGCAAAGGCGCCGACGGTTTCCTTGATGGGATCGCCGGATTCGTTGAGCAACGACCAGGACGTGTCGGCAATCGCCTCTCCGCCCGGCTCGCGCACCAGCTTCATAGTCATCTCCGCCGCATGATGCTCGACCGCCGCTTCGGTCAGCTTGCCGGCCTCGACGCGGATGTCGGAGCGGATGACGGCATTAACCGAGCCGTAGGTCGAGACGACGTGGTAGACGCCCGCGTTCAGCCGCACGACGCTGTTCGGCTCGACGTCGGGTATGATCAGGGCCCGATCGTGATTGGCTTCGGCTTGGCCCTCATAGATCGAAAAGCGCAGTTTCTTCGGCGGTATGCGTACGCCGCCCGACAGCACGGCATCGAGCTTCAGGCCGCCGGCATCGAGCACGAGGCTTTCGCGCTTGGCGTCCTTGCCGACGGTAATGCGCTTGGTTGCGCCGGCTCGGCCGTAGGAGGCATGGACCAGATAGCTGCCGGGCTCGAGCTGAAACACCGCGCTGCCGCCGTGGGCGGAAGCGACCATCGGCAGCTTGCCGTCGCCGGTCGGTTCAGGCTTGAAGACGCGCCAGACGATGCCGCGCGTGATATCGGACCCCTTGTCCGTCAATTGCGCAGACAGGGTGATCGCCCCGCTGCTCCCCAGTGCCAGCGATTTCTCGTTGCTCGGAGACGCATAGCTCGAAATTCCGGGAAGCTTTAGGTCGCTAAGGCCGTCCACATCCTGCGCGACGGCGGACGAAACCGGCACCATGAACAGTGCGGTGCCAAGCCAGATTGGGAAAAGGCGCAGGAACCCCTCAAACATGCCTTGCTTTGAAGCCCAAGGCGGTGGCAATTTCAAGGCTTAAGAGTCCGGACCAAGTCTGTTTCGAGCTCTACCGTCCGGCGCGCCGCGCCAATGCCCAAGCCGCCCGATGTTCCGATGGTGCGCTTCAGCTCAAATCCAAGGAGACTTGCGCCCATGGCGTCGCCGATCATCGACTTTCTGCTGATCCGAAATTCCGCGCCGATCCCGGAGTTGAAGGAACCGGCGCCCAGCGACGCCGACATCGCGACGATGATTGCCGCTGCCTCGCGGGTGCCGGACCATGGCCGGCTGGAACCCTGGCGCTTCATTCTCTACCGGGGCGAAGCACGCGTCGAGATCGGCAAGAAGTTGGCAGCCCTTGCCGAACAGCGCGAAGGGCCGCTGCCGGAGGGCCGCCGCAACCAGGAACTGGCGCGTTTTTCGCGCGCGCCGCTGGTGATCGGCGTAATATCGAGCCCGAAGGAAAACCCAAAAATCCCGCAATGGGAGATGTTCCTGTCGGGCGGCATGGCGGCGATGAACCTGATGATATCAGCCAATGCGCTGGGTTATGGGACCAACATGATCAGTAACTGGTATTCCGATGTGCCGGAGGGCAGGGCGATCCTGGGGCTGGCGCCGCATGAGCGCGTTGTCGGCTTCGTCCATATCGGCTCCTACCAAGGGCCGGCGCCGGAGCGGCCGCGGCCCGATTCGACAAAACTCTACGCCGACTATGCAGGACCCTGGGTGGGCTGAATGTTCTACGAGCCGGCAAAGGGTCATGGACTACCGCACGACCCGTCCAAGGCGATCGTGGCGCCGCGGCCGATCGGCTGGATCTCCACAGTGAACAAGGCCGGCAAGATCAACCTCGCCCCCTATTCCTTCTTCAACGCATTTTCGACCAGACCCTTCATCGTCTGGTTCTCGTCCGAAGGCGAGAAGGACAGCGGCACCTTCGCCGAAGAGACAGGTGAGTTCGTCGCCAACCTCGTCAGCCGCGATCTCGCTGAAAAAATGGCCCGCACGGCGGTCGATGCGCCGCGCGGCGTCAGCGAATTCGACTATGCCGATCTCATCATGGCGCCTTCGCGCCTCGTTGCGCCGCCCCGCGTGGCGGCGGCGCCGGCGGCGCTCGAATGCCGGGTGACGGAAATCCTGCGGCCAAAGGCGCTGGATGGGACGCCGACCAGCGCTGTCGTCGTTACCGGTGAAGTTGTCGGCGTGCATATCGACGATGCGTTCCTGAACGACGGCCTGTTCGATATCGTCAAGGCAGGCACTGTCGGCCGTCTCGGCTATATGGATTATGCCAGTGTCAGCGAGATCTTTTCGATGCGCCGGCCTCATTGGGGAAGAGATTAGGGCTGGGATAGAATTAAGCACTTGGTTCTTGAAGGCCGGCTCGTTCACCTTCCAGCAGTTGGTAATCCGGTGGCTAAACGGCAGTGCTGGCTATCGCGCTCGCTAATTCGTGTTCTGTGAACGGCTTGCTGAGAATCTTCATCTCCCTAGCACCCGGCAGCTCAGCGTAACCTGTCGCTATGATTACGGGAACATTCGGCCACTTATCCTTGATTGCATCGAACAGCTGTAGGCCAGTCATCTTCGGCATCGCGTGGTCCGTTATGACGAGGTCGAACGACTGCTCCTCCAACAGTCGAAGCGCTGCCATTGCCGAATGCGCCTCCGCAACGGTATGCCCAAGGTCCTCAAGCATGGCAGCGGTATTCAACAGCACCAGGGCATCGTCATCCACTGCCAGGATTCGCAGAGGGGCAACCTCGGTGGTTTGCTGGCTGAGGACGTCCTGCTCGCGCGCGAGATCTGAGGTCGTGGCAGCCACCGGCAGCCACATTTCCGCGGTCGTGCCTGCTCCCTTGCGGCTCCGGAGAAGCAGGCGCCCGCCCATCTGTTCCATCATCCCATGCACCATCGAGAGACCCAGGCCGGTTCCCTTGCCAACGCCTTTTGTGGTGAAGAACGGTTCCGTCGCGCGGGCAAGCGTTTCCTCGTCCATTCCTTCGCCGGTGTCAGTTATTGAGAGGCAGACGTATTGCCCTGGTGCCAAACCAGCATCCTGACTTTGGCCGATGCTTTCCTCCCGGGCGGAGATCAAGATCGTCCCACCGTCAGGCATGGCGTCCCTGGCATTGACGCAAAGATTAAGCAGTGCGAGTTCGATTTGGCTTTCATCAACCATGACCTGGTTGAGCGAAAGCGGGAATTTGGTCTCTATAATAGCCCTGGAGCCTAGCGATCGCTCCAACAACTCCTTCATTCCCTGTATCAGGCCAATAATTTCGACAGGCTTTGGGTCGAGCTGCTGCCGCCGGGCAAAAGCCAGCATGCGCTGCGTCAACGACGCGCCCCGCTGTGCGCCGAGCACGGCATTGTCGAGGAGACGCAATAACTGCGGATCGGCGGGCAGCCGTTTGCGAAGCAACGCGAGACTACCCAAAACCGCCATCAGCAGATTGTTGAAGTCGTGAGCGACGCCGCCTGTCAGCTTGCCGATCGCATCCATCTTTTGTGAATGGAAAAGAGCCTCACGCGCCTGGTCCAATGACTCCTGCGCCTTCTTGCGTTCGGTGATGTCGCGCGTGATCTTCGCAAATCCCAGGATCTTGCCGTCCTCGTCCCGAATTGCGTCGATGACCACGTGTGACCAGAACCTGGTGCCGTCCTTGCGTACCCGCCAGCCTTCCCGTTCAACGCGTCCATCACGAGCAGCGGTCTCCAGCGCACGCTGCGGGCTGCCTCGCTCGCGATCTTCCGGCGTATAGAACTGCGAAAAGTGCTTGCCGATTATTTCATCTGCCGAATAGCCTTTGATGCGCTCTGCGCCCGAGTTCCAGCTCGTAATTATTCCTTCAGGGTCGAGCATATAGATCGCATAGTCTGTCACGCCCTGAATCAGACGTTGAAACTGCTCCTGGCTTTTGCGCAGTTCCTCCTCGGCTTTCTTTCGCTCGGTAAGATCACGGGTGACTTTGGCGAAGCCGGTCAATTGGCCGCTAGGGTCGCGGATCGGATCAATTACGACATGAGCCCAGAAACGAGTCCCGTCGCGGCGGACCCGCCAGCCTTCGCTCTCGAACTTGCCCTCGCGGGCTGCTATTTCCAGTGCCTGCGCGGGCAGACCGCTTTCCCGATCCTCAGCCGTATAAAAAAGTGAGAAATGCTGACCAATGATCTCGCCGGAGAAATAGCCTTTAAACCGCTCGGCGCCTGCGTTCCAGCTGTTCACAATCCCGGAGGGATCCAGCATATAGATCGCGTAGTCGGTGACGGCCTGGACGAGAGTGCGATAACGATCCTCGTCGCCGATATTGGTTGTCCGTTGAATCATTCCCCCCATCCATCTTCTTGGCTTAACTATACAAAATTCCATCGCGCAGCATTGGTTCCCGGCGACGTTCAAGAGCCGTGCGCAAAACGACTGCAACAGGGTGCTCGTTGTGGATCCTGCCGGCGACCGCCACGACCCACACCGCATTTTCAGGTTATTCGAGCTGACAACTTGCCTTGCACGGGCGCGCCGATTACAGAAAACGAGTTCAGAGAATTGAGGCGCCTCAACAAACGGCCGACAGGTTTGCCCGCTGTCATCTTTCGAACGCATTTGATACCCGACGATGGGCTTACGGGTCCCAACCTGTTGGACACGAGGCAAACATGGCAGAGCGAAAGAAACAGCCCGTTGTAAGTTCCGGTATCGCCGGCTTGGACGAAATTCTCCGCGGTGGACTGCCAGCTTCGAATTTTTACATCGTGCAAGGCGATCCAGGCGCAGGCAAGACAACCACTGCCTTGCAATTTCTGCGCGCGGGGGTGGCGGCCGGTGAGCGCTGCATCTATGTCAGCCTTTCGCAAACCGCCTCCGAGCTCCAAGCGATTGCGTCTTCACACGGCTGGACGCTCGATGGAATTCGTGTCGAAGAACTTTCAGCTTCTGAGACCGTGAGTGGCGCAGCCGACCAGACCATTTTTCAGACCGCCGACCTTCGGCTGGATGAGACGCGCAAGGCGATCGAACGCGCGATCGAAGAACACAAACCACATAGGCTGGTTTACGACTCCCTGCTTGAAATCCGGCTGATCACCGGCGACACGCCGAGGTTTCGCCGCGAACTGATAGGCTTCAAGGCTTTCCTCGCCAACCGAGGCATTATTGCGATGCTTCTCGACACACAAACCAGCGGCGGCGATCACAACGGCGAGGAGATAGAGGGCATCGCTCACGGCGTGATCCGGCTTGACAAATCCCTTGAGGATTATGGTGCCGTACGCCGTCGCATCGAAGTAAGTAAGATGCGCGGTGTGCCCTATGCCGACGGTTATCACGACATGGCCATTCGCGAGGGCGAAGGCATCGTCGTGTTCCCGAGGATTGTGCCCGGTTCGGCCACCGACGTTGCCAAGCCGCAACTGATCAAATCCGGGGTCGACGCCCTCGACGAGATGTTCGGCGGAGGTCAGGAGTCAGGAACGATCACGCTCGTGATTGGCCAGTCCGGGACCGGCAAGTCGACGATGTCGTCGCTTTATGCCACCGCGGCTCTTCAGCGCGGCGAGAGCGTTGCCCTTTTTCTGTTCGAGGAGCGGCTGGAGACATTCTTTCGCCGGTCGGAAGGCTTGGGGATGGATCTGCGGCAGTTCCACAAGGACGGTCAACTGGTCATCTACGATTTCAGCCCGAACGAGATCTCGCCGGGCGAGTTCGGCCAGATCGTGCAGCAAGTGGTCAGCCGCAACAATACGCGCGTTGTGGTGATCGACAGCTTCACCGGCTATCTGAATTCGCTCCCACATCGCGAAAAAGCGGTGCTCGATATCCAGTCTCTCCTCAAACATCTCGCGCGTGCGGACGTGCTGACCATGCTCATTGTCGCTCAGCATGGATTGCTTGGACAAAATGTCGGGATCGACGTGGATGTCAGCTTTCTCGGTGACACGGTGCTTCTTCTTCGCATGGCCGAGCATGAGGGCCGACTAAGGCGCAATATTACGGTCGTCAAGAAGCGCCACGGCCCGCACGACCTCGATGTCCGGGAACTCTTCATCGCGAGTTCCGGTGTTTCGGTCGTTGCTTACAATCCTTTGCCTGAGACGTGAGCGACACCGAGCATAACGGTGTGGGAACACTCGATTGGGTACTCATATTGGCGCCCTACCGCAAGGACGCCTCTTACACGGCCTCCCTGCTGCAGGAACGCGGCGTCCGGGCCAAAGCAGCCAGCACGGCAGACTTGGGAAATCTGCTTGCAGAATCGCCGGGCGTGCTTGTCGTTACGCATGAAGCCCTAGATCCAGCGGCAATCGCTACAATCGCCAGCTTCCTTCAACACCAGCCGAACTGGTCGGAAATTCCCATTATAGTCCTGCTCGACCGTGCGGCGTCTCAGGTGCGCATCCAAGCGGCCTTGAATGCCGCCTGGCCACGCTCACGCCAGATATTCTATCAACGTCCCGTGGCGGCGCTGGAATTGATAAGCGGCATCCAGTCCGCACTCCTCACCAGAGCCCGCCAGCGCGATGTGCGCGATTACCTTGAGCGGGAGACGGAGCTGCGCCACGAGCTAAACCATCGGGTGAAAAACATCCTGGCAACCGTCGTATCCATCTTCGAGATGACGCGGCGCGGTGCAACCTCGGCAGACGGCCTCGCAGAAGATTTCAAAGGACGATTGAGAGCTTTGTCGAATGTTCATTCCGCGGTCTTTGCTGCAGGAGGTGAGACGGTGCCTTTGATGGATGTCGCCAATTCCATCCTTGCGCCATACAGTTCGGACCGGCAAAGCCGCGTCATCATCGAGGGACCTGAGGTGCTGCTTTCGCGCGAGGCCGGCACAACCCTCGCCCTCTGCCTTCATGAACTCGCAACAAACGCCATCAAGTATGGTGGTCTATCCCAGCCCGAAGGCCGGATTCGTCTGGAATGGAAGATTACCTCGAGCTCGGAACCAGCGTTGACGCTGACGTGGATCGAATCGGGGGGCCCGTTGGTCATTGACCCCTCGCGCGTAGGATACGGAACACGGTACATGCGCGCCGCTTTGACCGGTCTGTTTGGAGAGCCTCCTGATCTTATCTTCGCGCCGGATGGCCTGCGTTTCTCGGTCCGCGGTCTACTTTCCCGCCTTTCTCCAGAACCAACCGACTAGGGTCTGTACTCAATTAGGATTCCCGCCAGCGCAGAGTTGTGATTCAAGGCTTCCGAATCGAGTGGAGGCATTGATGCGGAAGCAGCTC